>CAIJPD010000026.1 GCA_903822495.1 uncultured Chloroflexota bacterium | reverse complement strand
GTCGTCGGGCTTGGGGCCGATGGCGAAGGGGTCGTCGGGCGTGGGGCCGATGGCGAAGGGGTCGTCGGGCTTGGGGCCGATGGCGAAGGGGTCGTCGGGCTTGGGGCCGATGGCGAAGGGGTCGTCGGGCTTGGGGCCGATGGCGAAGGGGTCGATGTTCACGCGTTACGTGTCCACGCGGCGCTCTGCCATGGGCAGCCCCTCCGCGTGCCAACAAACCTGTGCATCGTGGCAACTCCGTTTGACGGCGGTGTCTGAGATCCGGAGCGCCTGATCTCGGCTGACGGCGGCGTGCCCCACTGTCCCAGGCACATCGGGGCACCATCGGCGGCGAAACGTGGCGACGCAGCAACAGGGACCATGTTCGGAAGCCTAGTGGCTGCTGTCCGGCGCCGCCGAGCCCCGGCGCCGCCGACGGCCTGTTATCCGGCGGGCCCGGAAGGTGAGCGCCGCGCCCCCGCGGGGGTCAGCACGACGTGGCCGGAGATGGTGCGGCATCGTCGCCCGAGGGCCAGGACCGAGGTCCCGTCACACCTGGCCCGACCGCCGCAGCAACACCTGGCGCGGGCCTCGCGAGGCGATGTCGCGGGAGAACCAGTCCGCGTTGGCAGTCGACAGCATGCTCAGTCCCCTGAGCGCCGCCAGCACGACCAGGGCTCGCGTTCGCCCACGGTCGACCCACCTCTGCGGTCGGGTTGGGTGTCGCGGACGTGCGGGGCACCACCTGGACGCCGCCAGGTTGGCCGGCGCCATCCAGGCTGACGACGAACCTTGTCAGCCGATGGTGCCCACCGGAACGCAGGCGCGAAGCTTGGTGTCGGTGGTGAGGATGTGCGTCCGCAGCCACCCCATGATCTGGCCGGAGAGTTGGGCCGCCAGGAGCTGGCTGGGGCCCTTGCTGTTCAGCACCGCCTCGAAGTCGAGGACGGACTTGACGAAGAGTTTGTGGGCATCCACGTTCAGTTGCCCGACCGGGCACTGGAACTGCACCATGCACTTCTCTTCGTGCGCAAAGTGGTTGACGGTGTACGTCTTGACCTTCGCCAGGGCCTGTCGGCAGACCTCCGCGCCCTGGCCCTGCTCCATGGCGGTGACGAGGATGTTGAGGTTGGCGATCAGCGTCTTGTGCTCGTCGTCGAGCGCCTTGACGCCGGTGGACATCGTCTTGTGGTCGTAGACGAGCGTGGCTGCCATGGGTGTCCCCTGTCTATGGTTGCGCCGCGTGACTCGACGGAGCGAGCGAGTGTCCAGACTCCGGGGCATCCATCCCGATCGGTCCGGGCGCTCAGGCGACCGGAGGTCCCGATCTGATTCTTGGCATCTGCGCCAGAAAGGGACTCCCCCGCACGGGGGGTCCGAGCGAGGGGTCCGGGTGGGGGGTCCGATCAGCCGAGGGTCCGATCAGCCGAGGGTCCGCTGAGCCGAGGGTCCGATCAGCCGAGGGTCCGCTGAGCCGGCCGGCCGCGCGCGCCGGGAGGCAACGGCGATCGGGACCGCGGGACGACATCAAGACCGGCTCTGGCCCCGCCTCGGGGCAGCGGCGCGGTGAGGTGCCGGTCCGTGCCCGATGCCCGTGCCGGCGCCCTGTCACACCTTGGCCAGCTGCTCCAGCAACGCCTGGGCCGCGGCCATCCGCCGGCGGACCTGGTCCAGCTCACGCGAGGCGACATCGCCGCGGACATGGTCCGCATAGGCGGTCGACAGCATGTTCAACCTCCGGAGCTCCTCCCGGTCGGCGGCGACCGAGCGCAGGAGGAGGCTTCGGACGACCTCCAGGTCGTCGGCCGTCACCCGGAGGTCAATCGTCTGCATGGGCCGATGC
Source organism: uncultured Chloroflexota bacterium (assembly GCA_903822495.1). Taxonomy (GTDB): domain Bacteria; phylum Chloroflexota; class Limnocylindria; order Limnocylindrales; family CSP1-4; genus CAIJPD01. The sequence goes on along the minus strand of CAIJPD010000026.1, from coordinate 7,976 downwards.
TGGCCGCCGGAACGCCAGCCGTCAACCTCGCGGTTGCCACCGGCGCCAAGGGGCCATCCCGCCGAAGGCAATCCCGAGTGCGCCGGTGCGCGATAGCATCTGCCGATGCAGCGCCGTCTCGTGTTCAGTCCGCCGCCGCGCGTGCTCGCGCTGGCGCTCGTCGTGAGCGTCACCGTGGCACTGGTCGCCGGCGTCGCGTCGACCATCGACGACACGGCGCTCCCGGCGGGGCTGACGCCGAACCCTGCTGACTCCCCGTCGAGCGAGGCCACGGTGGCCCGGCCTACCCTCCCAGCGGTCGCCTGGATCCAGCCGAGCGACGAGCCCGGCCTCATCGGCTCCTTCCCGCTCACGACGCCGGCGCCCAGCACGGCACTCACGGCCCCGGCGGCCTCGGCCAAACTGCCCACCACGCGCGTCGCCACGCGGGTGGCCGTGCCTGGCCTGTCGATCGACCTCCCGGTCATGGTGCAGCCCACCGCCTACCCGCCGTGCAAGGTGGCGATGTATCTCGAGGCCCTGCGGCAGCCGGGGCAGGGCGGCGCCACCTACCTGTACGGCCACGCGCAGGCTGGAAGCTTCCTGCCGCTCCTCAACGGGTCACTGGTCAACGACGGCGCCGCGATGATCGGGTTGACGGTCCAGATCTGGACGGGCGACAACCTCCTGTTCACGTACCGCATCACCGAGGTCCGGCGTCACGTGACGGATCTTGCCGGGGTCTACGCCTGGCCGGGCGAGAGCGCCTGGCTCCAGACCTCCGAGGGTCGCGGCGCGGCGACCCCCAAGCTCCAGGTGGTGGCAACACCGGTCTCCAAAGCGGCCTCTGACTACGCCTCGGCTCACCCGGTCCCCCACCCGGTCACCTGCTGAGGCGCCTCCGCTGTGGCGCCTCCACTGGGGCGCCTCCGCTGAGGCGCCTTCGCTGCGGCGCCCTCGGCAAGACCTTGTACGCAGACCCCGGGTGGGGCCGACCCACCTGCCGACGCGAGGCTCCGAGCGCGGACCTCAGCGGCTGACCAGGAGCGCGGCGACAAGGAACCAGGCCACGGTCGCCAGCACCCCCCAACCCAGCATGCCCCGCGCACGGCGGAGATGGGCGGTGCGCAGCGCCTGGTCCGCCCCCACCGCCGCGCCCGCCTTCTCCCCCATCCCCACGACGCCGCGCAGCCCGTAGTTGACGCAGAAGCGGTTGCGGACCTGCAGCCCGCTGACCACCGCACCCCCGACGATCGGTGCCAGGAACGGGAGGACGCCGACGGGGAGGACGCCGCTCACGATGGCGAGCAGGGCAACAATCAGCAGCACGAGTGCCGCGCCGAACGCGACGCGACGCGTGCGGAGCTCGGCGGGGCCGATGTTGCAGGCCTCGGTGGCATCGATGATCCGAAGCGGGGTGATGATCATGGGGCGGACTCCGGGGAAGACGCGGGCGGGGTGGAAGCCGCAGGGGCGCGGCCTGCGGTGACGGTGGATCCCACTGGATGCGCGGCAACCGCGCCGTGCCGGGCCGCCACCTCGCTGGAGGGTTCGTCCGTGGCCCAGGCGCTCCGCATTGGCAGCTCCCACCATCCGGTGGGAGCGACGGTCAGCCGCTCCATGCCGCGCAGAACCTCATCGTAGTTGACCCGCCAGCCATTGAAGTCCTGCCAGGCCTGATCGCGATCCGCCACGATCGGGACCCCGGCGGCGGCCAGGACGTCGATCGCCTCGTCGTACATCGCCCGGCTGATGCTGGTGGGCGAGTCCGCCCGCGGGCTGGGGTCGTACGTGATGCCGAAGACGCGGGCGATCCGGCGCAGGGCGAGGTAGCCGGCGCGAATCATGAGGTCCGCCTGTGCGTCCATCGGGATGGCCACCGAGGACCGGACGATCGCCGCCGCGTCCATCATGGCGCCCGCCGCGTTGACCCACGAGAGATCGGGCTGCTGCGAGCGGTAGTCGACCAGGACCGTGAGGGAGGTGTGCGACTCCTCGAGCTCGGCGAACCACTGCTCCCAGCGCTCCCAGGTCTCGTGGAGATGCTCCAGGCCGCGCAGGCGGTCGAAGCGCGTGATCAGGATGAGCGGCGAGGGCGGCGAATCCGCCCGGACCTCCAGCAGGCTGACCAGCAGCTCCCGGCGGGAGAACCCCCCGTAGATCGCCGGCAGGTACGAGATCAGGAGCGCCACCAGGCCCAGGCCGATGGCCGCCTCCGTGAACATCAGGAAGTCCGCACCCGGCAGCACGGCCCGATGGAACCCCAGGGTCAGCAAGGAGGACCCGCTGGTCAGCAGCGCCTCCTCGATCGTCGGCACGCCGACCGCCCAGAACATGAGCGCGTAGCCCAGGAAGACCATGACCAGCCAGACGGTCGGCAGGACGATCAGCGAGATGGGACCGAAGTACGCCATTAGCCGGTCGCGCGTCGCGTACGGCTTGCCCGGGCCGGCGAAGCGGAGGAAGACCCAGCGGGTGGACTTGAAGACACGCCTGGCCACGCCGTCGCCCGATGCCCGGGGCAGGACGAAGGTGCGAACGGCGCTCAGGAGCGCGCGGCCGGCGAGCGCGGCCCCAAGGGCGAAGGCGATGACCTGGACGATGATCACGCGGGGAGGATACCGGAGGGCGGTGAAGTTGCGGCAGCAACCGACACGTCGATCACGGCCATCAGCGATCCGCCGAGGCGTCCGGTCCGGGCGATGGCTCGAAGGCGGTCAGCAGCCGTCGGAGCAGCCGCGCCAGCTCATCCCTCTCCCCCGGGGCGAGGCCGGCCAACAGGCGCGCCTCGTTGGCGACATGTGCCGCCACGGCCTGATCGGTCAACGCCCGGCCCTCGGTTGTCAGCCGGACCAGGACCCCGCGGCGGTCCGACGGGTCGGACACCCGCCGGACCAGCCCGGCATCCTCCAGCCGGTCCAGCCGGTTCGTCATCGCGCCCGACGTGCTGAGCGTGTCCGACAGGAGATCCGCGGGCCGGAGCTCGTGCGGCGGACCGGCTCGACGCAGCGCCGAAAGGACGGCGAAGCCACCCGGCGTCAGCCCCAGGTCATGGAGGCCGGACTCGATCGCCCGGTCGAGGTGGCGGGCGGCTCGCTGGATCCGGAGGACGGCCTCCACGGGCGCGTAGTCCAGGTCCGGCCGGTGGCGACGCCACTGGTCCAGGATGTCGTCGACGGCGTCGCGCATCATCCGGCCCTCACTCAGCGCATGAGCCACGGCCGCAGGACCCTCAGGATCTGGGGCATCAGGACGTAGGCCATGACCACGGCCGAGATGCCCGACGAGACGTAGGTAGCCAGCCAGGGGTGGACATCCACCATCAGCGGCCGCAGCGCGCCGGACAGGATGATCAGCTCCGGGCACAGGACCAGCCAGGTCACCAGCACCTGCTTCCAGCGCCGCGGCGGCTTCATCAGGGTCTCGCCCGGCAGGCTGAACCACGCCTCCAGGCCCGTCTGCGCCACCGTGGTGGCGGGGCCCTCGCTGAGCGGCTCGGCCCTCATCAACCACTCGGCACGGACGTCGGAGGCGGTCCAGCGGGCCATGTCCTCGTAGGTCTTCCAACGGCCGATCAGGACGTACTCGCCGCCGGGGATGCGCGGGCGGATGATCGTCACGCCGTCCGCGCCAGCAAACGCGTCGGCGGCCGTGCTGACGCCGGTCAGCCAGTCCTCGAACTCGGCCTGCTTCCCGGGCCTGACGCGCCGCGACATGACGAAGGTGACCGGCTGGACCCTGGCTGCGGCATCCGACGCCGAGCGGGTTGCCTCGAGGGTCGGGGCGGGGGCGGCGGAACCGCCCGAACCGGGCTCGGGGAATGACACCTGCTCAGACACCGAGCGCCTCCACGACCAGCCGGGCGGCGGCCGCGCCCGAATACTGCTGCTGGCCGGTGATCAGGTTCCCGTCGCGGACCGCGTGCGCGCGGAACCGACCCTGGACGATGAAGTTGGTGCCCGACAACTGGCGGGCTTCCTGCTCGATCCGGAAGGGCTGGAGTGGCCGGCCCACGAAGGCATCGGCGTAGTCCTCCTCGGAATCCGCGAAGCCGGTCCAGGTCCGGCCACTCACGATCAGCTCGCCCGCGGCATCGCGCGCCCTAAGCAGCACGGCCGTGGCATGGCAGACCACGGCGGTGGGCTTCCCTGTCGCGTGGAAGTCCGCCACCAGGCGGTGCAGCCGCGGGTCCTCCATGAACGTGACCATGGGTCCCTGGCCGCCCACCAGGAAGATCGCGTCGTAGTCGGCCGGGACGACGTCCACGAGGGCGGCGGACCGCTCCACGAGCGCCGCGTGGGACGGTGAGGTGATGAAGCCCAGGCTGATCAGATCGTGCGCGGAGTAGCCGCTGGGGTCGCGCGGGTCGCTCCACGAATCCCCGACCAGCGCGCCGCCATCCGGGCTGGCGATGTCCACCCGGTAGCCCCGCTCGGTGAACTCCCACCATGGATGGGTCAGCTCGGCCCACCAGAAGCCCACCGGCCAGCCGGTGACGGGCGAGACGGCCGGGTTGGAGGCGACGAGCAGGACTCGCTTTGGGCGCCCGGGATGGAGGATGTCGATGGCTGCGCTCACGAGGGCTCCTGGCTGCGTCGAGGTTCGCCCCGGTGCCGGACATCCAGTCCGGCGGTGGTCCGCGGCGACCTGATACTCTACCTAAAGACTCTTTACGTGGAGATAGTATCAGGGTCCGGAGGAGCGCTGTGACGAAGATCGCCGTCATCGGTGGGGGGGAAGGTTGGGCGCACCCTGGGCGCCGCGTGGCTGCGGAGCGGCCATGAGGTCAGGTTCGGGAGCCGGACGCCGGAGGAGGTCGACGTCCCCGGCACCGCCGACCTCCCGTCGGCCGCGGCAGCCTGGGCGGATGTGGTCGTGCTGACGGTCCCCGGGCTGGCCGCGCCCGAGGTGCTCACGGGGCTGGGATCCACCCTGGACGGGAAGATCGTCGTGGATGCCACGAACCGGACCGGTGCGGGTGAGATGAACAACCTGGCCCTCATCGCCGCCGTCGCCCCGGGCTCCCGCGCCTGCCGGGCGTTCTCGACGGTGGGCTGGGAGGTGATGGCCGACCCCACCTTCGGCACGAGGCGGGCCAGCCTGTTCCACTGCGGGCCCGAGACCGCCCGGGGCACGATGGACGGGCTCATCGCCGACGTGGGATTCGACCCCGTCTGGGTCGGCGAGGCCGATCAGGCAGCGCTCATCGACGGCCTCACCCGGCTGTGGGGCACGCTGGCCATCCGGCGCGGGCTGGGCCGCCATCTGGCGCTTGCCCTGCTGGCCGACGGGCCCGGGACGCCCACGAGGTAGCCGGCGCCACGCAGCGCGGCTGGATGTCTCGGCTCAGGCCGGGTAGCGCGCCCGGATCCAGCCGGCCATGACGTCGGCCGCGATGGCGCGGGTGTCGCCGAAGCGCGCGTCCACGGGCGTCATGTTGTGCATGCCGCCCTGAACAAAGGCGAGGGTCGTGTCTGGCCCACCGCACGATGCCGCGTTCTGCTCGGCCGTCGGGATCTTCACGGAGTTGGATTCGTCGCCGGTCCCCTGGATGACCAGCACCGGCACGGCGACCCGGGCGAGGGCGGCCGTGGTGCTGGTGTTCGTCGTCCTCGAATCGATCCCGGACGCCTCGGGGCTGGTCGCCAGGGGGTCGAACCGGTCCGGGTCCACGCGGACCAGGCGGTAGCTGAGGAGGGATCGGAGCTTGTGGACGGCCGCACCCGCCGCGTCGCCGTTCTGCCGGTACTCGTGGTTGACCGGCCGCGTGCTCACCGGGATGTCCAGCGCGCCGTCCGGGTAGACCGGGGCCTCCCGCGATCCCCGTGCGGCAAGCGCGAGGTCCACGGTGGTGGGGTTCGCGCGCGTGCGCTGGATCACCAGGAAGTCGTCGTCCGCGAAGCGGCCCCGGCCGCGCCCAATGTCCTCCAGCCGGGTCAGCGTCTCGTCCACCAGTCGATTCATGCGCAACGCCTGCGCGCGATAGACGCGGCGAAGGAAGTCCGGCGCGTAGGTTGCCGCACCGGTCAATGGATTCCAGCCGTTCTCGGCCCGGTAGATGTCGAGGCCGGGGTCGGTCGCACCCGTCACCTCGTCGATGACGGCGCCGTCCAGCCGGATCAGGAATGACGCCGCCGTGCCGATCGTGACGGACCGCAACACCAGGCCGTCGGCAGGCGGGAGGCGGAGTTCGCGGCCGTGCGGGTCGCGGAACCCGGGGAAGCGGTCCAGGGCGTGCGGGCTGAGTGCCGCGTCGCCACGCTCGGCAACATGCTGGTAGAACGCCATCACCGGGCCCCCGGCGCTCCAGCCAAGCAGCAGCACATGGCGATAGCCCAGCGCTCGAACATGCTGGACCGCCGCGCCGACATCGAGGGCGAAGGCCTCGAAGATCGTGGCCATGTCCGTGCCCGCCGGCGAGTTGGTGAAGCGGTTGTTGAAGGCGAAGACATCGATGCCCCGGGCGGCAAGGTCGGGACAGGGATACTCGGTCAGGCTGCTCTGCTCACGTGGGTGCGTGTAGACGACGACCGTGGCCGACCGCCGTGGGCCGGCCGAGTGCAGGACGGCGTCGATGGCACCGAAACGATTGACGACCCGGTGGAACGTCGTCGTTGCCCGGCCGGCGGGCGCGACGGCCCGTGCGCTGGGTTCTGTCATGCGCCGGGGCCTCCGAGGTATCGAGTGCTGAGCCAGTCGACCACGACGTCCAGGTGGGCGTTGCGGGTGTCGGGAGCGCCGGGCGCGGCCGGCGTGAGGTCATGCTCGGCGCCCGCGATGAACGCCTTCGAGCGGTCGCCGGTCGCCACGGCAGCGTTGTAGAGCAGCTCGGCATGCGGGAGGTGGACCTGCGTGTCGGCCGTCCCCGCACAGACCAGGACCGGGACGGTCACGCTCGCCAGCAGGGCCGCCGTATTGGAGTTGGACGACACGAGGTCGATCCCGGCCCGCTCGGGCGCCACGGCGTCCGGGTCGTAGCCGCCCGGGAGCACCCGGACCGCGCGGTAGCTCAGGAAGGATCGCAGCGTATGAACGGTGCCGCCGTCCCGGAACGAGTGGTTGCGGCGCTCGTAGTTGGGCACCACGGCACGATCGCTCCGGACGATCGTCTCCCCACCACCCGGGTGGCTGCGCCCGGGGCCCCGAGTCGCCGAGGCCAGCGCCAGATCGATGCTGGCCGGCTCCGCGCGGATGCCGGCGATGACGAGGAGGTCGTCGTCCCGGAAGCGTCCACGGCGGGCCCGGGTCTCCTCGAGCCGCCCCTGGGCGCTGTCGATGAGCCGCTGCATCCGCTCCCCCTGGGCCCGGTAGTAGCGCTCGAGGAAGGCGCGGCCGTACGAGCCGGCGCCGGTGGCGGGGTCGTAGCCATTGGCCGGCTCGAACATGTCCAGAGCGGGATCGCGTCGTGCGCTGGCCTCGTCCACGACCGAAGGGTCCAGGCGGGCCAGGAATGACCAGCCCGTTCCCGTGGTCGAGTTCTGGAAGATGAGCCCGTCGGCTGGCGGGAGGCGCCGCTCACGCCGCGCGGCCCCGGCACCGTCGAAGAAGCCCTCAAACCCGGACAGGGCCGCCCCGCCGTTGAATGCCGCGTTCCCCCGCTCCGCCACCGCCTGGTAGTAGGCGACGGTGGGGCCACCCGCGCTGTAGCCGTAGAGCACGACCGACCGGTAGCCCCGCCGACGCATCTCGGCGACGACGGCGGCCTCGTCGAGGGCGATGTCCTCCCAGACCGTGACGATCTCGGTCCCCGCGGTGCTGTTCGCATAGCGGTTGTTGTAGGCGAAGGTGTCGATGCCCCGAGTCGGCAGGTCCAGCATCGGCCAGACCACGAGGTTCTCGTCGCTCGGCAGGCGCGGATGGGTCTGGATCACGACCACCGACGAGGGCCGCCTCCCGGTTCGCAGGACGCCGTCCACCCGGGCATGCCCGTCGGCGACGACGATGTACTCCGACCGGATACTGGTGGTCATCGTACGAACCCTTCCGTGCTGCGGGAG
>CAIJPD010000025.1 GCA_903822495.1 uncultured Chloroflexota bacterium | reverse complement strand
GCCCGCCCGCCGCCCGGCGCCGCGCCCGCCCGTCGTCCGCCTGCCGCGCGCCTCCCGGTTCGGCCGGTCAGGCCCCCGTCAGCGTGCCCCAGATCAGGAACGAGTTCATCGCGATGACCACCCCGGCCACCGCCAGCGCGATTGCCGTGAGCCCGCGCCCGTTGACGGACTCGCCCATGACCCGCCGCGACGCCGTCATGTGAACCAGCGGGAGGAGCGCGAACGGGATCCCGAAGGAGAGCACCACCTGCGACAGGATCAGCACGAACGTGGGCTCCACGCCCACCGCCAGCACCACCAGCGCGGGCGTGAGCGTGACGAGGCGCCGCGCCGTCAGCGGGACGGACCGGCGGATGAAGCCGGCCATCACGACCTGGCCGGCCATCGTCCCCACCGACGAGCTGGACAGCCCCGACGCCAGCAGCGCGATCGCGAACGCGAACGCCGCCACCGGCCCGATCTCCAGCCCGATTGCCGCGTGCGCCCCAACCAGCGTCTCCACCGGCTCCGACGCCGCCCCGTGGGGCGCGGCCGCGGCGCTGACCAGCATCGAGAGGTTGACGGCCCCCGCGATCAACATCGCCAGCGCCACGTCCAGGCGCGTGAGTCGAATCAGGTGCCGGGCGTCATCGGGCGTCGTTGCCTGGATGCGCTGGCTCGTCAGCGCGGAGTGCAGGTAGACCACGTGCGGCATCACCGTCGCGCCCAGGATGGCCACCGCCACCAGGACCGAATCCGTCCCATCGAAGCGCGGCACCAGGCCCCCCAGGACATCCGCGGGCACGATCCGGACCAGCGCCAGGCTGACCCCGAACCCTCCCGCGATCACGAGCAGGAACGCCGCGATGGCGATCTCGAACGAGCGAAACCCGCGGCGTTGCGGCGAGAGCAGCGCCATGGCCAGCACCGCGGTCACCAGGCCGCCAACCAGCGGCGGCCAGCAGAAGAGCAGGCTGAGCGCGACCGATGCGCCGATGAACTCGGCCAGGTCGGTGGCGATGGCGACCACCTCCGCCTGCGCCCAGAGCCCCCAGCGGACGGCGGCGGGGTAGTGGAGGGCACACAGCTCCGGAAGGGAACGCCCGGTCACCAGGCCCGCCTTGCTGGACAGGTACTGGACCACCACGGCCATCAGGTTTGCCGCCAGGATCACCCAGACCAGCAGGTAGCCGAACCGGGCACCGCCCGAGATGTTGGTCGCGAAGTTGCCCGGGTCCACGCAGGCGATCGCGGCCACGAACGCCGGCCCCATGAGGCGGAGGCTGCCACGGACCCGGCCGCGGGCGCGCGCGTCGGCGACGGTCTCGCGCAGCACGGCCTCCTCGATCAAGCGACCACCCTCCCGATGCCGCCGGCCGTCGCACTCCGAGGGGGCCGGGGCAGGCTGCGTAGTCTGCCTGCCGCCGCCCTCCCGCACCACACCCGGCCCTCCCACGCCACCTGCCGCCGACCACCCCCGCGATGGACGTTTCCCGCGCGCCGCGGTCTGCCACCATAGGGCCGTGACCCGCCTCGTCGAATCGGTTCCGAACTACTCGGAGGGCCGCCGCCTCGAGGTCGTGGACCGGCTGGCGGCCGCTGTGAAGGCCGCGCCCGGTGCGCACCTTCTTGACCGGACCAGCGATGCCTCCCACAACCGCTCCGTGCTGACCATCGCCGGCGAGGCGGTCGCCGTGTGCGACGCGCTGGAGCGGACGGTGGCCGTGGCGATCCAGGAGATCGACCTGGGGACGCACCGCGGCGAGCACCCCCGGATCGGTGCCGTGGACGTCATCCCGTTCGTGCCCCTCGGCGACACCACGATGGCGGAGTGCGTGACGCTGGCCCGCCAGTTCGGCGCCCGGATCGCCAAGCGGTTCGACCTCCCCGTCTACCTGTACGCCGAGGCGGCCACGCGGCCCGACCGGGTGCGACTGGCCGATATCCGCCGCGGCGAGTACGAGGCGCTCCGGACGGCTATCACGCTCCCGGAGCGGCGGCCGGACTTCGGCCCCGCGCGGACCCATCCGCGGGCGGGGGCCGTGGCCGTCGGCGCGCGGCCGTTTCTCATCGCCTGGAACATCAACCTGGACTCCCCGGACCTGGAGCTGGCAACGGCGATCGCGCGACGGGTTCGCGAGAGCAGCGGTGGGCTGCCCAGGGTCCAGGCGAAGGGCTTCTTCATCGAGGAGCTGCGTTGCTCGCAGGTCTCCATGAATCTGCTCGATTTCGCCACCACGCCCATCTGGCGGGTCTGGGACGCGGTCACCGCCGCCGCCGCCGAAGCCGGCGTTCGCCCGGCCGAATCGGAGCTGATTGGGCTGGCGCCGCTGGCGTCGCTGCTGGCCGTCGCAGACCACGCCGGCGCACCGACGGATGCGGCCGTGGAGGAGCGGCTCGCCGTCGCGGCCGACTACATCCGGCTTCGTGACTTCTCGCCGATGCAGACACTCGAACTGCGGCTGGCCGCAGAGGAGCACCCATGACCACCCTCCGGCTGATCCATGGCGGCCGATCCGGGAGTCACGTGCCCGGGCTGCTCATCCACAACGCGTCCGAGGTGGTCACGATGGCCGGCGGGCTCCGTCGGGGTGATGCGCAGGACGACCCCGTGGCGCATTCGGCGGACGCCGTGGGCGGCCCGGAATCGGAGGACGCGCCGGTCGTCGCGTGCTGGGAGGGCCGGATCCTGGCCACCGGCCCGCGGGCCGCGGTGGAGGGCGTTCTCGAGGCCGAGGGCTACCCGCTCGCCCGATTCGTCCGGATCGACGCCCGCGGCGGGACGGTCACGCCCGGCCTGATCGACGCCCACACCCACCTGCTCTTTGGCGGCACCCGAGAGGGGGAGCTGGCGTTGCGTCAGCAAGGGGCCGGCTACCTGGAGATCCTCGCGGCGGGTGGCGGGATCCTGTCCACCGTGGCGGCGACGCGGGCCGCGTCTTCGGATGCGCTGCTGGCCCATGGCCGCCGCTGGCTGAGCCAGATGCTCTCGCACGGCGTGACCACGGTCGAGGCCAAGTCCGGCTACGGACTGGACCTGGCGACCGAGCTCCGGCTCCTCGACGTCGCGTACCAGCTGGGTCGCGAGGGCCCCATCGACGTCATCCCCACCTGGCTGGGCGCCCACGCGGTCCCGCCCGAGTTTCGGACCCGGCGCGATGGGACCGAAGCGTACGTTCGGCACCTGCTGGACGAGCAGCTCCCCGGTGTCGCGGCGCAGGGCCGGGCTCGTTTCGCCGACGTGTTCTGCGAACGGGGCGTCTTCACGCAGGATCAGTCGCGCCGGATCCTGTCGGCCGCCTCGGCCTACGGGCTGGCGGCCAGAGTCCACGCCGACGAGCTGGCACCCAGCGGCGGTGCGGAGCTGGCCGTGGAACTTGGGGCGCTCTCGGCGGACCATCTCGCGTCGCCGTCCGAGGAGGGCGTGCTTGCGCTGGCCCGGGCCGCCGCCGCCGGGCACCCGGTGGTGGCCACGCTGCTGCCGGCCACGACGTGGTTCCTGATGCACAAGGACTACGCGCCCGCGCGGCTGCTGATCGACCGCGGGGTGCCGGTCGCGATTGCCACGGACTTCAACCCCGGCACGTCACCGATGGCCAGCCTGCCCCTGGCGATGACCATCGCCTGCCTCCAGCTTGGCCTTACGCCGTCCGAGGCGCTGGCCGCCGTGACGATCAACGCGGCGCATGCCCTGGAGATGGGCGACGACATCGGGTCGATCGAGGCCGGCAAGCAGGCGGACCTGACCATCTGGAACGTGCCGACGCATCGCCAGATCCCGTACTGGCCGGGGGCCGACCTGGTCCGGATGGTCATCAAGCGCGGCGTCCCGGTCTACGGGCACGACTGAGGCGCCGCGGCGCTCCGGCTACCCCGTTGGCCGGCGCGCGTCCGCCTCGATCTCCACCAGCAGCGTCGGCTCGATCAGCTCCACCACCCGGACCAGCGTGGCGGCCGGGCGGATGTCGCGGAACAGCTCGCCCATGAGCGCGGTGATCCCGCCGCTGGCGGACATGTCCGTCACGAAGATCCGGATCCGGACGATGTCGGCGGGCTCGAAGCCGCCGGCCTCAAGCGCGGCGAAGATCCGCTCGAACGCCGCGCGCGCCTGCGCCACCGCGTCGCCGGGATGGAGCGAGACACCGTCCGCGCCCGCGTCCGTGGTGCCGGCCACCCAGCAGTCGTCGCCCACGATGACCGCGCGGCTGTAGCCCGCGATCTCCTCCCACGGCCCGCCCGACGAGATCAGCCGCCGCTCGCGGTGGCTCGCCGCTCCGCCCGCGGCCGACGCGTCGCGTGCCGCCTGCCGTTCCGTCACCCTACTGGCCGCGTGACTCCAGGAGGACCGCCGTGGTCTCGTTGGGCAGCGTGGAGATGCTGACCGACAGCTTGGCCTGCGCGACCGGCACCCCGCCCATCTCGGCGAAGAACTTGGCCAGCGCCTCGTCGCACTCCGGGCCCGGCGCACCGACCGGCATGGCCACGACGATCTTGGGATCCAGTTGCGCGATCAGCTCCGACGCCTTGGTGGCCGAGAGCGCCCCGCCGATCGGCACGCACGCGATGTCCACGTTGCCGATGTCGCCGAGCTTCTCTTCAGTCAGCAGGTGGCCGACGTCGCCCAGGTGGATGGTGTGCATCCCGTCCAGCTCCACGACGAAGGCCGTCTGGCGGCCCCGCGTGACGCCGCGCTTGTCGTCCCGGTAGGTGCGGACGCCGGTGATCAGGACGTCCTTGACCTCGTATTCGCCCGGCCCGTCCAGGCAGAACGCATCCTCCAGGCTGGAGGGGATCAGGGTGGCGCCATCCCGCGACTGCTTGCCGCCCTTGCCCGCCTTGGCGAGCGGAGCGTCATCGGGATGGCTGTAGGTGACGATGTCGCCGGTGACACCGCGGCCCGTGGGGCCCACCACCGACTGATACGCGTCCGCCACTACAACGGCATCGCGGCCGCGAAGTCGAACGCAGGTCTGACCGTACCAAGTGATCTCCATCGGCCCGATTCTGACACACGGCCATGCACAGCGCCTTCACTGCGCGCGGCAGGATCCCTGGGCCTCCGCCGATGCCAGCCCGGGGCCGAATCCGGCCCGCCTGCAGGAGCCTGGAACCCGGCGTCACCCATCCCGGACAAAGAGAAACCGGAGGCGCCTGCCCATTGGCGCCTCCGGTCGGAGGGAGGGAGGATAGAACCTGGAGGGGTTCGTCCGGTCATTACGGTAGGCGTCCGGGATTCAGACCAAGGCACCCAAAGGGTTAAGAAAGGGACACGCTCGCGGCGCCGGGGTGCCCGCAGGACCTTCGCGCCAACGGACTTGGCACGCGGCGGTGCGACAATCGCGGCATGACGCCTCCCATCGCCCGATCTCGGCCGCTCGCCGCGCTCCTCGCCGCCAGCCTCGCGTTCGCCGCCTGCGGCGGCAACAGCCAGACCGCGGCGCCAACCGCCGTCGGGAGCCCAGCGTCGAGCGCGTCCGCTTCGGCCGCCGCGGGCGGTTCGGGCGCCCCGTCCTCGTCCGCGCAGGACATCACCGCGGCCGCCCGCGCCATCGAGGGCCAGGTCGTCAAGATCCGGGGCCTCCAGCAGAAGGCCGCGGTGGACCCGAAGGTCGTGGATGCCGCCACCATGACCGCCTTCATCGAGAAGGACTTCGCCAAGGAGAACCCCGCGCCGCAGATGGCCGCCGACGAGCGACTCGCCAAGCTGCTGGGCCTCCTCCCCCAGAACGCCTCCCTCAACGACCTGTACCGCCAGCTCCTCACCAGCCAGGTGGTGGGCCTCTACTCACCCGACGACAAGGTCCTGTACGTCCTCGAGTCCGGCGGCGGCCTGGGCCCGGCCCAGCGCCTGATCTACAGCCACGAGTTCACCCATGCGCTGCAGGACCAGGCCTTCGACCTGATCGCCTACGACAAGGCGAACCGGATCGACCAGCAGGGTGACCGCAGCCTGGCCGCCACCAGCCTGGCGGAAGGTGATGCCCAGACCGTCATGACCGTCTGGGCGCAGACGATGTTGAGCGTGGATGAGCTGCTCAAGGCGGCGCAGGACGCATCGGATCCGAAGGCGGCCGCGATCATGGCCGGCCTGCCCACGATCCTCCGCGAGACGGCGCTCTTCCCGTATCAGCAGGGCGCCGCCTTCGTCACGAACCTCATCCAGACGGGCGGCTGGACCGCCGTCAACAAGGCCTATGGCGCCCCGCCCGAGTCGAGCGAGCAGGTCATGCACGGCGACAAGTACGCCGCCCGTGAGAAGCCCGTCGTCCTGGCCATCCCCGAGGGCCTCGCCGACCGCCTTGGTTCCGGCTGGAGCGTGGGCACGCAGGACACCTACGGCGAGTTTCAGCTCTCGGTCTGGCTGCGCGGCGCGAGCGGCGCTGCGACGGCGGCGACGGCCACCGCGGCGGCGGGCTGGGGCGGGGACCGGCTGGTGCTCCTGGACGGGCCCGGCGGCGCCCGCGGCGCGGTGATGCTTTCGGCGTGGGACACGGCCGACGACGCGAAGGAGTTCGCCGACGCGGCACGCACGGCGATCGCCTCGTTCAAGCTGAGCGCCGAGGTGGTCTACCAGTCGGGCTCCAAGTCCGTCACGGTGCTGATCGGCTCGGACGATGCGACCACCAACCGGCTCCACGTGATCCTGGGGGCGGGCGGGGTCTAGCGGGGAGCGGCGCGGCGCGGCGCGGCGCGGCGACGCGGCGGCGGCGCGGGCGCCCCGAACCTACATCCGGTCGGGAGCCGAGATCCCCAGCAGGCCCAGCGCCGACGCCAGCGTCACCCGGGCGGCTTCGGCCAGCGCGAGCCGCGCCCGCGAGCGATCCGGCTCCGACTCCTCGATCACCCGCGCGTCGCGGTAGAACGCGTGGAACGTGGTGGCCAGCTCCGTGGCGTAGGCCGTGATCCCGTGCGTCTCCTCGACCAGGACCGCGTCCTCCACCACCTCGGGGTAGCGGACGATCGAGCGCACCAGGGCGGCTTCGGGCGCCCCCTCCAGCGCGGCCGGGTCCAGCGTCGCGGCGGGCGTCAGCCCCACCTCGGCGGCCTTGCGCAGGATCGAGGCGATGCGCGCGTGCGCGTACTGCACGTAGTAGACGGGGTTCTCGGCCGACTGCTTCTTGGCCAGCTCGATGTCGAAGTCGATGGCGCTGGTGGCGCCCCTCGACGCGAAGAACCAGCGCGCCGCGTCCACGCCAACCTCGGCCAGCAACTCGTCGAGCGTGATGAAGTTGCCGGCCCGCTTGGACATCGACACCTCCACCCCGTCGCGCACGAAGCGGACCCAGGAGTAGAGGAGCATCTGGACCGCCTGCTGATCGAAGCCCATGGCCTCGGCGGCGTTCCGCACCCGCGCCACCGTCCCGTGATGGTCGGCGCCCCAGATGTAGATCAGGTGGTCGTAGCCGCGGCTGAACTTCTCCGCGACATAGCCGATGTCGGCCGCGAAGTAGGTGGGCTCCCCGTTGGAGCGGATGATCACGCGGTCCTTGTCGTCGCCGAAGGCGGTCGACGCGAACCAGATGGCGCCGTCCTTCTCGTAGACGTGGCCGCGCTCGCGCAGCTTCTCGATGGCGCGCCCCACCCAGCCGTCGGCGTGGAGGGAGGCCTCCGACTTCCAGACATCGAACCGGACGCCCAGGTGCGTCAGGCTGGCTTCGATGCCCCCGCGGACCTGCCGCGCGGCCCACTGCCCGATGGCGTCGGCGGCGTCCACGCCCGGCTCGTTGGCCGCGGCCCACACCGGGTCCGGCAGCTGGGCCAGCAGGTCCTCGACGTAGTCGCCGTGGTAGCCGTCCTCGGGGATGGGCTCGCCGCGCTTGAGCGCGACCACGCTGGCACCCAGGTTCCGGATCTGGCCGCCCGCGTCGTTGAAGTAGTACTCGCGCGTCACCCGCTGGCCGCCGGCCTCCAGGACACGGCAGAGCAGGTCGCCCACGAAGGCGCCGCGGGCGTTGCCGATGGTCAGCGGACCGGTGGGGTTGGCGGAGACGAACTCCACGTTGACCTGCCGGGGGCGAACCACCGAGATTCGGCCCCAGTCCGCCGGTGCGGCGAGGATTCCGTCGAGGGTTCGGGCCAGGGTGGCGTTCGACACGCGGACGTTGAGGAACCCCGGGGCGGCCACGGACGCGGAGGCCAGGGGGCTCTGTGCCGGGGCGTTGGCGATCTCCCACGCCAGCTCGTCGGCGATGGCCTGGGCGATCTGGATGGGCGCGCGCCGGAGGGGCTTGGCCAGCTTCATGGCCAGGTTGGTGGCCAGGTCGCCGTGCTCGGGGTTGGCCGGCCGCTCCACCTCGACGGCGGGGACGGGCTGGTCGCGCTCGATCTGGGGCAGGTTGCCGGACATGAACGCACGCGCCCAGGCCCGCGCGACGGCGGTCCGGACCTGGCTGCGGATCGGCGGTTGGGCGGCGGCCGGTTCGGGGCGGGCGTCGGTCACGGTGGGCGGGCTCCTGTGGGATCTGGCGCGCGGGCGGGCGTGCAGCCGATCGTACCCCGGCCGGAGCGCGGGCGGCGGGCCGCCTCCGGTTGAGCCGCAGTGAAAGCCGGCTCGTCCCTAGCGCATGTTCCCGTTGTGGCCCACGGACATGATCCCCGGCTGCGGGTAGTAGGCCAGGCCGTGCGGCTGGCCACCCGTCTTGATCAGGGAGATCACCGAGCCGTCGACCGTGCTGACCACGCTGACCGAGCCGTGCCAGCTGTACCGGTTGGAGATCCACAGCTGCGCGCCGTCGGGCGAGATGCTGATCATGTCCGGGCTGCCGCCGATCTTCCACTTGGCCGTCACCGTCTTGCTGGCCAGGTCGTAGACAGAGAGCGTTCCGGCATCGCGGTTGGTGATGTACATGACCTTGCGGTCGCGGCTGAAGGAGAGCCCGTGCGCGCCGGTGTCCGTCTTGATGAAGTCAATCTCCTTCATCGTCTGCCAGTCGATGACCGAGACGCCGTGCCGGCCCTGGTTCGCGGTATAGACGACGGTGCCGTCCGGCGAGAGCCGGCTGTCCACGGGCTTGCCGCCGACCTTCACCGCGCCCACCACGGAGTAGTTGAGGACGTCGACCTTGACCACGTAGCCGTCGTACTCCGTGCTGATCAGGCCGTAATGGCCGTCCGGGGTGAAGTCCATGTGGTCCGCTCCCGCGTACGGGATCACCAGCGAGGACTTCAGCTTCCAGGTGAGTCGGTCGTAGAAGTACATCTGGACGCCTGGCTTCGCGCGATCCACCACCACGATGGCCGTGGAGCCGTCGATCGTGAAGTACAGGTTGTACGGGCCCAGGATGTCGAAGCCGCCGGCCAGCTTGCCGGTAAGCGGATCGATGATGGCCATCCGCCCGGCGCCCTCGAAGACGCACTCCACGTACAGGCGCTGGAGGTCCCAGTCGGGCGTCACGTGCTGCGCGGAGGCGCCCACGTGGTAGCGATCGATGATCTGGAACGTCTTGGGGTCGATGACGAAGAGGTCGCCGGACGCCTCGTCCGGGACGTAGACGCGCTCGGGGAACCGGGCTGCAGTCGCGGCGATCAACCCGGGGGCCGTGCCGCGGTAGACGTCGAGCGGGGTGGGCGCGGCCGTGGGGCCGGACGGCACCGAGGACGGGATCAAGGTCGGCATGCCCGACGGCGACAGCGACAGGGTGGGGGCCGTCGCCAGACCGGGCAAGGTGGCGCTCGAGGTTGGGTCGGCCGCCGCGGCGACGGGACCCGCCGTGGGCACAGTCTCCGGAACCTCGCGCCGGACACCGGCCATGTTGACGACCAGGGCAAGGATGCCGACGCCGGCGATGCCGACGACCCACCATGGCGGGACCGCACGGCTCGTCAGGCGCGGCCTGGGGTTGCTCCCGGCCACCGGGCCAGCGCCCGGAACATCGGACGAGGGGACGGCCGGATCCACGGGCCGGACGACCGGAACGGGCTGGGTGGCGTAACTCAGCTCTTCGGTCTCTTTGGACCGCTCGTCGCTCACGGGACCACGTCTCCTTGGCCTAGAAACGCCTGAGAAGGGCGCCATGGTATCGGGAGTTGGCAGGTTCTGCGCGGGCACTCGAAGGGGACCGGGGGTCAGGCCAGCGCGGCCTCGAAACCGGGCTCGACGAGCACGACCGGGCCATCGAAGTGGGCCTTGACGGACGCGATGGTCGCGGCCGGGTCGCAGCCCATGAGCAGGTGCGTGAGGAGCACGCGCGAGGGGCCGGTTGCGGCGGCGAGCCGACCCACCGTGGGCCCGTCGAGGTGGGCGGCGTTGGGATCGGTGGGCCCTGGGCCAAAGGAGACCTCGGACAGCAGGGTGTCTCCGGGACGGATCAGGGGCAGGACCTCGTCGGCTCGGCCGCAGTCGCCCGTGTAGACCAGGCCGGCGCCGCCCGGGTGATCCGTTCGGCTGACCCGGAACGCGTAGCTGTCGGCGTCATGGACGACGCTGGCAGCCTCCACCGTGAAGTCGCCCACCAGGAACACGCCGGGCGCCAGCGTCTCGATGTCGAGCGACGCCCGGCAGAACTCCTTGGTGCCGTGGAGCCCGTCCAGCCGGTCGGGGAGCGCCCGGGGGGCGATGACCCGGACCCGTTCGGCCGGGACGCGCTGGTAGCGCAGGTAGTGGCGGAGGGGGACCAGGTCGATGAAGTGGTCGGGGTGGAGGTGCGACACCAGCACGGCCTGGAGCTCCACGGGCTCGATCCGGCGCACCAGCCCGGAGAACGCGCCGTGCCCCAGGTCCAGCACCAAAGACTGGCCGCCCGCCTCCAGCAGGTAGCACGCGCCGGCCGAGCCGGGCCGGTCGGAATAGGCCGGTCCGGCGCCGATGACGGTGAGGTGCATCACGATCGGGTCACGGTTGGCTGCGGTCCTCGTTAGCCGGGGTGGGACGCCCGGTGCTGGCCCATGCCGCGCGGTCCGGCGGGCCGCCGGGAATGATAGCGGCGCGCCGCGGAAGGGGCCCGCGACGTTGCGACGATCTCCCCTGACTCTACCCGCGGCGGAAGCGCTCCGGGATGGCGACCTTGACCGGTGCCTGCCCGTGGCCACGGCGGAACAACAGCTCCTCGTAGCCGTTGGTCGCCAGGATCCGGTAGCCCTCCTCCAGGCCCCAGGCCAGCCAGTCCGCGCGGTGCGCGTCGGAGCCGGCCGTCACCCGCTGGCCGCCGAGCGAGCGGTAGAGCGCCACCACGGTGGGGTTGGGGTACGTTTCCTTGGCCTGCTGGCGGAGGCCGCTGGTGTTCACCTCCAGCGCGGTCCCGGATTGCACCATCGCGCGGAGCGTCGGCTCCACCAGCTCCGGCGCGGCGGTGAGCTGCTCCGGTCGGACCAGCGGCACCAGGTAGCGCTTCACGAAGTCCATGTGGCCGATGGTGTCGAACAGCCCCGATTGGGCCGCCCGCGTCACCTCCGCGTAGTAGGGCGCCACGATCTCCGCCAGCGACCTCCCGTCCACCCACGCCTGGACGTGCGGCTTGGCATACGGCGAATCCGCGTAGATGTGGCAGGAGCCGATGGCGAAGTCGTACCGGCGGGTCCGGAGGCTGTCGCGGATGTCGTCCTCGTAGCGCGAGTCGTACGTGATCTCCACGCCGAACCGGATCTGGACCCCCAGCGGCGCCCAGCGCTCCGCGGCCTCGCGCACGACGCGCTCGCGGTCGTTGAAGTGGACGAAGCCGTAGGCCGGCGTCCCCGGGGCAAAGTCCACGTGGTCCGTGATCGCCAGCTCGGCGATGCCACGCTCCAGGGCGAGCGCGGCGTAGACGTCGATGGGGACGTCGGCGTCGGGCGACTGGTCGGTGTGGACGTGGGCGTCCAGCGGCAGGTCGCGGGCCTGGGCGTCGGGCTGGAGGCCGGTGACGGGATCGGCCGGCGGCCAGGCGTAGCGCGGCTGCTCGCGCTGGGAGGGCGACAGGCCGCCCGGCCAGTCGCGCCGGTCCGCGGCCCAGTGGTTGCCGCTGCCCAGCAGGCCGCCGTCGGGGCCGCCGTCGCGCCCGGGCTGGGGTTCCGTCAAGGCCGGACCAGGCCCAGCTCGCGGCCCACCAGCGCGAACGCTTCGAGCGCCTGGTCAAGCATCTGGTCCGTGTGGGCGGCCGTCACGATGGTCCGGATCCGCGACCTGTCCATGGGCACCGTGGGGAAGACCACCGGCTGGGCGAAGATCCCCTCGGCGAAGAGGCGGTTGCTGAACCGGGCGGCGGTGGCCGGGTCGCCCATCATCACCGGCGTGATGGGGGTGTCCGAGCGGCCCGTGTCGAAGCCCAGGCGCGTCAGCTCGGCCTTGAAGCGGCGCGTGTTCGCCCACAGGCGCTCGATGAGCTCGGGCTCGTCCTGCATCACGCGGATCCCCTCCAGGCACGCGGCGGCCACGGCCGGCGGGTGTGAGGTGGAGAACAGGAACGGCCGCGCCCGCTGGACCAGGATGTCGCGCAGGTCCTGGCTGCCGGCCACGTAGCCGCCCAGCACGCCGACCGCCTTGGACAGCGTCCCGATCTGGATGGCCACCCGGCCCTCGAGCCCGAAATGGTCCACCGACCCGCGCCCGTTCCGGCCCAGCACGCCCGAGGCGTGGGCGTCGTCCACCATGACCGCGGCGCCGAAGGCTTCGGCCGCCTCCACGATCCCGGGGAGCGGCGCGATGTCGCCGTCCATGGAGAAGACCCCGTCCGTGACCACCAGGATCAGGCGGTAGGGACTGCTGCCGTCCGGACGGCCCTTGGTGGCCGCCTCCTGCAGGAGCGCCCGGAGCGCCTCCACGTCCGCGTGCGGGTAGACCACGCGCGGCGCCCTGGAGAGCCGCATCCCGTCGATGATGGAGGCGTGGTTGAGGGCGTCGGACACGATCAGGTCCGTCTCGCCGGTGATCGTG
Organism: uncultured Chloroflexota bacterium; assembly: GCA_903822495.1. Taxonomy (GTDB): domain Bacteria; phylum Chloroflexota; class Limnocylindria; order Limnocylindrales; family CSP1-4; genus CAIJPD01. The sequence continues at coordinate 78,011 of CAIJPD010000025.1, read as the reverse complement.
GGGATCACGCCGGTGTTGGCCGTGAAGCCGGACTGGAACGTGAGGCACGCCTCCGTGCCCTTGAACACGGCCAGCTCCGATTCCAGCTGCTCGTGGAGCGCCAGCGTGCCGGCGATGGTCCGGACGGCGCCGCTGCCCACGCCGAAGTCGCGCACCGCGTTGAGGGCCGCCTCGCGGAGGCGGGGGTGGTGGGTGAGGCCCAGGTAGTCGTTGGACGAGAGGGAGATCAGCCGTGCGTTGTCCACCGAGACGATGGGACCCTGCGCGGAGCTCATCACCCGCATCGGCCGGTACAGGTTCCGCTCGCGGAGCGCGGCCAGCTCGTCGCCCAGGAAGGCCAGGGGTTCCGGGCGCCCGGCGGGACCCGGCTTCGGCGCCGGGGTGGGGTTCGAATCGGCCATCAGGCGTCCGTCCAGTCCATGATCACCTTGCCCGAGTCCCCGCTCCGCGCCGTCGCGAACGCCGCCTCGTGCTCCCGGAACGAGAACCGGTGCGTGATCGCGGGCGTGATGTCCAGCCCCGACTGGAGCATCACCGTCATCTTGTACCAGGTCTCGTACATCTCCCGGCCGTAGATGCCGCGCAGCGTGAGCATCTTGAAGACCAGCTTGGTCAGGTCCAGGGAGATGTCCGCGGTGGGGATGCCCAGCATGGCGATGGAGCCGCCGTGGGCCATGTTGTCGGTGGCCCCGCGGAGCGCGTCGGCGTTGCCGGACATCTCCAGGGCGACGTCGAACCCCTCGGTCATGCCCAGCTGGGCCTGGACGTCGTGCAGATTGGTCTCGCGCGGGTCGATGGCGACGTGCGCCCCCATCCGGAGCGCCAGCGCGCGGCGGTACGGGTTCAGCTCGGACGCCACCACGAACCGGGCGCCGGCATGGCGCGCCACCGCGATGGCCATCAGCCCGATGGGCCCCGCGCCCGTCACCAGCACGTCCTCGCCCAGGACCGGGAAGGCCAGGGCCGTGTGCACGGCGTTCCCGAACGGGTCGAAGATGGCCGCTACCTCCTCCGGGACCCCGGGCGCGTGGTGCCAGACGTTGGTCATGGGCAACGACACGAGCTCGGCGAAGCAGCCGTCCCGGCCAACGCCCAGGCCGATGGTGTTGGCGCACAGGTGCCGCCGGCCGGCGAGGCAGTGCCGGCAGCGCCCGCACACCACGTGGCCCTCGCCGCTCACGATGTCCCCGGCCCGGAAATCGGCGACGTTGCTGCCCACGTCCACGATCTCGCCGACGAACTCGTGGCCGATGATCAGCGGCGGCACGATGGTCTTCTGGGCCCACGGGTCCCACGACTCGATATGCAGGTCCGTCCCGCAGATCCCGGTCCGGCGGACCCGGATCAGGACGTCGTTGATCCCGATCTGGGGCTCCGGGACCGTTTCAAGGCGAAGCCCCGGCCCGGCTTCGGCCTTGACCAGGGCGAGCATCAGGCGGGATCCTCGTCCGGCACCTCGGACCAGTCGATGACCGGGTTCTCCACGAAGCCCACGCCCTCCACCTCGCACCGGACGCGATCGCCGGGCTGGAGGAAGACCGGCGGGTCCTGGAAGACGCCCACGCCGGACGGGGTGCCGGTGGAGATGATGTCGCCCGGCTCCAGGGTGATGGCGCGGCTGACGAACTCGATCAGCGCGGGGATGTCGAAGAGCATGTCGGCGGTGGTGCCGTCCTGCATGAGGATGGACTCGCCGGCCCGCGGCCCGCTGCCCGGGATCCGCCAGCTGCGCAGCCAGAGATTGGCCGGGTCCGGGATCTCGTCGGCGCTGACGAAGACGGGGCCGATGGGGAAGAACGTGTCGCTGCCCTTGGCCCGCAGCCACTGGCCGTCGCCGCGCTCGCCGGGGCCCAGCGCGGCCTTGTTGCCCTGCCAGTCGCGGGCGGAGACGTCGTTGACCACCAGGTAGCCGGCGACGTGCTCCATCGCGTGCTCACGCGTGACGCGGCGGGCGCGCTTGCCGATGACCAGCGCCAGCTCCACCTCGAGGTCCAGGGCGTTGGTGCCCTCGGGCCGGACGATGCTCTCGCCGTGGCCGATGATCGTGTTGCCGAACTTGGCGAAGAGCGTGGGCCGCGGCGGCAGGTCCAGCTTCTGCTCCACGACGTGGTCGCGGTAGTTCAGGCCAATGAGCACGATCTTGCCGGGGAACTCCAGCGCCGGAAGCGGGCTCAGGTCGGCAACCGGGACGCCCGGCTCCTTGGACTTCCGGGCCGCTTCGTGGCGGAGGTCGCCCAGCCGCTCGTCGGTGAGGGCCAGGTCGAGGGAGTCGAAGCCCTTGCCGAGGCGGACGACGTGATCGCCCAGGAGGACGCCCAGCGCGGGGCCGTCATCGGACAGGAAACTGAACAGTCGCATGGCAGTGACCCCCGGGTCAGCTGGGCTTGGGGGAGGTGGTCGGTGCCGCCGAAGGGGCCGCGGAGGGCGCGGCCGACGGTGCGGGCGAGCCGGAAGCCGCGGGCGAACCCGAAGCCGCGGGCGAGCCGGAAGCCGCCGGGCTGGCGCTGCTCGCCTTCGTGGGCGCCGGCGTCGCGGTGGGTCGGGCGCAGGCAGGCTCCGGGTTGGATCGCTCGGCCTGGTTCAGGTAGAACGCCTTGATCTGCTCGGTGTCCAGCGTGTTCAGGGGCAGGATCTGGCCCCACAGGAGTGCCGCGTACGGGGCATTCATCTGGTCGAACCGGGCGATGGTCACGCCGGACCCCAGCTGCGTCGTGGGGAACCCGCACAGGGGGCTGGGCGGCAGCGTCTGGAGGAGGGCCTTGAGCGCGGCCTGGCCGGCGCTGGCGCAGGCATCTCCCGGGCACTTGTAGAGGACCACCAGGCCGCCGTGCTCCAGGTTGTGGATGTACCCCTGCGGGACCGGGGTCTCGTCGTCCTGGGCGTAGAAGCCCGGCTTCACGGGGCCCTGGTTGGTCTGGTTGTAGTGGTTGCCGCTGGCCGGCGGGCAGAGGGCGTAGGTGATCTTCTGGCCGACCGCGATATGGGCGCGGCCCAGGTCCGGCTGGACGTAGCCGATTCGGGCAGGCGATGCACCCGGCGCCAGCGACGCGGCGGGCGACTCGGGGGCGCCGGTCGCGGGTGCGGTCCAGTCCTGCGCGCAGGCGTACGCCGGCTGCGCGGCGTTGAGGGCGACGATGCCGCCGATCACGACCAGGGCCACCACGGCGAGGCCGCCCAGCAGGACGCGGCGGTTCTTCTCCAGGAAGGACTGCGACGGCGCCGGCGCGGTGAAGCGGCCGCCGCGCGTGGCGGGTCGGCGCGTGCCCGGGCGTGCGCCAGGGCGGGCGGCGGTCGGTGCGCCAGCGCCAGTGGTGGCGGGGCGAGCCGGCTGCTCGGGGGAGCTGGCGTCGTCGGTCAAGGGAGCAGTTCCTCGTGGGTGGGGCCGCTGGGCGGCGGGTTTGCGCAACAGAGGGTACTCGTAGCGCGCATGCCGTGCGTCAGGCGCGACCTGCCGTCCATCGGACCGGGCGCGGCCCGCTGTGCATTGGACCCGGCGCGGCCCGAGACGCGGCCGGGCGAGTGCCGCTGGCCCTAGGCCTCGTTCAGCCAGGCACGTGCCGCGTCCCCGGCCAGCCCGCGGAGCAGCAGGATCCCCAGTGCCGCCACCAGCAGCGCGACCGGGAGCATCCCCGAGAAGAGCGCCAGCGGCACCGCCGGGACGGTCAGCGAGCTGAGGCCCAGCGCCAGGGCACGCGACGCCTCCTTGCGCTGGAGGACCAGGGTGATCGTGAAGATGTCGTAGGCCAGGAGGGCCATCACCACCAGGCCCACCAGCGAGACCGGCGCGGCGACGGCCAGGTCCACCACGAACCGGAGCGAGAGCCCAATCACGCCGAGGATCAGGAACGCGTAGCCCAGGAAGACCTGGATCACCGGCGGCATGGAGCGCGTCGAGGGCAGGGGGCCGGGTGCGGTCGTGGGGGGCATCGGTGCGATTCTGCCACGCCGGGGCCATGTTGCCTGCGTGAGCCGGCGATGCCTGCGCGGCCCAGCCGTGCCTGCCCGAGCCGGCGATGCCTGCGCCTACCGACCGTGCCTGCGCGGCCCGGCGACCGACGGCAGCCCCATATACTCCAGCGACCGTGGCCGACCTTCCCATCGACCTGACCCCCGAGCTCGCCGCTCGACTCGCCCGCGCCCTCGACGTCGAGGGCAAGATCGTGGCCGCCCTCGAGGCGCTGGGCCCCGTAGTCGGTTGCGACGTCGCATTGGTGGACACCCGCGGCGGGCCGATTCGTGCCGGCCTCGTCGCCGCCGGCGCCCGGGTCGAGGACCTTCCGCTGGATCCAGCGACGTGGTCAGCCTTCCCGTCGGGTGGCTTCGACGCCGTCGTCGGCCTGTGGTCCGCCTTCCGCGGCATCAACCCTGCCGAGCTCGCGGGCGCCGAACGGCTCCTTCGCCCGGGCGGCCGCCTGCTGGTCTTCCACGACTACGGTCGCGACGACATCGCGGGGTTGCGGGGCGACCTGCCCGAGTACGGCGCGTGGAGTCGGCGCAACGGGCCGTTCCTGGCCGGTGGCTTCCGGGTGCGCGTGCTGCACTGCTTCTGGACGTTCGAGACCCTCGAGGAGACCCGGGCGTTCCTCGCCGACGCGTTTGGGGAGGCCGGCGTGGCGCTGGGCGAGACGCTCAAGCGACCGCGGCTCTCCTGGAACGTGGGGGCCTACCACCGCGCTCGCCTGCTACCCTCCGACGCATGACGCGCGGCCGGATGGAACCACGACCGCAGGCGACGACCCGCCGGGCTGATGGATCGGGTCGGCGCCGCGCCGCTGCGCCGCGCTCGGCCGGGCCGCACATCGGCGGCGTGGAGATCAGCCCGATGCGCGTCGTCATGGTGATCGCCCTGGTGGGCAGCCTCCTCTACCTCGTCTTCGCCATCACGGTTCGCGACGCCAGCCAGATCCCGATGCTCTCCTCCGGGGCCGCCGTGCTGGGCATCGTCTTTGCCGCGCTGGCCGTGGGCGGCCTCATCGACTGCTACCGGGCGGGCAGGGCCAACGACGGCCGGCGGGCGATGCTGATGGCGGTGGCCGGCGGGGTTTCCGCCATGGTCTCGGCCGGCGCGTTTGCGGCGGCCATGGTGCTCGCACTGGTCTGGTCCGCCTGAGCCCCTGCTACACTCGGGCCGCCCCCTCGCCCCCATCGTCTAGAGGCCTAGGACGCCACCCTTTCAAGGTGGAGATCAGGGGTTCGAATCCCCTTGGGGGTACCACGCAACCTCGCCCGGTCCGTTCCGGCGCGCCCCGTGGGCCGGCCGGCGGCAACGCGGCCCTCGCGCGCGGGCGCCAATCCGGGCATCCTTGCGTCCACACGCAGTGAGGATGAGCTGATGGCCTGGACGCTGGACCACTGGATCAACGGGGCGGCCGTGCCACCGGCCGCCGGGGAGTACGCGGATCGAACCAGCCCCGCGACCGGCGAGCCGGTCTGCCGGGTCGCCGAGGGCACCGCACCCGACGTCGATGCCGCCGTCGCCGCCGCAAAGCGCGCCCAGCCGGGCTGGGCCGCCACGTCCGCCGCCGTCCGTGGTCGCCTCCTGATCGACGTGGCGCGCCGAATCCGTGCCGCCGCCGACGCCCTCACCGACGGCGAGGTCGCCGAGACCGGCAAGCTGCGCGCCACGGCCGCCGGCGAGGTGGAGGGCGCGGCGCAGTATTTCGAGTTCTACGGCGAGGTGATCAACGCCATCGGCGGCGAGACCTTCGATCTGGGCGGCGGCTTCCACAGCTTCACGCGCAACGAGCCATTCGGCGTCATCGGCGTGATCACGCCCTGGAACCTGCCCATCAACCAGGCGGCACGCGCCGGGGCCCCGGCCATCGCGGCCGGCAACGCGGTCGTCCTCAAGCCCTCGTCGCTGACCTCAACGTCCTCGGTCCGGATCGGCGAGCTGATCAAGGCGGCCGGCATCCCGGACGGGGTCTGGAACGTGGTCCTGGGCGGCGGGTCCACCACCGGTCCGCTCGTGGTCAACCACCCCGACGTCCGCAAGGTGGCGTTCACCGGTTCCGTTGACGTGGGTCGCCAGCTGGCGCACATGGCGGCCGACCGCCTGATCCCGCTCACCCTGGAGCTGGGTGGCAAGAGCGCCAACGTGGTGTTCGCGGACGCGGACCTCGACAAGGCCGCCGCCGCGGCCACCAATGGCTTCGTCAGCAACGCCGGCCAGGTCTGCTCGGCGTGCACGCGGATCCTGGTCCAGCGCGACGTCCACGACGCGTTTGCCGGCAAGCTCAAGGCCGCGGCCGAGGCGCACCGGCTGGGTGAGACCGTGGGCCCCGTGATCAGCCAGGGCCAGTACCGGACCGTGCGCCAGTACCTGGACGTCGCCGAGGCGGAGGGCGCCACGCCCATCGCCGGGGGCGCCGCCGCGGCGGATGCGGCCCGGGCCAGCGGATCGGCCGGCTTCTTCGTCCCACCCACCGTTTACACGAACGTGCGCAACTCCATGCGGATCGCGCAGGAGGAGGTCTTCGGGCCCGTCCTCGTCGTCATCCCGTTCGACACCGAAGCCGAGGCGGTGGAGATCGCCAACGACTCGCCGTACGGGCTGGTGGCCGGCGTCTGGACGCGCGACATCAGCCGGGCCCTGCGGGTGGCCGCCGGGATCGAGGCGGGCCAGGTCTTCGTGAACTCGTGGTGGTCGGGCGGCGTGATGACGCCCTTCGGCGGCTTCAAGCAGTCGGGCTACGGGCGCGAGAAGGGCGTCGAGGCGCTCCACCACTACACGCAGACCAAGACGGTGACGATCGCGCTCTAGGGCCGCGGCCGCCGCTCGTTCGAACCCGACCTCTCGCCTCCCTTCGGCCCCGCCCGTCCTTGGCGCCGTCCCGCTCGCCGCTCGCCGTCGCGTCGCTGGTGGTGGGCGCGGGCCTCGCGTGCTGGTCCGCGCTGGCGACCGTGATGCTGGCGGCCCGGGGGCTCGACGACGCCGGGATCGGCCTGGCCGCGTCGGCGGGGGCCATCGCGTTCGTCGTCGCGATCCCCGCCTGGAGCCACGTCGCAGACACCATGCTGGGCCGCCCGCGGACCCTCGCCGTGGCCGGGCTGCTGGTGGCGGTGCTCGCCCTTGGGTTCGGCCTGCCGCCGGACCTGCCGCCCGTCGCCGCCGGCGTGCTCTACGCGCTGATCATGGCGGGGATGGCCCCCTGGCTCCTCCTGGTCGACGCGATCACGGTCAACGTCACGCACGACGCCGCGGCCTACGCGCGAATTCGGCTGCTCGCCAGCCTGGCGTTCGCGGCGACCAGCATCGCCGTGGGCTTCGTGGCCGCGGCGACGTCCCTGGCCGCGCCGCCGTTGCTGCTGGCGGCCACGTCCCTGGGCGTTGCCGCAGCCGCGCGTCGGCTGCCCGATGCGGGCCGCGCGGTGCTGGGCGTTGGCCGCGGGACGCCGGGTACCGGTACGGACTCGGATGCGGGCTCGGTCGCCGGCTCGGACTCGGCGTCGGCCTCGGGCTCGGCTCCCGCGCCAAGCTCGGCTCCCACGCTCAGCTCGGCCGAAGCCGAACGATCCGCTCGCACGTTCGACCGCCGCCGGTTCGACCGCCGCGACCTCGCCCGCCTGCTCGGCTCGACCGGCGAGGCATTCCGGATCGCACCCGGCCTCCCCATCCTGTTGCTGGCCGCCCTCCTGGCGCACGCCGGTCATGCCGGCCAGGCCATCTTCCTGGGCCTCCGGATCCTCCAGTTGGGCGGCGGGCCGGCCGACGTCACGCTGGCCTCCGGGTCCGCCGCGGCCGTGGAGATCCCGTGCTTCTTCATGTGGGGCTGGGTGGCCGGTCGGTGGGGGCTGCGCGCCAGCTTCGGGGCCGGGGCGCTCATCTACGCGCTGGTGGCCGTGATCTGGGCGACCACCGACTCCGTTGCCGTCACCATCCTCGCTCGAACGGTGTCCGGCGCCGGCTTCTCCGCGCTGGCGATCTCCGGCACCCTCGCGATGCGCTCGCTCCTGCCGCGCCAGCTGGCCGCCACCGGCCAGGGCATGTACCTGGTGACCGCCGGCGGGATCGCGAGCGTGGTGGCGGGCGTGGCCGGGCCGGCGCTCATCGGCGCGGGTGGCTACCCGCTGCTCTTCGCGGCGATCGCGGTCGCCGGGGCGGTTGGGGCGGGGGTGGGCTTCGCCGCGTTCCCGGGCGTCGGACGGCCCTCGTCCGACGCGGGCCTCGGGGTTCGGCGAATCTAGGTTCGCGGTGCAGGGATTGGGCGAACCACCAGGTCGTCGATGCCTGCGAAGTCGGCCGGGTTGGCCGTGTAGAGGGGCAGGCCGTTGGCGATGGCGATGGCGGCGATCATCGCGTCGAAGGAGCGCGCCGATGGCTTGCGCCCCGCGCCACGGAGCGAGGCCGCCACGCGGGCGAATGCCCTGGCCGCGGCCGCATCGAACGGGAGCGGGTCGAAGTCGGCCTCGGCCTGCTGGACCTGCGCCTGCCGTCTGGCGCGCTGCACGTCGTCCGCCGCGAGGAGCGGCCCGAGGGCCAGCTCGGCGAGCGTGACGGAGCAGATCATCGACACCTCGGGCAGCGCGAGGCCGTCCGCGAGGCGGGGCAGCGCCAGGACCGCGCTGGTGTCGAGGAGTCCCTCGGGGTCCCTCACAGCGACGGGTCGATCAGCCCGTCGATGTCCCGTCGGAGCTGTTCGGCGTCGATGAGCGGCATGTGACGCCGGCGCTCCAGCAGGAGCGCTGTCGGGACGCCTCGCGGGCGAATGGGCCGCAGCTCCGCCACGGGCCGGCCGTCGCGGGTGACCGTGATCACCTCGCCCGCCTGGACGCGGTCGATCACCACCCCGCCGTTGTTGCGCAGCTCACGGATCGTCACGGTTCCCATGCTCCGACTGTATCACGGGTGAGACATCGCTCCCAGATGCCGCGTCTGGACCTGGTTTCCATTTTCCCCATTGCCACTTACCGCGGACGTACCGGCGCCGAACACTTGCGCGGCTGCTCAACCTTCGGCGCCCGACGCCGCTACAGTTGCACGATGGCTCAACTATCCCGGGGCGCCGCCCCTACCCCCGCACCCGCCGTCTTCGCCTCCGCCATCGACGCCCATACCTGCTCGGCCCAGTGCCTCCACCCACACACGATCCATCCAGTGCTGGGGCGCACGCTGGGGCAACACGGCGCCCGGGCCGTCGGCGAGCTGTTCGCCACCCTGGCCGATCCGTCCCGCGCGCAGATCCTCCACCTGCTGGCGATCAGCGAACACGAGCTGTGCGTCCATGACATGGCACTGGTGCTGGGGATGAGCGTCTCCGCGCTCTCGCACCAGCTGCGTCACCTCCAGGACCGGCGCGCGGTGGAGCGACGGAAGGACGGCCGCATCGTCTTCTACCGCCTGGTGGACGACCACCGGCGCGAGCTGGTGCTGGGTGCCGCCGCGCACGTCGCCGAGACCATCGACGGCCGCGACTGATGGCCATTGGCCACGCGCGCGCCGAGCGCGCCGACTCCGCCCACGCCGGCCACGGACACACGCATATCTCCCCCGCCAACGCCAGCCGTCGCCGCCTGGCTGTCGTCCTGGGCCTGAGCGCACTCATCCTGGTCGCGGAGGTGATCGGTGGGATCGCGTCCGGCAGCCTGGCGCTCCTGGCCGACGCCGGTCACGTCCTGACCGACATGTCGGGGATCCTGATGGCGCTGCTCGCCATCGGCTTCGCCAGCCGGCCCGCCAGCGCCGAACGCACCTTCGGCTACCTGCGCGTGGAGATCCTGGCCGCCGTCGGCAACGCCGTCCTGCTGCTGGGTGTGGCCGTGTTCGTCCTGTTCGAGGCCGTCGAGCGGTTCTTCACGCCGCACGCGGTCGAAACCGGCCTCATGGCCGGCGTGGCCGCCGTGGGCCTGGTGGTCAACCTGGTTTCGATGCTCATGCTCCAGCAGGCCCAGAAGGAGAGCCTGAACATCCGCGGCGCGTACCTCGAGGTCATGGGCGACGTGATCGGCTCCGCGGCGGTGATCGTCGCCGCGGTCGTCATCGCGCTGACCGGCTGGCTCGCCGCGGACGTGGTCGCGTCGCTGGCCATCGCGGTGCTGATCGTGCCGCGCACCATCGCGCTGCTGCGCGAGGCCACCGACGTGCTCCTGGAGGCCACGCCCAAGGGCACGGACATCGACGAGGTCCGCCGCCACATCCTGGAGGCGCCCGGGGTCATCGACTGCCACGACCTGCACGCCTGGACGATCACGTCGGGCAGCCACGTGGTCTCGGCGCACGTCGTCCTCGCCGATGGCGCGGATCCGGCGGCGGCGCTCGACGCGCTCATGACGTGCCTCTCGGACGACTTCGACATCGAGCACAGCACGTTCCAGCTGGAGGCCTCGGATCGCCGCCGCCTCGAGCTGTGGAGCCACGACTAGGGCCTGGGGCCCGCGATCACCCCTGGGGTCTGGGCCCCGCCATCACGCCCGGGGCCCAGACGCCGCCATGTCGCGGATCGCCGCGGCCAGCTCGTAGGGGTGGTCGCTCTGGACCGTGTGGCTGGCGCCGTCTATCCGGATCCAGCGGCCGTTGGGGAAGCCTGCGGCACCGCGCTCCGCGTCTTCATCGTGAAACATGTCGCTCTGGCCGCCCCGGACGATGAGCGTGGGGACGGTGACGGCCTTGGCCGCCTCCCAGAGCACCAGGCTGCGCTCCGCGATCCGCTCGTCGATCGACGCCTCGGACACCACCGCGTCCTTGCCCAACCCGCGGAAGCGCGGGTCGTACTTCCATGCCCAGGTGCCTCGCTCCGTCTGTCGGAGGTTGTTCCGGAGGGAGCGCTGCAGGCGCTCGCGGGATCGACGCGGGTTGAACGCGATGGCCCGGTCGATGATCTCCTCGATCGACGCGAACTCCTCGGGGCCCGTCATGAACTCGCCCAACCGGCGGCGACCCGCCGGCCGCGACCCGCCGGGGCCGGTGTCGACCAGGACGAGCGCGGTGAGCCGCGCCGAGTGCGCCGCGGCGTAGGCCAGCGCCACGACGCCGCCCAGCGACATCCCGACCAGCAGGAAGTGGTTCAGCCCCAGCGCGTCGACCGCGGCCGCCAGGTCCGCCACATATGAGCCCAGGGAGTAGTCACCATCCGGGTGCCAGTCGCTGTCGCCGTGGCCGCGCAGATCCAGGGCCAGGCAGCGGAAGTCCTCGTGAAGCACGTCGCACACCACGTCCCACGTGTGGGCGTTCAGCCCGCCGCCGTGCAGGAACACGATCGTCGGGCCCGGCGTGGGACCCCAGTCCAGGTAGTGGATTCGCAGTCCCGCCCCGATCAGGTCGCCCTCGCTGGGCTCGGCGCTGAACTGGTGGTCGGGAGCGCTCACCGTGTCGGCCTCATGCGTCGGCGGCCGCGTCGTCGTGTCGCGCCAGCGCCGCCAGCATCCTGGCCAACTCCGCCGGGCGGCCCAGGAACGGCGAGTGGCCCCCGCCGATCGAGATGACCCGCTCGCCCAGGATGCGCAGCGCCCGCCGCCGCGCCAGCTCGAACGGGATCGCCCGATCCTCGGTGGCGTGGATGACGGTCCGCGGCGTGGCAGGCCACTCCACCAGCGGCGAGATCTCGCGGTGCGGAGTCCGGCTCTGCGGCCGCAGCTGGGGGATGGCCCAGTCCTGCAGCTCGCGGCTGATATCGCTGTAGAAGGTGGCGCGGGCCACGTCCGGCGGCGTCAGGTGTACGCCGGGCGCCGGGTTGGCGAGATGGCCGCGTGTGAGCGGGCCGATCACGTCGTCGCCCTCCGCCGCCAGCGAATCGAAGTAGCGGAGCCCCGGCTCGGGCAGCCCGGCGCACACGAAGACCAGCCGACGGATGGGTCGCAGCGCGGGGAGCAGCGGAATGGTCAGCCCGCCCAGCGAGTGGCCCACGGCGATCACGTCGTCGCCGGCGTCCGCGGCGCGCAGGGCGTCGACCACCGCCGCCGCGTATTGAGCCGCGCCGGCGGCCTCGTCCGAGATGGGCAGGTTCATCGCCACCGCCCGGTGACCCAGGTTGCCCAGCTCCTGGATCAGGAAGGTCCAGCACCACGCCCCGTGCTGGCCGCCGTGGATGAGGGCGAAGACCGCCACCTCAGCGGTCGATTCGGGACCAGTCGGCGAGGCGCTCCCCGGCAACCGCCTCCGGCGGGAAGGCCTCCTCGATTCGGCGCATGTCCTCCGCGGTCAGGTGGACGTCGGCCGCCCCGGCGTTGTCCTCGAGGTAGCGCAGGTGGCCGGTGCCCGGGATGGGCACGATGTCCTGGGCCTTGGCCAGGATCCACGCCAGCGCCAACTGGGCCAGCGAGCAGCCCTTGTCGCGGGCGATCACCTTGAGGGCTTCCAGCATCTCCAGGTTGCGCGCCAGGTTGTCTTGCTGGAAGCGCGGGTTGCCCCGCCGGAAGTCGTTCTTGTCGAGCGCATCCACGGCCGACACGGTGGGTACGGCGCCGGCGAAGAAGCCCGCCCCCAGGGGCCGATACGCGACCAGGCCGATCCCCAGCTCGCGCATGACTGGCAGCACCTGGCCCTCCAGGTCGCGCGTCCAGATGGAGTACTCGCCCTCGATCGCGGTGATGGGGTGGACGGCGGCCGCGCGGCGGATGGTCGCCACGGAGGCCTCCGAGAGCCCCAGGTAGCGGACCTTGCCCTGGCGGACCAGGTCGGCCATGGCGCCCACCGTCTCCTCGATCGGGACCGTCATGTCCACGCGGTGCTGGTAGTAGAGGTCGATGTGGTCCGTGCCCAGGCGCTTGAGCGACGCCTCGCAGGCCTGAGCGACGAACGGCGCGTCGCCGCGCACGCCGCGCACGCCATCATCGGTGCGGGTGCTCCCGAATTTGCTGGCGAGGATCACCTCGTGGCGGCGACCGGCGATGGCCCGGCCCACGACCATCTCGTTGGTGTACGGGCCGTACGCGTCGGACGTGTCCAGGAAGTTCATGCCCAGGTCGATCGCCCGCCGAATGGTCGCGAGGCCCTCGTCCTGGTCCTTGGCGCCAAAGTATTCGGAGATGGGCATGCAGCCCATCCCGATCTCTGAGACCTCGAGGCCCCAGCCGCCCAGTCGTCGTCGCTGCATGCCGCGGATCGTAGCAGCGGTCGCCTGATGTCTGCTAGTTGTCTATATGATTTGGGCGCTGCTTGGGGCCGCTCGCCCAGCCTGGGCCCGGACCCGTCGAGCCGTCGATCGTCGGCCGTTGCCGGCGCCGAAGGGGGCCTCCAGGTGACCCGGATCCGCACGACGCACACGGGCAGTCTGCCGCGACCCGACGCGCTGGCCGAGGCGATCATGGCCCTCGAGGCAGACGGCGTCACGACGCCAGGCATGGCCCAGATGACGGCCGCCGCCGTGCAGGACGTGGTTCGTCGCCAGGTCGACGCCGGGGTGGACATCGTCAACGACGGCGAGATGGGTCGGCTGGGCTACACCAGCTACATCAAGGACCGGCTGGGCGGGTTCAAGGGTGAGGACATCGGCGGCTTCGGGAACACCGATGTCGTCGCTCACCCGGAGTTCGCGGCGCGCGAGGCGCGCTGGAAGCCGGTTCGCCACATCCCCGCCTGCACCGAAGACATCACGCCGGGCGATCCCGCCGAGCTCAAGGGCGAGCTGGACCTGCTGAAGGCCTCCGTCGCGGCCGCCGGCGCGGCCCAGGCGTTCATGACGGCCCCATCTCCGGGCGTCATCTCGATCTTCTTCGCGAACCGCCACTATCCCGGCCGCGAGGCGTACCTGCACGCCATCGCCGAGGCCATGCGCCCGGACTACGAGGCCATCGCCGCCGCCGGGATCACGCTCCAACTGGACTGTCCGGACCTGGCGATGGGCCGCCACGCGACCTTCGGCGCGCTGACCGAGGCCGAGTTCCGGCGCGAATCCTCGCTCGCGGTGGAGGCGCTGAACTTTGCGACGCGCAACATCCCGCCGGAGCAGATGCGCATCCACCTGTGCTGGGGCAACTACGAGGGCCCGCACCACCACGACATCGAGCTGGCGCGGATCATCGACATCGTCCTGCGCCTGCGGCCGGCCGGCCTGGGCCTTGAGGCCTGCAACCCGCGCCACGCGCACGAGTGGGAGGTGTTCCGCGACGTCCGCCTCCCGGACGGCAAGTACCTGGTCCCGGGCGTCATCGATTCCACCTCCAATTACATCGAGCACCCGCGCCTGATCGCCCAGCGCCTGCTCAACTACGCCCGCCTGGTCGGACCCGAGCGCGTGGTCGCCGGCGCCGACTGCGGCTTCGGCACGTCGGTGGTCCGCGAATGGCGAGTGGTCCCCAGCATCACGTGGGCCAAGTTCGCGTCGATGGTCGAGGGGGCTCGGATCGCCAGCGAAGAGGCATGACCGGAGGTTCGTTCGGACGCTGGCATCGCCCCTCCCGCACCCCGATCCACCTTGACACTCCAGAACGGCGGGACGTAGCATGGCGGGCCGGTAGGGCGACTAGACGACTAGGTGAGGCGGAAGACCAGATGGTCGGCGCGATCGGCGTGGGCTCGGTAGTCCATTCGTGAATGCCCAGCACAGCACCACGCTCCGCGTTGTGGATCTCCAGAAGCACTTCCGCCGCCAGAAGGGCAGCAACGTCGCCGCCGTCAACGGCGTCTCCCTCGATATCGAGCCGGGGACGATGGTGGCCGTGCTGGGGCCAAGCGGGAGTGGCAAGACCACCCTGCTGCGCTGCATCGCCGGCCTCGAGACACCGACTGGCGGCGAGATCTGGAGCGGCGACCTTCTCCTCTCATCTGGCGACCGGGGCGTCATCGTGCCGCCCGAGAAGCGGAACTTCGGGATGATGTTCCAGACGTATGCGGTCTGGCCCCACATGACCGTCTTCGGCAACGTCGCCTACCCGCTCAAGGTCCGCGGCATGGGCAAGGCCGAGATCCAGGAGCGCGTCACCGAAATCCTCCGGATCGTGGGGATCGGTCACCTGCGCGACGAGTACCCCGCCAACGTCAGCGGCGGGCAGCAGCAGCGCGTGGCCCTGGCTCGCTGCCTTGTCAGCGACCCCAAGGTGATCCTGTTCGACGAGCCGTTGTCGAATGTCGACGCCAAGGTCCGCGAAGAGCTGCGTGTCGAGCTCCTGGCCATGCACAAGCGCCTCGGGTTCGCCGGGGTGTACGTGACGCACGACCAGGAAGAGGCGATGGTGATCTCCGATCGCATCGTCGTCATGAACGAGGGGAAGGTCGTCCAGGCCGATACGCCCCAGCAGGTCTACCGCCGCCCCACCACGCGCTTCGTCGCGAGCTTCATCGGGACGGCGAACATGTTCGACGGCCGGGTCCGAGCGGGCGGACCGCAGCCCGGGATCATCACGGTCAGCACGAAGGTCGGCGACATCTTCGTGGCCTCCGACAACTTCCCGCCGGAGCTGCGCGCAGAGGGGACACAGGTCACCGTCCTGGCGCGGCCCGAGGGGCTCTCCGTCGCTGCTGAACGGCCGAGCACCACCCCGGACGCCACCGTCCTCCAGGGGATGCTTCGTGCCGAGATGTTCCGGGGCTCGCACAGCGAGCTGCTGATCGAGCTGGGTGGCCAGATCGTCCGGGTCCGCAACAGCCAGGGCCATGCGTTAGTGGAGGGGCACGACGTCTTCGTCATCGCCATGTCGCGCTCGCTGTACGTGTTGCCGGGCTCAGGTGAGTCCATCGTCCAATCCGGGGAGGTAACCGCATGACACAAGCACATCCCAGCAGGAAGTCCCTGCACATCGCCGTGACCGGGCTGCTGGCCGTGGTCCTGTCGGCCTGTTCGGCCGCCGCCACGCCCGCCCCCACCGCGGCCCCGACGAAGGCCCCCACGGCCGCCCCGTCCGCCACGGCGGCCCCGACCGCCGACCTGTGGGCCCCGATCGTCGCCAAGGCGAAGACCGAGGCCAGCGCCGACGCGCTGTTCACCGAGGTCCCGGGCTGGATCGAGACGCAGCAGAACCTGCTGAAGTCCACGACCGGCACCACCATGAACCTGCTGGCCCGGGGCGCCAACGGCGTCCTTGAGACCCGTCTCTCCGCCGAGATCGCGGCCAACGCCGTCCTCACCGACGTCTACGAGGACGTGTCGCGCGCGTTCTTTGCCGACCACCTCGACTGGTTCGTGGACCTGTCCACGGTCGGCCTGCCCAACTGGGCCAAGTACCCCGACGCCGGCAAGTGGAAGAACGTCTGCGCCGACGTCAAGTGGTCGATCAGCGGCGTCACGTACAACACCCAGCTGGTGACCGGCGCCGACATCCCCAAGACCTGGCAGGACCTCGTCAACATCAAGTGGAAGGACAAGGTCGTCCTGTCCGATCCCCTCCCGGGCGGCTACTACACCCAGTGGTCCCTGATGATGCGCGAGAAGTTCGGCGTCGACTACCTGAAGGCCATCGCGGCCCTCAACGTCACGCTGAGCACCAGCTCCGTCACCGCGGCGCAGCAGGTCGGCGCGGGCGCCAAGGCGCTCAGCTTCCTGTCGCAGGTTGACAGCGGCGCCGACGTCGCCAAGGCCGGCGCGCCCGTCAAGTTCCTCGTCATCCCCGGCCCGTACCTGGGCTCCAAGGCCTGTGTCGGTGTCCTCAAGAAGGCTCCGCACCTCAACGCCGCCCTGGTCGCCCTCAACTTCCTGATGTCGCCCGAGTCGCAGAGCGCGCCGTGCGCCACCGGCATCCTCAACGTCTCCCCCGTCCGCGCCCCCGGCTGCTATGAGGCTCCGGCCGACTTTGCCCCGCCGGCGGTCAACGACAAGGGCATCTACCCAGGCATGGATGACCCAGCCCTGATCAACGACACCCTCGTCCAGATGGGGTTGAAGAAGTAGTGTTCCTTCCAGCCCTGCCGGCTCCGTCGGCACGGCTGGACCAGGCTCTGTGAACGATGGTGCGTCGGGTCCGATCGGGCCCGGCGCACCACTGCAACCAAGCGGAGACGGCATGACGGTCGGCGCACCTTGCGAACACCAGGCCGGCCAGGAGCCTGGTCGATGACCACCGCATCGCCCACCGCACCGGGCGGCCGTCGCGCGCCCCAGGCCCGTGGGGGCGTCGCCCGGCGCCTCCGCCTCGACACCTTCGCGCTGATCGGCCTGCCGCTGGTCATCGCGCTCCTCCTGCTGATCGTGGTGCCGCTGGCGAACGCCGTGATCCGGTCCTTCACCGGCCCCGCCGGGATCGACCTCGCGCCGCTGACCTCGGTCCTCAATGACACGGCGTTCGCGACGGCCTTCACCAACACGCTGATCGTGATCGGCGTGGCCGGCACCAGCGCGATCATCCTGGCCTCCCTGTTCGCCTGGCTCAACGAGCGAACCGACGGCACGCTGGGCGTGGTCTCCAGCCTCGCGCCGATCATGCCGCTCCTGATCCCGCCGGTCGCGATGTCCATCGGCTGGATGTTCCTCGCCCAGTCCTTTGCGGGCTTCCTGAACGGATTCCTCCGTGGCGTCCTCGGCATCTTCGGCACCCAGCTGGCCAGCGGACCGCTCGACATCGGGTCCTGGCCGGGTCTGCTCTTCCTGTACACCATCGCGCTGGTGCCGTTTGCCTATGTGGTGATCACGCCGGCGTTCCGCAACCTGGACGCGTCCATGGAGGAGGCCTCCCGCATGAGCGGGGCCGGGCCCATTCGGACGGCGCTGCGGATCTCGCTGCCGCTGATCGGGCCGGCCATCCTGTCGGCGTGGCTGATGGTGGTGATCATCGCCGCGGCGATGTACTCGATCCCGGCCATCATCGGCTCAATGGCCCGCATCCAGACGCTGTCGGTCTACATCGTCAACCTCACGGCCTCCAGCTCGGCCGGGATGACCCGCGCGGTGGCCGCCGCCATGGTCCTCGTGGTCTTCCTCGCGGGCGTCTGGGCCCTCCAGCGCTGGATCATCTCCCGGCAGCGCCAGCTGACCATCTCGGGCAAGACCGCACGTGGCGCCGTCGTCCGCCTCGGTCGCTGGCGCCGGCCCGCCCAGGCGCTCAACCTGGCGTACTTCATGGCGGTCGCCGTGCTGCCACTGGCCGCGCTCTTCATCGTGGCGCTTCAGCCGTTCTGGACCGCGACGATCGACCCCAGCCGGTTCAAGATCGACGCGATCACGAACTTCTTCACGTCCAACACCAACAAGCTGCCTCGCGAGGCGCTGTCGACCAGCCTCCGGCTGGGCGCCGTCGGAGCGACGCTGGTGTTGCTGGCGGCCACGATCCTCGTGACCTACGCCCATCACTCGGGCCGGACGATGGCCAACTTCATCCGGGGCGTGACCAAGATCCCGTCGGCCATCTCCGGGCTGGTGATCGCGGTGGCCATCCTGTTCACCTTCGCCGGTCCGCCGCTGTCGCTGAAGGGCTCCTTCCTGATCCTGTTGCTCGCCTACCTCGTCATGTTCATGCCCCAGGCGTCCATTGCCGCCGAGTCCGCGCGCGGCCAGGTGGGCGACGACCTGCTTGAGGCCTCGCACATGGCAGGGGCATCGCGGCTGCGCACGTCCATCCGGATCCTCTGGCCGCTCATGCGACCCGGCCTCGTCTACGCCTGGGCGATGATCTTCGTCCTGATCCTGGGCGATCTCATCGCGGCGTCCGTCCTGGCCGGCTCCGGCAACCAGGTCGTTGGCTCCGCCATCATCGAGATCTACGTCGGCGGCATCTTCCGCGACCTGGCCGTCCTGAGCATGATCGTGACCATCCTGGCCCTGGTGGTCGTCGGCCTGGCCGTGACCGTCTTCAGCCGGCGACCCGGCCAGTCCAGGGGAGCCGGCGTCGCCGACGGACCGGCGGCCCCGACCATCGCGAGCTGATCGGCCGGAATCGGGCCACGGGGATCGGGCGGTCGGCCCCGGCCGCCACGCCGGTTGGCGACGGACGTCGAACGGAGGCGGCATGAGGCGCGCGCTGGTCAACGGTCCGCTCTTCGACGGCGGATCCGGGCGCCTGCAGCACGGACTCGCCGTGCTCCTCGCGGCAGACCGGATCGAAGCCGTCCTGCCCCGCGGCGAGGTCCCCGGCGAGGTAGCCCTGGTCGATGTCGGCGGCCGGGTAGTCATGCCCGGGATCATTGACAGCCATGCGCATTTCGCCCTCTGGGCGTTTGACCCGCCGGGCCAGGACGACGCGACCGTCGCGCCCCTCCGCGAGGCCACGTGGGACGCCCTCGGGGCCGTGCTGCAGGCCGGCTGCGTGGGCGTCAGGGACTGCGGGGGCCTGGACGTCGCGTTCCGGGACGGCCTGGCCGCCGGTCGCCGGCCGGGTCCCCGTATCCAGACCAGCCTGACGATCATCTCGCCCGTCAACGGGATCGCCGACGGCGGGCGGCCGGCCGGAGCCCTTGCCCCGCACCTGCACACCCTTCCCGCGCCCGAGTGCACGGGCCCGGACGAGGCGCGTGCGAAGGTCCGCGAGGTGGTCGCTGCGGGGGCGGACTTCATCAAGATCGGCGCGACCGGCGGCGTCAGCTCGCCGCGCCGCGAGCCGCGACAACAGCTCCTGACCGAGGCCGAGATGACGGCGATCGTCGACGAGGCGCATCGCCTGGGCCGGCCGGTGATCTGCCATGCCCTGGGCGGGCCGGGACTGCTGGCCGCGCTGCGCGCCGGCGTGGATACGATCGAGCACGGGGTCTGGCTGGACGACGAGGCGATTGCCGAGATGGTCCGGCGCGGCACCTGGTATGTGCCCACGCTGTCCGGCTACGAACTGCACCGGCGGCGCGGCGGGCCGCTCCAGCGGGGCCACGCCGAGGCCATCGTGGGTTCGCATCGCGAGAGCGTCCGGCGGGCGCACGCGGCGGGCGTCCGGATCGCGTCCGGCTCCGACGGCGGCGTCTACGACCACGACTTCACGCTGGAGCTGGAGCTGCTGGCGGCGGCCGGCCTCCCGGCCGGAGAGGTCATCGCCGCCGCCACGTCCCGGGCCGCCGAGTGCCTGGGCTGGGCCGCGGACATGGGGGCGGTCGTGCCGGGGCGGCGCGCCGACCTCCTGATCGTGGACGGCGATCCCACCCGTGACATCACCGTCCTGCGCAATCCCGACAATCTCCGCGTGATGCAGGCGGGGGTCTTCCTGGACGAGTGAGGGGCCTTCTCCACGGGCTTTCGCCGCTGGGGCGCCCGGTCGGGATGCTATGATTTTCTAGTCGTCTATACGTCATCGATGCGTGGCGGCGGGTCCCGGGGCCCGCGCCGGGATCCATCGAGTCGCAGGCCGCGAGGCCATCGGGGAGGTTCCGTGGCAGAGCAAGTCGTCACCTACGAGCGGCGCGACGGGATCGCCTACATCACGATGAACCGTCCCGACGTCCTGAACGCCCTCAACGACGACCTGCTCATGCAGCTCCGCGAGGCGATGTGGGAGCTGGATTCCGACGAGGACGCCCTGATCGGGATCCTCTCCGGCAACGGCACCTCGTTCTGCAGCGGCGCCGACATCAAGCAGCGCCAGATGCGCCCCAAGGAGGAGCTGGCCAAGCTGGGCAGCCCCGAGGGACGCGGCGCGCGCATCGACGAGGTCCTCCAGGGCATGAGCCGCTGGAAGCCGGTCATCGCCGCGGTCCACGGCTTCACCGTGGGCGGCGGCCTCCACATCGCCCTGATGTGCGAGATGATCGTGGCCGAGGAGGGCGCCAAGTTCTTCATCCCGGAGCTCAAGCGCGGGCTCTGGGTGGCCAACTTCTGGCACATCCTGTCGCATCGCTGCGGGGGCGGGTTCGCCTCCGATGTGTGCCTGACGGGTCGAACCTGGGACGCCGAGGAGGGCCTCCGCCGGGGCGCCGTGGACCGCATCGCCCCACCAGGGGAGCGCATCCGAGTTGCCGAAGAGCTGGCCCGCGTGATCATGGCCAACCCGCCACTCGCCGTCCGTGAGGCGGTCCAGATCCGGCGCGGCACGCTCCAGAAGATCGAGCTCACGTCGCGGCTGGAGCGCCATCGCGACCTGCATCTCACCGAGGACTTCCACGAGAGCGCCCGGGCGTTCGCCGAGAAGCGGCCGCCCGTCTTCCGCGGCCGCTAGGAGCTACGGAGCCGCCACCATGCCGTCTCAGCCCGCCGCCGAGCTCCGCCCCCCGCTCCAGGGCATCCGCGTCCTGGACCTGTCGCGCTACCAGGCCGGCCCCCGCGCCGCCATGATCCTGGCCGACATGGGCGCCGAGGTGATCCGCGCCGAGAACCCCGAGGGCGAGCGCGACGGCGGCTTCGCCGGCCCAGTGTACAAGGGCTACAGCGTCTACTACGCCGTCTACAACCGCGGCAAGAAGTCCATCGGGCTCAACCGGAGCACCAAGGAGGGCCGTGACCTCCTCCGTCGCCTGATCCCCAAGGTCGACGTCATCGTCGAGAACTTCCGGCCGGGCTACCTCGCCAAGCTGGGCTTCTCCTACGAGGCGATGCGCGAGCTGAACCGCGGGATCATCCTGGTCTCCATCTCCGCCTACGGCCAGGACGGGCCGTACGCCGACCAGACCGCGTTCTGCAACGTTGCGCTGGCCGCGTCGGGCTTCATGGATGTGAGCGGCGACCCGTTCAGCCCGCTCCATCAGACGGGCACCTCCATCGCGGATCGGCTGGCCGGCGTGCATGGCGCCGTGGGCGCGATGGGCGCGCTGGTAGGCCGGGGCGCCACCGGCGAGGGCCGCCACGTGGACGTCTCGCTGATGGACGCCGCGCTCACGATGATCGAGTTCCCGCTGGCCACGTTCCTGGCAACGGGGAAGCGTCCGCCCACCGATTCGGCCGGCCGGCGGGCGGGATCCTCGCCCAACTGGGTCTTCCACGCCCGCGACGGCATGGTCCAGGTCAACACGCCCACCCAGGACCAGTTTGACCGGCTGTGCCGGGTGATGGGCAAGCCGGAGATGATCACGGACCCCCGCTTCGACAACCCCATCCGCCGCCAGGACGACAGCGCCCGGATCGCGATCGAGGCGGCCTGCGAGGCATGGATGGCCACCCAGACGGTCGAAGAGGCGTACGCCAAGCTGGTCGCGGCGGACGTCCCGGCGGCGCCGGTTCGCCAGCTGGACCAGGTCGCCGACGATCCGCAGATCCAGCATCGCCGGATGGTCCAGCAGGTGGCCCACCCCAGCAACGGGATCGAGATGCGGCTGACCGGCAACCCCATCAAGCTCTCCGGCATGGCGGACGAGATCGGCTACCCGGCCGACAAGGGCGAGCACAACGCCGAGATCTACGGCGGCTGGCTGGGCCTCGACGCCGCGACGATCGCCGACCTCGAGGCCCGGAAGATCATCTGATGAAGGGCCGCGTCGTCGTCCTTCGGGCGTACCAGGCGCCCTTCGAGATCCACGAGTACGAGGTCCCGGATCCCGAGCCGGGCGCCGTCCTGCTCAAGATGACCCAGGCCGGCATCTGCGGCTCCGACCTGCATTCCTGGCGCGGCGACCGCACCCAGGCGCTCCAGCCGGTCTCGGCCGCGGGGCAGGCCATGGGCCACGAAGGCAACGGCGTCATCGCCAAGCTGGGCAAGGGCGTCACCACCGACTGGGCCGGCCGGCCCGTCAAGGAGGGCGACCGCGTCGTCCACTGGTCCATCACCGCCTGCGGCCGCTGCCGGTCCTGCGCGCGCGGCTTCACCAACCTGTGCACCCGGCCGCCGGACAAGTACCCCGCGCCCGCCGGCGTGTGGCCGTACTTCACCGGCACATACGCGGACTACTTCTACGTCACGCCGAGCCGGCCCTTCTACCTGGTCCCGGATCAGATCCCGGACGCGTCGCTCTCGTGGGTCAACTGCGCGATGGGCACGTCCGCGGAGGGCCTGGACCTGGCCCGCTGCGGCCTGGGCGACAACGTGGTGATCCAGGGCGCCGGCGGGCTTGGCCTGTGCGCAGCCGCCATCGCCACCTACCGCGGGGCCGCCAGGGTCATCGTGGTGGACCGGCTGCCGGACCGGCTGGCGCTCGCGGAGCGCTTCGGGGCCGACCACACCATCAACATCGACGAGCTGGACACGGTGGAGGCGCGCCGAGAACGCGTTCTGGAGCTCACCGGCGGCGAGGGTGCGGACATCGTGATGGAGCTGGTCGGCGTGACGGAGCTGATCCCGGAAGGGGTGGGCTACCTGGCGCCGGGCGGGACGCTCGTGGAGATCGGCCACGTGATGGCGGGCCGGCAGTTCAGCCTGGATCCGCGCTCCATCATCCGCGGGAAGAGCATCCTGGGGTCCAGCGGCTACCGCCACACCCTGCTGCCGGGCCTGCTGGATCTCATGGTGAAGACGCAGGACCGGGTCCCGTACGACAAGATCGTGTCCGACCAGTTCCCGCTGGACCGTGTCAACGAGGCGATGGGCGTCGCAGAATGGGCGGGCAAGCGGACCGCGCCGACGCGGGCCGTGCTCACCCCCTGACCCGAGGCCGCCCCCGATGCTCAAGGCGCAGCCAGACCCGCGGGGCCACGTGCTGGCGATCGACGTCGGCACGTCCGTGGTGCGGGTCAGCGCGGTCTCGCTGACGGGCGAGGTGCTGGCCTCCGTGCGGGCCGCGTGCCGGCCGGAGGTGTCGGGGGACTTCGCGGTCCTGGACGCCGAGGCGCTCTGGACGGACCTGTGCCGGCTCCTGCGTGAGATCGCCGACGCGGTCGAACCCGCCGACGCGGGCGGCGAGGGGGAGGTCGAACCCGCCGCGGGCGGGCCGGGCGAGATCGCTGGCTTCGGCCGCCCGGTGGCGCTCGGCGTCAGCTGCCTCATCAGCTCCATCTTGGTCGACGAGGCGCTCAACCCCGTGGCCCCGGCGATCCTCTGGTCCGACCGAAGGGCCTCCGCCGAGGCCGCCGAGCTGGACCTCGCGCTCGGCGCGCGCGCCGGCGAGCTGGCGGGTCGCCGGCCCTCGCCGGAGCTGCTGGCCCCGCGCCTGCGCTGGATGGCGCGCCATCAGCCCGCCGCCTGGGCGCGGGCCCGCTGGGCCGTGACGCTCAAGGACTGGGTGGTGGCCCGGCTGACCGGGGTCGTGGTCACGGATCCCACGAGCGCCAGCTACTCGCTGCTGTTCGACGTCCACCGACGCGCCTGGTCGCCCGAGCTGTGTGCGGCCGCGGACGTGCCCATCGAGCGCCTCCCGCCGGTCCGCCACGCCGACGAATCCGCGGGCGGGCTGACGGCCGAGGCCGCCGCCGCGACGGGCCTGCCGGCCGGGTTGCCGGTCACCGTCGGCGGCCCCGACGGGAGCGTCGCCACCCTTGGCTGCGGCGCGGTCCGGGCGGGCGTGACGTGCGATGTCGCCGGCACCACCGACGTCGTGCTCCACGCCGCGGACCACCCGGTCACCGATCCGCAGCGGCGCGTGATCCTGAATGCCGGCCTGCTCCCCGGGATCTGGACCGTGGGCGGGCCCACCGGCCTGACCGGCGGCGCGCTGCCGTGGCTGGCGGGCGTGCTGGGCTTCGGCTCCGTGGAGGCGGCCTACGCCGCGCTGGCGGGGGACCTGGCGGCCGTCGGCCCGGGCGCCGGCGGCGTCACCGTCCACACCACGCTGAGCGGCGAGCGGTTCCCGACGTGGGCCACCGGTTCGACCGGTTCGATCGCCGGCCTCCGGCCCGAACACGGGCCCGCCCACCTCCTCCGGGCGGCCGAAGAGGGCGCCGCCTTCGCCGTCCGCGAGGGCCTGGACGCGATGGCCGGCCTGGGCCTGGAGATCGGCGAGGTCCGGATCTGCGGCGGCCTCGCCCGCCGCGCCGACGCCATGCAGCAACGCGCCGATGCCTGGAACCGCCCGGTGGTCGGCGTCTCGAATCCGGAGGCCACCACCCTGGGCGCCGCGATGCTCGCCGCCGTCTGCGGCGGCGCCTTCCCCACCGTCGACGCCGCGGCCGCGGCCATGGTCCGCCTCGATGCCGTCATCACCCCTCAGGCCGCGGTCACCGCCGCCTACGACGCGGCATACGGCCGCTGGCTAGCGACTCGCGTCGAGTAACGGTGCGCCGTGCGAGCACGGCGCACGCCCTCGCCCGGGCCATTCGGCGTTCGGTGACCTCTCGGCGCGGCGTAGGCTAGCGGCGGTCCAGCCGCCACCTTGTCCAGGAGGCCTTGTCCATGCCCCGAGTCACCGTCAGGCCGGCCGCAGCGCATCGTTGGTGGGGCAGATGAGCGCGCCGGAGTCGGGAATCGACACCGCCGGCGACGTGGAGCGCCGCGTCCTCGATTACGTCGACGCCCACGCCGATGAAGCCCTGGAGTTCTTCCGGAGCCTGGTCCGGATCCGGAGCACCGATCCGCCCGGCGACGTCCGCGAGATGGCCGACGCGTGCGCCGCCTTCGGCCGCGGCCTCGGGATGGAGGTGGAGCAGCACGAGCCGGCGCCCGGCAAGGTCAGCAACGTCCTCCGCCTCCGGGGATCTGGCGGGGGACCCACCTTCCTCCTGAACTCGCACCTGGACACGTTCCCGGCCAGCGATCCCACCGCCTGGCGCCACCCGCCGTTCGGCGCGGAGGTCCACGACGGCAAGGTCTGGGGCGTGGGCACGCGCGACATGAAGGCCGGCCTGTCCGCCGCGATGCTGGCGGTCCAGGCGGTCGTCGCCACCGGCACGCGGCTCCGCGGCGACATCGTCCTGACCCAGACCGCCGACCACATCAAGGGCGGCGGCGTCCTGGGGCTCAAGTACCTGGTGGACGAACGCCTGGTGACCGCCGACTTCGGCATCTACACGGAGTCGAACCCGCCCCTCGCGATCGAGCTGGCGTCGCGCGGCATGCTCCGCTTCGAGATCACCCTGACCGGCTTCGCCAAGCACACCAAGTACAAGGTGGAGCACTCGGAGAGCGGCCAGCCCGTCAACGCCATCCTGAAGGCGGCGAAGCTCACGATCGCGCTCGAGGCGATGGCGTTCACCAACTGGTCGCCCCACGCCTTCGTGAAGGGCCCGCCCGTCATCAGCGTCAACCGGATCGCCGGCGGCTTCTCCGACACCCTCATCGCCGATCGCTGCACCCTGGTCGCGGACTGCCGCTACCTGCCGGGCCAGGACCCCGACAACGTCATGGCGGACGTGCAGGGCGTCCTCGATTCGCTGGCCCGGGAGGATCCCGAGTTCCGGGCCACATTGAAGGTGCTCCTCCACGGCGAGGCCTCCCAGGTGGGCGCGGACACGCCGCTGGTCGAGACGCTCCAGGGCGCGATCCAGACCGTGATCGGCCGGCGGGTGCCGCTGGGCGGCGCCGGCAGCACCAGCGACATGCGATTCCTGATCAACGACGGCGGCATCCCGATGGTGAAGTTCGTCTTCCCAAGCTCCGAGACAGGGACCAACGAGTTCGAATCCATCGAGGACTTCCTGAACACGCTGCGGGTCTACGCCCTGATGCTGGTCCGCGTGCTCGGCTGAGCGGCCAGCTCGACTGGTGAAGCCAGCGGGTGGCTAACCGTTTGATTTCTTGGGTTTGGGCGCTAGGATCACGCCATGACCCGCCACGCCGATCCGGACCTGCTGTCGACGGGCCAGGTGGCGACCCTTCTGGGCACCACCGTCCAGCACGTCGTCAACCTGTGCGTGCGCGGCGAGCTTCCCTATACCCTGGCCGGGACCCACCGCCGAATTCGTCGGTCGGACGCCGAGGCGCTCCGGGATCGTCCGGCCGCGAACCGTGGCGGCCCGCTCACGGACGATCAGCTTCGCAACCTCTGGTTGCACCGGGCCGCCAGCGGCCAGGTCGCCCTGGACCCCGTGACGTCGCTCGCCCGTGCCCGCGCGACGGTCGAGCGTCGCCTGGAGCGCAATCCCGACGGTGCCCAATGGCTGCGCCAGTGGCTGACGCTCATCGACCGCGGCCCCGAGGCGGTGATGCGTGCAATGACGTCCACCGATCCCCTGGCGCGCGAGCTCCGCCAGAACTCGCCCTTCGTCGACCTCCTCTCGGACGAAGACCGCCGGGCCGTCCTGCACGCGTATCAGGCGACCCGTCGTGCCGAATCCCGCGGGACATGAAGCGCGAGGAGTTGGAGCACGTCCTCCGGGCGGCCTCGCGCATCGTGAACCAGCGCGACTTCCTGGTCGTGGGCTCAGCGGCGATCCTCGCGAGCTTCGACGACGAGGTCCTGCCGCCCGAAGCGAGTCGCTCCGACGAGGCCGACCTTGCCCCATTCGACGACGTGGACGGCGAGAAGAGCCTCCAGATCGAAGGGTCGCTGGGCCAGGGCTCCCGGTTCCACGACGCCTTTGGCTACTACGCCGATGGGGTGAGCTTCACGACCGCGGTTGCGCCGGACGGCTGGGAGGATCGGCTCGTGGTCTTCGGCCCGCCGGGCGCCGAACCGGGACGGGGACTCTGTCTCGAGCCGCACGATCTCGCGGCCGCCAAGCTCGCCGCCGGACGAACGAAGGATTACGAGTTCGTCGCGGCCCTGGTCGAGGCCGGGTTGATCAACGCGGAGACGCTGCTTGAACGGGTCGCGCGGCTTCCGGGAGGCCGCGTGCCACCGGCGTACCTGCGCCGCGCACGGACGTGGGTCGAGAGCCGCAGCACATGGTGATCACTGGCACCGCGACGATCCTCTCAGATGCGCCGCCGGCGCGCCGTAGAGATGGTCGGGCGAGGCCACCGGGCCCGAACGGGACCTTTCGCGCGATTGGCTGAGCGTGAGCGAGCGTGACCGGACGAGCCAGACGGGGCCAAGCCGGGCGAAACCGGGCGGAAACCGAGGTTAGTGCGCCCTGGGCGGCCAAATGAGAGGAAGCCGGCCGGGGCCGAGCGCGGCGAGTTCGGCCGGGACCGCCGCCGGCCGGCCACCCGCCCCGCGGCCCGCGTTGCCGCTAAGATGTCTAGGCAACTAGTCAGCACGAGGATAGAATGGCCCAGATGGAACCCGTGACGGCAGCGGCCGGGCAGCGATCCGGCCCCCTGGACGACGTCCGCGTGCTGGACGTGTCGCGCTTCCTCTCCGGCCCGTACGCCACCACGATCCTGGCCGACCTGGGCGCCGACGTGGTCAAGATCCTCCGGCCGGGCGAGTCGCCCAAGTCCACGGGCAAGCTGACCATCCCCGAGGCCTTCGACTGGGCCACCAACCGCGACAAGCGCTCCATCGAGCTTGACCTGGGCACCGAAGACGGCCGGGCGGCCTTCCTCCACCTGGTTGGCCGCGCCGACGTGGTCTTCAACAACATGCGTCCCGGCGCCATGGACAAGCTGGGCCTGGGCTACGAGCAGCTTCGATCCGCCAACCCGCGGATCATCACCGCCGACATCTCCGGCTTCGGCGAGAGCGGGCCTTGGGCGCAGATGCCCAGCTACGACCTGATCGCGCAGGCGGCCGGCGGCGCCATCGACATCACCGGCCCGCACGACGACCCCACCGCCCCGCCCGTCCGCTGGGGTGTCCCCATCGGCGACATCGTGGGCGCGCTCTATTCGGTCATCGGCATCCTGGCCGCGCTGGCCGTCCGCGACCGCGACGGCATCGGCCAGCAGGTCGGCATCTCCATGCTGGACGGGCTGCTCTCCCTCAGCACCTACCGCGTCCCCCAGGTCTACGACGCGGGCCTCTCCGCCCTGTGCGACCAGCACATGGGCGGCGGCGGGACGCGGCCGTACGGGCCGTATCGCTGCAGCGACGGCAGCTGGATCGCCATCGGCTTCGCCAAGCCGCACTGGGTGGCGGCCTGCCGCGTGATGGGCGCCCCGGAGCTGGCGGAGGACCCAAGATTCGCCAGCGAGCGGCTCCGCAACCGCAACAAGGCGGAGCTGGAGCCGGTGATGGCGGACCTCCTGTCCCGCCGCCCGGCCGCCGAGTGGGAGGAGCTGTTCATCGCCGCGGGCGCCCCCGCCGGCAAGGTGAACACCCTCAAGGAGGCCTTCGCCCACCCGCAGATCCAGGCGCGCGGGATGATCGCCGAGATCCGTGACGAAGCCGGCCGCGTCGCCCATGTGGCCACCGACCCCATGGGGATCGGCCGCGCCGGCCGCCCGCCCATCGCCCTGGTGGACGCCGACCGACTGGGCTGGGACCACCGCCCCGTGCCCGCCCCTGAATCGGCGGGCGCCGCCGGGATCGCCGCCGCCTCCGGTCAGACCGCCGCGATGCCCCTCGACGGCGTCAAGGTCGTCGAGATGGACGGCAACGAACCCAGCAAGACCCTGGGCACCCAGATCCTGGCCGACCTGGGCGCGGACGTGCTCCTCATCGAGCGCCCCGAGCCGGTTCGCCCCCGCGACCCGGACGCCCCCCAGGACGTCATCACCCTGACCGACGCCATGCGCTGGGGGATGCATCGCGGCAAGCGCGCCGTGATGCTGGATCTCAAGCAGGAGGGCGACCGGGCCGCCTACTACCGCCTCGTCGAGGGCGCGGACATCGTCTACGACAACTACCGTCCCGGCGTGAAGTCACGGCTGGGCGTCTCCCGCGAGGACCTCACCGGCGTCAACCCCAAGATCGTGACCTGTTCCGCCACCGGCTTTGGCGCCACCGGGCCGTGGGCCCAGGCGCCCGCCTACGACGTGACGCTCCAGGCCCTCAGCGGCTCCATGAGCATCACCGGCAACGGCGGCGAGAACGACCCGCCCATCCGCTGGGGCCACCCCATCGGCGGCCTGGCGGGCGGGCTGTACGGCGCCGTCGCCACGCTGGCCTCGCTCCGCGACGTCCGGCGCGGCCGCCCCTCGCGCCATACGGACCTCTCCCTCCTCGACATCCAGATCGCCCTGCACGCCTACCGCGTCCCGCAGGCCATCGACCTGGGCGTGGACTTCCGGCCGCAGCCCCGCTCCGGCGGCAGCGGCGCCCGGCCGTACGGCGTCTACCCCACCTCGGACGGCCGCTGGTTCGCCGCCGGCATCACCGACCAGTTCTGGGCCTCGTTCTGCACGGCGATGGAGCTCCAGGCGCTGGCGGAGGACCCGCTGTTCGCCACCGGCGAGGCGCGCACCGCGAACGCCGACCTGCTGGAGGAGCGCTGCGAGGCGGCCTTCCGGTCGCGGACGGCGAAGGAGATCGAGGCGATCTTCCTGGCGGCGCGGCTGCCCGGCAGCATCGTGCTCTCGCTCCAGGAGGCGTTCGAGCACCCGCAGGCCCGCCTCCACCACATGCTCCGCGAGATCCCCACGGATCGGCACGCGATCCCGGTCCACGTCTCCGGCTTCCCGATCCGCCTCTCCCGCTCGGCGGTGGGACACTGGACCCCGCCACCCGGCTGGTAGGACGAGGACGCGTGCCATGACCACGGATCCGGCCGACATCAGGGCGCTCGGCGAGCGGCTGTCGAACTCGGGCCGCTGGGGCCCGGACGACGAGCGCGGCACCCTGAACTTCGTCACCACGGCCAAGACGCTGGAGGCCGCGCGGCTCATCCGGTCCGGCCGCATCGTGGCCGCCAGCCACACGTTCAACATGGCGCCAACGGTCCACAAGCCGCGGCCCGGCTACCACCGGATGCTCTACCGGGAGGACCGGAACGCCGCGGTGGACGCCGTGATGATCGAGCCGCACGGCTACGAGATCACCCACATCGACGCCCTGGGCCACAACGCCATGGACGGCGTGGTCTACAACGGCCGGCGGTTCGAGGACGTGGCGACCCGGGACGGCCTGCTCTTCGGCTCGGTGCTGCCGATGGGCGGCGGGATCGTGACCCGCGGCGTCCTGCTGGACATCCCCCGCAGCCAGGGCCGCGACTGGGTGGAGCACGGCGAGGAGATCCGGGCCGCGGACCTGGACCGGGCGGAGGCGTGGGCCGGGATCACGGTGGGCAGCGGCGACGCCCTGGTGGTCCGGACCGGGCTGGAGGCCCGCGAGGCGGTCACCGGCCCCATGCCCAACGAGGTCCGGGCGGGCATGGGCGTGGACACCATCGAATGGCTCCATCGGCGCGAGGTCTGCCTGTTCGGCGGGGACTGCATCGACCAGCTTCCGTCGGGCGTGCCCGGCTACAACCACCCGCTCCATGCCATCGGCCTGGGCCGCATGGGCCTGGTCCTGGTGGATCACATCGCCGTGGAGGAGCTGGGCGAGGCGTGCGCCGCTGAGGGCCGCTGGGAGTTCTTCTTCTCGATCGCCGCGCTGAAGATCCCCAAGGCCACCGGGTCGGCCGTGAATCCCCTGTGCATCTTCTGAGGAGCATGACTCGTGAGGCGGATCCGATGACCATCAACAGGGGCCCGATCGACCTGGCGGGCCGGGTGGTCCTGGTGACCGGCGGGGCGGGCGGGATCGGGGGCGAGGTCGCGGTCCAGGCGGCCGCCGTCGGGGCGACCATCGCGATCGCGGATCGGGCCGTCAACGACTCGCCCGACGGCGTGCTCGCGCGGATCCGGGCCGGCGGCGGGACGGTGGAGGCCTTCGTCGGCGACCTCGGCGACGCCGCCGACGCCGCGCGGGTGATCGCCGCCGTCGAGCAGCGCTTCGGCCGCATCGACGGCGTGGCGAACTGCGCCGCGATCATGGGCTTCGGCGACTTCCTGGACCTGGATCTCGCGGCGTGGGAGCTGATGCTCAAGATCGACGTCATGCTCGTCGTCCACGTCTGCCGGGCGGTCCTGCCCGGGATGCTGGCCCGCGGCAGCGGTTCGATCGTGAACTTCGCGTCCCGCCTGGCCGAGACGGGCTCGGTGGAGGCCCCGCACTACGCGGTCGCCAAGGCCGCGGTGGTCTCGCTCACGCGCTCGCTGGCCCAGGCCTATGGGCCGGGCGGCGTCCGCGTCAACGCGGTCTCCCCGGGCACCACCAACACGGCCATGGGTCGGGACGTCATCGACAGCGCCGCAGGCCGCGATCGGGCAACCCGGATCCCGCTCCGGCGCTTCGTCACGCCGGCTGAGGTGGCATCGACCGTGGTCTTCCTGCTCTCCGACGCCGCGAGCGGGATCGTCGGCCAGACGCTCCAGGTCAACGGCGGGGAGCTGATGACCTAGGGCGCTCCGCCGCGGGCGACGGCTCCCCGGTCCTACCAGGCGCTGCCGGCCAGCCGCGTGAGCTGTGCCTCGACCGCGGCACGCATGTCGGGAGGCGTCGTGGGGTAGCGGCGGTCCGCCTCGGCCAGTCCGCCGACGAGGGCATCCAGGGTCTGCATGGTCACCCGGCGCGCCTCCCGGTCCGGCATGTCCCAGGACCTGGCCTCGGCCAGAAGATGTCCCCGGGTGATCTCGCCGATCCGCCACTTCCCGCCCACGGCCAGGGCGACCTGTGACTGCGCCGGCAGGAACCAGGCCGTGGGGGCGACGTCGTACAGCGGGCTCAGCGCGACCGTGCGGGCGCCGGCGTGCAGGACGGACAGGTTCTTGGCGTGCGCGTCCGTGTTGAGGAGCGCGACGTTCACGACCGTCTGCTCCAGCAGCCGGCCCAGCTCCACCGTGGGGTCGTCGGCGCGCTCGACGAGCACGGCGGCGATTCGCCGCAGGCTGGCGACCCGGGGACCCAGGTCACGCGGGTACTTCTGCTCCGGCGCCAGCCCAAGCAGCTGACAGCCGTCCTCCTGGTGCAGACGATGGACGGTGTCACCCTCGATCCGTCGGTCGTAGCGCTCCACGATGATCGTCGGGCGGTGGCCCGTCGGCGCGACGCAGTCCGCCGTGGCGGTGAGGGTGGCGGCCGATGCGGCCATCAGCGACCACGCCTCGCCGATCGCCAGGCCGGGAAACCGGTCGGGCTCCGGCTTGAGGATGTGCGTGGACACGGCGCCGTCCAGGGGCAGCTGCCAGGCGGAGTCGAGGCGGGCGAGGAGGAGCTTGTCCTGGGCGCCGCCGAGGGACAGCCGGACCTCGCGATCCACGTCGGACACGGTTCGAGGGAGCAGGTCCAGTCGATCCCAGACGTCCTCGTCCGACATGGCCAGGTACCGGCCGCCGGCCGGGGTTCGACCCTCGGGCATCACGGACACCGCGCCGGCGCACTCCCAGCCGATGGCGCCCAGCAGGCCGAACGTGTCGCCGCGCGTCACGACGTGTTCGGCCTCGGCCGCCGTCCGGCGCGCGTCCTCCGGGAGCAGGCCGTCGAACCAGGCGCGCGTGAACGACGGCGTCCACGTCTCGACGGTGCCGTCGGTGGCGACGGTCAGCGCGCCGGCGCCCGGGCGGCCGGTGTACCGAATCGCGTTGGCGCGGGTGCGGACCAGGTCGCCGACGATGGCGTCACCCAGCCAGACGACCAGGCGGTCCGCCCGGGCGCTCACCGCGACGTGGCCGCCGAAAGGATCGCGTCCTTCGGCGCGACCACCACCTTGGCCCCCAGCAGCGCGATCGCGCGCAGCGCCAGGGTGAGGGCCACGGGTCCCCCCTGTTCCAGTGCCACGATGGTCTGGCGCGAGACGCCGCACCACTCGGCCAGCGTCTCCTGCGTCATCCCTCGTTTGGCGCGCAGGCGCTTGATCGCTCGCCCGAGGTCCAGCGCGCTGTAGGCCTCGTCGATCATGGCCGGCTCCCGTGTCAATCCTGGGCGACATCGGCTCCAACCGCCAAGATGTCAACTGAAATTGACAATAGCCGTTCGAGACGAGTTGTCAAGCAAGATCGACACAAACGGGCCAGGACCGGCCTCAGCCCGCGGCAGGCACGCAGTTGTGGGCGAAGGCGTGGATCGTGGGGCGGTCCGGCGAGACCAACAGCACCACGCGGACCGACGTGCCGCGCCGGAGCGCCTCGCCACAGGTGCACAGGATCCGGCCGGGGAGGCGGAGGTCGTGCTCCATGTCGACGCTCCCCGAGATGAACGGCACGTGCGCGGCCCACGCCGGGTCGCCCGTGGCGCGGACCGCCCGGACCGCTGTGGCCACGGTGCCGGAAGGCGCGATGGGCTCCCAGGTCAGGTCGAACGAGAGGCAGGCGTGGCAGATGGGCTCGAACGGGAACCGGTGCGTGCCGCACGCCGTGCAGCGCTGCACCCGCAGCTCGCCGGCCTCCAGGCCCGCCCAGAACGGCGCCGTGTCGGGGTGGATCAGCGGCTGGGGCCGGGGCCCGTCGTCGCGGATGCGATCGGTGATGGCCATCAGCGCGTCAGGACCAGGGAGTCGCCGCGCGGCGTCGCCCACTGCATGACAGTGGCGTCCTCCAGCTGTCGTGCGCCGGCCGTCCCGCGGAGCTGCCGGACCATCTCGATGATGTGGCCAAAGCCCAGCAGGTGCGCCTCGGAGAGCAGGCCGCCGTTGGTGTTCATGGGCAGCGGCGAGTCCAGGTCCAGCCCCCACTCCGCGATGTACTGCCAGGCCTCGCCCTCGCCGCAGAAGCCGAAGCGCTCCAGCGTCATCCAGACGTTGCTGGTGAACGAGTCGTACGTGTACAGCGCGTCCACGTCCTCCACCTCGATCTTCGCCCGACGGAACACGCTCCGGGCCGGGTCGTCGCCCAGCGGCGCCTCGCGGGTGATCCCCACCCCCATCCCGGGCCGGGCGAACATCATGTAGTCCTCGCGGCCGGCGTGGACCCCCTCCGCGGCGGCGATCCGGACCGGCGCGGCGGCCAGGTCCCGCGCCCGCTCGCGCGACGTCAGGATCAGGCAGGTGGACCCCTCGCTCGACAGCGCGTAGTCCGCGCGCCGGAACGGCTCCACGATGTACGGCTCGGCGAAGTAGGACTCGGTGGTCATGGCCTTGCCGTGCATGATCGCCATGGGGTTCTGGAGCGCGTTCCGCCGGAACGCCACCGCGATGTTGGCCAGGTCCGCCTCGCCCGCGCCGTAGCGCTCCATGTAGCTCTTGGCGACCAGCGCCGTGCCGGCCCCCGGCGTGTCCAGCCCGTGGATGTCGAACTCGCCGTGGCCGCCGCCCATGTCGCGCATCCCCTCCAGGACCGCGCCCTCGCCCAGGCCGTGGAGGTGGCGCCAGTAGCCGCGCCCCGTCACCGAGGTGTTTGCCACCGCCACGGTCTCCGCCAGCCCGGCGTCGATCACCATCGCCGCCTCAATGATCGCGTTGGTGCCCCACCGGCCGTGCGACCAGAGCTGCGTGGCCCACCGGACGTCCAGGCCCAGCGCCAGCACGAACTCCTCGTAGTCCACCCCGCGGGGCGCGCCCTTGGCGGTCACGAAGCCGTCCACCTGCGCCTTGTCCAGGCCCGAATCCGCCAGCGCGGCCTTGAAGGCCTCGGACTGGAGACGGAGCGGGCTCTTGCCCAGGTCGAAGCCGAAGGCCTCGCTGGTGCCGACCCCGACGATGCAGACGTCGCTGATTGCCACGATGCTCCGTACGCTACACTTCGAACCCGGTGGACTATACGACTAGGTGACATGCTCCTGCCGGCCCCGTCGGCGGAGCCGAGTCCAACCGTGGGGAGGCTCGGACGATGGGCGTTCGCTGCACGGCGTGGGTCGCATGACGGCCGCAGACCCAGGGACGATCTCGCCGGGTAATCCGCTGGGCGATCCCGGGAGCTCCCCGCAGGGCCGGATGCTCGCCGGCGTGCGCGTGATCGAGATCGCGGACGAGCAAGCCGAGTACACCGGGCTCCTCCTGGCCGGCCTGGGCGCCGAGGTCATCAAGGTCGAGCCCCCCAGCGGCAACAGCACGCGGCGCATCGGCCCGTTCCTGGATGACCGCCCGGATCCCGAGGGCTCCCTCTACTTCTGGCACTACAACCGGACCAAGCGCTCCATCACGCTGGACCTGTCGGTCGAAGCCGACCGGGCCGCCTTCCGCGAGCTGGCCGCCACCGCCGACGTGGTCCTGGATTCCACCGCCCGCGCGTTCCTCCCGTCGAACGGCGTGGGCCTGGATTCGCTCCGCGCGGCGTCGCCCACGCTGATCACCACCCGCATGTCGCCCTTCGGGGACACCGGGCCGTGGGCCGACTACAAGGCGTCGGACCTGGTCCACCTCGCCCTGGGCGGGGTGATGATGAACTGCGGCTACGACCCCAAGCCAGACGGCCAGTACGACCTCCCGCCCATCGCCCCGCAGATGTGGCACGCCTACCACATCGCCGGCGAGCTGACGGCCATGATGATCGTGGCGGCGCTGGTCCAGCGCCAGCAGACCGGCCTGGGCCAGCACCTCACCACCGCCATCCACGACTGCGTCTCCAAGTGCACAGAGATGGACCTGACGGCGTGGACCATGCGGGCCCTCCCCTTCTACCGCCAGACGTGCCGCCACTCCCACTACTCGGTGTCGTCGATCCCCACGATCGCGTACACCAAGGACGGCCGCTGGATCCTGATCATGCCGATCGTCAAGGACAAGGTGCCGGAGCTGCTGGCCTTCCTGGCGCAGTACGGCATGGACCAGCCGCTCCGCTCCGACTACGAGCGGATCGCGGGGGTGGCCGTCGCGGGCCGCGAGCTGTCCGGCCGCTACATCCCCGGCAGCAGCCTCCCCACGGACCTCTCCACGCTCTGCCACGAGGCGCTCCAGCGGCTCTTCGCCAAGTTCACGTTCGAGGACGCGCCGTGGCGCGAGGCCCAGGAGGCGGGGATCCTGGTGGCGCCGCTGCGCCGGCCCGAGGAGAACGTCGACGACCCGCACTGGCGCGCCCGGAACACCTTCTCCGAGGTGGAGCACCCGGAGCTGGGCAAGGCGCTGACCTACATCACCGGCAAGTGGGTCTCCGACGAGACCGGCTGGGCCGTGGGCCGGCGCGCCCCGCGGATCGACGAGGACCGCACGGAGATCCGCGCCCTGGGTCCCTCGCCGGCGCTGGCCGCCATCCCGTTCGCCCAGCCCGGCGCCGCGGAGCAGCGGCCCTGGCCGCTGGCCGGGGTCCGCGTCTTCGACTTCTCGTGGTTCCTGGCCACCGCCGGCGGCACCCGCTACCTCGCGTCCCTGGGCGCCGAGGTGATCAAGGTGGAGTGGAAGGGGAGCCCGGACTCACGCCTGGGCATGGCCGCCATGATGCCCAAGGGCGGGCGCGCGGCGCGCGACAAGGCCACGGGTCCGCTGGAGGGCGTGACCGCCGCCGAGATGGGCGCCGACTACCACAACGTCGGGGGCCAGTTCCACATCAAGAACCCGGGCAAGCTGGGAATCTCGCTCAACGTCCGCGACCCGCGCGGGCTGGCGATCGCCAGGAAGCTCATCGGGATGTCGGACGTCGTGGCCGAGGGCTTCTCGCCCGGCGTGCTGGAGAAGTGGGGCCTTGGCTACGACCGGCTCCGCGAGATCCGACCCGACATCATCTACATCAAGCAGTCGGGCATGGGCGCCATCGGCACCTACGGGCGGCTCCGCACCGTGGGCCCCATCGCCGCGGCCTTCGCCGGCAACTCCGAGCAGTCCGGGCTGCCGCTCCCGGCGCTCCCCGCCGGCTGGGGCTACAGCTACCTGGACTGGATGGGTGCCTACAGCTTCGCGCTGGGGATCATCTCCGCGCTCTACTACCGGAACGCGACCGGCAAGGGCCAGCGGATCGACGCGTCGCAGTGCGAGGCGGGCCTCTTTGTGGCCGGCACCAGCTACCTGGACTGGGCCGCCAACGGACGAAGCACCAACCGGACCGGCAACCGCTCCTTCGACAAGCCGGCGGCCCCGCACGGCGCCTACCGCTGCGCCGGCGAGGATCGCTGGCTGGCCATCTCGTGCTTCCAGGACGACGAGTGGGCCGCGCTGGCCCGCGTCGCCGGCCACGAGGAGTGGCTGCGCGATCGCCGGTTCGCCACGCTCGCCGACCGGATGGCCAACCAGGACCAGCTGGACCGCCTGGTCTCCATCTGGACCGTGGGCCTGGACGCCTTCGTCGCCATGCGCCTGCTCCAGGGGGCCGGTGTCCCCGCGGGCGTCTGCCAGACCGCGGCCGACCGCTGCGACACCGACCCGCAGCTCCGCCATCTCAAGTGGATGACCGACCTGCCCGGCACCAAGATCGGCACCTGGCCGGTGCCCGAGGTGCCCGTGAAGCTGTCGGGCGCCACGGTGTCGGTGGGCGGGCCCACCGGGCGCGGGGCGCCAAACTACGGCGAGGACAACCTCGACGTCTACGGCCGGCTCCTGGGGATGTCCGAGGCGGAGATCGCCCAGCTCGCGGCCGACGGCGTCATCTGAGCCAACAACGTTAGCTGGGCCGGCGACCGGCACGAGGAGCGGCATGACCTACGAAGCGGAATCCGGCAACTTCACCGTCGCGCTGGTGGGCGACCTGATGGTGAACCGGCGGCTGGCCGGCTTCCGGGAGCCCGAGTTCACCGGCCTCGTGGAGATCCTCCAGGCCGCGGACGTGACGCTCGCCAACCTCGAGACCCAGATCAACGACTTCGAGCTCCCCTGGGCCCAGAAGCCCGACTCCATCTCGTGGCAGGTGGGCTCGCCCGAGATCCTCGACGACCTCAAGGAGATGGGGATCCGGGGCGTCACGGTCTCCAACAACCACAGCTACGACTACAACGAGGCCGGCCTCCTCACGACGATGCGCCACCTGAAGTCGCGCGGCATCGCCTATGCCGGCGGCGGCGCCAACCTGGACGACGCGCGTGCCCCCGCCCTGGTGGACCTGCCGCGCGGCCGCGTGGCGCTCTTCGGGGCCACCACCACGTTCAACGAGCTGTCGGTGGCCGGCCTGGCCCGCCCCGACTTCCCGGGACGCCCGGGGATCAACGGGCTCCACCACGAGAAGGTCCACTTCGTGCCGCGCCACGTCTTCGACGCCCTCGTCGAGGCCAAGGTGGCCCTCAAGTACAAGGAGTTCGAGGAGGTCCACCACGGGTTCCACCCGCACCGGGTGGAGCACTACGACGAGGCCACCGAGGTCCGCTTCCTGGGCCAGAAGTTCCGCCTCGCGGACGGCTACGGCACGCACACCAGCTGCAGCCAGGCCGACCTGGACGGGATCCTCAAGTGGATCCGCGGCGCCTCCAAGCAGGCCGACTGGGTCTTCTACAGCACCCACTGCCACGAGAGCGGCGACGAGGGCCAGCTCCACGAGATCCACCGCCCCAGCGCGCCGGAGTTCCTGGTGGAGTTTGCCCACTGGACCATCGACCAGGGCTGCGACGGCTTCACGGGCCACGGCCCGCATATCCTGCGCGGCATCGAGATCTACAAGGGCCGGCCCATCTTCTACAGCCTGGGCAACTTCATCTTCAACAACGACACCGTCCAGCGCCAGCCCGACCCGGCCTACCGCCGCCAGGGGCTGACCCACGACCACACGCCGGGCGACTGGGGCGCCAAGCGCTCCGGTGACGACACGTACGGCTTCCCCGTGGACCCAGCGTTCTTCCGGAGCGCGGTGGCGGTCTGCCGCTACGCCGCCGGCAAGCTGGCGGAGATCCGGATCTATCCGCTGGACCTGGGCTACGGCCGACCGATGAGCCAGCGCGGCCGTCCGATGCTGGCCGACCAGGCGCTCGCGGTGGAGATCCTGGTAGGGCTCCAGGAGGTCTCGGCGCCGTTCGGGACCACCATCGAGATCGAAGGTCGCGTGGGCGTCATCCGGGTGAACGCGTGACCCACGCCCCCGGCCATGACCGAGCCGCCGTCCCCCGCGCGCCCGCCGGTGGTGCATTGACGCCCGCCGGGGTCGGCGCTAGCATTCGTGGACGTCTAGGCAACTAGATGACTATGGCGCGGAACCCCGAGCCACTCCCCGTCGTGCCTGCCGCCGCGACAGGCCGGCGGACGGACCCCGCCCCCGCACCATCGCGGACCACGAGGGAATGAGCGGAACGTTGACCTCCACGACAACCGTGACCGGCGGCCAGTTGGTCGTCGACACCCTCCGGGCCCTCGGCGTTGACCGGGTCTTCGGCGTCCCCGGCGGGCAGACCCTGGCCATCATGGACGCGATCTACGGCCAGACGGACGTGGCGTTCACCGCCACCCGCCACGAGGGCGCGGCTGCCTGCGCCGCCGATGCCGTCGGCCGCCTGAGCCACCGGCTGGGGGTCTGCCTGGCCACCACCGGCCCCGGCGCCACCAACCTCCTGACCGGCGTGGGCGGCGCGATGCGCGACTCCAGCCCCGTCCTGGTCCTGACCTGCAACAACCGGCTCAACGAGATCGCCCGCGACGACGCCCAGAACGCGGACCACATCTCGCTCTTTCGCCCCCTGACGAAGTGGACCACGCTGGTCGCCGACCCGCTGATGATCCCGCGGGTGCTCCAGGAGGCGGCCATCCGCGCCACGGCGGGCTGCCCCGGGCCCGTCCACATCGACTTTGCCCGTGACGCGCTGGAGGCCAAGGTGCCGCTGGCCGCCGCCCAGGCCGTGGGCTACGGCGCCGCCGCCAACCCGCGTGCCGGCCGCGTCCCCGTCAGTCGCCCCGGCGCCGACGCGGAGCTGGTCGCCGAGGCGGCGGCCCTGATCCTCGCCGCGGAGCGCCCGGTGATCTGGCTGGGCAACGGCGTGCAGCTCTCGGGCGCGGGCGAGGCCGTCACCCGGCTGGCCGAGTCGCTGGACCTGCCGATCGTCGCCACGTTCAACGCGCTGGGCGCCGTCCCCACCGACCATCCAAACGCTTTTGGCCCGCTGAGCCGGATGGGCACCACGCTCGCCCGCGAGGCCGTCCAGGGCGGCGACCTGCTGATCGCCATCGGCAACAGCATGAACGCCGTCTCCACCAGCCGCTGGCAGGCCCCCCTCCCGCGCCAGATCATCCAGATCGACGTGGAGGCCGCCAACATCGGACTCAACTACCCGACGCGGACGCTCGGCCTGGCCGGCGACGCGCGCGTGGTGGTGGGACAGCTGTCCGCCGCCCTCGAGGCGTCGCCCGACCGCGCCGTGCAGGCGACATCGCGCGCCGCGCGCCTCGCCGACCTCGCGACGCAGCGCACCGCCTGGTGGGCCGCCGTGGATGATGTCGACATGGCCGCCGCACCCATGTCCCCGCTGGCCGTGATGCGGGCGCTCAACGACGAGACCCCGGACGACGCCTGCATGGTGGTCGATGCCGGCAACCCGGGCATCTGGACCCATCTCTGGAAGGTCCGGCAGCCCAACCTGTACCTGAAGCCGGTTGGCTTCGGGAACATGGGCTTCGCCCTGCCGGCGGGCATCGCGGCCCAGCTGCTGGATCGTAGCCGCCCGGTGATCGCGCTGATCGGCGACGGGTCGCTGGGCATGACGATGGGTGACCTGGAGACGGTCGTCCGCGAGCGGCTGCCCATCTGCATCGTTCTCATGAACGACCTCGCCTACGGGAACATCCGCCAGGAAGAGCTGCACTACTACGGCGACCGCGCCATCGGCGTGGACTTCGTGGACGTGGACTACGCGGCCATCGCACGCGGCTTTGGCATCGCGGGCCACCGGGCCGACACGGGCCAGGCGCTGGTCGCGGCCATGCGGACCGTCCTGGCATCCGGCGCGCCGGGCTTGATCGATACCCGCATCGACGGCGACGTCAGCGTCTGGACACATCCGCTCCTCGTCAAACCGGTCACCGCCGGAAGCTGAGGGGGCCGCGCAGCATGAGAGCCGCCGTCGTCCTGGAGCCGGGCCGCCTGGAGATCGTTGACGTCCCGGACCCCGTCCCCGGGCCCTACCAGGTCAAGCTGCGGACGCTGGCCGCCGGGATCTGCGGCACGGACCGGCACATCATCGAAGGCACCTTCTACCGCAGCGACTACCCGGCGATCCTCGGCCACGAATCGGTGGGCGAGGTGGTGGAGCTGGGCTCGGCGGTACGCAACTTCAAGCCGGGCGACATGGTCCTGCGGACGTACGCGGCCCGCCCGGGCGAGCGACTGGGCCCGTATGCCTCGATGCTGGGCAGCTTCGCCGACTGGACGCTGGCGACCGACACCATCGCCCAGGCCGCCGACGGCCGCGAGGCCGAGATCAAGCCGTACGACCGGATGCACAAGATCGTCCCGCCCGGCTTCGACCCCATCGATGCCGGCGCCTTCATCGCGCTCAAGGAGACGCTCAGCTGGCTCCGCCGCCTGACCGATGTCAGCGGCAAGCGGGTGCTGATCGTTGGCACGGGTCCCGCCGGGCTGGCGTTCGTGCAGGTGGCCAAGCTCCTGGGCGCGGCCCAGGTCGTCGTCCTGGGTCGGCGCGAGGGCCGCCTGGCGCACGCGCGGCGCGTCGGCGCGGACGCCGCCGTCTCGGCCTCCGCGGCCGAGCTGCCCGAGCTGCTCCGCGAGCTGACCGACGGGCGCGGCATCGACGTCGCCATCGAGGCGGCCGGGACGGTGGACATCCTGGAGGCCATCCCCGACGGCCTGGCCCGGGGCGGCATCATCGGCGTCTACGGGATCTCCAACGGCCAGTCCGCTACGCTCCGCTGGGGCTGGAATCGGCCCACGCCCCGGACGTGGTCGCTCCGATTCGAGGAGCCGGACGAGGCGGGCATTCACGACGAGGCCCTGGAGCTGGTGCGGACCGGCCGCTTCCAGCCAAAGTCCATCCTGACCCACGTGATCCCGTTCGCGCAGATCGGCGGGGTCCTGCAGGTCATGGGACGCGAGGAGGCGTGCAAGGTGGCGATCGACTTCCGGGACACGGCGGTACCGCGGTGAGGCGCGGGACGGCGATCGCCTTCGCCGCCCTCGATCGGATCGAGCTGGTCGAGATCAACATCCCGGACCTGCAGCCCGACGAAGTGTTGGTCGAGACGGCGATCACGGCGCTCAGCCAGGGGACGGACCGGGCCATGGTCGCCGGCAACTACCGGGGCGTCCAGGATCGCTATCCGTTCGTGTATGGCTACTCCCGGGTGGGGATCGTCCGCGAGGCGGGCGCCGCCGTCACGGCCTTCAAGCCGGGCGATCGCGTCTTTGGTGGCATGGCCGGGACCCGGCTGGACCCCGCCGACGGGATGGGCGAGATCGGCGGCTCCTACACCTCGTGGGGGGTGCTCCACCAGAGCGACCTCGTGTCGATCCCTGCGGCCATGGCGGACAACGTCGCGGCGCTGGGCGCCATCGCGGCGATCGCCTACCAGGGCGTGGCGGCAGCCAATGTCCGTGCCAACCAGCGAGTCCTGGTGGCGGGCCTGGGCGCCGTGGGCCAGTTCGGCGCCTTCTTCGCCCGGCTGCGCGGCGCGCAGGTGTGGGGCATGGACCCGGTGGCCTCGCGGCGCGAGATGGCGGGCGCCCTGTCCGGAGCGCTGCCGCTGGACCCCGCCGGGGACGTCGCGGCCACCATCGAGGCACAGGGCTGGGGCACGCGGCCGTGGCCGGGCCGGAACAACCCGCCGGCGGCCCGCTACGAGCAGCGCCGCTGGTCCGGCGCCGCGGGCGTGGTGGATGTCGTGATCGACGCGACCGGCCGTCCCGATGCCTTCGAGGCGTACGTCCCGCTCCTGGCGCGCGAGGGGACGCTCTGCCTGCAGGGCTACTACATGAAGCCCCTGACCCTCGACTTCCACGCCTCCCACATGAAGCGGCTGACCATCAAGACGCCGGGTGGCCTGGACCAGGTGGACTACGAGACGGCGCTCCGCCTCATGCCGCTGGCCGACATTGGCCGGCTGGTGGGCCGCACCATCGCCGTCGCGGACGTCCCCACCGTCCTCCCGGACCTGCTCTTCCGGCCGCCGTCCGACGTGGTCTGCGCCATCGTCGACTGGCGCACGGGGGCCGTCACCCGATGACCTCCAAGGTCGCGACGTTGTCCGAGGCCATCGGCCTCATCAAGGACGGGGATTCGGTCGCCCTGGGCGGCCATACGCTCCGTCGCCACCCGATGGCCGCTGCGGCCGAGATC
Organism: uncultured Chloroflexota bacterium; assembly: GCA_903822495.1. Taxonomy (GTDB): domain Bacteria; phylum Chloroflexota; class Limnocylindria; order Limnocylindrales; family CSP1-4; genus CAIJPD01. The sequence continues at coordinate 34,567 of CAIJPD010000025.1, read as the reverse complement.
GTCCGCCAGCGCAAGCGCGACCTCCACCTCATCGGCTGGAACAGCGGGATCGACTTCGACCTGCTGGTGGGCGCCGGGTGCGCCCGGATCGCCGAGACGTCCTATGTCGGGATCTCCGGCTTTGGCCTTGCGCGCAACTTCCGGCGCGCCGCGGAGGCCGGTAGCATCGAGATCCGCGAGCACTCGGAGATCTCCGCGCTGGACATGTTCCGCGCCGGCGCCTCGGGGATGGCCTTCATCGCCAGCTCCGTGCTCATGGGCACGGATGTGCCGGCCACCAATCCGCGAATCGCCACGGTGATCAGCCCCTTCGACGGGAAGCCGTACACCGCGGTCCAGGCCGCCCATCCGGACGTCGCCATCATCCATGCCCATAGCGCGGACCGCCACGGCAACGTCCAGCTGGATGCGCTCCACTGGCCAGACAACGACGCGGACGTCTTCGTGGGCTGGGCCGGCAAGACGACGATCGTGACCGTGGAGCAGCTGGTCAGCGACGAGGCCATCCGGGAGCACCCGGACTTCACGATCCTCCCGCGCGACGCGGTGACCTGCGTGGTGGAGGCCCCGTACGGCGCCTACCCGTGCTGCTGCGACGATCGGTACACGTACGACCTGGACTTCGTCGGCGACTACTACGCCGCCTCGGCGGACCCGGCCGGCTTCGCCCGCTACCTCGACGAGTGGGTCTTCGGCCTGGCCGACCACGACGCCTTCCTCCAGAAGGTGGGCGTGGACCGGCTCCTGGCGATCACGACGAAGGGGGCACTCTGATGGCGGTCGCACTGGCTCCGGCGACCACCGAAGAGATCATGTCGGTCGCCCTCTCCCGCCAGTTCCGCGCCCGGGAACACGCCTTCATCGGCCTGGGCACCGGTGACCGGGCGTTCATCTACGCCGTGGGCATCCCCACCGTGGCGGCCCAGCTGGCGGCCGATCGCGGCGTGGACTTCTGCCTCCAGTACGGCACGCTGCTGGACCCCAGCATCACCGGCATCCCGGATTCGCTGGGCGACCCCGACCTGCTCGACTGGGAGTGCGCGGCCCGCCTTCCCGTGGAGCGCTGCCTCGACGTCTTCCGCCGCGGCCTGATGACGTGCAGCTTCATCTCGGGCGCGCAGATCGACAAGTTCGGCAACCTGAACAGCGTCCGGATCGGCCGCGAGGGCCCGCCCAAGGTGCGCCTCACCGGGCCCATCGCCCAGGCGGACCACGCCGTCTTTGCGCAGCGGACCTTCGTGATCATGCCCCACGAGCGGCGCGTCTTCGTGGACAGGGTGGACTTCATCTCGGCCCCCGGCCACGGCGACGGACCGGGCTGGCGCGAGCGGCAGGGACTCCCCGGCGGCGGCCCCGACAAGGTCATCACGGACAAGGCCGTGCTGGGCTTCGACGCCGTCTCGCGGCGCATGACCCTGGACTCCGTCCATCCCGGCGTCACCGTGGACGAGGTGGTCGCGGCCACGGGCTTTGAGCTGCTGATCCCCGCCGGCGTGGGCGAGACGCCCAGCCCGTCGGCCGCGGAGCTGGCGGCGATCCGCGGACGGATCGACCCCACCGGCAAGCTGCTGCAGGCCCGGATCAAGTGAGTACGCCACATGAGCCTCATCGCATGAGCCTCATCGCATGAGCCTCATCGCATGAGCAAGGTCGGCACCCTCGAGGAGCTGGTCGATCTCGTCAAGCCGGGGATGTCCATTTCGTTCGGCGGCTTCGCCCATTCCCTGACCCCGCTCGCCTTCGTGCGCGAGCTCATCCGCCGCGACATCCGCGACCTGGAGCTGATCGGGATCGCGGAGGCGTGGGCGGCCGACATGCTGGCGGGCGCCGGGTCGCTGCGGAAGATCGTGTTCTCCAACTTCATGTTCGAAGGCTTCGGGTTGTGCCGGAACTTCTCCCGCGTCATCGAGACGGGCGCGGTGGAGTTCGAGGACTACAGCCACTTCGCGCTGGCCAGCCGCTTCTCCGCCGCCGGCCTGGGCCTGCCGTTTGCCACTGTCCGGTCGCTGCTGGGCTCCGACCTGGCGGGCTCGGACGACGGCGTCCAGCGGGTGCGCCACGTGGATTTCACGTCGCCCTTTGGTGACGAGCGGGTCATGCTCCTGCCGGCCGCATCTCCCGATGTGGTGGTGATCCACGGCCACCGCGGTGACGAGCATGGCAACGTCCAGATCCTGGGCGCCACCGCGGTCATCGAGGAGCAGGCGCGTGCCGGCAAGACCGTGATTGCCACGGTGGAGCAGTTCGTGGACAGCGCCGAGATCCGCGCCACGCCCAACCACACGGTGGTCCCGGGGCTCCTCGTGTCCCATATCGCCGAGGTTCCCTACGGCGCCCATCCCACCGGGATGTTCCGCCTGTACGACGCGGACTACGACCACATCCGCCAGTACGCGGAGGCCAGCCGGGATCCGGCGGCGTTCGCGGCCTACCTCGCGGACGTGACCACCGGGGACCACCAGGACTACCTGGCGCGGCTGGGCGTCCGGCGGCTGCTGAACCTCCGCGTGGACCCGCACTTCGGCTACCACCTCGAGCGCACGGAATCGGGGTGGCGGGCATGACGGCGACCACCGAAGAGCTGATGGTCTTCGCCGCCTCCCAGGAGATCCGCGACGGCAACACCGTGTTCGTGGGGACCGGCCTCCCGATGCTGGCCGCCTACCTGGCCCGCGCCACGCACGCGCCCGACGTCAGCCTGCTGTTTGAATCCGGGATCGTCGACCCCAATCCCACCCACCTGGCGCTGGGCGTGGGCGACTTCCGCCTGATGCACGGCGCCACCTCCGTTCGTGGCCTGCACTACGTCCTGGGCCTGCTCCAGAAGGGCAGCATCGACGTGGGGTTCCTGGGCGCGGCCGAGGTGGACCGCCACGGCAACATCAACAGCACGATCATCGGCGGGACCTACCGGCACCCCGGCAAGCGGCTGCCCGGCAGCGGCGGCGCCAACGACATCGCGTCGTCGGCCAAGTCCACGGTGATCATGTGCCTCCACCGACCGGAGCGGCTGGTGGACCGGGTCCGCTACGTCACGTCACCCGGCTTCCTCGGCGGCAACGACGAGCGGGAGCAATCCGGCCTCCGCATCGGCGGGCCGCGGATGATCATCACGGACCTGGCGGTGCTGCGCTTCCACCCGGTCACGCGCGATGCCTACATCAGCTCGATCCACCCGGGCGTGGACCCGGCCACGGTGATCGCCCGGACGGGCTTCCCGATCGAGGTGCCGTCGGACGTGGCGCGGACCCCCGCTCCCGATGACACGACAATCCAGCTCCTCCGCGGGATGGACCCTGGCGGCGTCTACCTGCGAGGGCGATGACGGCGATGGCCGACGAGCCGGCGTACGGCTTCGAGACACGCGAGGACGTCTGGCGCTGGTTCCGGGCGGCACGCAACTGGGGTCGCTGGGGTCCGGACGACGAGCGGGGCACCATCAACCTGATCACGCCGGAGAAGCGGCGCCAGGCGGCGGGCCTGGTCCGCAGCGGCGAGATCGTCTCGCTCAGCCGGCCCTTCCCCCTGGAGCGGGCCCCCAACAACCCGTCGCCCGCCCAGCGCTACACCACCGTGGTCGAGCGGGGGCCGGTCGCCGGATCGGCCGTGGACTACATCGGGATCAACACCCACGGCACGGCGTCCACCCACCTCGACGCGCTCTGCCACATGTGGGACCAGGACGGCATGTGGAACGGCCACGACGCCGCCCGCGAGATCACCCCGGACGGCGTCCGCTTCGGCGGGATCCAGGCGTTTGCCGAGGGGATCGTGACCCGCGGCGTGCTGCTGGACGTGCCGCGCCATCGCGGCGTCCCGTACGTCACGCAGGACCGGCCCGTGACCGGCGACGAGCTGGCGGCCATCGCCCGCGAGATGGGCATCACCGTGGAGCCGGGCGACGCCGTGCTGGTCCACTGCGGCCGCGAGCGGTGGGATGCCGAGAACGCCGCGTGGGGGGCCGGCAGCCTCGACGTGGCCCAGTCGCGCCGGCCGGGCCTGCACGTGTCGTGCCTGCAGTTCCTGCGCCACGTGGACGCCGGCCTGCTGCTCTGGGACATGATGGACGTCCGGCCCAATGGCTTCGAGCTGGCGTTTGCTGTGCATGCCTGCATCTGGATGCTGGGGATGCCGCTCGTCGACAACGCGCTCCTGGAGCCGCTCGCCGACGCGTGCGCGGCGGCGGGTCGCTGGGAGTTCCAGCTGACGATCGCGCCGCTGCCGATCAGGGGAGCCACGGGCTCGCCGGTCAACCCGATCGCGCTGCTGTGATCGGGGGCGAAGCAGCATGGCCTGCCGCGACCGGCGCCGAGTACCATAGACGTGTCGACATCTGGCACCCGAGTCCTGGGGTGAGCCGACTGTGAGCACGCTGTACACCCGCATCCAGCGCGACCTGGCGCTGTCGATCACCAACGGCGAGTACGTCCCCGGCTCCCGGATCCCCAGCGAGACCTCGCTGGCCAAGCGCTTCGGCGTCACCCGCATGACCGTCCGCCACGCGGTGGATGGGCTGATCAGCGAGGGGCTGGTCACCCGCCGCCACGGCTCCGGCACCTTCGTGTCGCAGCGCCGCCAGCCGCAGCGGGCGTTGAACCGCCTGACGGGCTTCACCGAAGACATGCGCGCGCAGGGCCGGCTGTCCACGACGGTGGAGCTTGACCGCCGCGAAGTGGAGGCGCCGGCCGAGATCGGCGCGCAGCTTGAGCTGAGCGAGGGCGCCCACGCCGTGGTCCTGGAGCGACTGCGCCAGTTTGATGGCAAGCCGGTCGCGCTCCAGCGAGTCTGGCTTCCGTTCGCGCGCGCCCCGGAGCTGGCGCGCAGATCCCTGGACGGGGCATCGCTGTACGAGACCCTCGAACGCGAGTACGGCATCCGGCCCACCACCGCCCGCCAGCGAATCACCGCCGTCGTCGCGACCCGGCGCGAAGCCGACGTGCTGGGCGTGGAGCCCGGCGAGCCGCTGATCTTCGCCGAGCGACTGACGCGCGACACCAACAACCGCCCCGTCGAGCTCGCCGAGACCTGGTCGGTCCCCGAGCTGTCACTCTGGGTCGAGCTCCACCGGTGACCCGGGCGCTCGGCCTCGCCGCCGCCTCTCAAGGGTGATCGAGCCGGCGGCGCCCGGCATCGCGGCGGCGCTGGCAGGCGGCTCCGTTGCCGCCGGCCCGGACGCTCCCGGCGGGGTCATGCCGCCGCTCGACGCCCACTGGCTGCGCAACGCGGTCCTCATCACCGTCGTCGCTGCGCTGTCCGTGATGGCCGCCTCCGCGGCCAGGCCGATGGTCACCTATCGCGCCATCGGCCTGGGTGCCTCGCCGTTCGAGATCGGACTGGTCCAGTCGGCGTACGCCGCGCTGCCCGGGATCACCGCGATCGGCATCGGGCGCTGGGTGGACCGCGCGGGCGAGGCGCTGATCACCGCGCTGGGCTGCCTGATCCTCGCCGTGGGGGCCGTCGTCCTGGCCCTCGCTCCCTCGCTCTACCTCCTGGCCGTCGGGCAGATCCTGATGGGCTTCGGGATCATCGTCGAGGCCATCGCCACGCAGTCGTTCGTCGCGAACCGCGGCCCGGCCGACCGCCAGGTCCACCGCTTCGGCTGGTTCTCCGTGGCGGTCTCCAGCGGCCAGATCGCGGGGCCGGCCATGGCCGCGCTGCTCGTCCCGATTGCACCCAATGCGCTGGCCACGGGCGCCCGCGGCGGCGACAACCCGGAGGCCGTGGTCTTCGCCGTGGCGGCGGCCATCTGCCTTGCCGCCATGCTCCTGGTCCGGACCCTGGGGGCCGCGTCGCGCACCGCGCCGGCCCATGGCCTGGCGACCGACCCCAATGTCGCCCGGGCGGCCCTGCGCGTCCTCCGGACCCCGGGGATCGCGTCCGCGATGTTCGTCAGCCTGGGCGTGGCCTCCGCGCTCGACGTCCTGACGATCTATCTCCCCGCCTACGGCGAGACCAACGGGCTGAGCGTCACGGTCATCGGGTCGCTGCTCGCGGTCCGTGCCGCCGCCACGCTCGTGGCCCGGGCGTTCATGGGCCGGCTGACCGATCGCCTGGGCCCCGGCGGCGCGCTGCTGGTCACCACCGCGACCGCGGCGGCCGCGATCGGCGTCCTGGCGATCTCACCGCCCGTGCCGATCCTGTTTGCGCTGATGATCCTGGTGGGGCTGGGCCTGGGCGTGGGCCAGCCGCTGACCGTGGCCTGGATCGGGATGCAGTCGCCGCGCAACGAGCGCGGGCTGGCGTTCGGCGTGCGGCACACGGGGAACCTGGTCACGCTGACGGTGGTGCCGGCCGCGATGGGCCTGCTGGCCGGGGCCACGGGCCTGGCCGCGATCTGGCTGGTCATGGCCGGCTTCCTGGCCGCGGGCGCCGTGGTGGCCGGCCGGACGAGGTTCGCCGCCTAGCGGATCGCGTGCCGGCAGGGGGGCGATGGGGCCGGCAGCTAGCCGATCGAGGCGACCTCGGCCATCTCGGCGGGCGTCAGCCGCCAGCCCGCCCCCTCCGCGTTGCCCCGGACCTGGGCAGGCGACGTGACCCCGGCGATCACCGAGGCCACCTCCGGGTGGCTCAGCAGCCAGCCGATCGTCAGCTCCACCATCGATCGACCGCGTTCGGCCGCGAGGGCCTCCCAGCGCTCCAGCCGGGCGAAGTTGGCCGGCGTGAGGACCGCCGCCTCGCGCGGACTCCGCGTGAGGCGAATCCCCTCGGGCCGGGCGCCGGCGCGGTAGCGGCCCGTCAGGAAGCCCGATTCGAACGGGTAGTAGGGGATGATCCCCACGCCCAGGGCGCGAGCCGCCGGCACCAGCTCCGCCTCCGCCGCGCGGTGGGCCAGGTTGAAGTGGTCGGTCGTGGACACGGGGCGGCTCAGGTGCTCCGTGCGGGCCGTCCACTGGCCGTCGACCAGCTGCCACGCGGCCACGTTGCTGTACCCGACGTAGCGGACCTTGCCGGAGCGGACCAGGTCGTCCAGCGCACGGAGCGTCTCCTCGATGGGCGTCAGCGGGTCGGGGTGGTGGATCTGGTAGAGGTCGATGACGTCGGTGCCCAGCCGGCGGAGGCTGGCCTCGACCGCCTGCTGGATCCAGCGCCGCGACGTGCCCCCGTGGAGCGGGTTGTCACCGAGCGGCGACGAGAACTTGGTGGCCAGCACGATGTCCCGGCGGCGCGGCCCCAGGATCTTCCCGATCAGCCGCTCGGACTCGCCGTCGGCGTAGCTGTCCGACGTGTCGATGAAGGTGACGCCCAGCTCCAGTGCCTGGTCGATGATGGCGCGGGTGGTGGGCTCGTCGACGTGCTTGCCGAACAGGACCGAACCCAGGCCGACGGCCGAGACGGTGAGGCCGGAGTGTCCCAGGCGCCGGTATTCCATGACGCGAGCCTACCCGCCGCCGTCTACCCGGGCAATGGGCCCATCGCGGCGCAACTCAGCCCAACTTCGCGACCGCCGCCATCTCGTTCGCGTCCAGCCGCCAGTCGCCCGCGGCGACGTTGGCCGCCACCTGCTCGGCCGTGCTGGCGCTGGCGATGACCGGGCCCATCTCCGGGAAGCTGAGCAGCCAGCCGAAGGCCAGCTCCAGCAGGCTCCGGCCGCGCTCCTGGGCGAACGCCGTCCAGCGGTCCAGCCGCTCGAAGTTGGCCGCCGTGAGCATCGTCTTCTCGCGCGGCGTCCCCAGGATTCGCCCGCTGGCCGGCGGCTGGCCGGGGCGGTACTTGCCGGTCAGGAAGCCCGATTCGATGGGGTGGTACGGGATGATCCCCATCCCGGCGGCCCGCGCCGCCGGCGCCAGCTCGCGGGCCGTGTCTGCCCGCAGGAGGCTGACCTCGTTCTGGATGGCGATGGGCCGCACCAGGTGCTCCGTGCGCGCCACCCACGCCGCGTCCACCAGCTGCCACGGGGCGAAGTTGCTCAGGCCCACGTAGCGGATCTTGCCCGCGCTCACCAGGTCATCGAGCGCGCGCAGCGTCTCCTCGATGGGGGTCAGCGGGTCGGGGAAGTGGACCTGGTAGAGGTCGATCACGTCGGTCTGGAGGCGGCGCAGGCTGCCCTCCACGGCCTGGTGCATCCAGCGCCGCGACGTGCCGCGCTGCCACTGGGCGTCGCCCATGGGGCTGGAGAACTTGGTCGCCAGCACCAGGTCCTGGCGGTGGGGCGCCACGACCTTGCCGACGAAGGTCTCGGAGACGCCGCGGGAGTAGCTGTCGGACGTGTCGATGAACGTCACGCCCAATTCGATGGCGCGCTCCAGCACGGCGCGGGCGCCGGCCTCATCCAGCTTGCTGCCGAAGTTGTTGGTGCCCAATCCCAGGGACGAGACGAGCAGGCCAGACTGGCCCAGGCGGCGGTATTCCATGTCGTCAGGGTACTGCCGCCGGGAAGGGGTCGGTGCGATCGGAACGCCGGCGCCCAGCGCGCGCCTGAGCGCGCCCGGCAGGCAGGCCGGGCCAAAGGGCGGCCCCGGGGCGGCCGCTCCGCACTTGCCGTGGGGGGCGGACACGAACCACGATGGCGGCATGACCGGCGCGCGACACGCAGATTGGAACGATGCCCTGGCGTGGCTCCTGGAGCCGTCCAATCCCGCCGTTCGCCAGGTCGCCCTCCGGGATCTCCAGGGCCGGCCGGCCGACGATCCGGACGTGGCCGCGGCTCGCCGGTCGGCCATGGCGGCCGATCCCATCGCGGCGATCCTCGCCGCGCAACAACCCGATGGGCACTGGGAGAAGCCCGGCCCCGGCTATGCCACCAAGTACCGGGGCACCGTGTGGCAGGTGATCTTCCTGGACCAGCTGGGGGCCGATCCGGACGACGAGCGAATCCGGCGGGCCTGTGCCTATGTGCTCGCCCACAGCCAGGCCGCGACCGGCGGCTTCGGCGCCTCGGGGCGCATCGACCCTGAGGCCGTGCCCCCGCCCTCGTCGGTGATCCATTGCCTGAACGGCAACCTGCTGCGCAGCCTGATCGGGTTCGGCTGGCTGGAGGACGACCGCGTCCAACGGGCGATCGCCTGGGAAGCCCGGGCGATCACGGGCGAAGGCGTCGATCGCTGGCTCGCCACTGGCACCTGCGGGCCGGGGTTTGCCTGCGCGGCCAATGAGAAGCTGCCGTGTGCCTGGGGTGCGGTGAAGGCGATGCTGGCGCTGGCGCGGATCCCGGCGCCGGGCCGCTCGCCGCTCGTCCGGCGCGCGATCGAGGCAGGGACGGACTTCCTGCTGAGCCGGGACCCGGCCGCGGCCGACTATCCCGCGGGTTGGGGCAACACCCGGCCGAACGGCTCGTGGTTCAAGCCGGGCTTCCCGTCCGGGTACGTCGCGGACGTCCTCCAGACCCTCGAGGCGCTGTGCGAGCTGGGGTACGGCCGGGATCCGCGCCTGGGGAACGCGGTCAGCTGGCTGCGGGGCAAGCGGGGACCCGACGGCCGATGGCGCAATCAGTACGCCTACAACGGCAAGACGTGGGTGGACGTCGAGCGCCGGGGCGAGCCCAGCAAGTGGGTGACCCTGCGGGCGATGCGGGTCTTGCTGGCCGCCGCGTAGCCGGGCCAGGCCCCGCCGGCGCCCGGAGGAGCCGGGCGTGCCTCGCGGCTGGGACCCATGCCCAAACGTCCAGGGGTCTGGCCCCGCAGGTACGGGCTGCGTGACCCGGCGTCCGTGCCGCACCATTGCGCAGACCGCGCGCCTGCTGGCGCGCGCCTGCTGGCGCGCGGCCAGCCGCCGGGACGTGGAGGTGCGGGCATGGAGCTGACGCTGGACGCCGCGACGACGGCGATGGTCATGGTCGATCTCCAGAAGGGGATCGCGCGCGGGACCGCGCCCCATGCCGCCGAGGACGTGGTCGCGCGCGCGGCGGCCATCGCGGCGGCACTCAGGATCGCGGGCGGCACCGTGATCTGGGTCCACGTCGACAACGCCCTGGACGGCAAGGACAGGCTCAAGCCGATCACGGATGCGGCGCTCGGCCGCGCGGCGGGCGCCGCCGAGCGGGTCAAGGCGCCGGACCACGCCGACCTCATGCCCGGCCTCAACGTCCAGCCCGGGGACGTCATCGTGACCAAGCGCGGCTGGGGCGCCTTCCACGGCACCGACCTGGACCTCCAGCTCCGCCGACGCGGCGTGACCACGATCATCCTGGGTGGGATCTCGACCAACATCGGCGTCGAGAGCGCGGCCCGCGAGGCCTTTGATCACGGCTACCAGCAGGTCTTCGTCGAGGACGCCATGGCCTGCCGGAGCGCCGAGGAGCATGCCGGCACGTTCCGGACGGTCTACGCCAAGATCGGCCGGATCCGGTCCACGGCCGACGTGCTCGCCGCGCTCGGCGCGGGCTGAGCCGCCGACCGCCGCGCCGCCCAGCCACAACCCCGCACAGCCCGGCGCCCGACCCCATCCGATGCCCGCCTCCGTGATCTTCGCCCTGGCCGCCACCGGCGTCCTCGCCGGGCTGGTGTTGCTGGTCCGCGGCCTCCGCGCGCAACGATCCGGGGCGCGGATCGCCGACGTGGGCACGTCGCCGGTGGGGCTCCTGGCGGCGGGCGAAGTCCGCATCACCGGCCAGGCCATACCCGCCGGGACCACGCTCACCTCGCGCCTTCGGCTTCGCCCGGCGCTCTACTACCACGCGCTGGTCACCGGCGGCAGCGGCGACAACCAGCACACGCTGCTGGACGAAGAGCGCGTGGTCGGGTTCTTCGTGCGTGATGCGACCGGCGAGATCCGCGTCTTCCCGAAGGCAGCCCGCTGGGAGGTGCCGCTCGACGCGGAGACACCCTCGGCTGCCGGCGGGACATGGGGCGCCCCCGGCGGGCTGCTCCTGGGCGTGGATCCGGGCGTGGACCCGCTCCATCCCGGCCGCACCGCCTCGCCGGAGTTCGCCATGTCGGCCCTGGTGGGCCTCTCGAGCGGATCCACGTCGCCGGGGCGGGCGGCCGGCTACCGCGAGGCGCGAATCGAGCCGGGCGACGTCGTCACGATCGTCGGTCGCGCCCTCCCGTTTCGCGACCTGGCGGACCCCGCGGAGGCGGATCGCGAGGACGCGCTCGACACGCTGACCGGGGCCGTGGCCGGCAACCACGTGCCCGACCCGCGCGCGCTGGAGGATCCAGAGGTGGCCGCCTCGTACCGCCAGGCGCTCGACGAGGGGATCCTGGTGGACCCCGCCAAGGCCTGGGGCAATGCGGCCATCGAGGGCTTCGGGATCGGGCGTCCCGTGCGTCCGCCGGAGCTGGATCCGGAGGTGCCGACCGCGGCGTCGATCGCGGCGTCGGCCCCGGCGTCACGGGCAGCGTCCTCTGCGCCGGCGTCGGCTTCGGCCACCCCAGCGACGGCTTCGACCGGGCCGGCCATCGAACGCGCCTTCGAGATCCCGCCGGATGCCCTCGTGATCGCCGGCGCCCCCGACGTCCACCTCCTCATCGCCGCCGGCTCGCCAGGCCAGGCGTACGCTCGCAACGAGCAGCAGTTCCTCGTCGGGCTGCTGGGCGCGGCGCTGGCGATCGGCGCCGCGGTGCTGCTCGCGCTGGCGGTCGCCGGGGCGTTTGGACCGATGTCGGGAGCCGGCGCATGACCCGGCCCCGGGGAGGCAATCGATGACCACGACCGGGTTCGACTCCGGCGTGCTCGTGGCTGCCTTCGCCTTCCTGGTCCTCGGCTCCGTCCTCGCCTTCCTGGTGATCACGACCTACAACGACGTCGTCGGGTTGCGGAACCGGATCGACAAGGCCTGGTCGAACATCGACGTGGCCCTCAGGCAGCGCCACGACCAACTGCCGGCGCTCGTGGACGCCGTGCGCGGACAGCTGGCGTTCGAGCGCGGGGTCGTGGAGGCGGTGGCCGACCGTCGGGCCGGCTACCGCCCCGACGCGCCGATCCCGGCCCAGGCCGCCGCGTCTGACGCGACGACGGTGGCGGTCCGCCAGCTCTTCGCGGTCGTGGAGCGTTACCCCGACCTCAAGTCGCAGGAGAACGTCCTGGCGCTCCAGTCCAGCATCGAGCGGCTGGAGGAGCTGCTGGCCGCCCGCCGCGAGCTCTACAACGACCAGGTCTTCCGCTACAACACGCGCATCTCGCAGGTGCCGGGCGTCGCGCTGGCTGGGGTGCTCGGCTGGCGCCCGCGCGCGTTCTTCAAGGCCGAGCCGGGCGACGCCCAGCCGCCGGTGGTCTCGACGGAGGCGTGACGGGGGCCTGACCCGGGGCGCGGCCCGGCCGCGACAATGGGGCCCGAATCACCCCCAAACGGGGGCCCACCGGCCCGGCGAGCGGAGGCCCCCTCCTGCTACCATCGACCGCGATGGAGATCCTGGGCATCCGCATTCCGACGATCGTCGCCGACAACAAGGCCGCCCGCTGCGACGGCTGCCTGGAGGTCATCGAGGGCACGCCCTGGCGGGTCAACATCCTCGACGTCGTGGCCGCCGAGAAGCCCGTCTCCTGGGCGGAACATGCGGCCATCAACCCGGGCCCGTTCCAGTTCCACGGCGATCCCGCGCACGTCCGCGGCTGGATGGCCGGCAAGGGCTACCTCTTCTGCCGCAAGGGCCAGGTCCGCGAGATCATGCGCCCGGTCGCCATTGCGCTCGCCTCGGGCGAGGACCGGCTGGGCCTGTGCGACGGGATCCACCAGGACGCCCACGAGTTCGTCCGGGCCTGATCGTCGCGACCGGTGAGCGCCCACGACCAGGCTCTCGCACCGGCTCCCCGGACCAGCGGTCCAACCCCCGTCGCCCATGACCCCGCCCGGCCGCTGGCCGTGCAGGTGATTGGCGAGGAGCGGCGTGACGGCGCCCGCGTCCTGGACCTCACCTACGACGACGGGTCCGGCGGACGCGTCAGCGCGTTCGTGGTCGCGCCGGGGATCCAGACGGACCCGCAGCCGGTGCGCAGCGGGCCGGCCGGCGGTGGCCCCGGCATCGTCTGGGCCCACTGGTTCGACAGCGAGCACCCCAACGCCGATCGCACCGAGTTTCTCCCCGACGCCGTCGCGCTGGCCGTGAAGGGCGTCACCTCCGTCCTCCCGCAGGGCGCCTTCCCGTGGGCCTCGGATCCCACGGATTCGACGACTGATCGGGCGAAGATCGAGGCCGAGGTGCTCCGGCTCCGCCGGGGACTGGACCTGCTCCTGGCGGGGATCGACGCGGGCCCGGCACCGGGAGCGGTCATCGAGCCCGGAGCCGTCGGATCGATGGTTCGTCCGGCCGACCCGACGAGGCTGGCCATGGTCGGTCACGACTTTGGCGGCATGGCGGTGGCCGTGGCCGTCGCCAGGGACCGGCGCCCGGTCGCCACCGTGATCCTCGCCGCCACCCCACGCTGGGGCGACTGGTTCCTGCCCTTCTGGCCCATCGCAGAGGATCGTCTCGCCTACCTCGCCGGCCTCCGGCCGGTCGATCCGATCGAATGGGTGGGCCGGATCGCCCCCGCCTCGGTGCTCTTCCAGGCGGCTCGCCAGGACTTCTACATCGCCCCCATGGCCAGCCACGAGCTCCACCGCGCGGCCGGCGAGCCCCGCGATCTGCGCTGGTACGACGCGGCGCACGACCTCGATCTCCCGGACGCGCGCGCGGATCGCCAGGCGTTCCTGGAGGAGCGTCTCCGGCCGTTGCGCTGAGCCCGGATGGGGCTCTCCGCGCTATGCTCCCCGCTGCCAAGATTTGCCAAGGTTTCCAGCCCGAACCGGAGGAGTGCCGCATGTCGTCCCGGTCCGCCTCGACGCCCGCCGCACCGTTGCCAGCCACCCGGGTCGCCCGCGACTGGCTGGCGCTGGGACCGGCCAGTCGGATGCTCGGCGTGGACCCAGACACGCTCCGCCGCTGGGCCGATGACGGGCGGGTCGAGGCGTACCTCACCCCCGGCGGCCACCGGCGGTTCGACCGCGCTTCCCTCGAGCGGATGCTGGCCGCGCGCCGCAGCGGCAGCCGGGCCCCCATGGCCACGCTGGGCGCCACCTCCGAGCGGATGTCACGCGCCTACCGACGGAGCTACGCCTCCGCAAGGTCCGTCGTGGCCAGCGGCGGCCTCGGGCAACCCGACCGTGATGCGTACCGCGACGACGGCCGCCGACTCGTGGAGGCACTCGTCGCCTACCTCGACGCCCGCCAGCCCGCGGAGCGGCGCCGCGCCGAGGACGAGGCCGCGGCCCGGACCGACGAGGTGGGCCGGCGGCTGGCGGCGGCCGGGACCGGACTGGCTGACGCGGTGGCGCGGTTCGTGGCCGCGCGCCGCCCGTTCCTCACCGAGATCGGGTCCCTCGCCGCGCGTCGCTCGCTGGATGCCGCCACCCTCTCCGGCGTCTATCAGCACGCCACGGACCTGCTGGATCGGATGCTGCTCCGGCTGATCGCGGCGTACCAGGCCGCGGAGGCCGATCAGGCGTCCGAGGCCGATCAGGCGTCCGGCCAGGGTTCGGAGATCGGCACCCACGTGCGTCCCGACCCATCGGGGCGCCCCGATGCGGCCCCCGCCCTCGTCCCCGCCGCGGCCCCCGGCGCCCCGGGGCCCGAGCCCGCTGACGCCCCCGGTCCGGCCACGCCGGTGGCAACCGCATGACCGCGCTCCTGCCCGCGCTCACCGCCGTCCTTGCGCTGACCTTCTCCCTGGCCCTGTTCGACCAGTGGCGCGAGCGACGCGGCGGGTTCCAGCTGGCCTGGGCCATCGGGATGCTGTGCTACGGCCTGGCATCGGGTTGCGAGGCCCTGGCCGGCCAGGGCGGATGGACGGAGGCGCTGTACAAGACCTGGTATCTCGCCGGCGCCGTGCTGACCGCCGCGTGGCTGGGGCTGGGCACGGCGTTCCTGCTGGGCCGGACCCGGTTCGGCTACACCTTCGCGTTCAGCCTCTTCCTGGCCGGCCTCATCGACCTGCTGATTCGCAACCAGCCGGCCTACGCCAACACCGGGGTGGTGCCGCTGATCTACTTCATCAGCGCGCTGATCCTGGCCCTGGTCGTGGGCTTCGCGACGTACTTCGGCGAGGACCGCTGGCCGCGCGTGGCCGCCGGAGCCGTCGTGGGCGCCACCCTGCTGGCGATGGGCCTGGTGGTGTCGGCCGCGCTCCCGGCGCCCGGGTACGCCCTGGACCCGCGCACCAGCATGCCGATCGCCACCCTCCTGCCGGGCGAGCTCCGCCTGTTGACGCCATTCATGAACGTGACGGGCGCCCTCTCGCTGATCCTCGGCGCGGTCTTCTCCACGTATGTCTTCATGCCCAAGCGTCGCCTCCTGCCCTACTCGCTCGATCCCACCCAGACCGGCGACGTCTTCCTGTTCAACCTGCTGATTGCCCCGGTGGCGATCCTCATCAACTTCGTGGCGTCCGTGCCGGGGATGGTCCGGGCGCTGGTCACGGGCCGCATCCACAGCCGCGTGCCGGCGACCATCCTCATCGCCATCGGCGCGTTCATCCCGTCGATCACGGACAGCCTCAACCGCGTGGGATCCACGGAGCTCTTCCAGCTGGGCAAGCTTCTGGGCGTGATCTTCCTGTTCGCCGGCTTCCTGGTCTCCATCGAGGTGTTCCGCGAGATCCGGATCCCGTTCACGCACGTGAGGCTGGCGACCGCGCGGCGCGAGCGCGCCTGAGGCCAACCCCCCCGCCGGGCCCGAACCCGGCCGGGGCCGAACCCCGCATCGGCCAGGCGCAGGCGGGCCCGATCCCAAGGGGGTGCCCGGAACACCGTAGGATGGCCGCATGGCCGACCGAACCTCCCCGATCGCCGGCGCCGTGATCGTGGCGTCGGCCGCGGCCATGTTCGGGATGCTGGCGCCCGTCACCCGCTTCTCGTACGCCCTTGGCCTGGCACCGTTCGCCTTCATCACCTGGCGCTCGCTGGTGGGGATGGTCGCCGCCGGCGGCGTGATGGGAACGCGCATCTCTCGTGAGCGGCGGGCCGTCGCCGACGGAGCGGATCTCGCGCCACGGGGCCACACCGGCCCACGGGCCGTGGCCGCGCTCACCGCCGCCGGCCTGGGCGGGTTCCTGGTCAACATCGGGATGTTCATCGCGTTCCAGCGGATCCCGGTTGCGCTGGTCCTGCTCACCTTCTACACGTATCCGGCACTGGTGGCGATCGTCGCGGTCGCGCTGGGCCGCGAGCGGATGGACCGGACCAAGGCGCTGGCCCTGCTCCTCGCCTCGGCCGGTGCCGTGGGCGTTGTGGCGAGCGGGTCAGGGGTCGGCGGCCTCGCCCAGCTCGACGCCCTGGGGATCGGCCTCGCCCTGGTGGCCGCCCTGGGCCAGACGCTCTTCGTCACCGTCAGCCGCGAGGGCTTCCCCACGATCCGGACCGATGAGGCGATGACATTCGTGCTGGCGCTGATTGCCGTCCTGGGGGCAGGCACGGCCGTGGCCGTGGGAACCGGCGACTCGCTCGCGCTTCCGTTTGCCAAGCCGGAACTGCTGGCTCTCCTGGTCTTTGCCGGCCTGTTCACCGCGGCCATCCCGTCGCTCCTGCTGCTCGTCGGGATCAGGCGCCTTGGCGGGATGCGCGCCGGGATCCTCATGCTGATCGAGCCGCTGGTGGGCGTGATCCTGGCCGCCCTCCTCCTCTCCGAGCCGGTCGCGCCGGCCCAGCTGATCGGCGGCCTCGCGATCCTCGCCGCCGCGGTGCTCCTCACGCGCGCGCCGCTGGACGCCATGGACGCCGTGGCGCAGGCGGTCCCGTGAGCGCGTCGGAGTCCGCCGGCCCGTCCGCCGGCCCGTCCGACCCCGGTTGGACCGCGCTGGGACCCGAGGGTGCGCCGACGATCGTCCTGGTCCACGGGTCGCGGCTGACGCGGGCGGTCTGGGGGCCGGTGATGGACCGCCTCAAGGGCGAGTTCCGCCTGGTCGCGCTGGACCTCCCCGGCCACGGGACGCGAGCCGCGGAGCCGTTCACCGTGGCCGGGGCGGCAGCCGTGATCGCCGTCGCGATCGACGAGGTGGCCGGCGGACGCGCGGTGGTCGTGGGCCACTCGCTGGGCGGGTACGCGGCGATCGAGCTTGCGGCCGCGTCGCCGGCCCGGGTGCGGGGGCTGGTCATCGCCGGCGCCAGCCAGGAGCCCGGCGGGCCGTGGCGCTGGGCGTTCGGCCTCCTGGCCGCCATCCTGGACAACCCCACGGTCGGGCTCATGAACCGCGCCAACGACCGTTGGTTCCGGCGCCGCTACGGGGCCGACGTGGCCGCCGCCCTCATCGCCGGCGGGTACTGGACGGCCGCCGGGGCGGCGGGGATGCGCCAGATCATGGCCCGACAGTTCCGGGAGCAGCTGGCGGTCTATCCGGGCCGCACGCTGCTGATCAACGGCGAGCTGGACCTCATCTTCCGCCTGGGCGCGCGGTCGTTCCGGCACGCCGCGCTGAACGGGCGAAGGATCACCGTGGGGGGCGCCACCCACCTGGTCCAGCTGGATCGGCCCGCCGAGGTGGCCGCCGCGGTGGCCGCGTTCGCCCGGTCGCTGGAGCCCTGAGCCCCGCCCCCGGACGCGCGGACCCCGCCCGACCGAGGGGTATACTTGCGCCTCCACCCCCGTCACCGGCGAGGTTTGATGCGCGTTCGCAAGGCCGTCTTCCCGGCAGCCGGGTGGGGCACCCGCTTCCTCCCCGCGACCAAGGCGCAGCCCAAAGAGATGCTGCCCCTCGTTGACAAGCCGATCATCCAGTACGCGGTCGAGGAGGCCGTGGCCGCGGGGATCGAGCAGGTCATCATCGTGACCAGCAGCCAGAAGCGGGCGATCGAGGATCACTTCGACCTCTCGTATGAGCTGGAGCGGCTCCTCGAGAGCAAGGGCGAGATCGAGAAGCTCCGCCAGATCCGCCACATCAGCGACCTTTGCCAGATCGCGTACGTCCGCCAGAAGGAGCAGCTGGGCCTCGGCCACGCGGTCTTGATGGCCAAGGACCTGATCGGACACGAGCCGTTCGCGGTGCTCCTCCCGGACGACGTGGTGATCGGCGAGCGGCCGTGCATCGGCCAGCTGATCGACGCGTACCACGAGACCCACGCGTCCGTCGTGGCCGTCATGGAGGTCCCCCCGGACGAGACCAGCCGGTACGGCGTCATCGCCACCGAGGAGGACGAGGCGCGCGATCCTGCCCATGGCCTCCACAAGGTGACCCAGCTGGTCGAGAAGCCGGCTCCAGGCAAGGCGCCCTCCAACCTCGCGATCATCGGGCGCTATGTGCTGACCCCCAAGATCTTCGACAAGCTGGAGCAGACGCCGCGCGGCGCAGGCGGCGAGATCCAGCTGACGGACGCCATCGAGATGCTCATGCAGGAGCAGGGCGTGTACGGCTACGAGTTCGAGGGGACCCGCTACGACGCCGGGACCACCATGGGCTGGCTGAAGGCGTCCGTGGAACTGGCGCTCCAGCGGCCGGACCTGGGCCGCGAGTTCCGCACCTACCTCCAGGGGCTGGACCTCTAGGCCACCACAACCAGACGATCGTCATGGCCCGCCGGGCGCCACTCCGGCGCACTGTGCAACGAACACTAGTGCGCCTGCGCCGTACGGTACGATCGCGGCCGACGGCGGCGAAGCGGCAGGGCGTCGCAGTCTCAGCGTAGAGGGAGTCCACGTGGCGGCCATTGGCTCGGTGCTGGGCGGTCGGTATCGGCTCGTCGAGCTGATCTCCGCCGGGCCACACGCCAGCGTCTTCCGCGCCACGGACACGGTGCGCGGCCGGGACGTCGCGGTGAAGGTCTTCCCCGCGGCGTATGGCCGTGACGCGGCCTTCCTCGCCCGCCTCCAGGCGGACTCTCGTGCGGCCGCCGCGGTCCACCACCCCGGGGTCGTCGCGATCCTGGGCTTTGGCCTGCTCGACGAAGAGCCCTTCCTGATCATGGAGCTGGTCGGCGGCGAGGACCTCGCCGCCGTGCTCCGCCATCGCGGCCAGCTGCCGCACCGCCAGGCCGTCCGGCTGGGGGCCGACATCGGCCGGGCACTGGCCGCGGCTGGGGCCCGCGGCGTCGTCCACCAGGACCTGGAGCCCGGCAACATCCTGATCACCCACGACGGGCTGCCCAAGGTCACGGACTTCGGGATCGCCGCCGCGACGGCCGAGGCGGACGTGGTCCTGCCTGGCGCCAGCGCCAGCTCGCACATCTACTGGAGCCCCGAACAAGCACGCGGCGACCAGCCGACCCAGGCCTCCAACGTCTACAGCCTGGGCGTGATCCTGTTCGAGGCGCTCACGGGGCGCACGCCGTGGGCAGCCGGGAGCGCGATCGAGCTGGCCGCGGCCAAGGCGGCCGCGCCCGCGCCCGCGCCGTCCAGCATCCGGAGCGGCATCCCGGCGGGGCTGGATGCCGTGGTCAGCCGTGCCCTCGCACCGGCGCCGAATGATCGCTATCGCACGGCAGGTGACCTGGCGGCCGCCCTGGACGACCTCCTCCCGGCCGAGCGCCCCGAGGTTGGCCCTGGCGTGCCCGAATCGCTGCTGATGACCGACCTGGAGGGCGATGCCGAGCCCCAGCCGGACGCACCATTCGTCCCGCCCGATGCGCCCGATGCGCCCGAACCGCCCAACGATGGCCCCGCCGCCGACTCCTTCGAGGATGCCGAGGCGGGACCGGCCGTGCCTCCCGCGCCGCTGGTCGCCCGGCCCGTGTTTGGTGCCGCCATCCCGCTCGGCGCCCCCGGGAAGCGTCGGGATCTGTGGCCCACCCCAACCAGCCGACCCGAGTCTCTGCTCCCGGCCGAAACCCGCGATGAGGTCCTGTTCGACGCCGCTGCCGAGCCGGCAGGCTCGCCGGATTCCGCCGACGAGGGCGAGCGGTCCCCCTACGCGCGCCCGGTCCCGCCGACCGGCCCGGAGTCCGCGCGGCCCACGCGCACGGTCGTCGTCCCGTATTCGGCCGACGCCTACGCCATGTCGGCGCCACCTGCGCCGCCCGATTCGTCGGCGTCGTTCCGGGTCCAGGCCGGGATCGAGGAGCTGGACCTTGGGCCGGACCTGTTCGACCATCGCGCCCGCCTCTCCGACGGGAGTCACGGCAACGATTCGGGCGGCGGACCCTGGGTGTGGATCAGTGCCGTCCTAGGCCTCGTGATCCTGGCGATCGTGGGCTTCCTGGTGTTCCGGCTCCTCACGTCCGGTTCGGCCCCCGCCGCGGAGCTGGTCACCGTGCCACGTCTGACCGAGCTGATCTACGCCCAGGCGGAGACACAGGCGAAGCAGGCGGGCCTGGTGGTGGTGCGCTTCGCCTTCGAGCCGTCCAGCAAGCCCGCCGACTCGGTCCTCAAGCAGGATCCGGTCGCCGGCACGCAGGTGGAGAAGGGCAGCATCATCAAGCTCACGCTGGCGCTGGGCAGCCAGACCGTCCAGGTCCCCGGGCTGGTGGGCAAGGGCGAGACGGAGGCGCTCAACCAGATCGCGGCGGCCGGCCTCACGATCGGGAAGCGGACGGAGACGTTCGATCCAACCGTGCCGGTCGGCTCCGTGGTCAACCAGGATCCGCCCGGCGGCAACACCGTGACCAAGGGGACCAGCGTGAACTACGCGGTCTCCCGGGGCCCGGCTCCGACGCCCACGCCCACGCCCACGCCGACACCCACCCCGACGCCCGGCCCCACGCCGACCAAGGCGCCGACAAAGGCGCCGACAGCCAAGCCGACGGCAACGCCGACACCCGACGTGACGCCAGATCCCGGCGCGACGCCCACGCCGACGCCGGACCCGACGCCGGACCCGACGCCGGACCCGACGCCGACGCCGACGCCCTCGCCGACGCCGACGCCCCCGCCGACGCCGGCGCCCACGGCCTGACCTCGCGCCGCCTGGGCGCGGCAAGTGCGACCGGTATCGTCATGCCGGGTCGCCTCACCGTGTCAGGCGGGCGACCCGCGGCCCGTCAGCCCTCCAGCTCGTCCCAGAGCTGGTACCGGAAGCCCGCCCCGCTGCCGTCCGCCGTCACACTCGGGATCGGGGCGCCGCGCGCCTCATCGACCGGGACGAAGTCCACCCGCGAGCGGCGCCCACCGGCCGATGGGTCGATCACCCGCGAGGCCCATGGCGCGGAATCGGGTGGACGGTTGTTCTCGTAGGGGATGGGTGCCCAGCAGGGACGTTGCTCGTCGCCGCCCAGCGCCGCGCGCTTGCGGTCCAGCCCGCAGTAGCCCAGGTTCCCGGCGACCGCCCGCCGGAAGTGGCGGCACGCCGAACAGGAGGTGGTGGAGCGCTTGCAGACCCAGCACCGATCTGACTCGGGCTGGGGAGCGCCACAGTGCGGACAGCGCCACGTCGGCATTGGCGGGATGGTAGCTGCGAATCGCTACCGTGTCATCACGATTTTTGGTTCATGCGGCCCCGGTTCGGGGTCCGGCCGTCGCCCGGCTACTGGGCGGCGATGGTGATGGCCGAGCGGTCCGTCGCGGTGCCGAACTGCGCGGTGGTGACCAGGACGCTCGCCTGGCCCTGGCCCACGGTGGCGCTCTTGGGGATCGACGTCGTGAAGACGGCCTTGCCATCCGCGCCGGTGACGACGTCCGGCTGCTGGATGGGGCTGATGCCCGGAACCGTGAGTGAGAAGGTGACTTTGGCGCCCTTGAGTGGCTGGCCGTCCGGGTCCGTGATGGTGGCGGTGAGGGTGATGTTGCCCGGCAGGGCGGTGGTCACGAAGCGGTAGGCGGATGCCGCGAGCGTTGCCTTCAGCACGCCCGTGCCCCGGACCAGCGTCATGACCAGCTCGGCGCCGTTGCCGGCTGGGTCCGTGGCGGTGATCCGGATGACGTTGCTGCCGGTCTGGAGCGGGAGCGTCATCGTGAACGCGCCGTCGGCCGCGGCCGTCCCCGTGATCGAACTGCCGTTCGCTTCGTTCCGGGCCAGGAGGCGAGATCTGGCCTGCGTCTTGCCCACCAGGTCGGTGGTGGCCAGGTTCACCGTCGCCTTGTCCTTGGGGGACGTCAGGGCGATCTGCGGTGGCGCCGTGTCCAGGATGTAGGTGACGATGGGCGACGCCTCGGACTCTCCGCCGGCGCTGATGACCGTCGCCGTGAAGTCGTTCTGGCCGTCGATCAGCTCCACCGGGATGACGATCTTGGGGGTGCCACCCACCGGGACGTCCTTGAGGGCGCGTGCCGCCTGGCCCTTGAGCGCCACGTAGACCCGGACCTTGGCGCCGGCCTGGCCGACGATCGCGTTGGGGACCGTCACCCCCAGGTCCACCTTGACCTGATTGGTGTACGGCTCGGCCGGGGCGGCGATGAGCGGCGAACGTGAGATGGTCGCGAGCGACGGGGCGGGCGACGTGGTCAGGGCCACATTGCCCAGGACGGCCGAGAGGCTGGATCCGAATGCGGAGACCATCTTGCCGATGCCGCCCGTCCAGGCGAACAGCACCACCACCCCCAGGGCGGCGACCGCGCCCAGCAGCAGGAGGCGAGCGGCGAGCGGTAGCGATGTCCGGGGCCCCGGCTGGCGGCGCCCGGCGATTCGCTGGGCGGAGACGGGCTTGAGCTTGACCTTCTGCGGGGCCGGCCGGCCGGTGGAGGGCGGACGGCGCCGGACTTGCGAGGAGCGGTCGCTGCGGCGCATCGTCACGTCCGGGATTGTCGCACGGCGGGTCCCCGGTCGCGTTCGCCGACCTTGCTCGCGCGCACCGGGTCCCGTGGCGGTGAGGTGCGGTCTGGTGCGGTGCGCGCGCACCGGCGCGCCACGGCCCGGTGCCCCGCGCGCAGCAGATCCGGCCGAGCGTGTACTCTGGGGCCCATTGTGTCGAGGATGCGCCGACACATGGAGGGGACGGATGCAGGCACGAAATCCAAAGTCGGAACAGCAGCGTGCGCCCGTTGGCCGCCCTTCGTTTGGCGTGGGCCCCGTTGGGCGCGTGTCGCCGGGGTCCCGACCGGGCACCACCGCGGTGCCAGTAGGCCCCGGGATCCGCACCGCCTTTGGCCTGCCCAACCTGCGTCGGAACATCTGCCCGCACTTCTACATGACCGGCGCGCGCGGGGCCATCCCCATCCAGGCGCCGCACCTGCTCAAGGGCCTGATGCGCCAGGAGAACACCATCTCCCGCTGCCAGGTCCGCGGTGGCGTCCACCTGGACCAGGGCTTCTGCAACGACGTGTGCCTGACCGGCCGGTTCAACCAGTGCGTCTTCTACGAGGACGAGCTGAGCCGCTAGTGACGCGGTGAGCGACCTCTCCTACGACGGTGCGCTCCAGGCGATCGCCGAGCGAGGCCGGTTCGGCATCCGCCTGGGCCTTGGCAGGACGCGCGCGCTCCTCGCCGGCCTGGGCGACCCACACCTGACCCTTCGCGGGGCCCTGGTCGCCGGCACCAACGGCAAGGGCAGCGTGCTGGCGCTTGCCGGCTCCACACTCCGGGTCGCGGGCTACAGGGTGGGGCTGACCCCCAAGCCGCACCTGATCACGTACCGCGAGCGGCTGGAGATCGATGGCCGGCCCATCTCCCCCGAAGCATTCGCCGCGCTCGTGGCGGAGATCCTGCCGATCGCGGACCGGGTGGGCCGTCGCCTGGGCCCGCCGACCGAGTTCGAGCTCCTCACGGCGGCCCTGTTCCAGTGGTTCCGGCGTGAGCACGTGGACCTGGCGCTGGTCGAGGTGGGGCTGGGCGGGCGCCTGGACGCCACGCATGCGTGGGATGGGGGCGTGGCCGCGATCACGAACGTGGACCTCGACCACATGGCACAGCTGGGCCCCACCGTCGCGGCGATTGCCCGCGAGAAGGCGGCCATCATGGGGCGCGGCGACGTGGCGGTGACCGGGGCCACCGGTGAGGCGCGCGCGATCATCGCCCGCCGGGCGCGTCGGCTGGGTGTCTCGCTGGCGATCGCCGAGCCGGCGCCCCTGCTGGGCTGGGACCGGGACGGCATCACCGTGGACCTGCCCCGACTGGGGGCGACGCGGGTTGGGCTCCGGGGCCGGCACCAGGCGGCCAACGTCGCGGTGGCGGACGCCCTCCTCGACGCGCTGGAGGCCGCGGGGATCGCTCGCGTGCCCGCCGACGCTCGGCGCCGCGGGTATGCCGAGGCACGCTGGGCGGGGCGGCTGGAGCTCATCGAGACGGCACGGCCCGGCGGCCCTGGGCAGGATCCGGTGGAGGTGCTGCTGGACGGGGCGCACAACCCCGCGGGGGCCGCCGCGCTGGCGACCGCGCTGGACGACCTGCGGCCCTTCCTCGCGGGCGGCTGCGACGCCGTGCCGCCGCCGTTCACGCTGGTGCTGGGAATCATGGCCGACAAGGACGTTCCGTCCGTGCTGGCGGCGCTGGATGCCACCGCCCTCCGCGGCGCCCGCATCATCACCACGCAGGTCGATCTCCCCCGCGCCCTCCCCGCGGCGGCGCTCGCGGCAGCGTGGTTGGCCGCCCATCCGCGGATCCAGGGGAGTGGCCCGGGCATCCGGACGGGCACCGTGACCGCCATCCCGGACGCCGATGCGGCGCTGGACGCGGCCCTTGCGGGCGCCGCCGGCCCGGTGGTGGTGGCAGGTTCGCTCTACCTCGTGGGCCGGGCCCGGGCCCGCCTGGTCAGCGACCCATGGCTCGCCGACCCGTTGCCGCGCACCGCGCCGCCGCCCATGATGGCGGGATGAGCGACCGGCCCCCAACGTCCCTGCGCGTGGGTGACCGCGTCTTCGCCTGGGGCAGCCGCACGTTCGTGATGGGGATTGTCAACGTCACGCCCGATTCGTTCTCCGGCGACGGGCTGCTGGCCCGTGGCGCCCCCGATGCGGGTGACGGGGCCGCCCCCGACCCGGTGGCGCTCGCCGTGGCCCGGGCGACGCAGATGGTGGCGGATGGCGCGGACCTGCTGGACGTGGGCGGCGAATCCACGCGCCCCGGCCACGAGCGGGTGTCGGAGGCGGCGGAGCTGGCGCGGGTGGTGCCGGTCGTCGCCGCGCTCCACGCGGCGTTGCCCGGGACCCCGATCAGCATCGACACCACCCGGCCATCCGTGGCCGCGGCGGCGCTGGACGCCGGTGCGACGTTGGTCAACGACGTCTGGGGCGTGGCGCAGGATCCGGCCATGGCCCGTCTCGCCGCCGCGCGCGGTGCGCCGATCGTGCTGATGCACAACCGCACCGAGGCACGCTACGAGGACGTGGTCGCGGAGGTGGTCGCCGACCTGCGCGCCGCCGTGGCGCGCGCGGTCCAGGCTGGCGTGCCGGAGACGGCGATCATCGTCGACCCCGGGTTCGGCTTCGGGAAGACGCCCCAGCACAACCTGGCCGTGCTGCGCGACCTGGGCGCCGTGCGGGCGTTGGGGCGGCCCATCCTGCTGGGTACGTCGCGCAAGTCCACCCTGGGCCGGATCCTGGACCTCCCGGTGGAGGACCGGCTGGAGGCGACGCTGGCGACCACCGCGCTGGCCATCGGCGCAGGTATCGACATCGTGCGGGTCCACGACGTGCGCGAGAACGTCCGCGCCGCCCGCGTGGCCGATGCCATCGCCCGGGGCTGGGTCGAGCCGGTGGCCGGCGCATGACCGCCGGCCGTCGCGCCGATGGCGCCGATGGCGCCGATGGCGCCGGCCCTGATGGCGCCAGCGACCGGATCCTCCTGCGCCGGATGGTGTTCGAGGGCCGCCACGGCGTTCCCGACGATGAGCGGCGCACGCCCCAGCCCATCGAGGTGACCGTCGCCCTGGAGGTCAGCCTGGCGCACGCGGGCCGAAGCGACGACCTCGCCCGCTCCGTGGACTATTCGGCCGTCTTCGACCTCGTTCGCCGGATCGTGGAGGAGCGCAGCTTCCGGCTCCTGGAGGCCATCGCCGAGACGGTGGCAACGGAGATCCTGGCGATGCACCCGTCGGTCCGGGCGGTGGCCGTCACGGTTGACAAGCCGCGCGTCCCGCTCCCGGGCCACATCGAGAGCGCCGGGGTGGAGATCCACCGCCGGCGCTCGAAGGGCCTGGTCGAGCAGCCTGGGCCGGCGCCTTCACCGACCGACCCGTAGTCGCGCCGGCGGGCGCAGGGGCGCTGCCCCGGAATGGCCCGAGGGCTACAGGCCCGCCGGCCGGGTGCCCAGGGTGACGCTCACCGTCAACTCCTTGCCGTCGCGCAGCAGCTTCACCTGGATGGTCTGGCCGGGCGCATAGCTGGAGAGCACCAGGTCCAGCGGGTGCTCCGTGTCGATGTCCGTCCCGCCGATCGACGTGATGATGTCGCCGTCCTTGATCCCGGCCTTCTCGGCCGGCCCGCCGGTGACGATGGACTGGCCGCCGCCGGTCCCGCCGCCCACGAGGGCGCCCTTGTCGACCGATAGCTTCCGGTCGGCCTGGAGCTGCTTGTCGATGCCGACATAGCGGACCCCCAGGTACGGGCGGCTGAGCTGCTGGCCGGCCAGCGCCTGCTGCATGATCGGCCGGGCGATGTCCACGGGGATGGCGAAGCCGATCCCGTTGCTGTCGGAGGCGATCGCGGTGTTGATGCCGATGACATTGCCGCCGGCGTCCAGCAGCGGGCCGCCGCTGTTCCCGGGGTTGATGGCGGCGTCGGTCTGGATCAGGTTGGTGAGCCGCTCGTTCTCGACGGTGATCGACCGGCCGGTGGCCGACACGATCCCGCTGGTCACCGAGTTGGAGAACGTGCCCAGCGGGCTGCCGATCGCGACGGCCAGCTGGCCCACCTTGAGGTTGGCCGAGGTGCCGATCGGCGCGACCGGGAGGCCGCTCCCCTGGATCCGCACGATGGCCAGGTCCGTCAGCGTGTCGACGCCGTAGATGGTGCCCTGGAAGGTTCGGCCGTCCTTGAGCTCGACGGTGAGGGCGCTCACCAGCTGGCCGTTGGTGCCGGTCACGACGTGGCGATTGGTGAGGATCCAGCCGGATGCTTCGTAGATCACGCCGGAGCCGATGCCGGTGGACGGGATGGTCCCGCCGGACAGGTCAACGGTGGTGCCGGTCGCCGTGATGCGGACGACGGCGGGGCCGGTCTTCGCCGCGGCATCGATGATCGCGGACGATTCCACGACCAGGATCGGCTGCTGGATGGACGTCGCCGTCCCCTGGGGGCCGCCGGCGGTCCCGGCCGGGGCCTGGGTGACGTGATTGAGCGATCCGCTGGCCTCCAGGGCCGCGTACGTGCCGCTCGACGCGAGGACGGCGGCCAGGAGCGCCGCGCCCAGGACGGCGCCGGGCCCGGCGACGCGGGGCTCGCGGCGGACCGGCTGGGTGGCGACAGCCTGGATGGGCGACGAGCCGCCCGGCGTCCAGATGCCCGGGGTGGCCGGGGGTGCCCGGGACGGACCACGGCGACGGCGCGACGGGGCCGGCCGTGGTTGGGGCCGGCACCGGCGGAACCGCCCAGGCGCCCGAGGCGGCCGGCACGCCCGCCGGTCCGGGTTCGGCGGGGACCGGCTCAAACCAGTGTTCCGGTGTGCCCTGCGCCTGGGCGGCCTCGCGGCTCCAGGTGGCACGGGCCCAGTCCGTCTGGGGGGCCGGGGCGGGGGTGAACGACGCCGTTCCCTGCGCGCTGGCATCCTCGGCGCCCGCGCTCAGCACATCCGCGGCCGGCACGGCCTCCTGGGTTGCGGGCGTCGGCTGGCTGGTCGGTGCAGGGGCGCCCGGGTGGGTGGGCTCCCCGTCGGCACCGGGATCGGGCTGCATGGCGTTCGGTTCGGTCATTGGGTGACGGTTTCCATCTGCGGTTGAGGGGTGACTGCAGGCGCAAGCGTGCACGTGTCAGGTGAACAGGCGGTCAGCCCGGTGATGAAGAATCCACCACATCGGGCGAGATCGTGCGCGGCACGGGCTCGGATGCCGCCGGCGCGCCGGGAGGCTGGGTCGCGACCGACACGTCGGTCCCGGGTGCAGTCTCCACCCCCGGCGCCGGCCCGGGCGGCTCGCCCGCCCGCGGATCGCGCGGCAGCGTGACCACGAACGTGGTGCCCCCGCCGAGACGGCTGCTCACCGTCACCGCCCCGTGGTGCATGTCCACGATCGACCGGACGATCGCCAGGCCCAGGCCGCTGCCGCTCCCGCGCGCCTCGTTGCTGCGCGACCCCCGGTAGAACCGCTCGAAGATGTGGGGCAGCTCCGTGGCATCGATCCCCACGCCGGTGTCGGCCACCTCGATCCGGGCGCCGGTCCGGTAGGGCTTCAGGGTCACGGTGACGCTCCCGTCGGGCGGGGTGAACTTGATCGCATTGCCCACCAGGTTGGCGATCACCTGCCCGATGCGAAGCGGGTCGTGGCGGATCCGGAGCGGGCTGTCGGGGAGGTGGAGCGCCAGCTGGACCCGGCGCCTGCGTGCCGCCGACTGCGATTGCTCGACGGCGGATTCGACGGCCGCCCGGAGGTCATCGGGGCGAAGGTCAAGGAGCACCAGCCCCGAATCGAGCTTCGAGAGCTCCAGCAGGTTCTGGGCCAGCCAGTCGAGTCGCTCGATCTGCTGCCCGCTCGATACCAGGAACTCCGTCCGGGCCGCCGGGTCCGTGGCCGGATCGCAGAGCAGCTCGTTGAACATCCGGAGCGCCGCGATGGGCGTCCGCAGCTCGTGCGAGACGTCGGCCAGGAAGTCGCGGCTCCGGTCACGGTCGCGACGGATGATCTCCACCGATTCCTGGAGCCGGTCCGCCATGGCATTGAACTGCAGCGAGAGCTCGGCCAGCTCCAGCGAGCCGGCGCGGACGTGTGGCGCGGCCACGCGCCGGGACAGGTCGCCCTCGGCCAGGCCGCGAGACGCCTCGGTCAGGCGGCGGAGGGGGATGGTGAAGCGGAGGGTCAGCGAGGCGGCCACGATGATCGCGAGGGCCATCGCGACGAGCCCGGTCACCAGGAGGAGGCCCGCCACGTTGGAGACCGTGGAGGCGCGGTAGGTATACGGGTCGGAGAGCGTGACCTCGATCACGTACGGGATCAGCGGCGCGTCCACCCCGTAGCGGAGCTCGTCGCTGGTGATCTCCTCGCGGGTCTGTCCGGAGCGCGCGTCCGCCTCGTGGGTCGTGGAGACCTCGCCGTTGGGGGCCGGCAGAAAGCGCGATCCGGAGAGCAGCCCGAGGCGGATCCGTACGTCCGCCTGGGCCAGCTGGTCGGCCAGGATCCGCTGCTGGGCAGGCTTGTTCAGCTCCGCCTCCACGGCCGCATCGACGATGTTGTCCGCGCCGACAACGGGCCGCAGGCCGCTCGCGCCCTCCGCGATCACCGCCACGTATTGGGCCACCGTCAGCGCCCGCGCCTCCAGGTCGCCGGTCTGCTGCTGGCTGAAGTAGTCGTCCATGCGGTTGATGACCAGCCCGCTGACGACGAGCAGGGTCAGGGCCACCACGCCCACGAACGTGATGGTCAGGCGGGCCTGGAAGCTGCGCGGGTTGAGGCGCCGGAGGCCCCGGGCGATGCCGTCGCGAAGATGCGCCTGGCGCCGCACGCCCTGGTCAGCGCTCGGCGAAGGCGTAGCCGACACCTCGAACCGTCAGGATGAACACCGGGTTGGCGGGATCGTCCTCGATCTTCTCGCGCAGGTGGCTGACGTGGACGTTGATCGTCTTCTCGTCCTGGTCCAGCGCCTCGTAGTCACGCAGCAGCTCAAGGAGCTCGGAGCGGGTGAAGACGCGGCCCGGCCGGCTGGCGAGGTGCCGGACGATCTCGAACTCGGTCGGGGTGAGGGCGATCCGCCGGCTGCCGCGCTGGACACGGCGGCGCTCCAGGTCCAGCACCAGGTCCCCGTGTCGGATGACCCGGCCCACGCCAGCGTCCGCGAGGTCACCGTACGCGCGGCGGAGGAGCGCCTTGATCCGGCTCATCAGCTCGCGCAGCCCGAACGGCTTGGTCAGGTAGTCGTCCGCGCCCAACTCCAGCCCGATGACCTTGTCCATCTCGTCGTCGCGCGCGGTGAGGATCAGGATGGGCACCTTGGAGCCGGTGGCCCGCAGGCGCCGGAGGACCTCGAAGCCGTCCATCCCGGGCAGACGGACGTCGAGCACGACGAGGTCGGGTGCCTGGTCGGACGCGAAGGTGAGGCCCTCTTCACCCGAGCGCGCCACCGTCACCACATAGCCCTCTTGCTGGAGGGCGTACTGGATGCCGCGTGCAACGGCGAACTCGTCTTCGACGATCAGGATCGTGGCGGACACGTCCCCGATGCTACACCGGCACGCGGGAAGGGCCACCGGAAGGTCGCCGCAGGCGCCGGCGGGCGGGTCGCGCCGCCGGGCGGGTGTATGGTGGGTGCGATCCGGGGTGTCTGCCGGGCGTGCGGCCTCCCGTCAGGGGGCTTGCCCAGCCTTAGAGCGCCGCCCGGCCTGAGGTGTTCGCCATGACTACACGCCCCACGCTCGCCGCACTGTCACGCGA
Source organism: uncultured Chloroflexota bacterium (assembly GCA_903822495.1). Lineage (GTDB taxonomy): Bacteria > Chloroflexota > Limnocylindria > Limnocylindrales > CSP1-4 > CAIJPD01. Next base: position 4,347 of record CAIJPD010000025.1, on the reverse strand, counting down.
GGTCACGGGCAAGAAGGTCGCCCACCTCCGCCGCGCCGGCCGTCTCCCCGCCGTCATCTTCGGCCACGGCCTCGAATCCACGCCGGTGTCGATTGACGCCCACGAGTTCGATCTCCTTCGCCACCGGGTCGGGCCCAACGTCCTCGTGAACCTCAAGCTGGACGCGGACCGGTCCGAGGCCGTCCTGATCCACGGGATCCAGATGGACACGATCACCCGCCGGCCCCTCCACGTGAACCTGTTCGCGGTCCACATGTCCGAGGAGCTCACGGTCGACATCCCGCTGATCGCGACCGGCGTGGCGCCGGCGTCCGACACGGGTGGTGGCTCGCTGCTGCACGTCCTGGAGCATGTCCGCATCCGGGCGCTGCCGGATGCCCTGCCGCACAACATCGAGTACTCGGTCGAGTCGCTGACCGACTTCGAAGGCGTCATTCACGTGAGCGACCTGCTGGTCCCGGCAGGCGTCACGATCCTGACGGAGTCCGTCGAGATCGTGGCCCGTGTCCTGCGGCCGCGCAACGATGACGGCGCGGCCGCCGCGTCGGCAGGCACCGCAGCACCCGCTGCCGGCGAGTCCGCCGGAGCCTAGCCCTCGGGCGCTCTCGAATTGGCCCCGGCGTCAGACGCCGGGGCTTGCGCCCCCCGCGTCACGCCCCCCGCGTCGAGGCCTGTTGCGCGGTAGTGCGTCGTTCCGACGCCGGGCGTCGTACCAACTCCGGGCGTCTTCCAGTCGCCTGGACGATGGGCAGGCGCAGCACCAGGTCCCCTGGGGGGAGCGCTGCCAGCCGCTCCAGGAGCCTCGCCTCCAGCGCCGCCCGGCGTCGTTCGACGAGGCCGCCGAACAGGTCCTCCTCGTCGAACTCGGCCAGGAAGCCGACGTAGCCGGCGGGGTCGAAGGCGTGCTGGAGCAGGCCCGCCGCGGCCCTCACATGTTCGAAGCCGGCCCGCCGGAGGCCATCGGCCGCCGCCCTGGTGGAGCGCAGGTCGCCCGATCGACCATCGGAGGCGTCGGCCCCCGCGTCGCCGTCGGCCCCCGCGTCGCCCGCCCGCTCGTCGCCCGCCCGCTCGTCGCCCGTCTCCTCGGTTCGGATCCCGAGCTCGCCGAGGACCTCGTCGAAGATTCGATCGCCCGCGAAGGGGGCGTCGCCGGCCAGCCAGGTGGTATAGGCGATCCGCCCACCGGGACGAAGCACCCGGTGCGCCTCGCGCAGCGCCCGGATTCGGCTGGGCACCAACTGCAGGACGAACGAGGAGAGCACCAGGTCGAATTCGCCGTCGCCGAACGGCAGCGCGTCCGCGTAGGCGGTCCGCGTGGTGAACCGCCCCCGGTCAGCGGGGGAAAGGCGGCGATCCGCCTCCGCCTCGGCCATCCCGATCATCTCGGCGGAGGCGTCGATCCCCGTGACCCGGACCCCGGGCCAGCGCTCGATGGCCGCCAGGGCCAGCGTCCCCGTCCCCGTCCCCAGGTCCAGGATCTGGCGCGCGCCGGCGGCGACATCCGCGGCGACCAGGTCCAGCGTCGCGACCGCATCGCGGACCAGGACGGGCGCCCACCAGCGCCGGTAGCCCTCCGCAATGCGGTCGTAGCGTTCGCCCTGGTCGGTCACTCGCCCATGGTGCCATGGCCCACGGGCCCCGAGGCCGAGGCGTCGCCGGTCTTGACCCCGCCGCCCGGCGCGGCTGCGACCCAGCCCGTGGCAGGTGCCGCCGGACCGGCCGGCATGCTGGGCAAGCGCACGCCCATGCGGCGCCCGACCCGCACGACAAGGACGATGACCACGCCCAGGACCAGCAGCGTCGGCAGCCACACGATCACGAACCAGATGGCCGCGCTGGCGAGCGACTGCAGGATCCCCACGAGCCGGGCGCCCGCGGCGTCCACCTCGGTCGCCGGGTCCCACTGCTTGGCCGCCTGCGTGATCGCGACCACCTGGAGCCCAAAGGTCGCCGTCAGCGTGCCGTAGCCGACCTTGTCCTGGAGCGCCGCCTGCTGGGCCGCCAGCGACTCGATCTGGCCCCGGACCTCGCTGAGCCTGGCCTGGACCTCCAGCACATCGCTCACCTTGGTGGCCGAGGCGGCGATCGCCTGCAGCGCGGTCTCCGAGGCGCGCAGGTTCTTGAGCCGGGCCTCCATGTCGACCAGCTCGCTGGCAACGTCGGCGGAGTTGGTCTGTTCGTCGACGACCTTGATGGACAGCTTCCGGAGCGCCGCCAGGCCATCCTGCCAGCGGTCCGACGGGATCCGGTAGGTGACGGCGCCCACCGGCTGCTCGCTGCCGGTCCGGCGCGAGGCGCTGATGTAGCCACCCATGCCGGTGATCGCCGTCTGCGCGTCGGCCAGCGCCACGTCGAGGTCCTTCACCTGGAGCTGCATGCTCCCCGTCCACACGATCTTGGCGGTGTCCTTGAAGGCGGTGGGGGCGCCTCCCTGTGTGGCCCCGCCAGCGCCCGCGGCCCCGGTGGTGACCGATTCCTTGGAGATGGGGGAGAGCGTGTCGGTGGTGAACCCGTTGGGCGCGCGCGGCGCGGGGGCGGAGGCCGAAGCGCAGCCTGCAAGGGCCAGGCCCGCGGCCAGGACGAGGAAGAGCCGGCGGGCGACGCCGCGTGAGCGGGCCACGCTCCGCGGGCGGGCGGTGGAGGACGGCATTGGACGGGACCTCCGTGTAGTCGGATGGAGTGTGCTTCGCGGACGCCGTGAGTCCTATGGTGACGCCGGACGCAAGCCCGAGGTTCCGCGCTCGCGGTTCCGTGCCGCCCGGCGGCGGGGGCGGGCCGTTCTGCGCTCGCGGTTCCGTGCCGCCCGGTTGCCGGAGGCGCGGCTTCGTGCTCGCGGTTCCGTGCCGCCCGGTTGCCGGAGGCGCGGCTTCGTGCCCGCGGTTTCCTGCCGCCCGGTTGCCGGAGGCGCGGCTTCGTGCCCGCGGTTTCCTGCCGCCCGGTTGCCGGAGGCGCGGCTTCGTGCCCGCGGTGTCCTGCCGCCCGGTTGCCGGAGGCGCGGCTTCGTGCCCGCGGTTTCCTGCCGCCCGGTTGCCGGAGGCGCTTCACGCCAGCCGTAGACTGGCGGCCATGCGTCTCCCCTTCGATCCCCCGGTCGAGCCAATGCTCGCCAAGCCCGCGTCGGGCCTGCCCGATGGCGAGGGCTGGCTGTACGAGCCCAAGTGGGACGGCTTCCGGGCACTGGTCTTCCGCGATTGCGATGAGATGCTCATCCAGAGCCGCGACCTGAAGCCACTGGATCGCTACTTCCCCGAGCTGGCGGCAGCGCTCCGCGCCGCGCTCCCGGAGCGCTGCGTGCTGGACGGCGAGGTGGTCATCTCGAAGGGCGGGCGGCTCGACTTCGACGCCCTCCTCCTCCGGATCCACCCGGCCGAATCGCGGGTCCGCATGCTGGCGGCCGAGTCGCCCGCGTCGTACGTGGCCTGGGACCTCCTCGCGCTGGGCGACGAGGACCTCCGCGCGGTACCGCAGGGGGAGCGCCGCCGACGTCTGGAGACGGTGCTGGGCGGTGCGCAGCCGCCCATCCATCTGACGCCCGCCACTACGGATCGGGCGCTGGCGGCCGACTGGTTTGACCGGTTTGAGGGCGCGGGGCTGGACGGGGTGGTGGCGAAGCGCCTCGACGCGGCGTACCAGCCCGGGAAGCGGGCGATGGTCAAGATCAAGCACGAGCGGACGGCCGACTGCGTGGTCGCCGGCTTCCGATGGCACAAACACGGCCCGGGCACGCACGTGGGGTCGCTGCTCCTGGGGTTGTTCGACGACGCCGAAACGCTTCACCATGTGGGTGTCACGTCGTCATTTGGCTGGGACCAGCGGGCGGCACTCGCGCTGGAGCTGGAGCCTCTCCGGGCCAACGCGCTGGAGGGTCACCCGTGGGCCGGCTGGGCCGAGTGGGCGGCGGGGATGGCGGCCTCGGCGGCGTCGGGCCAGCGCGTCCCGGGCGCCACGTCACGCTGGAGCCGCGGCAAGGACCTCGGCTGGGAGCCGCTCCAGGCGGTCCGCGTGGTCGAGGTGGCGTACGACCACCTGCAGGGCGACCGCTTCCGCCATGCCACGACATTCCGCCGCTGGCGGCCGGACCGGCTCCCGGCGGATTGCCGATACGACCAGCTGGAGGAGGCGCCGGCGTTCGAGATCGCCGGGATCTTCGGGGGGCGAGCGGGCGCCTGACCGATGCCTTGCCGGCGAGCGGGCGCCTGACCGATGCCTTGCCGGCGGAGGTCCCGCCGATGCCTTGCCGGCGGAGGTCCCGCCGATGCCTTGCCGGCGGAGGTCCCGCCGATGCCTTGCCGGCGGAGGTCCCGCCGATGCCTTGCCGGCGGAGGTCCCGCCGATGCCTTGCCGGTC
>CAIJPD010000024.1 GCA_903822495.1 uncultured Chloroflexota bacterium | reverse complement strand
TGACCGCCGGCGCCAACGTCACGGCGACCGTCAACGCCGTGGATGCCTGGTGGAACGTGGCCACCGGCGCCACGCCGACGGTGGCCATCACCAGCAGCGACGCCAACGCCACCCTCCCGGCCAACGCCGCCCTCGCCGTGGGCACCGGCACCTTCACGGTCACCCTCAGGACCGCCGGCGCCCAGGCGATCACCGCCACGCGCGTCAGCGGCACGCCCGTCGTCAGCGCCGGGACCAGCGCCCCGGTCACGGTCGGCCCCGGCGGAGCCGCGGCACTGGCATTCACCACGAGCCCAGGCAGCGGCATCCACGGCACACCCTTCGTCACGCAACCGGTGGTCAGGGTCGTCGACGCGTTTGGCAACGCCGTCCCGGGCAGCGCGGTCAGCGTCACGGTGGCGAGGCACGCCGGCACCCCGAGCGCCGGCGGCATCCCGGGGACCTTGCTGGGCGCGGTGAGCGTCACGGCCAGCCAGGGGATCGCCACGTTCGCGGGACTGGCCATCAAGGGGGTCGGCCAGGGCTACCGACTGGATGCGGCATCGCCGGGCCTGACCGGGGCCACCTCGGCCGCCTTCGACGTCACCCCGCGCCCCATCACGGTGACGGCGGGCGCCGACTCCAGGGAGTACGACGGGACCACCGCCTCGTCGGGGCTTCCGGAGGTCAGCGTCGGCACCCTCGCGACGGGCGACATGGGCGCATGGACGCAGGCATTTGACACAGCGCTCCCCGGCACGGGCAAGACGCTGACGCCAGCGGGCACCGTCACGGACAGCGCCACCGGCCTCGGCGACACGGCGTCGTACGCGATCACGTTTGTCTCTCGGACGGACGGCTCCATCACCGGAACGGTGGTCTATGCGCCGGCGACCGTGAACATCGGCGAGAGCTTCCCCGGCCAGGTTGTGACCTCCGGCGACGCGTCGATCCAGTGGCTCTCGACCGAGGCGGGCCGCACGGTCACCGCCGCGATGACGACGCCGCTCTCCGCCGGCACCCAGGCCGTCATCGGCAGCAGCGACGTCTCGGTGCTGACCCTGTCGAACGGCGCGTATGCGACGGTTCCGCCGCCCGGCGGGCCCTGGGACCTCGCGCTGATCACGGCCACGGTGGGTGACACCAGGGCGAGCCAGGTGTTCCGGATCCGGGTCCGTCTCCCGTCCGTGGCGGCCGGCACGTATTCCGGGACCATGCTGTTCGCCATCACCGGGCCCTGATGCCACGGGGCTGGCCGAGCCCATGGGCGCCGGCCGGCGGATCGGCACGTCCAGCTCTCCTCGTCCGCCCTCATTGCCCTGGCTACCGGCGGGACGCCTCGTCGTAGCCGGCGAGCTCGTCCGGGAGGGACAGGGGCCGGCGGTGCTGGCGATCCGTCGGCGCCTCGGCGTTGACCCTGGCGATGGACCCGTTGATGTCGGCCACCAGGTCCTGCAGCACCACCCGGTCGCGCCGACGCTCGAAGGCGGTGGGCTCCGGGCCCGCGGCGACGCGCGCCAGGATCGCGTCGCGCCGAGCGAGGAGATCACGGACCTCCTTGTCGGCCTCGATCCACGGCGGCGCCACGCCGGCATTCTTGAGCATCCGGAAGGCGATGCCCATCTCCCCGGCATAGGGGTTGTCGTCGTTGGGCAGCGGCTCACCCTGGTAGGGGAGGTTCTCGAATTGGCCTTCCTGGAGCGCCTCGCGGATCTGCCGCTCGATCAGCGTCTCCCAGTCGGGCCCAACCTGCATCCGGCCATCGGCGTCGCGCCGGTGGACCTGGCGCTTGTTGTCCGGTGCGTCGGGCATGCGGCATTGTTCGCGCGCCGCCCCGCCGACGTCAACGGGCCGGCGCGGTCCCTCAGTCGGAGTAGTAGGTCTTGTTGGGCGTGTAGCCGCGGCCCGTGGCGGTGATCGAGCGCAGGATCTCCAGCCCCTCGGACTGCTCGATGTGCTTCACGAAGACGTACTTGTTGTACTTGCCGTAGGTCATCGTGATGGGCACCTTGCGCGTGCCCTTCTCCACCTTGGCCGTGATGAAGTGCGGCCCCGCGGTGGTCATGGCCGCCACCACGGCGGCCTCGAACTCGTCGGCCGTGGTGGCCGTGATCGCGTTGGCGATCCCGCACGAGCGCGCGACGCCCGTCAGGTCCGTCCCCGCCGACGTGGCCGTGGGCAGGGCGCCGTTGCTCTCGTAGGACTCGTTGTCGAAGATCACCACGATCAGGTTCTTCGGCTGCACCTGGCCCACGGTGGGGATGGCCGCCATGTCCAGGAGGATGCTGCCGTCGCCGTCCAGCGAGACCACGTGGCGGTGGGGGAGCGCCATCGCCAGGCCCAGCGCGGCAGGCGTGGGCATGCCCAGGCCCAGGTAGAGGAGGTTCGAATCCTTCGGATGGAGGTGGTGCCATTCGTGGGCCGTGCCCTTGAGGTTGGTGAGCACCAGCGCGTCGCCGATGTGGGCGGCGAGCCGCTCCAGCATCTCGTACCGGGTTACCACGCGCCCTCCTTCCGGAACACCACGGCCTGGAGCTCCTCCGAGACCGACGCGGACGTCTGCATCAGCCGGATGGCCTTGCGGGCCTTCTCGGGCTCGTCCACGCGCTCGTACATGACGCCCAGGTCGCGCAGGACGGGCTCGAAGGCGTGGCCGATGTCGGTCACCATCCACCACCCGTCGCCCGCGTCGCCGCGGTAGCTGATCAGCATCAGCACGGGGATGCCAAAGGGCTGGTGGAACCGCGTGATGGCGTTCATGGCGACGAACAGGCCGGTGTTCTCCATCAGCATCACGGGCTTGCGGCCGCCCAGCCAGGCGCCGGCGGCCAGGCACATCCCCACGCTCTCGTTGGGGACGGAGACGCACTGAAAGTCGGGGTCCGCCTCGAGCACGTTGATGGTCTCGAAGAAGAACGAATCGGGCATGTACACGACGAAGTCGATGCCCGCCTCGCGCAGGCCCTCGACGATGGCCCGGGTGGTGGCCTCCTGCACTGCCGATCCTCCGCGTGGACGCCTGGGGGTCCCGGCGATTGTAGTGGGCGTGCGGCCAGGTGCGCCGATGGGCGGTGGTGGCTCCGCTCGCTACCCAGGTGACTCGCGGACGGGCGTCGGCCGGCGCGTCATGTCGCTTGTCAGAGTGGCGACAACATCGTACGATGCACCCGAAGTTATCGCTTGTGAAGTGAGCGACAGATGATGGACCTGCATCTCGCCTACCGCACCACGCCGCGCCTCACGCAACTCCTGGCCGCCTGGGATGCCCAGGCCTCACGGGAGGATCCCGTCGCGCAGCACCGCTGGGCGGACATCTCCCTCTGGCCAGCCGCGCGTTCCGCCACGGTCGCTGGCAGCACGGCGATCGAGGGCAACCGCCTCACGCCGGCGCAGGTGGGGGAGGTGCTGGCCGGGGGTCAGGTGGACGGGTCCCGGGCCGATATCCGGGAGGTGCTCAACTACAACGACGCGCTGGACCTGGCGAATCGCGCCGCGCTGCGGAGCGACTTCGAGTGGTCGACCGAGCTGATTCGCCGACTCAACGGGGCGGTGATGGCCGGGCTGGCGGACGACCAGCGCGGGGAGTACCGACGGGAGCCCGTGACCGTGGGTGGGATCTACCAGCCACCCGACCGGCAGCGCCTGCCGGACCTGATGGCGGGGCTGGTCTAATGGCTGCGGCGACCCACCGAGACACATCCGCTCGTCTTCGCCGGCCTCGCCCATCTCAACGTCGTCTCGATCCACCCATGGCTCAATGGCAACGGCCGGACCGCCCGCGTCGTCGGCTCCCTGGCGTTGATGCGTTCTGGCATCGGTGCGCCCGAGCTGTTGAACGTGGAGTCGGAGATCCGGGCCAGCGGGCCGCGCTACTTCGCGGTCCTCCAGGAGACGCACGGGGCGTCCTACCAGCCCGACGATCACGCCGCGACGCCCTGGCTGGAGTACTTCGCGGAGGTCTGCGTCGCTCGGCTGGGCGCCCGGAACCGAGTGATGGCCGCGATCCCCCACGACCTGGGCCTGTTGTTCATGGAGCTGAGCGGCGAGCAACGCGCCGGACCGCAGTGGCCCGCGATCCTGCTGAGCGTCCGAATGGCGCCCGTTCGAACGACGTGGGTCGCCGAGGCCCTGGGGCTCTCGCCAGCCCGGGCCCGGGCGATGCTGGGTGCGATGTCCGACGCGGGCTGGCTGATGCCGCTGGGTGATCGGCGCGGCCGTCGGTATGCCCCCGCACCTCGCCTGGTGCGGCTGGATCTCAGGACGCCAGCCCTGATGCGCCGCCTGCTCCAGGCTGGCGCCCCGGAGGCGGAGTGACGCCAGCCTAGCCGAGGAGAGAGGCGAGCCGGCCCAGGGGGCTGCGCTGCACGGCGGGCGTGGCGGCCACCCGGCTGAGCCGGGGATAGGCCGGCTGTCGCATCCGGCGGGTGAAGCTCAGCGGGCGGCGCGACCAGAAGTGCAGGTCGGGCTGGCGCCGGGTTGCCGACTGGGTGATGGTCGTGCTGGCGAGCAGGTTGGTCATGGCACCAGGCCTCGAGACGCTGCGCCGTGGCGAAGGCCATTCCTTCGACGGGACGCCGGTTCGAGGGCACTGTAGTCCGCCCTTCGCCGACCTGTCAACAGGCCTTGTGGCCAAGACGCAAGGCACCTTGAGTCACGACGGCAGGTAGTGGGTGGCAGGTGACCCAGCCCGGGACGGGCCGTCTTCGGCGCGCCGGCGAGCGGCTGCCGAACGTGGGCCACGCGCTCGATTTGATCCTGGGCGGCTAGCGCTCGGTGGGGCGCCACGCTTGCGGGCCAGGTGGACCCATCAGCCCGGAGCGCGGCGCATCGCCACGGCGGTGGTCGCGCACGCCGTGGTGAACTCGATCGACTGGCCCACGGCCGCCGCCGCTGCGTCGCGGGGGATGACCTGGTACCCGAGGCGGGGGAACCAGTCGATCGCCGTCTCCGTGAGCAGGTAGAGGTCGCGGATGCCGCTCTCCCGTGCCAGCCCCTCCGCCGCGGCGACCAGCCGCCGACCGATGCCGGCGTCCCGGTGGTCCGCCGCCACCACGACCGACCGAAGGAGCCCGGCTGGGCCGAACGGCTCGACCGCGGCCGCCCCGACGACCTCGTCGCCCACGCGGGCCACCACGCCGGTTTCGAAGGCCTGATCGGCGCCGTCGAGCGGCAGGCCGGCCGCCTCCAGCAGCGCCCGGATGCGGGGCAGGTCGGCGGGCCGAGCCCGCTCGACGGCGATCAGCAGCATTCCTCGCCGTCGCCGCCGCAGCACGAGCCCGCCGAGCCGCCCAGGGGCAGGATTCGCAAGACGCGGCCCGCCACGAGCGGGGGCGCTGGGACTGTGGCCGACGCCAGGACGCCCGCCGGCTTCGACGCCGAGGCACGCCCGGGCTTGGAGGCCTTGATGATCGCGCTGACCATGCCGTCCGCCACCTCGTGGGTGGGCGTCAGCGAGATGTCGACCAGCCCGGCCGCCTCCAGGCCCGCCCGGAACTCGGAGTAGGAGAGTGCCCCCGCCTTGCAGGCCGTGTAGGCGCCGCGTTCCGCGCGATCCGCGGGCGTCAGGCGATCCTCGGCCACGATGTCGGTCACGCCCATCCGGCCGCCCGGCCGCAGGACCCGGGCGATCTCGCGGAAGACGGCCGGCTTGTCAGCCGCCAGGTTGATCACGCAGTTGCTGATCACCACGTCCACGGAGTTGGCCGGGAGCGGGATGCTCTCGATCTGGCCGCGCAGGAACTCCACGTTGGTGACGCCCGCCTCGGCGGCGTTGCGCTGCGCCAGGGCGAGCATCTCGTCGGTCATGTCCAGGCCGATCGCCCGGCCCGTGGGCCCCACTCGCTTCGCGGAGAGGAGCACGTCGATCCCGCCGCCGGAGCCCAGGTCCAGGACGCGCTCGCCCTCGTGCAGCTCCGCCACGGCGATGGGGTTGCCGCAGCCCAGCGAGGCGAGGACCGCCGCGCTGGGCAGTTCCTGGCGCTCCAGGGCCGAATAGAGGCTGGCGCCGATGGACTCCGCCTCGGTGGAGCAGCACCGCCCGCTGGTCGCCTCCACGGCGGCCGCGGCGTAGCGGTCACGAACCTGCTGGTGGATCTGCTCGGTGGTCATGGTGGTGGTTCCTCGTGGGGTCGCGCCCTTCCCGGGGCTCGCGGCCTGATACCGTATTGATACTTGACGATATCGGTGGTTGTCAATACCATCCGGCCCATGAAGCGCATGACCGACCCCGACGCCCTCCTGTTCCACGGGGCCGCTGATCCCACCCGCCTGGCGATTCTGCGCCAGCTGGCCGGCGGCGACGGGGTCTGCGCCTGCGACTTCACCGCCTGCTGCGCGGTGGCGCAGCCCACCATCAGCCACCATCTCAAGGTGCTCCGCGAGACGGGCTGGGTCCGCTCCGAGCGCCGCGCGTCGTTCGTGTGGTACTGGCTCAACGCCGAGGCGGCGGCACGCTTCCGGAGCATCGCCGGGGAGCTGACGCCGGGCGTGGCCGCGCCGCTCGCTCGTGCCCTGCCGGTGGTCCAGGCCCCGGCCTGAGCGCGGCGGCCCCTGCGCGCAACGAGGCGCCGTTACACCGCGCCGGATGCGGATCCTGGGGCGCTCCGCCGAGCTGGGTCCGCACAGGGGGATCCGCGGTGCGTCAGCCTGCCCATTCGACCGCCCCACAGGGACGCCCCCTCGCGCGACCCCTGCTGGCTGCGTCCACGCTGGTGCTCGCCGCCTGCTCCCTGGGCAGCCCTCCGCCCGGGTCACACCCAGATGCGCAGGGCCGCGCCCAGGTGAGTGACCTCGACGCGGTCCTGTCGCAGTCGACGGCCGGGGAGTGGGGCCGCGTGGACGCCTTCCTGGCCCCGTCTCTGGCCCCCGAGTTCCTGGTCTCGGGCGACTCCGGTGCCGTGCAGGGCAAGAACGCCCGGATGCAGCTGCCCCCGGAGGTGACGGCCTTCACCATTGATAGCGTGACGGCTTCCCGGGGGGACGACGTCCTCGTCGTGAGTTACCGCACCACCTTCCAGGCTCCCGACGGGGTCGCGCAGACCACGCCGGTCGCGCGGCTGGCAGCCTTCCGCTGGGCGAATGGCGCGTGGCGCATGGCCGCCTACTCGAGGTTCGGGGGCCTGCCCCAGGTGTCCAACTTGTCAGCCGTAGCGTCGGCGCGTACGTCGTCGCTGCGTCCGGCGGCACGCCCACGAGCACGTTGAGGACTGCGCGATGACCGGCTCACGTCCTTCGTCCGCGCGAACCGCCGGGTACCCGTTGGCCACGCAACCTGGTGGGCGGGCCGAATTCCCGGCGACCCCGGTCGAGCCCTCCCCAGGCTCCTCGCGCTTGCCGTGGCTGGAGTCCTGCTGGCGGGCTGCCTTGGCGGGACGTCGCCAACCGGCGTCCGTCCGGTCGCGTCCGTTGGCCACCCTCGGGCCCACCGCGCCACTCCGGCGCCCTGGCGCGCTCGAACCCCGGTTGGTCACGCCGGGCCCTCCCTGGGCCCCGACCGCGTGCGGGCTACCAGGTGGCGTCGCCGCGGATCAGCACATCGCTGCCGCCGTCGACGAAGACGACCTGGCCGCACAGGTGGGTGTTCTCCTCGCTCGTCAGCCAGGCCAGGAGACGGGCGGGGACGATGGGCTCGGCGATCCCGTTGAGCGGCATGGGGACCATCTGGAGAATCTGGGACCGCTGTTCGGCGGTGGCGATCATGTCGGCCACCATCGGCGTGGCGATGATGCCGGGCGCGATCCCGTTGAGCGGGATGGAGGCTCCCGCCCAGTCCGCCGTCGCGGCGTTCCGCCGGATCCAGCGCACGAACGCCACCTTGGTCGAGGCGTAGATGAGCGCCCCGGTGGTGGCCGGGTTCTCGGCGAGCACGGCGGCCCGGGCGAGCGCGGCCGGCTCGTCCCCGGCCAGGCAGGCGTCAATGAGGGTGTCGTCAGCGGGCATCAGCGACGCCATCGACGAGACACCCGCGGCGCGCGGTGCCGGTGAGCCGGCGAGCAGCGGGCGGAGGCCCTCCAGGGTGGCGACCATGCCGAAGTAGTTGACTCCGACCGTCTTCGGGATCGGGAGGGCGAGCCCGGCGATCGCGAGGACCGCATCGAGCCGGCCGCCGCTCAGGCGCGTCGCCTCGGCCACGAGGGCGGCCCGGCCGTCGGCCGTGGTGAGATCGACCGTGATGTCGGCATCGCGGAGATCGGCCCCGATGACCGCTGCCCCGCGGGAGCGCAGGAGCTCCGCCGTGGCCTTCCCGATCCCGGACGCCGAACCGGTGACGAGGTACGTTCGACCCATCGCTTGATCCTCCGGCTGCGGTGCGATTCCCGCACCAGGGACGATGGACGCGCCGCGAGTCTGCGCGCCAACGTCCGGGGCGGCTACATCCGCCGGTCCTCCTCCGGCGAGCCCTTCGGCCCTGTCGCTGGACTGCCGGCAGGTTCTGGCGGCGGCGCCTGGCGGCATCATCGCGGCCCGTGCTCCATGCCCCCGAGCTATCTGAGCAGGTTGTTCGCGTGGCCGGAGGGCAGGCGGCTGTTTGGCAGCACCCGCCAATCCCGATCAGGCCGTTCCCGAGCCCCACGGCAGATGCCCCGGGGTCGGCGATCTGCCACCGTGCAGGTGTGCCGGCTGCTCCACTGTTGATGCCGTACAGCACCACCTGATCGCCGGCCAAGGAGGGAGACCATGTCTGGCTCCACCGGCGCCCGGCAGCTTGGGATCACGATCATCGCGGTGCTGGCGCTCGTCGGGTGCGGCTCGGCGGCCACCCCGTCGCCCAGCCATACCGTCGCGTCGCCCGCGCCGGCCACGGGCAGGGCATCGGCCTCCGCCCCCGGACAGGCCGCGAGCCAGGCGCCGCTGCCGTCCGGGAGCAGCGACCCGGACCGGTTCGCCAGGTTCAAGGCGCACGTGGCCGCCTCGGGCACGGTGGTCGCTGCGCTGTTGGAAACCCTGCCGTTCGACGTCAGCACGAACAACGCCGCCGCCGTCACCAAGGACGCCACGGCCCTCCAGGCCTGGGCCGCGGCCGAGGCCGACTGGATGACCGCGAATCCCTATGCCGCCTGCTACGGGGGCGCCTACACGAACTGGGACACGGTCCGCGTCCATGCCGCCAAGGCGGCCAGCACGGCGCTCGCCGGCAACTACGACCAGCTCGAGGGGAGCTTCGCCGTCAGCCAGTACAAGAAGCTCGCCGAGCTCATGCCGCAGGTCCACTGCTGAGCCACAGGCAGTTCCGCCGGCGTGACCCCGACCCCGTGGCCGCGCCGCCGATATCCGGCGAGTTGCGGTTCCAGTCGTTGGTTTCCGCAGCCAGCCCCTCGTGATCGACGTTGCGCCAGGCAGGACGTACTGTTGGCGCCAACTCCACGCGACTCGGCTGGAACGCGGTCGCTGGCCAACGACGAGCCCCGCACAACCCAAGAGAATCACGGAGGCTGGACCGGTTGTTTCCCGTGGACCCATCCGACATCCCAGGCGGAGAGCCCGGTCGCGCGCCGGTCGGTAGCGACCGAGCCGCCGAATCCAACGTCGCGCCGCCGCCGGCGGTTCGATTCCAGTATCGGCCGACGCTGCGTGAGCAGGTTCGCTTCAACGCGCTGGTCGCGAGGCGGTCCATCTTCATGCAGGGCATGGGGGGATCCGTGCTCGGCGGGGCGCTCACGATCCTGGCGCTGGCCGCCATCGCCGCCGGACGGTCCGACCCAACGGCCGGCTGGACCGCGATCCAGGGGCTCATCGGCGTCGCGCTCGGCCTCTCGTTCGTGACTGGGTACTTCTCGACGCCGTTTCTCTGGGTGATGGTGCGTCGTCGCCGGGACATCATGCTGGCCGACGTCGACGTCGGCGCCGATGCCGACGGACTCCGGGTCACGTCGAACGCAACGAGCGCGGCCTTTGGGTGGTCGTTCTTCCGACGGGCGCGGGAACTCCAGGACTTCTTCCTGCTGGAGCCCGGCACCGGGCACGTCATGGGCCTCTGGAAGCGAGGGGCGGACGAGACGCAGCTGGCGGCGTTCCGGGCCCTCCTCGCGCAGGCGGGCCTTGTCGAGACAGCGTCGCGTGCGCGACGCCGAACGCTCAGGACCGCGGCGGCCCTGGTCCTTGGGGTGATCGTCGCCCCGGCCTTCGCGTTCGTCGCCTGGACCTCGGCGTCCGCCGGGACCGCGACGATGTCGCTGAGCGTGTCGACGGAGACGCGGGCCGTCACCGTCCGGGGCACCTCGAACCTGCCGGACGGAGCCTCGATCGCCGTCCAGATCCTGCACGTCGATGCCCTCGAATCCGCCGAGGCCGCCGGGGCCGGGGGGAGCCAGGACGCCCGCTGGATCCTGGTGGAGTACGTCGACGTCAGTGGGGGCCACTTCACGACGACGTTTTCCGTTCCGAGTTGGCCGGCCGGGCGCGTGGAGGCTGGCGCGTACTTCTGGATCTCGCGGGATCAACCCGCGGCCGTCACCCAGCGCTATGGCAGCCGGGGCGAGTCCATGACGGGCCCCGACGTCGTCATGACCAGGGACCGCGGGCGGATGCTGGAGGTGTTCGCGGACTTCGACCTGCGCTGATGGCGCTAGGTCGCCGACGCCGACGCGCGTCGGTGCGGGTGTTCGACCTGACGGCGGCCCGGCCCGACCTCCGCCAGTAGCGGCCTCGCCACTCCGCGGTGCCATGGCGCGCCCTGGCACCGGCCCCCCGTACTCTCGGCCGCACCACCCACGGACCGTTGCGGGATGGGCTGGCGCCCGGGCTCCGACCATGATCGAAGCCGGTGGCGCCCCGAGTGACGGCGCTCCATGGGATCAGTGAGGCTCCCCGTGAGCGCCGCGACCCTCCCACCCCGGCTGCCATCGCGCCCCCGAACCCTGGCCAACCGCGCGCTCGCCCTGGCGACGGCGGCGCTCCTCATCACCGTCCTGGCCCCGGCCTCCGCCGCGGCGTGGACCGCGGGGACCTTCTCGTCGGCGTCCGAGTCCCAGATGATCCAGCTCCACAATCAGGCCCGCGCCAACGCCGGATTGCCGGCGCTCCTCACGGACGGCCTGCTCGCGAGCGAGGCCCGGGCGCGCAGCAAGGACATGGCCGACCGGAACTACTTCAGCCACTCCATCCCGCCCGACGGCCATAGCGTCTTCACCGAGCTCCAGGCCATGGGCTACTGCTACATCGCCGCGGGGGAGAACATCGGCTGGAACACCTACCCCGACGACGCCGCCACGCAGGTCATGATGGATTCCTTCATGGCCTCCAGCGGCCACCGGTCGAACATCCTGGGTTCCGCGTGGCTGGTCATGGGCGTGGGTGCCT
The DNA here is from genome assembly GCA_903822495.1 of uncultured Chloroflexota bacterium. GTDB lineage: Bacteria > Chloroflexota > Limnocylindria > Limnocylindrales > CSP1-4 > CAIJPD01. The sequence continues at coordinate 29,363 of CAIJPD010000024.1, read as the reverse complement.
ACCAGGCGGCGGACGGCCGCAAGCTCTGGACCGTGCTCTTCGCCCAACCCTGCACGCCGCCGCCGTCGCCCACCCCCACCCCCCTGCCGACGCCGCCGCCCGGAACGAGTGGCACCTACGTCCCCGTGACGCCCACCCGCATCCTGGACACGCGGACCGGCAACGGCCTGTCCGGCGCCATGTGGAACGGCGTGCCCCGCTCGTTCCAGGTGACGGACCGGGCGGCGGGAGACGCGAGCCGCAACATCCCGTCGACCGCCTTTGCCGTGACCGGCAACCTGACGGCGACCAGCCCGTCCGCCGGGGGCTGGCTGGCCCTGACGCCGGTCGTGGATCCCACGCAGTCCACGTCGGTCCTCAACGTGCCGGCCGGCGACACGCGCGCCAACGGCGTCACGGTGCCGCTGGGGCCGGGCGGGACGCTGGTCGTCCTGTTCGGAGGCGCCCAGCCGGGCTCCACCGTGCAGGTCCTCTTCGACGTCACCGGCTACTTCGTCCCGGGATCGTCGGGTGCGCGCTATGTCCCGCTCAGGCCGGCGCGCGTCCTGGATACCCGGACGGCCACAGGGCTGGCCGGTGCCTCCGCCGCGGGCACGCCCCGGACGTTCCAGGTGAGCGGATGCGGCGGGGTGGCGGCCAACGCCGTCGCCATCACCGGCACCATCACCGTCACCGCCCAGACCGCGGGTGGCTGGGTGTTCCTGGGGCCTGTCGCCCTCCCGCAGGAATCCGTGACCAGCTCCACGATCAACTTCCCGGTGGGCGATGACCGGGCGAACGCGGTGACGGTCGCCCTTGGCTCGGGCGGGACCCTGTCCGCGACCTACGGCGGGCCGATCGGGAGCACCGTGCACCTGGTCCTGGACGTGACGGGCTACTTCGTCCCGGCCGGTGCCGGCGGCGCGGCCTATGTCCCGATCACGCCGACCCGACTGCTCGACACCCGCAGCGGCAACGGCCTGCTCGCCCCATTCAGCGCCGGGACGCCGCGATCATTCGCCGTCGCGGGCCGCGGTGGCGTCAGCGCGCAGGCGGTCGCGCTCACGGGCAACCTCACGGTCACGGCCCAGACGGCCGGCGGCTGGGTCTTCCAGGGTCCCGACGCGCTGGCGATGCCTGCGGTGACCAGCAGCACGATCAATTTCCCCCTGGCGGACGATCGTGCCAACGGGGTGGCCGTGGCCCTCGCGTCCGACGGATCCCTGTCGGCGACCTACGGCGCGCCGGGGGGCAGCACGGTCCAGCTGATCTTCGACGTCACGGGCTACTTCATCCCGTAGGTCTCGGCCGGGTGGCCCGCGGCCTCGCGGGTCCGGTCAGGGGTGGAACTCCTCCACGAAGAGCTCGCTGGGGACCTCCACGCCGATCCCGCGCTCGCGGGCCCGCTCCAGGGCCACGATCGCGGGCGCCCACTGGATGCCCACGCCCGCGCTGGGGCCCGTGCCGCTCCCGCCAAACAGGGTGATGTCGTCCGCCGAGGCCCGCCCCTGCTGGGCGCCCACCAGCACCTTGCCCAGCAGCCGCAGCTTGGCGTCCCAGGCCGGCTGCCAGCGCCGGAACTGGTCCACCTCGGCGGGCCGGAATGTCTCGGGGTGCCAGTAGCTGATGGCCTCGGCCGCGCGGGCCACGATCACCGAGGCGCGTTCGTGCGTCCGATCGTCCAGCTCCATGACCTGGACCGATCCCACGTGCTGGCCCGCCCGGAGCCAGTCGCCGTCGAACACGGGCTTCGTGGAGTTGGTTGCCACCGCCACGATGTCGGCGGCCTCGATCGCCGCCCGCGGGTCGTCCACGACCACCAGCTCCGCGCCCACCTGCGGCTGGATCTCCGCCACCAGCCGCTCGGAGTGGGCGCGGGTGGGGCTGTAGACGTCGATCCGCTGGAGCGGGAGGATGGCGCAATGGCCCAGCGCCTGGGTGGGCGCCAGCCAGCCCGCCCCGATCAACGCCATCCGGCGCGGGCTCGGGTTGGCCAGCGCGCGCGCGGCGATGGCGCTGGTGGCGCCCACCATCCACCGGTTGAGGAGCGCGTCCTGGAGGATCGCCAGCGGCTCCAGGGTCTCGGTGCTGAACAGCATGATCAGCCCGCAGTAGGTGCCGCCCGGCCCGGCCGCCAGCTTGGTGCGGCGCTCGCGCCCGTCGGCCCGGCGGATCGCCATCCGGTCCGACGTGATGCGCAGGATGTGGATGCCCCGGCTGGGGAGGGCCGCGTCGCAGGTCGTCAGGGCGTAGTAGTCGTCCGGCTCGCCCGGACGCAGCGGGCTGTAGTTCAGGGAACGCGGCCGCCCGCTGGCCTCGCCGCGGCCAAGCTCCCGGAAGCCGTCCTCGATGATGTCGATGCACTCGGGCATCGTGACCAGCCGCTCGATATCCGCGTTGGTCAGGATCAGGGTCATGGCGCGTCTCCGTCCCTGTCGCCGCCCTCGCGGCGAACGCCGCCGGCGGCCCTACTCGGCCGGGCTGTGCTCCGGGGCGGCCGCCGGGAGGAGTGGCAGCCCCTCGTGCGGCGAGGTGCCCATGAGGCCCACCTGGTGGTAGACCCGGATCTTCTCGCGCGTGTCTGCGATGTCCAGGTTGCGCATCGTCAGCTGGCCGATCCGGTCGAGGGGCGTGAAGAAGACCTCCTCGCCCTTCTCCATCGTCAGCCGCTCCGGGTGGTAGGTCAGGTTGGGGCTGGTGGTGTCCACGATCGAGTAGTCGTTGCCGCGCCGGAGCTCCAGTGTCACCTCGCCGGTGATGGCCCGCGCCACCCAGCGCTGGGCCGTCTCGCGCAGCATCAGGGCCTGGGGGTCGAACCAGCGGCCCTGGTAGAGGAGCCGGCCCAGCCGCCGCCCGTTGCCCCGGTACTGCTCGATGGTGTCCTCGTTGTGGATGCCGGTGACCAGGCGCTCGTAGGCGATGTACAGGAGCGCCATCGCCGGCGCCTCGTAGATCCCGCGGCTCTTGGCCTCGATGATCCGGTTCTCGATCTGGTCCGACGTGCCCAGGCCGTGACGGCCGCCGATGGCATTGGCCTCGCTGAAGAGCGCCAGCGGGGTCTCGAAGGTCTGCCCGTTGAGCGCCACCGGCTGGCCCTCGTCGAAGCGGATGGTGACGGTCTCCGCCGGGATGGCCACGTCGGTGCGCCACGAGGGGACGCTCATGATCGGGTTGACGATGGACAGCCCCCGATCGAGGAACTCCAGGTCCTTGGCCTCGTGGGTGGCGCCCAGGATGTTCGAATCCGTGGAGTACGCCTTGTCGGCGCTCATCTTGTATTCGAGCCCCGCGCCGTCCAGGTAGGCGGACATCTCGGCGCGGCCGCCCAGCTCGTCGATGAACGCCTGGTCCAGCCACGGCTTGTAGATCCGGAGGCGCGGGTTGACCAGCAGGCCGTAGCGGTAGAACCGCTCGATGTCGTTGCCCTTGTAGGTGCTGCCGTCGCCCCAGATGTCGACGCCGTCCTCCTGCATCGCGGCGACCAGCATGGTCCCGGTCACGGCGCGGCCCAGGGGGGTGGTGTTGAAGTAGGTCTGGCCCGCGGTGCTGATGTGGAAGGCGCCGGACTGGAGGGCGGCGATGGCCTCGGCGACCAGCTGTGGTCGGCACTCGATCAGGCGGGCCTTCTCGGCGCCGTACGCGATCGCCTTGCGCGGGATCGCGTCGTAGTCGTCCTCGTCCGGCTGGCCCAGGTGGGCGGTGTACGCGAATGGGATGGAGCCATGGGCGCGCATCCAGTGCAGGGCCGCGCTCGTGTCGAGGCCTCCGGAGAACGCGATGCCGACGCGCTCCCCGACCGGGAGGCTCTGCAGGATGTTGGGCACGGGTCAGGTCCTTGCAGCGGGGATTGGGCGATGTCGTGTGACGGGCCGTCAGGCTACAGCAAGGACGCTGGCCGGGCGGCGACGCAGATGGATGGTCGCGCGGTCGCCGTTCGCACGAGGATCTCGAGCGTACCGCTGCGCTATGGTGCACACGTCTGATGCGCGGGCGTCCCGCTGCCGACACCGTGCACGACGCTGTCTCGGAGGAGCCCGACGTGCAGCAGATCCAGGGCGCGAACGTCCTCTTGACCGGTGCGTCGAAAGGCATCGGGGTGTTCATCGGGCAGGCACTCGCGGAGCGGGGTGCGAACCTGGTTCTCGTCGCCCGTTCCGAGGACCTCCTGGCTGCCCGGGTCGAGGCACTCTCGCGACCGGGTGGCAGGGTCGTGGCCATCAGCGCCGACCTGCGCGAACCGGACCAGGTCCGCGGGCTGGTCGGCCGAGCCGAAGCCGCTCTCGGCCCCATCGACATTCTGGTCAACAACGCGGGCGTCGACCCGATGGGCCCGTTCGCCACCATCGGCGAGAGCGACCTGCGCGAGATCATCGATGTCAAGCTCCTGGCGCCGTTGCTGCTGACCCGACAGGTGCTACCGGGCATGATCGAGCGGAAGCGCGGGCACGTGGTGACGATCTCCTCCCTGTCGGGGAAGAAGGGCATCCCCTACGAGGCCGTCTACACGGCCGCCAATGCCGGCCTGGTCGAGTGGAACAATGCCCTCCGGGTCGAGCTCGAGGGCAGCGGCATCGGTGCGAGCGTGATCTGCCCCGGCTTCATTCGAGATGTGGGCCTGTTCGCGGTGCATGGGGTCGCCGCACCGCGACTGGCGGGCTCGAGCTCTGCCCAGCAGGTGGCGCTGGCCGTGGTGCGGGCGATCGCGAAGAACCGGCAGGAGCTGATCGTCCAGCCCATGCCGACGCGGCCACTCCTCGCCCTCAACGCGCTGTCGCCCGCCTTGGGCAACACCATCATTCGGCTGATGGGGGTCGTCCGACTGCAGAGGCGACTGGCATCGGCGAAGGCAGCCTCCCGATAGCCGGGACACGGCGCCAAGGACACCGCCAACGGTGACATCGGTCGGCGCGCGAGGCCCGCCCCCGCGCTCGGGAGGCGCCGCGGCCCCCGGTGCGAGCGTAGACTCGTGTCAGGTCGAACGTCCACGACCGAAGTCCGGGATTGCCAGAAGGAGTACCGGTTCGCGTGGACTTGCTCCAACGGGACAGGCTGAAACGGCGGGCCCTGGTGTCGGCCGTGATCGTCGCCGAGGCCGTCCGGTGCGTCGAGTGCGGCATCTGCACGTACAACTGCCCACAGGGCATCGACGTCCGCGACCACGTCCTCAGCGGACTGCCCGTCTCCGACGCGGGCTGCCTGACCTGTGGCGAGTGCGTCGCCCGCTGTCCGCGCGGAACGCTGCGGTTCGAGGTCTCCCCGCTGTTCCGGGATCGGGTCGGTCCCGGGCGGCCGGTGAGATGACGCGCCGCTACGTGATCGTCGGCAACGGCCCGGCGGGAGTCGCCGCGGCCGAGGCGATCCGGCGCCACGACACGGCCGGCGAGATCCGGATCGTGGGCGGCGAGGACACTGGCTTCTACTCCCGACCCGGCCTGGCCTACCTCCTGACCGGAGCGATCCCGGAGGAAAGCCTCTTCTCGCGCCCGGCGTCCGACCATGACCTGGCCGGCATCCACCGGACGGTGGGGACCGTGCGCGAGATCGATCCGCAACGACATCGCATCGTGCTGTTCGACGGCCAGGCCATGTCATATGACCGCCTGCTGCTTGCCGTGGGGGCCCGGGCGGTACGGCCGGCGGTGCCCGGGATCGACCTCGACGGCGTGGTGACGCTGGACAACCTGGACGACGCTCGCCGCATCCTGCGCCTGGCCCGGCGGGCCAAGCGTGCCTGCGTCGTGGGCGGCGGGATCACGGCGATCGAGCTCGCCGAGGGCCTGGCGGCGAATGGTGTCGAGACGCATTACCTGATGCGCGGCGACCGCTACTGGGGGAGCGTCCTGGATCCGTACGAATCGGCCCTGGTCGAGGGGCGGCTCGCCGAGGAAGGGATCCGGATCCACCGCGGCGTGGAGCTCGCCGGCGTCATCGGGCGGAAGGGCCGGGTCGCCGCGGTCGAGACACGCGACGGGTCCACGCTTGCCTGCGACATCCTGGCCGTGGCCATCGGCACCCAGCCTCGCCTGGAGCTCGCGCACCTTGCGGGCCTGCAGACCGGTCGCGGCATCTGGGCCGACGCCACGTTCCAGACCACCGACCGTGACATCTTCGCCGCCGGCGATGCGGCCGAGGTGCTCGACCCCGAGACGGGCAAGCGCGGGATCGACAGCCTCTGGTCCGCCGCGCTGGACCATGGGCGAGCCGCGGGGGAGCAGATGTGCGGCGTCGGCCGACCGTATCGCCGCCCGGCGCCATTCAACGTGACCAGGATCGGCGGCGTGACCACGACGCTGATCGGCGCCGTCGGCACCGGCGCACGCGACGTGGACCTCGTGACGCTGGGTCGCGGCGACAGCAACGCCTGGCGAGAGCACGCGGATGCCTTCGCCGTCGTCTCGGACGGGGAGGCCAACCACCTGCGCCTCGTGCTGGGTCCGGATCGGCTGGTGGGCGCGGTGGTCATGGGCGACCAGGCCCTCTCGCGTCCGTTGCAGCACCTGATCCGCGAGCGGGTCGACATCCGTTGGGCACGCGACCGACTGAGCCGGGGGCCGATCGAGGTCCGCAAGGCGCTCCAGGCCCTCATCGAGCGGACGGTGCCCCTTGGGGCTGCCTAAGGAGCTCCGGGTGGCCACGCTCGCGATCGTGGTCGTGACGGGGCTGTACGGCGGCTATGTCGGCGCGGTGGCCGTTCCGGCGGCGAGCGGCCTCCTGGGCCACGCCATGGGGATCGTCGGGTTCACGATGATGCTCATGACCGAGACCCTGTACTCCCTGCGCAAGCGGGCGATGCGCCGGCCGCGCGGAAGCATGCGGGCCTGGCTGCAGTTCCACATCTTCACGGGGATCGTGGGGTCCTGGCTCGTCGTCGTCCACTCTGCGTGGGCCTTCAATGGACTGGCGGGTTGGCTCACCCTCATGACGGTCGTGGTCGTCGCCAGCGGGTTCATCGGGAGGTACATCTACACGGCCGTGCCACGCACCGCGGACGGGGTGCTGATCGAGGCCCAGGACCTCATGGTGGAGCTGGAGGCCGTCCGGCGCGGCGTGTCGGACGCCTCGCGGGTGGATGGGGCGGTGGCGCCCGCAGCGGCCCGGAGCCGGGAGCAGGCCGCCGAGCGCCGCCTCCACGACCTCGAGCGCCAGGTGGCGACGCTCCGCCGGGCGCGCCGGTTGCTGGCGACCTGGCACGCGATCCACGTCCCGCTGGGGATGGCGCTGTTCGTCATGGCCTTCGCGCACATCGGGGCGGCGGTCTTCTATGCCACGTTGCTCCGCTGAGCCGGGGGAGGCGCGATGAGCAAGCCCCTCGGCTGCATGACCTTCGCAGGGCTGGCGGCCGCCTTCGTCGTGGCGCTCGCCGTGCTGGCCGTCGCCGCGGCCACGGGGAACGGCATCTTCAGCCCGGGCCAGCTGAGCGGCGTCACGCATGGCGGCCCGCTCGGTGGCGTCGTCTCCCATGCCGACCTGGGAGCCCGGTGCGACGCCTGCCATCCGGCCCTGCTGTCGAGTGAGCGGATGGGCGACCGGTGCCTGACCTGTCACGCGCCTGTCCTGCAGGAGATCGAAGCCAGGGGAGGCCTGCACGGGCGCCTGCTCGTCACGACGGCCAACTGTCGCGACTGCCACACGGACCATCGTGGCGTGACGGCGTCGCTCACCCTCGCCGAGCCGCGACTCTTCCCCCACGAGCAGACGGGGTTCTCGCTGGCCGCCCACACGGTGGTGGGCCGGGGCGCCAGCGTGGGCTGCCGGGACTGTCACCCCGGCGCGCCGGCGTCGTACGCCGCGTCCACCTGCGCAACCTGCCACCAGTCGCTCGATGCGCCGTTCATGACGCAGCACCAGGCGGCCTTCGGGTCGGACTGCCGCGCCTGCCACGACGGTGTCGAGACCTACGGGAAGGCGTATGCCCACGCAACCTACCCCCTGGCCGAAGGGCACGCGCGGGTGGCCTGCATCGCCTGCCATCGCGGATCGTCAACCCTCGCGTCCCTGGTGGCGACGCCGACCGCATGCGTGGGTTGCCACGCGGCAAAGGACATCCACGAGGGGCGCCTGGGGACCCAGTGCGGGACCTGCCACAGCACCAGCGGCTGGGCGCGCACCACCATCGATCACGACCGGACCAGGTTCCCCCTCGTGGGCAAGCACGTCAGCGTGCAGTGCGAGGCCTGCCACGTCGCCCAGCGCTGGACGGGGATCGGCACGACCTGCCGCAGCTGCCATGCCGCGGCCGACCCGCACGCCGGGAAGTTCGCCGGCGACTGTGGCGCCTGTCACACCGCAAACGGCTGGAGCGGCGCCACCTTCGACCACGCCACGCTGGCCGCGTCGAGCACCTGCGTCACCTGCCATGCCAAGCCGGCATCCCACGCAGGGGCCATCGCCAACACCTGCGCCTCGTGTCACGGGACCACGGCCTGGAAGCCGGCAACGTTCGCCCTGCCCCACAAGTTCCCGATCAACCATGGGCGCGCCTCCGGGTCGTGTGCGGCGTGCCACCCGTCGACGTGGGCCGCCTACTCCTGTGCCCAGTGCCACTCGGCCTCGTCGATGGCGACGCGCCACAGGAGGTTGACCAACTTCACGCAGACCACCTGCGTGGCCTGTCATCCGACCGGCCGAGGGGACTGACAGGCGGGGCCCGGGCCGTTGGGCGGCGTGCCCGTATCCTGTGGGCGCTCACATCGAGACAACGAGGCAAGCCCCCAGCCATGCGCTTCATCCACGACGTGGTTCCGCCGTACGACCTGACCTACTCCGACGTGTTCATGGTGCCCAGCCTGTCCGCCGTCCCCTCGCGGCTCGACGTGGATCTCACGACCCCGGACCGCCTCGGCACGACCATCCCGGTGGTGGTGGCCAACATGACGGCGGTGGCCGGCCGGCGCATGGCCGAGACCGTCGCGCGCCGCGGCGGGCTCACGGTGCTGCCGCAGGACATCCCCCTCGACGTCATCCGCGACAACCTGCGCTACCAGAAGACCCGCCACCCGGTCTACGAGACGGCCATCACCCTGGGCCCCACCGAGACCGTGGGCGCGGCGCTCAACCTGATCCACAAGCGGGCGCACGGCGTGCTGGTGGTCGTGGACGAGGACCAGCGGCCCATCGGCATCTTCGCGGAGCGCGACGCCGCCGGGTTCGACCGGTTCACGCAGCTCCAGAACGTGATGAAGCGCGACCTCATCCTCGTGGACTCCACGGCCGGCCTGAAGGAGATCTTCGAGCTGTTGAACGAGCACCGCGTCAGCGCGGCGCCGGTGATCGACGGTGATGGGCGGCTGATGGGGGTGGTCACCCGGCGAGGCGCACTCCGCTCCACGATCTACCGGCCGGCGCTCAACGCCCGCGGCGAGCTGATGAGCGCGGTCGCGGTCGGGATCAACGGGAACCCGGCGGCGCGGGCCGCGGCGCTCGTCGAGATGGGGGCCGACGTCATCGTCGTGGACACCGCCCACGGACACCAGGCGCGGATGCTGCGCGCCATCGAATCCGTCAGGGCGGCCGTGGGCTCCCTGCCGGTGGTCGCCGGCAACGTCGCCACGCCGGATGGGGCACGGGACCTGATCGCGGCCGGCGCCGACATCATCAAGGTGGGGATCGGCCCCGGCGCGATGTGCACGACCCGGATGATGACCGGCGTCGGGCGGCCCCAGTTCTCCGCGGTCATGGAATGCGCGGCCGAGGCTGCCCGGCACGGCAAGCACATCTGGGCCGACGGCGGCGTGCGCTACCCGCGCGACGTCGCGCTCGCGCTGGCCGCGGGTGCCGCGTCGGTCATGTTCGGCTCCTGGCTGGCCGGCACCTACGAGAGCGCCGCGGATACGCAGCGCGACCGGGATGGACGCCTCTACAAGGAGAGCTTTGGCATGGCGTCCAACCGGGCGGTGCGCAACCGGACGCGCACCGAGACGCCGTTCGAGCGCGCGCGCAAGGAGCTCTTCGAGGAGGGGATCAGCACCTCCCGGATGTACCTGGACGCCGAGCGGCCGGGGGTGGAGGACATCCTGGACCAGGTGGTCGCCGGGGTGCAGTCGTCGTGCACCTACGCCGGCGCGGCCACCATCCCGGAGTTCCACGAGCGCGCCATCGTGGGGATCCAGAGCGCCGCCGGCTACGAGGAGGGACGGCCCCAGCCCACGTCCTGGTAGGGCGCGGAGAGGCCGAGGGACCCTTGGCAGCGGCGCGGCCCGAGGCCTACGATGCGGCCGTGATGGGGACCCGGGCGGGCCAATCGGCGCCGCCCCGGCCTGTCCGCTGACGATCGGGGGTCTCCGATGAGCCGTCGTCCGTTCCTGCTCTACAGCGTCGCCGTGGTCGCGGCCATGCTCGTGGTCTCCGCCTGGGCCTGGGTCCGGCTCCCGGCCGGGGGCGAGATCCCCATCCACTGGGGCATGGACGGCAAGGCGAACGGCTTTGCCCCAAAGGAGCTGGGGCTGCTGCTGGTCCCCGGCCTGGCGCTCCTGATCTCGGGCGTGTTCGCCGCGATCCCGTCGCTCGAGCCGCGGCGCGCCAACCTGGAGCAGTCGCGCACCGCCTATGGCCTGATCTGGGCCGCGGCCATCACGCTCATGGGCGGGCTCCACGCGGTCTCCGTGGCGGTGGCGCTGGGGGCCGGGCTGGACGTGGGCCAGGCCGTGATCGGCGGCATCGGGCTGATGTGGGTCCTGATCGGGTTCGCGCTGCCCAGGACGCGGAGCAACTACCTGATGGGGATCCGGACGCCCTGGACGCTGACCAGCGAGCGATCGTGGACCGCCACGCACCGGCTGGGCGGCCGGCTCTTCGTCGTGCTGGGCCTGGCGCTCCTGGTCGCGGCGCTGGCCCGCCTGGGTGGTGAGGTGATGCTGGCGATCATGCTGGGCGGGATGGCGGCGGTCATCGTGGGCCTGTTCGCCTACTCGTACGTCGCCTGGAAGGCGGATCCGGATCGAACGGTGACGCCGCGTTGACGGCCGCGTGAGGGGCCACGCCCGGTCCGCGCTCCCGTCGCGCGCGCGGCCGTGACGGCCCCCGATCCGGGGACCGACGCCACTCCCGCGCCTCTGGCGCGGTACGGGGCGTTGGTGGCCGGGCTGACGTTGCTGGCCTTCACCCTGCGCCTCGCCGCGGGGCTCGCGCAGCACGCCATGGTCCCGGAATACGCGGCCTACTACGCGACCGCCGCCGAGGAGCTGGCGCGCGGCCATGGGCTGACGGTCCCGTACGCCTGGAGCTACCTGGTGCCCGCGGTCTCCAACGGGCTCGCGCTGCCGCGCCCGGCCTTCGACGTGTGGCTGCCGGGGGCGTCGCTGGTCGCCGCGCCATTCGTGCCGTGGCTTGGAGGCGACACGGCCTCGCGGCTGGCCGGCGCGCTGGCGGGTGCGGCGCTCGTGCCGCTGGTCGCCTCCCTGGGGCGGCGGGCGGCGCCGGCGATGGGGGAGGCTCCGCGCGTCGCCGACCGGCTGTCGCTGGTGGCGGCCGGGCTCGTCGCCGTCTCCCTGCCGCTGGTGACTGGCTCCATCAGCTCGGATTCGCAGGCGCTCTTCGGGGTCACGACGCTGGCCGGCGTGCTGGCGGTGGAGCGGGCGGTGGAGCGCGGGCGTGGGCGGGACCTCCTGCTCGCCGGGCTGGTGCTGGGGGCCGGCCTCTGGGTCCGGAACGAGGCGATCTTCGTGCTGGCGGCGGCGGCCCTGATCGTGGCGCGGGCGGGCGATGCGCCCCCGGAGTCACGAACGCGGGCGCCCGCCCCAGGGGGACGGGTCCGCGCCCTGGCTCGCTCGGCCCTCCTCGTCCTGGTCGCGGCCGCCACCTATGCCCCGTGGGCCGTGCGCCAGTGGCTGGTCTTCGGGTCGCCCATGCCGTCGGGAGCGGCGGCCAACGCGCTGTCCGCCAGCCCGCTCGACATCTTCGGCTGGGCCGCCCCCCGGCCCACGCTGGGGGAGTACCTCGCGCTGGGCCCCGGCCAGCTGCTGGACCAGCGCGTCACGGCGGTCTGGCACAACCTGGTGGAGGTCCTCCTGTTCCCGGCGCTGCCCTGGTCGCTGGTGGGCATCGCGGGCATCGTGCTGCTCTGGCGCGCCCGGCCCCTCCGCCTGCTCATCGCGGTGACGGTGGCGATCCTGGCGGCCGACACCCTCGTCTTCCCGGTGGCGACCCTGTTCGGCACGTTCCTGCACGGCTCGGCGCCGGTGATGGCGCTGCTGGCGATCGGGGCCGCCTCCGCGGCGATCCGTGGAGCCGCATGGCTGGGTCGAACCCGGATCGCGGCGGGTCCCTGGCTGGGGGGCGCCGTCGTGCGGGCGATCCCAGCCGCCATTGGCGTGGTCACGCTGGCGGGGCTCTTGATCACCACCGCCAGTGGGTCCACCGGCTACGCCGCCTGGGCCAACGACGTGCCCGTTCGATACGGCGCCCTGGCCCGGGGCCTGGCCGAAGCCGGCCTGGGTGACGCCGTGGTGATCGCCTCGCACCCGTCGTGGGCCTGGCGGGTGGCCGGCCACCCCGCGGTCACGCTTCCGGCGGAGGATGGGGCGAGCATCCTGTCGCTGGCCCGGGCCTACGGCGCGACCGTGGTGGCCGTGGATGGCCAGGACGGCGGCTGGCCGGCCGCGGCTTCGACCACCCCGTGCCTCGTCCCCATCCCGCTTCCCGCGGATGCCGGCGCGCTCACCGCGTTCCGGGTGGCCTGCACCGGCCCCTGACGCCACGCGGCGAACGCCGGCCGCAGGCTGCCGCCGTACCATCCCGACCATGATCAAGACGCTGGACCCCGCGTCACCGGCGGCACGGGACCTTGCGGCCGGGCGATACGTCATCCGGACGATGTCGGTGCTGGACATGGCCCGGGTGGCGATCCCGTGGATGGCCGACGCGGGCTGGAACCCGGGGCTGCACGATGCCGAGACGTTCCCCGTCGCGGATCCCGGCGGCTTCCTGGTCGGGGAGTTGGACGGCATCCCGATCGCCATCGTCAGCGGCGTCCGCTACGGCGACGATTTCGCGTTCCTTGGGTGTTACATCGTCGCCGAGGCGTTCCGCGGCCACGGTCACGGGCTGGCCATCCACGAGGCGGCCCGGCGACGGCTGGTGGGCTGCGTGCAGGGCGGCGATGCGGTGCTGGAGAACATCGCCACGTACGAGCGTATCGGCCGGGTCCTGGCCTACAGCAACGCCCGATACGAAGGGGCCGGTCCGGCCGGCCGGCCGTTCCCGAGCGACCCGACCATCGACGCCCGCGCTGTCGACCCGGGGCAGCTGGCGGCGTTCGACCGGACCTGCTTCCCGGCCTCCCGGACCGCGTTCCTGCGGGCCTGGATCGACCAGCCCGACGCCCACGCGCGGGCCCTGCTGATCGGCGGCCAGCTCGCCGGCTTCGGTGTGGTTCGTCCTTGCCACCGGGGCTGGAAGATCGGCCCGCTGTTCGCCGCCCACGCCCCGACCGCGCGCGCCCTGTTTGCCAGCCTGTGCGCCAGGGTCCCCGCCGGCGAGACGGTCATCCTGGACGTCCCGGAGCCCAACGCCGCGGCCGTCGCCCTCGCAACAGGCCACGGGATGGCCCAGTCCTTCGCCACCGCGCGGATGTACACGGGCCCGGCGCCGCAGATCAGCCTGGACCGGGTCTTCGGGGTGACCACCTTCGAGCTCGGCTGACGCCCGCGTGGCTCAGCGGACCTGTCGGAGGTCGCCCACGCCGCGGATGACCGCCTCGCGGCCCCGGGTCACGGTGGTCGCGGCGTCCTGCGGGGCGAGGCTGGTGCGGACCGTGCCGACGAACCGGCTGCCGTCCACCGCCACCTCGACGGTCCCGTCGGAATCCTGGCCGCCGTCCTCCACCATCGCGCCGTCCAGCACGAGGCGCCACCCGTGGAACATGACGAGCCTGGCGTGCCGATAGCGGACGGCCTTGCCGTTCAGCGACAGCCGGGTGACTGGTGCATCCATCCGGGACCCCCTCATCTGCGACGTGCGCATGCTGCGACCAACGTGGTGGTGACAAGCAGGGCCGATAGGTGGCCGGATGAGGACGGGGCGGCGAGCACGGGGTCCGTTGGACCCGCCGGCGGCACCGAGGAAGATGAATGACGGATGGCGCCAGCGATCTCGTGCAACACGACTATGGTCGGCGTGGGCCCTGAAGGGAATGGGAGAGCGGTCCCAGCGGGTGCTCGGCGAAGGTCGCGCGGCTTGTCACCCGATATGACCAGAGATCGATCCGCAGTCCACCGGTCGGCTCCGGACGCCTCGAATGGGTGACCCAAGGCCCCGGGCCGCACCCGGCAGGGCAGTCGCCACGCGTGCGGTCAGCCGATCCGGCGAACCCCCAGCCCAGGGGTCTCGCCCAGCCGCCAGCGGCAGTCATCGCCGAGGACCAGCCCGTCGAACGGCTCGTCGGCGAGTAGCAGGCAGCCGTCCAGGTCCACCCAGTCGGCGAGGGAGGCGACCGCCGCCGAGGCCGCGATTCCCACGCTGGTCTCCACCATGCAGCCGAGGAAGGTCCGAAAGCCCAGCTCCCGGGCTCGCGCCAGCATCCGTGCGGCCGGTCCCGGCCCGCCGCACTTCGCAAGCTTCACGTTCACGCCGGCCACCACCCCGACCAGCCCATCGAGGTCGCGGATGGTGACGGCACTCTCGTCGGCGACGATGGGGAGTGGGGAAGCTGCCTGCAGCCGCGCCAGGTCGGCCAGTCGGTGGGCGGGAAACGGCTGCTCGATCAGCTCGACGCCGAGGGCCATGAGGTCCGGGATCAGCGCCACGCCCTGGTCCAGCGTCCAGCCGGTGTTGGCATCCACCCGGATGGGGCCCGAGTAACGCGCCCGGACCGCCCGCAGGGTCGCCAGGTCCGACGGGCCGCCAACCTTGATCTTGATGGCGGGGAACCGGGCCGCCCTGGCCGCCCGCTCGGCGACGACGGCGGGCTCGTCGAGGCCGAGGGTGAAGTCGGTCGGCGGGATCTCGCTGGACAGCCCCAGCAGCGCATGGACCGACAGGCCGAACCGGCGGCCGACGAGGTCGTGCAACGCCGTGTCGACGGCGCACTTCGCGCCGCCGTTGTGGCCCAGCACGGCGTCCATCCGCTCGGCGGCGGCGATCAGCGCCGCGCGAGCCGCAGCCAGGTCCGCGTCATCGTCGGCGCGGCTCGTGTCGCCGCGGGAGCCCTCGCCCCGTGCGCCCTCGCCGCGGCCCAGCAGCAGGTCCTCCAGCGGCGCGACGGCGGCCAGCAGGCGCGGCAGGACGGCGAGAATGGTCTCCTCGGTCTCCCCGTAGTACGGCTCGGGGAAGGCCTCGCCCAGCGCCATCATGCCAGGCATCCGGTCCGTCGTGAGCTCGATCACCACCGTGCTGATCGCCCCGCCGTCGTCCTCGGCCTGCTGGCGGGCGATCCGGAACGGGTCGCGCAGGGAGAGCCGCACCACCTCCGGCCGCAGCTCCAGGCTCATGCGTCCGGATCCAGGCGTTCCACCGCGGCCCGGATCCCGGCGAAGAGCGCCGTGCCGCCGAAGCGGAACGGGTCGTCGGCGGGCAGCCCCGTCTGGGCCGCCACCTCGGCGATGACGCGCCGGGCGTCCGCCTCATCCGGGTAGAGCGAGGTGTTCACGGCCACGGCCACCACCCGCGACGGCGCGACGAGGCCGGCCACCTGCTCGTGGAGCCGGATGAAGTCGGGCAGCGGCGCGATCGGGAACGAGCGGCCCGGCAGGTGGTCAAAGTCGTGCTCGGCCATGCCGGGCTTGTGGACCATGACCATCGCGTGCGGCGTGGTGCCGTGCAGGAGGCCCAGCGTCACGCATGAATAGGCCGGGTGGTCCAGCGAGCCCTGGCCCTCGACGAAGATCCAGTCGCCCAGCGCCTCGGCTTCCTGGACGAGGAACTCGCAGGTCCCCTGCACGAAGTCCGAGATGACGCGATCGACGGCCACGCCCCAGCCCTCGATCATCATGCCCGTCTGTCCCGTGGGCACGAAGACCCCGGACAGGCCCGCCTCGACGGCCGCCCGGCGGAGCTCCAGCGCGACCGACATCTTGCCGATGGCGCAGTCGGTGCCGACCGTCAGGATCACGCGCTTGCCGGGCAGGTGCCGCCGACCCACCGAGGTCTCCATGCGCTCCGGCGGCCGCCGGTAGTCAACGATCCGGACGCCGGCCTCGCGCGCGGCCGCGGCAAACTCCGGGTCGTCGCCCAGGAACGTGTGCAGGCCGCCCAGGATGTCGAGGCCCGCGCGGATCGCGGCAAGGATGATGGGTCGCCACGTCGCGGGGAGCCGGCCGCCAACGGGCGCGATGCCGATCAGGAGCGAGTCGGGCCGCTGCTGGAGCGCCTCCTCGAGCGTGGCGACGGCGACGACGTCATAGCGCGGATCTGCGCCCGCGATCTCCTGGGCGTTGTGGCCCGCGATCGCGGAGTCCAGCAGGGCGACCACCTCGTCGCGCCCGTAGCGCATGACGCCGAGGGCCGTCTTGGCGTGGTGGATGGTGAACTGACCCTCCGTCAGGATCACCAGGCGGCGACGCGCGGACGGGCGCATGGGGCCTCCCCTCGGGCGATGCGGCTCCGCTCCAATAGCCGGCGGTTGGCACCAGCAGTCTAGGCGACGTCCCGCCCTCGGCGGCGCCATTGAAACGCGGATCGGTGGGCATCGCGATGCCCACCGGTTGCGCCGAGCGCGGTCAGCCCAGGCAGATCCGCAGGTAGTAGGCCCAGAACGCCAGGGTCTCCCGGGCGATCAGGATCGGCATCTCGCCGATCGGCTCGGGATCACCGGCGGGGACGGTCAGGACATCGATGCCGGCGTTGGCGAAGGCCAGCTGCACGCGCGGCAGGTGGTACGCCTGGCTGACGGCGATGACGCGCGGCGGGCCTGCGCTCCTGGTGGCCAGCAGCGCCGCGACGTTGGCGACCGTGGCCTCCGTCGAGCTGCCCGCCGGATCCACGAGCACCGCCGCAGGCTGGACCCCGGCGGTCACGGCGACGTCGCGCATGACGCGTGCCTCGTTGAAGCCGTCGCTCCCGTCGCCGCCGGACATGATGAGGACGGGCACCAGGCCCCCCTCGTAGAGCTCGACACCGGTCCGGATACGGTCGGCGAGCAGCGCTGAGGGTTGCCCGGTCGCGTACACGCGGGCCCCGAAGACCACCGCCAGATCGGCCGGTCGACGGTAGTCGGTGGTCCCGAAGAAGAGCATCTGCGCGAGGGGGAAGACGGCCGCCCAGGCGCCGGCGGCGACAGCGACGCCGATCGCTTCGCGCTTCCAGCCCGCCGAGTCGTCGCGCCGAAGGCGCACGATGCCGAGCCCGAGAAGGCCCAGGACCCCGGCGATCACCAGCGAGAGGGGGACCGCCACAAACGGCCGGATCTCGCCCGCCGTCACGACCGAGGCGAAGCGGACGACGTCGCGGATGGCGAGCCCCGCGACGACCCAGGCCAGCGCGGCGGTGACCCAGCGGCGTGGCCGTCCGGGCGCCAGGCGGATCGCCCATGTCGCCACCAGGCCCGCGAAGGCGCCCAACAGCACGAGCCGGGGGATGGTCGGAAGATCGCGAAGGTCGATCCACCAGAGGCTGACGTCCAGCGTCCGGCCACGGATCTCGCCGGCCAGCCCGATCACCGTGAACGCGGCGAAGAACACGGCCGCCCCCCGAAGGACGACCAGGGTGAAGGCGTGGACGCGGGCTCGCATGCTGGTCAGACGTCTCCACCGGGGAGCGTGTGCCGCCCTCGGTCGACCGATCCGTCTCGATCAGGCACGTCCGGCCCTCGCGTTGCGGCAGGCCGGCCGCGCTCGAGCCGTTGGGGCCGGGCCGTCCGGCCCTTGCTCATCCCGGTGCCCGCCGGACAGCATCACGCTGTCGCATCCAAACGCTGTTGGAGAAGATCGATGAAGCTCGCGGGCAAGGTCGTGGTCGTCACGGGTGCCGGGAGCGGCATGGGGCGCGAGATCGCCCTCGAGCTGCTTCGGCGCGGCGCGCGCGTCGCGGCCGCCGACATCAACCCCACGACCCTGGCCGAGACGGCGACCCTGGCCGGCGACCGGGCGGGCGACCTCGGGCAGTTCACGCTGAACGTGGCCGATCGGGCCGCGGTCGAAGCCCTCCCGCAGGCCGTCATCGATCGCTTCGGTGCCGTCGACGGCGTGATCAACTGCGCCGGGATCATCCAGCCGTTCGTGCGCCTGAAGGACCTCGAGTACGCGGCGATCGAGCGGGTCTTTGCCGTGAACTGGCTGGGCACCCTGTACATGACCAAGTCGTTCCTCCCGGCCCTCGTCGGGCGGCCCGAGGCACACGTCTGCAACTTCTCCAGCATGGGTGGCTTCCTGCCGGTCCCCGGCCAGTCCGTGTACGGCGCCTCGAAGGCGGCCGTGAAGCTGCTGACCGAGGGCCTGCACTCCGAGATGGCGGGCACGTCGGTCCGGGTGACCGTGGTCTTCCCCGGAGCCGTCGCCACCAACATCACGACGAACTCGGGTGTCCCGATGCCCGCCATGGACGCCGCGACCATGGCCAAGGCGCAGCGCTCCACCTACCCGGCGGACAAGGCGGCTCGCGACGTCCTCGACGGCATGGAGCGCAACAGCTTCCGCGTCCTGGTGGGCCGCGACGCGAAGATGATGGACGCGCTCTACCGGTTGAGCCCGCGCCGCGCGACGGCCTTCATCGCCTCCCAGATGAAGGACCTGCTGGGTCTCTAGGGCGTTCATCGCCGTCGGCCCAAGCGCCTTGTCGGGCGGTCGCCGCCCGCCGCCTGCCGGGCGTATGCTGCCTGCCGGTCCGTCCGATCGCGGAGGCAACGCATCGGTCGGCGCAACTCCTCCGCCGCGCGGGCGCGTCCCGTGTCGCCAGTGCCCAGAAGGAGCCGCTCCTGAGCCGGGTCGTGCCGCGCGTCCGTCGCCTGATCGCCGCGCTCGTGGTGGCCGGCGTCATGACGTCCGCCTGGCCTGCCGTCGACCTGGGGCCCCACGGCCCGGTTCGACCGGCCGCGGCGGAGCTCCGCGGTTCCATCGATGGCCAGCAGACGTTTCGGCTGCCGGTGGCCGCGTCGCACGTCGCCCTCCACTGGCCGGGCCAGGCCGGCGCACGGCTCAGCGTGGCCTTCAGCCGGGACGGCACCTCGTTCGGGGAGCAGATCCCGGTCGGACGTGACGACGGGGGGTCGGACGCCGAAGGCGCCGAGACCTACGGCAACCTGATCGCGGCGGATGGGGCCCGGTACGTCCGGGTCACCGCCGACCGGCCCCTGGCAGACCTCACGGTCGTCGATCTCGACACGCGCGACCCGAGCCGGGATCTGATCCTGGCCGGCCCGGCCGTGGAGGCTGCCGGAGACCAGCCGGCGATCATCACGCGAGCCGAATGGGGCGCCGACGAGCGATACCGCTTCGACGCCAACGGCCAGGAGCTGTTCTCGGTGGACTTCGCGCCGATCCAGAAGATCGTCATTCATCACACCGCGAGCAGGAACGGCGATTCCAGCCCCGCCGCGACGGTCCGTGCCATCTACCACGAGGACGCCGTGACGCGCCACTGGGGCGACATCGGCTACAACTTCCTGGTGGACGAGGCGGGCCGGATCTACGAGGGCCGCCGTGCACGCGCCTGGGCCGCGGGCCAGGTCCCCACCGGGCAGGATGTCTCGGGCAATGGCGTTGTCGGCGCCCATGCCGCGGACTACAACGCGGGGACCGTCGGCATCGCGCTCATCGGCACGCTGACGGACCGCGACGCCACGCCGGCCGCGCGAGGCGCGCTGGCCCGGCTGATCGCCTGGATCGTCCAAACGCACGGCATCGATCCACGGGGCAGCGGCCGGTACGTCAACCCGATCGATGGCACCTCCGGGACCTTTGCGAACGTCGCCGGCCACCGGGATGTCGGCCAGACGCTTTGCCCCGGCACCGTCTTCTACGCCCGGCTCCCGGCGCTCCGCGACGCCGTGGCCGCCCTGGTGGCGACCATGCCACCGGGCGTGCCCTGGCCGCCGTCCGGGTTGCTCGTGGCGCCCCAGGACCATGCTGCCGCCCTGCGCTGGGGCGCGCCGGCCACGGGCGGCAGCCCGATCACCGGCTACACCGTCAGTGCCTCGCCCGGCGGGCCGGTGTGCGCCACGGCGGGCGAGCAATCGTGTGTTGCCCGGGACCTGGTCAATGGCGTCCCCTACGCCTTCACGGTGACGGCCACGAACGCGGTCGGGACCGGGCCGCCCTCCGAGCCGTCCTGGTCGATCACGCCGGGACCGGACGTCGGCCGGTCGCGGTACGTCGCGATCACGCCGGCTCGGCTCGTCGACACGCGCACGGGCACGGGCCTCAGCGGGGGCGTCCCGGCCGTCGGCCTCAGGACCTTCCAGGTGACCAACAGGGACGCCGGGAACCCGGCGACCAACGTCCCGGCGGGCGCGATCGCGGTGACCGGCGTCCTGGCGGTGCTCAAGCCCGATGCGCCCGGCTACCTGAGCCTGACCACGCTCCCCGACAGCGACCCGGCGACGCACACCCTCGATTTCGCGGACGGTGCCGATCGCTCCGCCGCGGTCACGGTGCCGCTCAGCCCCGGCGGCACGCTCTCCGTCACCTACCAGGGCGCGCCGACCATCGCGATGACGCAGGTGACCTTCGACGTGACCGGGTACTTCGTCGCGAACCCTGTCATGGCCCCGTACGTCCCGATCAGCCCCGACCGCGTGCTCGATTCCCGGTCGGACGTCGGGTCGGTCCAGGTGACGGACCGGGCCCCGGGCGTCGGGGCGACCAACGTCCCGGCTGACGCGGTCGCCATCACCGGCATCCTGACCGTCATGGCGCCGACCCACGCGGGCTGGCTCAGCGTGGCGACGGTCCTTCGTGACGACGCGCCCGTGACGCTCCTGGGCTTCCCGGCCGGGGCGACCCGGGCGCATGCGGTGACGGTGCCGCTTGGCCCCGGCGGGATCCTCTCGGTCGCCTGCTTCGGCACGGGTCCGGGTGTGGTCACGCGCGTCACCTTCGACGTGACGGGGTACTTCGCGTACACGGGTCGCGTCGGCGCCGCGCCTACACGGGCGCTGCCCAGGGGCGGCTGGCGCCCGCTCTGAACGGCGAGGGCGTCGCGGGCCGGGAGTAGTCTTGGGGCAGGGACCGAGCCGCGGTCGACGCCATCCCGCGGACGGCCAGGCTGGAGGCCCGCCATGGAACGCCGCCGGGTGGTGATCATGGGCGCTGCTGGACGGGACTTCCACGACTTCAACGTGGTCTACCGCGACGATCCGGCGTGGGAGGTCGTGGCCTTCACGGCCACGCAGATCCCGGGGATCGCCGGCCGTCACTACCCGCCCCAGCTGGCCGGCCCGCTCTATCCGCGCGGCATCCCGATCGTCGCGGAGGCGGAGCTGGAGGCAGTCATCGGCGCCGGGCGCGCGGACTCGGTCGTCTTCGCGTACAGCGACGTGAGCCACGAGGCCGTCATGCATGCCGCGTCCCGCGCCCTGGCAGCCGGCGCGGACTTCACGCTGCTCGGCCCGGCCCGGACCATGCTGGTCAGCTGCCGCCCCGTCATCGCGGTGGGGGCCACCCGGACCGGCGCCGGGAAGAGCCAGACCACGCGCCACCTGGCCGCCCTGCTTGCCGCCCGCGGGGTGACGCCGGTGGTGGTTCGGCACCCCATGCCGTACGGGGACCTGGCCGCCCAGGCGGTGCAACGCTACGCCACGCTGGCGGATCTCGACCGGTACGAGACGACCATCGAGGAGCGCGAGGAGTACGAGCCGCACCTGGAGGCCGGCCGGGTCGTCTATGCCGGCGTTGACTACGCGGCGATCCTGCGGCAGGCCGAGGCCGAGGCCGACGTCATCCTCTGGGATGGCGGGAACAACGACTTCCCGTTCTATCGGCCAGACCTGTACATCGTCGTGGCGGATCCGCTGCGGGCCGGTGACGAGTCGCGCTACCACCCCGGCGAAGCCAATGTCCGGATGGCCGACGTGGTGCTCATCAACAAGGTGGATTCTGCCGCGCCCGCGGCGGTGGACGCGGTCCGGGCGGCGATCGCCGCGCTCAACCCCCGCGCCGCCGTGCTGACGGCGCGCTCGGAGCTCACCCTCGCGGGCCCGGCCATCGCGGGCCGGCGGGTGGTGGTCGTGGAGGACGGTCCCACGCTGACCCACGGCGGGATGACCTTCGGGGCGGGCGTGGTGGCCGCGCGGCGCTTCGGCGCGGCGGAGCTCGTGGACCCCCGGCCGGCCGCGGTGGGGTCCATCCGGGAGGTCCTGGACCGCTACCCGGCGCTGGAGCCGCTGGTCCCTGCGATGGGCTACGGCGCGGTGCAGGTCCGCGAGCTGGAGGCGACGCTCAACGCCGTTGAGGCGGACCTCGTCCTGGCCGCGACGCCGATCGATCTCACGCGCCTCCTCACGCTGAACAAACCCATCACGCGGGTCCGGTACGAGACCGCCCAGGAGGGTGGCACGCCGCTGGCCGAGCTCATCCAGCCGGCCATCGCGGCGGCGCAGGCCCGGCCCCGCTAGCGCGGGGCAGGCCGTCGGGCCGGCAGGCTCGTCGATGCGCCCGGTGCGCAATGCTTCGCCCTCGCCTCAACCCGCCGCTCGACCTGACAGGGGCGCCGATCGCCCGGCGACCACCCTGGACCGCACCAATCGGTCCTGCTTCGCACTGGCCCCACCGGGTCACGATGGGCCCGTACGTTCGTCCGGATTCCCTGATGTCGGATCTCCGGGCATACTCGTCTGCACGTGCCGCCGTTGCGGTCAACCCACCAGCCCTTCCCGCGGCCTCGCCGCCCCGTCGTTGAACAAGGTCACCCATGTCGCGAGCGCATCCTGCCGCCGCGCTGGTCCTCGCCGTTGCCTTCGGGCTGCTGGGGGCCGGCTCCATCGTCACGGCGTCCACATTCGTCCCCGCATCGCCGGCCGCCCCAGCATCGCCGGCCGCCCCAGCGCCCCAGGTCGTGACGCCCGCCGAGGGCATCGACATCAGCAACTGGCAGGGGACCATCGACTGGGCCTCCGTCGCGCTCGCCGGCAAGTCCTTCGCCATCGCCAAGGCCAGCGAGGGGGAGACCTACAAGGACCCGTACTACGCCGGCAACCACACGAACGCGCGGGCGGCCGGCGTCCGGATCGGCGCCTACCACTTCGCCCAGCCGGGCAACCCGGCCAGCGAGGCGATCATCCAGGCCGACTGGTTCCTCAAGAACACCGGGCCCATCGCCGGCGACATCATCCCGGCGCTGGACCTGGAGGTCACCAACGGCCTCTCCGTTCCGGACCTCCAGGCGTGGGTCCTGGCCTTCCTGACCGAGATCGAGGCCAAGACCGGGGCGAAGGCGATGATCTACGTGAGCCCCAGCTTCTGGTCCACCAACATGGGCAACACCACCATGTTCGCCGATCTGGGCTACTCCACCCTCTGGATCGCCCACTGGGGCGTCGCAAATCCCACCGTGCCGGCGGCCAACTGGGGCGGCCGTGGCTGGACCTTCTGGCAGTACACCAACTGCGGCACCGTGCCCGGCATCGCCGGCTGCGTGGACCTGGATCGCTACAACGGCGCCGACATGACGCCGGTCCTGTTCGGGCCCGGGGTTCCGACGACCATCGCCGGCGTGCCGGGGGACAAGCAGGTGGCCGTCTCGTGGACCGCGCCCGTGACCAGCAGCGGCGGCGCCCTGACCGGCTACACGGTCACCGCCTCGCCGGGTGGCGCGACGTGCACCACCGCAGGTACGACGACGTGCACCGTCACCGGCCTGAGCAACGGCAGTCCCTACACGTTCTCGGTCACGGCCGCGAACGCCTCGGGCGTGGGCCAGCCGTCCGTGGCCTCCGCGGCCGTCACGCCGCGGACGGTCCCCGATGCCCCGACGGGCGCGGCCGCGACGCCCGGCAACGGCACGGCCCTCGTGAGCTGGAGCGCCCCGGCCTGGAACGGCGGCGCCGCCATCACCGGGTACGCCGTCACATCGACGCCCGCCGGCAAGACCTGCACCACCGCCGGCACGCTCAGCTGCACGGTCAGCGGGCTCAGCAACGGGACCCCGTACACCTTCGCCCTGACCGCCACCAACATCGCCGGCACCGGTGCGGGTTCCGTCGCGACCGTCTCGGTCACGCCACGGACGGTCCCGGACGTCCCAACCGCCGCCGCGGCGGTGCCAGGCGACGCCTTCGCGGCCCTCTCCTGGATCGCCCCGGCCTGGAACGGCGGCAGCCCGGTCACCGGCTACACGGTCACCTCGTCGCCCGGCGGCAAGACCTGCACCACCGCGGGGACGCTGGGCTGCACGGTCCTGGGCCTCACGAACGGGACCCCGTACACGTTCACCGTCAAGGCCACCAACGTCGCCGGTTCCGGCGCCGCCTCGGCGCCAACGCCCATCACCACGCCGTGGCCGCCGATCTCCTCGACCTTCGTCCCCGTGAGCCCCGCACGGCTGCTCGACACGCGGGTGGGCAACGGGCTGTCGGGTCCGTTCAATGCGGGCGTGCCGCGCACGTTCCAGGTCACGGGTCGTGGTGGCGTGCCGGCCAACGCCGTCGCGGTCACGGGCATCCTGGCCGTCACGGGCCAGACCGCCGGTGGCTGGGTCGTGCTTGGTCCCGTCGCGACCACCGCGACCAACAGCTCGACGATCAACTTCCCGGTCGGCGACGACCGCGCCAACGGGGTGACGGTCGCACTGGGCGCCGGCGGGACGCTCTCGGCCACCTACGGTGGGCCGGCTGGCGCGGGTGCGGACCTGCTGTTCGACGTCACCGGCTACTTCCTGCCCGACACCACCGGCGCCACGTACCTCCCCCTGAGCCAGGTCCGCCTCCTTGACACGCGCGCGGCCAACGGGCTGTCGGGCGCCTTCCAGGCGGGCGCGCCGCGCACCTTCCAGGTGACCGGGCGCGGCGGCGTCCCGGGCACCGCGACTGCCGTCACGGGCGTGTTGACCGTCACCGGTCAGACCTCGGGCGGCTGGGCCGTCCTGGGCCCGGTGGAGACGACGGCCGCGGCCAGCAGCACCATCAACTTCCCGGTCGGCGACGACCGGGCCAACGGCGTGACGGTGGCCCTGGGCGCCGGCGGGACGCTGGCCGCCACATCCGGCGCGCCCGCCGGCAACCGGGTCGAGATGGTGTTCGATGTCACGGGCTACTTCGTGCCCGGAACCAGCGGGGCGATGTACGTTCCCCTGAGCCAGGCCAGGGTCCTCGACACGCGCCTCGGGATCGGGCTGGCCGGTCCGTTTGGCGCCTTCGCCCCGCGCACATTCCAGGAGACGGGCCTGGCCGGCGTGCCCGCAACGGCGGTCGCCGTGACGGGAATCCTCACCGTCACCGGCCAGACATCGTCGGGATGGGCCGTGCTCGGCCCATCGCCCACCACGGCCGCCACCAGCTCCACGATCAACTTCCCGGTCGGCGACGACCGTGCCAATGGGGTCAGCGTCTCGCTGGGTGCCGGTGGCACGTTGTCCGCGACGTATGGCGCCCCGGCCGGAGCCACTGTCTACCTCTTGTTCGACGTGACGGGCTACTTCGTGCCGTACGTCCCGTGATGAAGGAGCCCGTCATGTCGAGGAGACTCGGTCCCGTGCTGCCGTTCGCCGGCCTCGGGCTCGCCCTGGTCCTGGCCGCGTGCAGCTCGGCCGGCAGCCCCGTGCCCTCGGCGACCGCCGTTGCCACCACCAGCGCCTTGCCGTCCCCGAGCGCGTCCGCGGCGCCCAGCATCGCGCCCGCGGCCAGCGTGGCCCCCACAACCGGGCCGTGCGATCCCGCCCGGCTGGCCGCCCGGATCACGCTCTGGGAAGGAGCGGCCGGGAGCCGCATCGCCCACGTGGAGGTCACCAACACCGGGGCGGTTGCCTGTCTGCTCCCCGCCATGGCGCGCCCGCAGCTGGTGGATGGCAAGGGATCCGTCCTGATCGACGGCGCCCCAGCGGCATCCCCCTCGCCCGCCGTGACCGCCGCTCCGACTCCCGCGCCGCTCCTCGTGGCCGCGGGTGGGGTGCTCAAGTCGCTGGTCAGGGCCAGCAACTACTGCGGCCCGGCCGCCACGGCGCCCGTCAGCCTGGCCTTCGTCCTGGCAGCGGGCGGCCGCTTCGTGGCCACGCCGTTCTCGCCCACGGATGGTGGCCTGCCGCCCTGTCTCGGGGCCCCCGGCTCGGCCGGGACGGCCGAGATGCAGGCCTGGGCGCCGTAGCCCGGATCAGCGCCCGGATCAGCGCCCGGATCAGCGCCCGGATCAGCGCCCGGCGCATGGGTCGGCGTCAGATCCAGACGTAGACCACCGTTGCGGCAACGATCAGCGCCAGCGCCACGCCCACCACCCGACCGCGCCGGTCCTCGGTGAGCAGCCGGCCCAGCGCCTCGCCCGCCCCCGCCCAGAGGGCGGCCGCCGGCACGATGATCAGGACCATGACCAGCACCACCAGCAGGCTTCCGGTGACGGGGGGCAGGCCGGGCGGACGGAACGTCGTGATCGCGCCGAGGGCGAAGATCCAGGCCTTGGGGTTGATCACCTGGAACGCGGCCGCCTGGCGAATGCCCAGCGGTCGTCCCAGCTGGCCGCGCCGGAGCGCATGCGCCCCCGCGATCTGGTAGGCGAGCACGAGCAGGTAGGCCGAGGCGGCAACCTTCATGCCCACCTCCAGCTCCGGGACCAGGGTGAAGAGCGCCCCCAGGCCCGCGGCCAGGACCAGCGCCATCCCGCCGATCCCCACCGCCGAGCCGAGCATGTGGCGGATGGTGGCCCGGAACCCGAAGGTGGCACCCGAGGCCCAGAGCAGGATGTTGTTGGGCCCCGGCGTCACCGCGCTGACGATCGAGAACGCCGCAAGCGCGACCAGGGCCTCCATCCGTGGCAGGGTAGCGCCTCGGCGCCGAACCACCGGTGGTCGGAGCCGGGACGGCCCAGCGCTCGCGCGAAGGACCGGCGATA
Organism: uncultured Chloroflexota bacterium; assembly: GCA_903822495.1. Lineage (GTDB taxonomy): Bacteria > Chloroflexota > Limnocylindria > Limnocylindrales > CSP1-4 > CAIJPD01. The sequence continues at coordinate 2,484 of CAIJPD010000024.1, read as the reverse complement.
AGATGTCGCTAACCGTCGTGGCAGGGGAGTGTTGGTGTTGATGGGCAGGTCCAGGTCCCGCGTCGCGATCGGTCTGGCCGTGGTGATCGCCATGGTCCTCACCGTCGTCGGCAGCATGGCGATCAAGGCGCCCAGCAGCCCATCGAGCGGCCTCCGCCCCAACGTCGGCGCGCTCGTGACGGCCGCCCGATTCGATGGCAGCGTCGCGGACCTCCCGGACGAGGAGGCGGATGCCGACGCGCAGGAGTCGGCCACGGCCGGAGGCGACAAGCCCACGGGCGAAGGCGATGGCGCCGAGCTGGCGGGCGAGGAGAACGTCCCCGGCTTTGACCTGCCGCCCGCGGGTCCCGACACCGCCCTCCAGCCGCAAGTCCAGGCAACCCTGGACGCCCCGGCCCCGGCGCCCAACGTGTCGTTCGACGGCATGAAGAAGGAGGGACCGGCCCCGAACGGCGGCGGGTGGCCGCCGGACACCAACGGGGATGTGGGACCCAACCATTACATCCAGACCGTCAACACCAAGGTGGGCATCTTCAGCAAGTCGGGCACATCGCTCGCGATGTTCACGTTCGACACCCTCATCCTGGGGACGGGCACGCCGTGCGACTCGTCGAACCAGGGCGACCCCGTCGTGGTCTACGACCCCCAGGCGGACCGCTGGATCCTCAGCGACTTCGCCTGGAGCAGCATCAGCACCGGCCCGTTCTACGAGTGTTTCGCGGTCTCCAAGACGGGTGATCCCGTGAACGGGGGCTGGTACTTCTACGCGGTCCAGGCCGACGCCGGCGCGCACCTGCCCGACTACCCCAAGATCGGGATCTGGACCGACGCCATCTACATGTCCGCCAACGTCTTCAACTCGACGGTCCCCCAGACCTTCGTGACGGCCCGGGTCTGGGCCCTCAATCGGTCGGACATGGAGAACGGGCTGCCCCTCCGCTCGGTGAGCTTCGACGTGGGCTCGCCCGGTGGCGTGCAGGCATTCTCGCTCCTGCCGGCCAACCTCCGCGGCATGGCGCCGCCGGCGGCCCGGCCCGGCATGTTCGTCTCCATCTGGGGCACCTATGCCGCCAGGGTCTGGAAGCTGCAGCCGGACTGGACCACCCTGGCCAACTCCACGCTGAGCGGCCCATCGGACGTGCCGGTCACCTCGTTCGCCGTCGGGCCGACCCAGGTGCCCCAGCTCAGCGGCAACTCAATCGACACACTGTCGTACCGGCTCATGATGCAGGCGCAGTACAGGAACATCGGCGGGACCGAATCCATCTGGATCAGCCATACGGTGGGGAATGGGAGCGGGATCGCCAGCATCCGCTGGTACCAGCTCAACGTGACCGGCGGGACGGTCCAGACCAGTGGTCCCGTCCAGCTGGGGACGTGGAACCCGGACAGCAACCATCGATTCGCGCCCAGTGTGGCCGTGGACGCGGTCGGGGACATGGCGGTGGGCTACTCCGTCTCCAGCAGTGCCATGCGGCCGTCGATCCGGTACGCGGGGCGGTTGGTGGGCGATCCGCTGAACAGCCTCACGCTCACCGAGCAGACGCTGATCGACGGGACGGGCAGCCAGTCCAATACGTGCGGCGGCGCCGCCTGCGCCCGGTGGGGCGACTACAGCGCGATGACGGTCGACCCGGTGGATGACTGCACGTTCTGGTACACGACCGAGTACTACGACGGGGCCGACAACGCCAGCGGCGGGAACTGGCACACCCGGATCGGGTCGTTCAGTTTCCCGTCCTGCGCCCGGCCCAGCCCCACGCCTACGCCAGTCCCAAGCCCGACGCCGACGCCGACGCCGGGCGCCACGCCCACGCCCACGCCGACGCCGGCTCCGACCCCGACGCCCACGCCCACGCCGACGCCGGCTCCGACCCCGACGCCCACGCCGACGCCGGGCGCCACGCCCACGCCCACGCCGACGCCGGCTCCGACCCCGACGCCCACGCCAACGCCCACGCCAACGCCGGGCGCCACGCCTACGCCGACCCCGACGCCAACGCCCGTGCCGAGCCCGACGCCGACCCCGACACCAAGTCCGACCCCGGTGCCGACACCGACACCGACGCCCACGCCTGTGCCGAGCCCGACGCCGTCACCCTCGCCGACTCCATCGCCCACGCCGACGCCGAGCCCCACGCCGACGCCGAGCCCCACGCCGACACCGACGCCCATCCCCGGCGCCACGTACATCGCCCTCGGCCCCACCCGCCTGCTCGATACCCGCGACGCCAACGGCCTGCCGGGTCCCTTCGCCGCCTTCGCCCCACGCACCTTCCAGGTCACCGGCCGGGGCGGGGTCCCGGCGAATGCCACGGCCATCACCGGCATCCTGACCGTGACCGGCCAGACCTCGGGTGGCTGGGTCCTCCTGGGTCCGGTGGAGACCACGTCGGCCACCAGCAGCACCATCAACTTCCCCGTGGGTGACGACCGCGCCAACGGGGTCACGGTGGCGCTCGGCGCAGGTGGCACCCTGTCGGC
>CAIJPD010000023.1 GCA_903822495.1 uncultured Chloroflexota bacterium | reverse complement strand
GGGGACCTCGTAGAGCCGGCGGCCGAGTCGGGCGGCCACCCGGTCGATCAGGCCGGTGCTGACCAGCGTCTTGCCCACGGCGGCGCCCGCGGACCAGCCTGGCCGCTGGCGGAAGAGGTAGTCCACGCACACGGCGAGGTAGTGGTTGGGCGGGAGCAGTCCCGCGCTGGGCGTCACGATCCCGTGCCGATCGTGATCCGTGTCGCAGCCGAAGGCCACGTCGAACCGGTCCTTCAGCCCGATCAGCGATTGCATCGCGGACGGGGAGGAAGGGTCCATCCGGATCCGGCCATCCCAATCCACGGTCATGAACCGGAAGGTGGGATCCACCTCGTCCCGGACCACGGTGAGGTCCAGGCCGTAGCGCTCCGCGATGGCGGCCCAGTAGTGGACGCCGGCGCCGCCCAGCGGGTCCACGCCCAGCCGGATTCCGGCGCCGCGGACCAGGTCCAGGTCGAGGACCTCGCCCAGGTCGTCGACGTAGCCCCGCAGGAAGTCGTGGCGGTGCGTGGTCTCCGCCCGGAGCGCCCTGGCCAGCGAGACACGCCGCACGCCGTTGAGCCCGGCCTCCAGGAGCGCGTTGGCCGTGGCGCCGATCCAGCCCGTGATCGTCTCGTCCGCGGGGCCGCCGTTGGGTGGGTTGTACTTGAAGCCGCCGTCCTCGGGAGGGTTGTGCGAGGGCGTCACGACGATGCCGTCGGCCAGGCCGCTGGTTCGCCCGCGGTTGTAGGTGAGGATGGCGTGCGAGACGGCGGGCGTCGGCGTGTACTCGTCACCGGCCGAGATCATGACCTCGACGTTGTTCGCGGCCAGCACCTCCAGCGCGCTGGCGAATGCCGGTGCGGACAGGGCGTGCGTGTCGATGCCCAGGAAGAGCGGCCCGGTAATCCCCTGCCCCGCCCGGTACTGGCAGATGGCCTGGCTGATGGACAGGACGTGCCACTCGTTGAAGCTGCGGGTCAGCGCGGAGCCACGGTGCCCGGAGGTCCCGAAGGCGACGCGCTGGGCCGGGACCGCCGGATCCGGCACGTCGGCGTAGTAGGCGGTCACGAGCCGGGGTACATCGACGAGGAGTGCCGGCGGCGCCGGCTTGCCTGCCAGGGGGCTGAGGGTCATGTGCGGATGGTGACCCGCGACGGGAGACCGCGCAAGCCGGGCGCCGCGAGGCCGATCAGACCCGGATCACCCGCAGCCCGGGGAGGCCGGCAAGGCCGGCATGGTCGTTGTCCTGGGTCACGAGCGGCACGTCCAGCGCGATGGCGGTGGCCGCGATCCACGAGTCGTTGACGCCCATGCTCCGGCCGGCATCCCGGAGCGCCACGCGGAGGTAGGCCCAGGCGGCCGCGACGTCCTGGTCCACCGGCACCGGCTCCAGCGTCATGACCGCGGTGAGCGTCGCAAGTCGCCGTTCGCGCGTTGCCAGGTCCCGGGCGGCCAGGACGCCGGCCCGGAGCTCCCCCACCGTGATGATCGAGACGGCCAGGCGGTCCGGGAGCAGCTCCGCGCGGAGCGGCCGGCCGCTTTCGCTGGCGATGAAGACGCTGGTGTCGGCAAGGCCGGCCGTGCTCCCGGTCACGCGAGGGGCTCGTCGTCCGTGCTGTCGGGCGCGAGGTCCCGGAGGTCCCCGGTGAGCGCGGCGTCTGCCCGGCTCCGCTGAATCAGCTCGATGAGCGCGGCCCGTTGGATCCAGCGCGTTCGCGTGAACACGCCCGCTTGGTCCTGGTTGCCGCCCGGCGGCGGGGCGAGGGCGGCGGGGACCTCCGCGGCGGCGTGACGGCCGATGACCGCGGCGATCCCCTCGCGGATCAGGGAGGCCTCGCTCAAGCCGCCGGCGCGAGCCGCCCGGGCCAGCGCGGTCTTCTGCTCCGGAGTCAGGTAGACCGTGGTCTTCTCCATGCCACCCATCATGCCATACATGGGTGGCAGTCCGTCGCTGCGAGGGCCCTCAGCGCAGGGCGTGCTCCGGCGCGATGACCCAGTCGAACCCGGCGAGCGCCGCGCGGAGCGCCGAATCGGCCGTCACGAGCTGCATGCCACGCCGTTCGGCAAGGGCGACGTACACCATGTCGTAGACGGGATGGTTGTCGTACCGGCGGGCGAGGTCCCAGGCTCGAACCAGGTCGCGAGGCTCGTCGGCGAGTGTCACCGGCAGATCACCGAGGAGCGAGTGTGCGGCGTCGGCCGCGGCGCCACTCCAGCGACCGCGCCGGATCCCCGTGAGCAGGGCGTTCGACACGTCCTCGAGCAGGAGCCGAGGCGCCAGGATCTCGACGTCTCCGGCCGCCAGCCTGGCGAGCAGGGCGATCGACGGCTGTGTCGGCGCGATGCCAGGGGCGACCCAGTCGACGACGACGCTCGCATCAACGACCGGCATGCGTCTCCGTCGTCCGCGAGCGCTCGCGCCGGTCCTCGATCACCAGGTCGGCGGCGCTACTGTCGGTCGGGACCTGGCCCCAGCCCCCGCGCGTCACGGCAGCGCGCCTGGCCCACTCGGCCAGGCTCGGCACGAGCTCCCCCTGACGAACGAGGGCTTCGAGGTCCGACCTGGCGACCAGCAGCCGATGTCCCGCACGTCGAGCATGGAGACGACCCGACCAGATCCAGCGACGGACCGTCTCAGGGTGACGACCGACGAGCGCCGCGGCATGGCGCACCTCGAGCAGCTCGTCCGCCCGGTCCGCGCCTGGGATGGTTGTCATTGGGCAATACTACAACGCTCAATGTCGATGTAGTAGATTCGGGCCTGTCGGACGTGTCGGCCCAGCACGACGACCACCTCGCCGAGATCTACGGATCGTGATCTTCGTCGATACGTCGGCGATCTACGCAGTCCTCGACGCCGACGACCGAAATCACCAGGCGGCGATCTCCACGCTCCGCGGGCTGCGGTCCGCGAACGCCGCGCTCGTGACGCACGAGTACGTCGTGGTGGAGAGCATCTCGCTGGCACAGCGGCGGCTGGGCATGCCGGCCACCCAACGCCTGATCGACGGCCTGCTGCCGCTGATCCACGTGGCCTGGGTTGATCCCGGGTTGCACGCGGAGGCGCGGGCGGCCCTTGTCGGCGCGGGCCGGCGCGGAATCTCCCTCGTGGACTGGACCAGCTTCCTGGCGATGCGCGCCCAGGGCGTCCACCAGGCGTTCACGTTCGACGCGGCTTTCGCCGCCGAAGGCTTCGACGTCGTGCCCATGGGCCCGCCCGCCGGCTGAGCGGCGAAGACCGCCGACAGGCGGGGCATGCCGGGATCAGTCCTCGCGGAGCCGCTCCAGCGCGACCACGGGGATCTTGCGGGTGGTCTTCTCCTGGTACTCGTTGAAGACCGGGTTTGACGCCGCGTGGGCCGCGTAGAGCCGATCGTGCTCGGCCCCCGCCGCGACGACGGCTCGGGCCTTGAACGTCTCGCCTTCGGCCTCGACGGTGACGATGGGGCTGGCGAGCAGGTTCACGTACCAGGCCGGATGCACGGGCGCCCCGCCCTTCGAGGCGAGGATGACGTGCCGATCGCCGTCCCTGGAATAGACGAGGGGTGCCAGACGCGCCTCGCCGCTCTTCGCCCCAACGGTGTGGAGCAGGAGGACGGGACGGCCGGCGAAGCGGCCCTCGGTCACGACGCCGTCGTGGGCGCGGAGGTCCTCGACGAGGGCACGGGTGAACTCGGCGAACGCCGCGCGCGGATCAGGGGCAGTAGTTGTCATGCGAACTAGTCTAGCGCACCGGGCGGGCCGGGCGAGGCCCGGCCCGCGCCGCGAGGTCAGTCGGAGGCGGGCGAGCAGTGGCCAGGAAGCCCGCCGCGGCACCGCGGAGCCGGGCCGCGACCACCGTGCGGCGCGCCAACGGCACGGCCTACACTCGACGTTCTGATCGATTGCCGCGCCGATCGAGGTTTGAGTGCCAGGCGAGCTCTGCCCCAGTTGCACCGCGCCCAGGATGGGAGCCTTCCGCTACTGCCGCTCGTGCGGCCATGACTTCGACGTGGAGGCGGGCGTCCTGATCGGGGAGCGCGATCCAGCCGGCGGGGCGGATGCGCAGCGGGGCGCGGGCTGGGCCGGCACCAAGGGGCCGGCGCACCCCGAACGGAGGGGGCCCGGCCTGCCACCCAGGAACCCGGCGCTGCCACCCAGGAGCGCGCCCCCTCCCGGGGTAGACCTGCGCCGGACGCTCTTCCCGGCCGGGCCGCAGAAGCCGGAACCGGCCCGGATCCGGAAGCGCCGCGGCCCCGTGATCGGCAACGTGGTGGAGGTGCTGCTCATCGTCGTGGCGGCGATGCTGGTCATCGGTGGCGTGGCCTACCTCGGCCTGCAGGCGGTGCCGCAGGTCATCCCAGGCGAGACCGCTGCGCCCTCCCCCGCCGACACGCCATCGTCCGCGCCGTCCGTCCAGACCACGGCGCCGGCGCGGCTGGGGGTCTTCGGCCCGACGGGCAACCTGGGCGTGGCTCGCTCATTCCACACGGCAACCGCGCTCCCCGACGGCCGCCTGGTCGTGGTGGGCGGCCAGGACAGCGACGGCCGCGGCACCGCCAGCGTCGAGCTCTTTGATCCCGTGGCCGGGACGTTCTGGCCCAGCCAGTCGCTGGGCAGCGCCCGGAGCCTCCACGCGGCGACGACGCTCATGGATGGGCGGATCCTGATCGCCGGCGGCGCAGCGTTCGGCTCCGCCGTCCTCACCTGCGAGCTGTATGACCCCGCGACGGGGGCCTTCGCCAGCGGCCCGCGCCTGAACGTCGGCCGGGCCGCCCCCACGGCAACCCTGCTCCGCGATGGACGAGTGCTCTTCACAGGAGGCGCGAATGCCGACCTGGCGCCCATCGCCTCCGCGGAGATCTACGACCCGGCGACCGGCACCATCAGCCCCACCGGCTCCATGAGCGTCGCCAGGGATCGACACACGGCGACGCTGCTGCGGGATGGCCGCGTCCTGATCGTGGGCGGCTCGCAGGTACGTTCCGGGACGCCCACATCGGGCCTCGCCAGCGCGGAGATCTGGGACCCGGCGACGGGCCGGTTCACCCCGACCGGCTCGCTGGCCAGCGCCAGGCTGCTCCATGCGGCGACGCTGCTCCCCGGCGGGCTGGTCCTCATCACGGGTGGCGGCAACACGCTGCTCGCGCCGCTGGCAATCGAGTTGTACGACCCGGAAGCGGGCACGTTTCGCCCGGGTCCAACCATGAGCGTGGCCCGGCTGCGGGGCACGGCCACGCTCCTGCCGGAGGGCCAGGTGCTGCTCATCGGCGGACTCGACGAGACGTCGCCCAAGGTGGTCGGCGGCCACGCGTCGGTGGAGCTCTACGACCCGATCACCAACCAGGTCCTGCCCACCAGCTCGCTGCCGGCCGCGCTCGGGGCGCACGTGGCAACGCTCCTGCCAAACGGCCAGGTCATGGTCACGGGCGGACTGGACGGCCTGGGTCGAAGCTCGGCCGGCGCGCTGCTCTACCGCTAGGCGCCGGCGGGACCGGCGACGGCGCGGCGGACCGCGGCGGCCGGGCCGGCGGCAAGTCGGGCCGCCGGGCCGCCGGATCAGGCAAGCGGGAGGATGACCTCGAATCGCGAGCCGCCCGCCCCGCTGGCCGCGGTGACCCGACCGCCGTACAGCTCCGCCGTTGCGCGCACGATCGCCAGGCCCAGCCCGCTTCCGGGGTAGGTGCTGGCCGCACGGCCGCGGCGGAAGCGCTCGAAGAGGTTCGGGAGCTCGTCGGCCGGAATGCCAATCCCGGTGTCCGCGACCCAGACTCGGGCGCTGTCGCCCGCCGAGGCAAGCCCGACCGTGACGCGCCCACCGGCGGGCGTGAACTTGATCGCGTTGTCCACGAGATAGCCGGCCAGCGTCCGGAGCCGCTCCGCGTTGGCCAGCACCGTGATCCGCCCTGGCGGGAGCTCGGCCTGGAGATCCAGGCCGGCCTGCGCGGCGCGCGAGGCAAAGGCGTCGACAACCTGGGCCAGCAGCGCGCCAAGGTCCAGGCGCTCGGTCGCCGCGGAACCCTCGCCGCCCTCCAGCCGGGAGAGTCGGAGCAGGTCGGCGGTCAGGCCGGCCAGGCGCTCTGCCTGGGTGGTGGCACGCGCCAGGAGGCGTCGCTCGTCGGGCGTCTTCGCGTGCGCCTCGGCGAGATCCAGGTCCGCCTGGAGCGCCGTCAGCGGGGTCCCGATCTCGTGGGCCGCGTCTGCCACGAAGCGACGGAGCGAGCTGACGGTCTCCTCGACCCGCGCCGCCATCGCGTTGAACGAGGCCCCCAGCCGGCCCAGCTCATCGTTCCCTTCCACGGCCGCCCGGACGGACAGATCGCCGCCGGCCATCCGGTCGGTGGCGCCCGTCAGAAGGACGAGCGGGCGCGTGATGCGCGCGCTGAGCAGCGCGCCGGCAATCGCCGCTACCAGGACCCCGAGCAGGCTGGCCAGCCCCCACGCGACGGCGACATTCAGGAGCGCCACCTGCTCATACGCGGGTGCCTCCGAGAGCTCGACCGTCCCGAGGAGGGTGCCGCCAACCTTGTCCGGCTTGTTGACGGGCCGCGACACCGTCTGGCCGGAGCGCGGCAGCGACGCCGGGCTGGGGCTGTCGCCGAGCAGGCTGACGCCCAGCGGGTTGGGAAGGGGCTGGGCGGCAGGCGGCGGCTCCACGGCGGCCGGGGCACGCACGTCGGCGAGGACCGCGCCACCCGCGTCGATGATGCGAACTCGCGCCTGGGCAAGGACCGCCAGCTGCTGGGCGGCCGCCTCCAGGAGCGGACGGTCCTTCCAGCTCACCGTGCTCAGGTCCCGGACGGCGCGCTCGGCGGCGCCCTCAAGGTAGGTCCGCTCCGCCGTCGCGTAGTGGCTCGCCAGGATGGGGAGCAGGACGAGCCCGATGACCAGCGCCCCCAGGACGGTGATGGCCGCGAAGCTGACCGAGAGCCGCCGACGCAGCGACGGGCCCGATGCCAGGGGCCGCGGTCGCCCCGACGCTGGAGGCCGGGGCGGCTCCGATGCGGGGGCCCGCGACGTCATCCGCCGCCCAGCCGGTAGCCGAGCCCCGTGACGGTCTGCACGATGGTGGGGTTGTCGGGGTCCGCCTCGATCTTGGTCCTGAGACGGCGGACGTGGACGTTGACGGTCTTCTCGTCGATCAGGTCGGCGCCATAGCCCCAGACGTGCTCGAGCAGCTGATCCCTGCTCAGCACCTGGCCGGGATGCTGGGCCAGGTACACCAGGAGCCGGAGCTCGGTCGGCGTGAGCTCGATGGCGCGACCCTCGCGGGTGACCCGCGCGGCGCCGCGATCGATGACGAGGTCGCCCGCGTACAGGAGATCCGCCGCGCCCGTCGCGAGATCACCGTAGGCCCGTCGCAGCTGGGCACGGATGCGAGCGAGCAGCTCCCGCAGGCGGTAGGGCTTGAGGATGTAGTCGTCCGCGCCGGCCTCCAGGCCGAGCACCTGGTCCACCTCGTCGCCCTGGACCGTCAGCATCAGGATGGGCTGGTGCAGCCCGGCCCGGCGGAGCTCGCGGCAGACGTCGTAGCCGGAGCCATCGGGCAGGCGGACATCCAGGACGATCAGCTGCGGGTGCTGGGTCCGCGCGGCGCGCATGCCCCCGGCCGCCGTGGCCTCTCGGTGGACGCGATAGCCATCGCTCCCGATCCCCTCGACCAGCGCCTCGGCGACGGCGGGGTCATCCTCGATGACCAGGATCCGGACATCGGCATTCACGCCACGGACAGTAGCAGCCGAGCCCGGGACAGCGGGAGGCGCCGATGCCTCGACGGCGGGCCCGCGGGGGATCCTGGGCAGGTGCATGGTCACAGGCTGAGCGCGACCGGTTGCCACGCGGTTCCACCCCGGCTACGGGATCGAAACCTCGGCGGAATGCGGGAGTAACGTCGTGTGACCATGCTGCCGACAGCAGCCCGCGCGGGCGCTCGCCCGGGGCAGCCAATCACAGCGAGGAGGTTGCGTGGCCACACTCTCCCGACGCCAGCTGCTGCAGGCGGGGCTGCTCGGCGCGGTGAGCGTGGTGCTGGGCGCGTGCGGGCTGGGCCGCTCCGAGACGCCCCGGCCATCCGGCCCGGCCCCGGTCGGGGGCTCGCCGCCGGCCGGTGGCACGCCGATCTCGTCCGGCGCCCCTGCGGCGACACCGGCTCCCGGCGCCGCGAACGCCCCCAGTGCGGCATTCCTGGAGGTCCTGGGCCGCCCCACCGACCGGTCGATCACCGCCAATGTGCTCCCCGCCAAGGCGGGCGACATCGTCGTGGAGTACGGCACGGCGCCCGGGGCGTACACGGCCCGGACCGCGGCGAGGAACGCCGCCGCCGGCATCCCGGCGGAGATCCTGATCGACGGCCTGGCCCCCAACACGCGCTACTGGTGGCGGGTCCGCGACGGCGCCACCACCGGCCCGGAGCATGCCTTCGTGACGCAACGCACGGCCGGGTCCACCTTCCTGTTCGAGGTCCAGGGCGACTCGCACCCGGAGCGCGTCGGCAAGATGTTCGATGCGGACCTGTACGCGCGCACGCTGCGCGGCGCCGCTCTCGACGCCCCGGACTTCTACCTGGCGATCGGCGACGACTTCAGCGTCGATCAGCTCAAGGCGGTGAACCTGGCCACGGTCCGGGACCTGTACGTCACCCAGCGCCACTGGCTGGGCGCCGTGGGGGCGCCCCTCTTCCTGGTCAACGGCAACCACGAGCAGGCCGCGCTGGTCAACCTGGACGGCACCCCCAACAACGTGGCGGTCTGGGCGCAGACGGCCCGCAACACCAACTACCCGCAGCCCGCGCCCGATGGGTTCTACTCCGGCGACGAGGAGGCCGTGCCCTCCATCGGCCCGCTGCGCGACTACTTCGCCTTCACGTGGGGCGACGCCCTCTTCGCGGTGATCGACTTCTACTGGCACTCCGACGCCGTCGTGGACAACCCGTTCGCGGCGGGCCGCCCGCAGAAGCCGCAGCGGGACGCGTGGGACATCACCCTGGGCGAGGCACAGTACCGCTGGCTCCGGCGGACGCTGGAGTCCAGCCGCGCGAAGCACAAGTTCGTGTTCGCCCACCACGTCCTGGGGACCGGGCGGGGCGGGATCGAGCTGGCGAACGGCTTCGAGTGGGGCGACGCGAAGAACCTGGCGGCCCGGCGCCCGGGCTGGGACAAGACGATCCACCGGGTCTTCGTGGACACCGGGGTGACCATCTTCTTCCAGGGCCACGACCACATCTACGTGCGGCAGGAGCTGGACGGCGTCGTCTACCAGAGCCTCCCGGTCCCGGGCGACTCCACGTACTCGTGGTTCAACGAGGACGCCTATCGAACCGGCGACAAGCTGCCGGGCAGCGGTCGCCTCCGGGTGCGGGTGGCGCCCGACGGCGTGACGGTCGAGTACGTCCGCTCCTGGCTGGACCGGCCCGACGAGGTCGCGGCGACCTACACGGTCCGCTAGGTGGAGACCCGGGGCGCTCCGCCCGCCAGCCGCGACCCGCGCCACCCGGCCAGGATCTCGCGGCGCGACCTGCTGCGCGGCGCCGTGCTGGCGGGGTGCGGCGCCGTGCTGGCCGCGTGCGGTCTCGGCCCCAGCGGCTCGCCCGGCTCCCGCGGTCCGGCCGGCACCACCCCGGCAACGGGCACGCCCGGCCGCAGCGCCACGCCGGCCGGCCCGGCGCCTTCGGGCAGTGCCGACGCGACTACGCCTCGTTCGACGTTCCTGGAGATCGTGGGCCGCCCCACCGATCGGTCCGCCACGGTCAGCCTCCTGCCCGCCCACGACGGCGACGTGCTGGTGGAGCACGGGACGGCGCCGGGCGCCTATACCACGCAGACCACGCCCATCCGCGCCTCCGCTGGGGTGCCCGTCCAGATCGAGATCACGGGGCTGGCGCCCGACAGGCGCTGCTACTGGCGCGTCCGCGACGGCAACGGGGCCGGCCTCGAACGATCCTTCGTCACCCAGCGGCCGGCGGGCAGCACGTTCACGTTCACCCTGGATTCCGACCCGCACAACGGCGACCCGAACACCAGCTCGGCCCTGCTGGAGATCGCCTACGCGAACGCGGCCGCCGACCGGCCCGACTTCCACGTGAACCTGGGCGACACCTTCATGACCGAGAAGCTGCAGGCCAGGACCCTGGACGACGTGGTCGGCACCTACGTCGACATGCGGCCCCACCTCGCCGTGGTCGGCGGCGACGCACCGCTCTTCCTGGTCAACGGCAACCACGAGGGAGAGCTGGGCTGGCTGCTGGACGGCACTGAGCGCAACCTGGCGACCTGGTGCACCGCCACGCGGCGGCGCCACTACCCCAACCCGGTGCCCGGCGGCTTCTACTCCGGCAGCAGCGCCGTTGAGCCGCTGGTCGGGGTTCGTGACGGGTACTACGCGTTCACGTGGGGCGACGCGCTCCTGGTCGCGCTGGACCCGTACTGGTACACGCGACCCAAGCCGGGCACCGTGGCCGGTGCCTGCTGGGGCTGGACGCTGGGACTCGAGCAACACCGCTGGCTGCGCCGGACGCTGGAGGCCAGCCGGGCGAAGCACAAGCTGATCTTCACCCACCAGCTGGTGGGCGGCCGCGACAAGGACGGCCGCGGCGGGATCGATGCGGCCCAGCTCTACGAGTGGGGTGGCCGCGACCCGGACGGGACGTGGGCCTTCGACGCCCGGCGACCAGGCTGGGGCGCCCCGATCCACCGCCTGCTGGTGGACAACGGCGTCCGCGCGGTCTTCCATGGCCATGACCACGTCTACGTGCGCCAGCAGCTGGACGGCATCACCTACCAGGAGTGCCCGCAGCCCAGCATGGCGCGCTACGACAACACGCAGATGGCCGCGGACTACGGCTACACGTCGGGCGACGTTCGCGGCAGCTCCGGCCACCTGCGCATCACGGTCTCGCCGGCAACGGTCCGGGTGGACTACGTCCGCGCCTACCTGCCGGCGGACGAGCGGACGGGCCGCCGCAACGGCGCCGTCGACATCAGCTACACCATCTGACCGCGCCGCGGGACGCGGCAGGCAGCAGGCGGGGCACCACGCTCGCCGGTCCTCCTGTAACCGGCGAGCCACCGCGCGGTAACCCCGGCACCCCATCGTGAGACCTGCGTCCGGATGATCGCGACACGGGAGACACGGACATGGAGCGCACGAACCTGTCGGTCCTGCTCCGGGCCGGGCTGATGATCACCATCCTCGCCGGCTGCGCCGGCACTCCGCTGCCGTCTGCATCACCCGGCGCGCCTGGCGGCAGCGCCGCCCCGGGAGCGGCCACCCCCGCCCCTGCCGGGTCGCGCGCCCCCGCCGGGTCGCCTGGTCCCGGCGGGCCCCAGCAGCCCGGCAGCGGGCCCCAGTACACCATCGAGCAGGCCATCTCGGATCGGGCCCAGGAGAACACGATCGCCTTCGACGTCCTGGGCTTCCTGACCGGCAGCCTGGGCGCCGATTCGTTCTTCCCGCCCGGCAAGGTGGCCGACTTCTGGGGCTTCCAGTACCTCCGCGACAACGACCCCAGCGAGCAGGGCCACAACACGGACTTCCTGACCCGGGCCTCGATCGACATGCTGGCCATCCTGACGACGGCGCAGCGCCAGCAGCTGATCACGCTGGCGAAGGCCCAGGTCACCTCGATCCAGGACTACGGCTACAAGCGGTTCGTGCTGATGAAGGCGTTCCGGCGGCTCCTGGAGGGCGACCTCCCGACCGGTACCACCGGGCTCAGCGAGACGGCGGTCAAGGCGTTCTCGGCCTCGCTCTACGCGCTCGACGGGCAGATCAGCCTGGAGCGCGCCAAGGTCATGGGGCCCATCCTCGCCGGCCTGACCTCCACCCAGAAGGCGGCGCTTGACGCGATGGTGGGCAAGGGCATGACGACGTGGCCCGTCTCGGCGGAGCCCGCCGACGTCACCAGCCTCACGCGGGACGTCAAGGAGAATGTCATGACCTACGCCGGGGACCTGTTCAGCTGGTACGCCGGTGGGGTCGAGGCAGACACGTACTTCTGCCCGGAACGGCACGGCACGTACTTTGGCTCGTTCTACCTGAAGGACGCACCCGCGGTGGGCAACCCTGGCTACAACATCGGCACCGCGATCACGGGCGACCTGGGAGCGGCCCTGCTGTCGACGCTCGACGCCACGCAGGCCGCCAAGGTCAGCGCCCTGGTGCCGGCACAGAAGACCACCATGGCGACCATCGTGGAGACGCGGCGGGCCGTCTCGGTGGAGCTGCGGAAGCTGCTCACGGGCGCATCCCCGGACGCGGCCACCGTTGCGTCGCTCATGACGACCTACGGCGAATCGGACGGCAAGATCGTCTACGACTACGCGGTCGCCTTCGCGGCCGTGGGCCGCAGCCTGACGGCGGCGCAGAAGACGGCGCTCGCCGCGCTTCGAACGCAGCTGCTGGGAACGCTGGCGCTCCCCACCGGCGCCTACCTCTACTCGCAGCCGGTCCCGATGCCGGCCATCCCCAACACGGACTTCCTCTTCAAGTAGGTCCCATGGGCGCGCGAACCGTCTCCCGTCTGCTGCTCGCCGGCCTCCTCCTCCTGGGGGCCGGCGGCGGCTGTTCGGGTTCGTCACCGAGCCAGCCAGGGTCGACGGCCGTGGCATCGTCGGCCGGGCGGACCGCGGCTGTGGCGCCATCGGGGCCCCCGGCCACGACGCCGCCCGGCTCCGGCTCGGTGGCGGCGACGCTCGCGACCGGCCCCGCGACCATCACGCTGTCGAGCCCGGCCGTCCAGGCTGGGCGACTGCTGACCACCTACCGATGCGAGCCCAGGATCAACGGCGTGGAGGCCTCCATCCCGCTCGCGTGGTCGGGGGTCCCGGCCGGGGCCGTCTCGCTGGCCATCGAGATGCACCACTACCCATTCCCGGGCGATACCACGCGGGTGAGCTCGTACCTGCTCCTGTGGGGCATCCCGCCGTCGGTCACGTCGATCCCCCACGGCGGGGCGGCGGCCGGGCCATGGTTCCTGGGCGCCAACAAGGACGGGGCGGCTATCTCCTACTCCTCGCCCTGCTCGCAGGGCTCGGGCACGCACGAGTACACCGTCGTCATCTACGCGCTCGGCGCCACACCGTCCGGCCTGCCAACCCGCAGCTCGAAGGACGTGACGTACGCGGTGCTCATGGCCGCGATCGGCGCGGTCCCGATCCTGGCGACGGGGACCCTCACCTTCCTCGACACCACGCCCTGAGGGTTGAGCAGCCCCCGGGCAAACCCCTACCATCAGCTCGCCCCAGCCAATCCCGGCCACAGCCAGGAGCGCCGATGCCGGCCCTTTCCCGATCCGCGTGCGTGGCGCTCGATGCGAGCGATCCCATCCGCCACCTCCGCGACGAGTTCGCCCTCCCCGAAGGGATCGTCTACCTCGACGGCAACTCCCTGGGCGCGCGGCCAAGGGCGGCGGCGGCGCGGGCCGCCCAGGTGGTGGAGGTGGAGTGGGGCCGCGGCCTGATCCGGAGCTGGAACGACGCTGGCTGGTGGGAGCTCTCGGTCCGCCTGGGTGACAAGCTGGCGCCGCTCATCGGGGCGGGCCCGGGCGAGGTCGTCGTCACGGACAACATCAGCGTCAACCTGTACAAGCTCCTGTCCGTGGCCCTGGCCGTCCAGGCGGAGCGCGACCCGGCCCGCCGGGTGGTGGTCTCGGAGCGGCGCAACTTCCCGACGGACCTGTACATCGTGGAGGGCCTGCTCCGCCAGCTGGGCGGCGGCTACGCCCTGCGGCTGGTGGACAGCCCGGACGAGATTGCCGAGGCGGTGGGCGCGGACACGGCGGTGCTCCTCCTCACCCAGGTCAACTACCGGACCGGCGAGCTGCTGGACATGCCGTCCCTGACGGCGCTCGCCCACGAGCGCGGCGCGCTCGCCATCTGGGACCTCGCTCACTCGGCCGGGGCGGTGCCCGTGGACGTCCGGGGCGCCGACGCGGACTTCGCGCTGGGATGCACCTACAAGTTCCTCAACGCCGGTCCGGGGGCGCCCGCCTTCGCCTGGGTGCCGGCGCGCTTCCAGGACCGGCCACAGCCGCTCTCCGGCTGGTGGGGCCACGCCGCGCCATTCGCCATGGAGCCGGCATTCCGTGGCGCGCCCGGGATCCGGCGCTTCCTGACCGGGACGCAGCCGATCGTCTCGCTGGCGCTGGTGGAGTGCGGGCTGGATCCGTTCCTGCGGACCGACATGGCCACCCTGCGCGCCAAGTCCCTGGCGCTGACCGACCTGTTCATCCAGCTGGTGGAGGAGCGCTGCGCCGGCCATCCGCTGACGCTGGTGACGCCGCGCGAGCACGCGCGGCGCGGCAGCCAGGTGAGCCTGGAGCACCCCGAGGGCTACGCGGTGATGCGGGCGCTGGTGGAGCGCGGCGTCATCGGCGACTACCGCGAGCCGCGCATCCTGCGCTTCGGGTTCACCCCGCTCTACCTGGGCTTCGCCGACACCTGGGACGCGGTGGAGGCGCTCCGCGACGTGCTGGAGGCGCGGGCCTGGGACGCGCCGCGCTTCCGCGAACGGGCCGCCGTCACATAGGCGGGGTCCGGGCTCGGCGCCCCAGGGGCCCGCACCGTCACGCCGGCGGGTCCCCGATCAGTACCCGAAGCGCAGCAGCATCATGCAGGTGAAGACCACCAGGAAGCCCAGCAGCTCCAGCATGGCGTTGCGCTTCACCACCCCGATCGCCGCGAGCATCGCGGGCGAGGGCCGGCCGTCGGCATCCAGCGCCTGGTCGATGGGGATCGCGTTCATGCGGGCCAGTGCGGGCTCAATCTGGACCTTGGCCCACAGGTAGGTCGCAAGCGCCGCGATCAGGGCAATCAGCCAGGTGACGCCGTAGGTCGACGTCAGCGCGTCGAGGGACTGGATGGGCCCAAAGACGGTGCCCCGGATGACCCCCAGCACGATCACGACCGGCCCGACGACGTTCAGGACCCGTTCGGCGACCGCGCCCAGGTGGCTGCCGATCTCGCGCTGCTTGTCCAGCGGCAGGCGGTTGAGCGCCGGGATGAAGATGAAGTTCATCGCCATCGACGATCCGAACCAGAAGATCGCGAAGATCACGTGGAGCCACTGGAACACGAAGACGCCGACGTTCAACGAACTTCTCCCCCACGGCGGCCGACTGGGACGCGCGGCCGCGACGGGCCATAGGAGAGCAGATCCCCGGCGGGTTGTCACTCGCGGGGATTCGCGCGGGAGCGCCCGGCCAAGCACCGGGCAGGCCGGTGCACAAGGATGCGGGGGGTCCGTGATCCGCCCGGCCGGATCCGGCGTAATGACTCCCAGGTGGCCTGCCGGGCCACGAGGAGGAGTCCCAGTCCATGACGCGTTCCCACCCACGAACCAACGGCCTGCAGCTCGGCGCCATGGCCGGAGCCCTGGCCCTTGTGCTGGCAGCCTGCAGCAGCGCGGCCACCCCTGCGCCGACCGCCGCCCCCACCGCGGCGCCGACCGCCGTTCCGACGGCGGCCCCCACGGCCACCCCGGTCACGGGCCTGGTCAACCTGGCCCAGGACGTCAAGCTGGGCGGCTACCTGACCGGCGCCCAGGGCAAGAGCCTCTACCTGTGGACCAAGGACAGCAAGGACAAGTCGACGGCCTCCGCGGGCGTGATCGCCAACTGGCCGCCGCTCCTCGTCACCGGCTCCGACGCCCCGACGGCCGGCACCGGCGTGACGGGCACGCTCGCCACCATCAAGCGTGACGACGCCACCACGCAGGTCACCTACAACGGCATCCCGCTCTACTACTACGTCAAGGACGTGAAGGCCGGCGACTTCGGCGGGCAGGCCCTCAACGGCACCTGGTTCCTGCTCCCGGTCGGCGCGACCGCGTCCAGCGGCGCCATCAAGGGTGGCATCGCCCAGGACACCCCGGCGGCCTCCCCGGCGGCCAGCCCGGCCGCGGCGGCCAACGCGGTCACGATCGCGAACTTCGCCTTCGCGCCGACCACCCTCAAGGTGGCCGTGGGCACCACCGTGAAGTGGACGAACAACGACAGCGCGCCGCACACCGTCACCGCGAACGACAAGTCGTTCGACAGCAAGAACATCGACGCGGGCAAGACGTTCTCGCAGACCTTCGCCACGGCGGGCACATTCGCCTACGCCTGCACCATCCACCCGAGCATGACCGCGACCATCACGGTCGGAAACTAGCCTTTCCCTTGACGGGAGGAGGGTGGTCGGAGCAACTATCTGGACATGACGTCCAGCTGGCCCCGCTCCGGACCCAGTCGAGCGTGACCCCCGCGAACGACTCGGATCACTCGTCCCTGGCCGATCCCGAGCTCATGGCCCGGGTGTCGGCCGGGGACGAGGCCGCCCTCGCCTCCGTCTACGACCGCTACATGGACACGATCTACGGCTCTGTCGTGCGCTTCCTGGGCGACCGCCAACTGGCGGAGGAAGTCGCCCAGGACACCTTCCTCGCGGCGTGGCGTGGGGCCGGCGGCTTTGATCCCGCGGCCGGCAGCCTGCCCGGCTGGCTGCTCCGCATCGCCCGGAACCGCGCCATCGACCGGCTCCGATCGGCCGCCCGTCGCCCATCCACCCTGGGCATGGCGGGCCTCGACGAGGACCGGGGCTGGCCCGAGGGCGGCTCCAGTCGAACCCCTGGCGCGCTTCGGGCGTCCGCCGACACGCCGGCCTCCCCGGATCCGGAGGAGGCGGCAACCCGGGAGTGGTCCCGGGCGGTGGTGCGGACCGCCCTCTCGGCGATGCCGCCGGACGAGCGCCGCGCCCTTGAGCTGGCGTACGACGAGCAGCTCAGCCAGGTGGAGATCGCGGCCCGACTGGGCTGGCCCCTCGGGACGGTCAAGTCTCGGACGCGCCGCGCACTCGCGACGCTGCGGACGGCCCTCGAAGGGGTCCCGGGGCTTGGCGACGCGGACGATGATGTGATCCTGCTGACGACTCGCCGGGCCGTCCCGGACGCTGGAGGCATGGATGCAGCACGCTGAGGCCCACGAGCGACTCTCCGACCTGGCGCTGGATCCCGGTCGCCTGGCGCGGCTGGAGGGTGATCCCTCGCCCGACGCGGTCGCGCTGCGGGAGCATCTTTCGGGCTGCGGCCGGTGCGCCGTCGACCTGGCGGGCTGGCGCCGAACCTGGGCGGAGGTGGGGCCGGCGGTTCGCGGATCGGACCCCATCGACGAGATCCGGGCCCCTGCGTCGCTGCGTGCCCGGACGCTGGATGCGGTCCACGCGGCCGCCCGCGCCGATGCCGTCCAGGGCAATTCCAGCCGGCCCCTACCCGCGGCGACCAGGGGAACGCGATCGACCGCGGTGCGCCTCGGCCGGCGACTCCGCCCGGGCGCCGGCGTCGCCTGGCTGGTCGCGGCGGCGGCCATCGTGGTCGCGCTCGTCGGCGGATCCGTGGGGCTGTCCGGGAGCGGCGAGGTGACCCGCCTGCGCGCCGAGACCGCCCGCCTGGAGGCCGTCGCCGCCACGTTCGATCGCGTCCTGGCCGCGCAGCAGCACTGGACGTTGACCCTGCGCACGGCCGACGGCACGCCGGCCGGCACCATGGCCTGGTCGGCGGCGGAGATCGTCGTGGTCACCACCGGCCTCCCCGCCCCCGGCGACGGACAGGCCTATCGGTGCTGGGTGGAGGTCAACGGCACCAGGACCCCCATGGGCGCCATGTCGTACGCGGGCTCCACGGGCTACTGGGTTGGCTCGATGTACCAGTGGTCCGAAGCGATCGGGCCCGGCGCCCGGTATGGGGTCAGCCTGGTCTCCGAGAGCGGGCCGGCCACGCCGGTCCTCATCGGCACGCTCTAGGCGGCGTCCCCGGGGTCAGGGGGTCCGCGCCGTTGCGTACACTGCCATTGGCGGTCCGGCCGGCGCCCGACCGCCCCCCGGGGCATGGACAACAGCAGCGGAGGGACCGCGGGTGGACGCGGACGAGCAACGACGGATCGAGCACGACTGCCGCAACCTGGTGATGGCGGTCGCACAGCACGGCGACCATCTCCGGCTGGACGAGGCGGCGGCACAGTTCGCCGAGGACGGCGTGTGGCGCCGGGGCGGCAAGGCCTGGCAGGGTCGCGCGGCCGTGGCGGCCTCCTACTCGCTGCTCCCGGCGACCCAGGTGACGCGCCACATGAGCGCCAACTCGCTGATCACCATCCTGGACCCGGATCACGCCGAGGGCGTCACGTACTACGTGGCCTATCACCACGACCCGGGCGTCCCAGATCCCGCGTTCCCGCTCCCGTTCGACGAGCCGTTCAGCCTGGGCGAGTGGCACGACCGCTTCGTCCGCACGCCCGAGGGCTGGCGGATCTCCCATCGCGAGACCCGGCGCCTGTTCCAGCGCCGGGGCGGCCACTGAGCGCCGATCTCCCGCACGACCCGCCGCTACACCCGGACCAGAACCCACCCGGAGGACCACCGATGGCCAAGCCCCGCGTCTACTTCGCCGGCACGATGTGGCCCTTCTGGGAGTTTGCCCGCCCCATCCTGGAGGACAAGGCGGAGATCGTCGTGGAGCCCGAGCGCGTGTACACGGCAGCCGAGCTTGGGCCCATCCTCGCCGGCTGCGATGGCGCGCTCCTGACCGCCTTCGAGAAGGTCCCACGCTCGGTGATCGAGGCGTCCCAGCCACGACTCCGCGTCCTCGCGAAGTACGGCGTGGGCATCGAGACGATCGACATGGACGCCGCGACGGAGGCCGGCGTGCTGGTCGCCAACACGCCCGGCGCCAACTCCCTGGGCGTCGCGGAGCACACCATCGCGCTCATGCTCGCCATCCTCCGCCACATCCCGCAGCTGGACCGCCTCGTCCGGACCGGCAACTGGAACCAGGCCCGGCGCTACATCGGCGGCGACATCGAGGGCAGCACCATCGGCATGGTGGGCTTCGGCAACGTCGGGCAGCTGGTGGGGAAGCGCGCTGCGGCGCTGGGGATGCGCGTGCTGGCGTACGACCCCTACCTGTCGGCCGAGCGGGCCGCGCTTGCGGGTGCCACCAAGATCGACGAGCTGGACGAGATGCTGGGCCAGTCGGACGTGGTCTCCCTCCACATGGTCGTCACACCTGAGACCACGGGGATGTTCAACGCTGAGCGGTTCGCCCGGTTCAAGCGGGGCGCCCGCCTGGTCAACACCGCCCGCGCGCAGTTGGTGGACCAGGACGCGATGATCGAGGCGCTGCGCAGCGGCCAGCTGGCGGGTGCCGCGGTGGATGTCTCGGACCCGGAGCCGCTGGGCGCCGAGAGCCCGCTGTACGACGTGGACAACCTCATCATCACGCCGCACCACGCCGGGTCCACGATCCGGACGCGGGAGCGGACGCTGACGCAGGCGGCACACAACCTGGTGGACATGCTCGAGGGTCGGCTGCCCGCGGTGGGCGTCTGCAATCCCACGGTCCGGGAGGCATTCGAGGCGCGCGCCAAGGCCGCGCTGGGCTAGGTCGGCGGGCGGCACGGCCCGGACGGAGCCTGGCGCGCGCCAAGGCCGCTACCCGAGCGGCGAGATTGCGGACCTGCTGGCGGAGATCGAGCGCGGGTACGGCGAGGGCGCGGCCGGGTGATCTTCATCGACTCCAACGTGCCGATGTACCTCGTGGGCGCAGACCACCCCAACAAGGCCGTCGCCAGGCAGCTCCTGGAGCGGGCCGTCGCGGATGGCGAACCGCTGGTGACGGACGCCGAGGTCCTCCAGGAGATCCTCCATCGCTACGTGGCCATCGACCGCCGCGACGCGATCGAGCCGGCGACGGCGGTGCTGCTCGAGATCGTGGACGAGGTCTTCCCCGTGGAGCGGGCGGACGCCGACCGGGCGCGCCGGATCGTCCTCTCCACCCGGCTCTCAGCGCGCGACGCGATCCACCTGGCCATCGCGCGCCGGCGCGGCGTGAGCCGGATTCTCACCTTCGACCGCGGGTTTGACGGGCTCGCCGACGTGGTGCGCTACGCCGGCTGAGGCGGGTCGCTCCGCTCACGGGCCGGAGGGAGCCCTCGCTACTCGCCGGTCGCGGCGCCGTCCCCATGCCAGAACGGCCAGAGCGCGTCCGAGATCGCACGATGCTGGGCGGGCGTCAGGCGCCGGCCAAATTCCCGCTCGATGACCTCGCGGTGCCGAGCAAACGCCGCGTCGTGCCGTTGCCGGCCATCGCCCGTCAGCACGACCAGGACACCGCGCCGATCGCCGGGCACCGGCTCGCGCCGGACCAGGCCGGCGGCCTCGATTCGGTCCACCAGGCGCGTCAACCCGCCGCGGGTGAACAGCGCGACCTCCTCCAGCTCCTGCATGCGCAAGCCGGCTGGACCCGCGTCGGCCAGCTGGGCGAGCACGTCGAGCCACGTCAGCGGGAAGCCGTCGTGCTCCACCATGTCCTGGTCGGCGACCCTGAGGGCGCGCGCGCTGGCGAACAGGACGCCGCGCCAGGCGTCAAACCAGGTCTCGTCGGCCGCCTGGGGCGGGTCGGTGGCGGGCGGTTGGTCGTTGTCGTGCACGGAAACAGCGTAGCCAGTTCTCGCTGTCCTGACAACTACTGTCTTGACAGTCTCTGCGGTTGCATCTACTGTCCCAGCATGATCATTCGATCAGACCGGCGAGACGTCCCCGCCGCGGCCTGAATGATCCAGGAGACCCCCGATGGCCACGATGTTCGTCCGACACACGGTCGCCGACTATGCCGCATGGCGCCGCATCTTTGACGCGTTCGCCACGACGCAGGCGGCCATGGGCGTGACCGGCAAGGCGGTCTACCAGGCGGCGGACAACGCGAACGACATCACGGTCACCCATGAGTTCGCGACGGTCGAAGCCGCCCAGGCGTTCGCCGGCAGCCCGGAACTCAAGGCGGCGATGCACGACGCGGGTGTCGCTTCGGCGCCGACGGTCTGGTTCACGACCCAGGCCTGAACGTCGTGCCCGCGCTGTGCGGGCCTGCGCGATCTCGGCGACAGCGGGTGCCCATCGGCGCCCGCTGTCGGATTCCCGGGGAGGCGGAGGCCGGCACTCCGGGTCGCTCCACTCCGCCGGGCTACTCGTCGCCCAGGACGGCCGTGCAGGTGACCTCGAGGAGCATCTCCGGCCGGGCGAAGCCGGCCACGGTGATCAGCGTGCTGGCTGGATAGCCGTCCGGGAAGTACTCCTTGCGGATCTCCACGAACTCGTTCCCGTAGCGCGGGTCCGCGACGTAGATCGTCATGGTGGCGACATCGGACAGGCTTCCGCCGAAGCGGTCCATGATCCGCGCGATCTCCTTGAAGGTCGCGTGGACCTGGCCGGCAAAGTCGCGGATGGTGTTGCCCTGCTCGTCCACGGTGTGGCCGACGCCGGCCAGGAAGGCCATTCGCCCACCCGTGGTGATGACGGCCGGCGAGAACGAGCGGTTGGTCTCCCAGGTGCCGGGGATGTACTCGCGGGGCATGGGTCGGTCTCCAGGGGGCTGGGTGGGAAGGCTCGAGGTGGCCCAGATCCTACTCCTCGCGCCGGCGACGGAGCCCGCGATGACGGAGCCGGCGGCAACGAACGTGGCGGCGGGCGCAGCCACGAATGCCGGCGTTCACCGATGATGCCCCGGTGGACCTCACGTCTTCGACATCGACCCGGGCGCCCTCCATCCTCTGGCTCCGGCGCGACCTCCGGCTGCATGACCACCCCGCGCTGACTGCTGCCCTCGCGGGTGGCCGATCGGTGGTGCCGCTGTACGTCCTGGACGAGGCGCTGCTGGCCGGGCGCTGGGCATCTCCGAACCGGGCGTGGTTCCTGGCCGGCTGCCTGCGTGACCTGGGGGCCGCGCTGGAGGCCCGCGGCGGGCGACTCCTGGTGCTGCGCGGCCGCCCGGCGGACCTGGTCCCGGCGGTGGCCCGAGCGTTCGGGGCCGAGGAGGTGCACGTCTCCCGCGACTACGCCCCGTACGGGCGGAGACGGGATCGTGCCGTGGCGCAGACGCTGGCCGCGACGGGCAGGCGCCTGGTGGAGCACCCGGGCGTCCTGATCCGCGAACCCGAGGCCATTCGGACAAGGACCGGCGGGCGCTACGCGGTCTTCACGCCGTTCCGTCGGACGTGGGAAGCAGCCACCATCCGGGATCTCGCGCCCGCCCCGGCGCACGTGCCGTTCCCCTCGACCTGGCCGGAGGGCGAAGCGTGGGCGCTCCAGCCGGCAACGCCGGAGCTCGCGCCAATCCCCACCGCCCAGCCGTCGCTCCTGCCCGCTCCCGGCGAGGCCGCCGCGCGCCAGCGACTGGCGCGCTGGCTGGACCCGGGCCCCACCGGACTGGACGGCTATGCCGGGCGTCGAAACCTGGTGGGCGAGGACGGGACGTCGCGGCTCTCGGCGGACCTGCGCTGGGGCACGCTGTCGCCGCTCGAGGTGCTGGTCCGCGCGGTGACCCACGCCGAAGTGCAGCCCGCCGTCTTCACGTCCGAGCTGGCGTGGCGCGACTTCTACGCCCACCTGCTCTGGTGGGAGCCGCACCTGGCCCGCGACCCCTTCGACCCCCGCGCCGCCGGCCTCGCCTGGCGGAGCGTCCCGGACGAGATCGCGGCCTGGCGGGCGGGGCAGACCGGCTACCCCATCGTGGATGCGGCCATGCGCCAGCTGCTGGCCACCGGCTGGATGCACAACCGCGCGCGGATGATCGTGGCGAGCTTCCTGGCCAAGGACCTGTTCGTGGACTGGCGGATTGGCGAGGCCCACTTCATGGCGCACCTGGTGGACGGGGACCCGGCCGCCAACAACGGCGGCTGGCAGTGGTCGGCGTCGACCGGGGCGGACGCGCAGCCCTGGTTCCGGGTCTTCAACCCCACCCTGCAGGGGGAGCGGTTCGACCCCGACGGTGCCTACGTCCGTCGCTGGGTCCCGGAGCTGGCCCGCGTCCCCGTCGGGCGGATCCACCGCCCGTGGACGCTCTCGCCGGCCGAGCAGGCGACCTGCGGCTGCCGCATCGGGCACGACTACCCGGCGCCCATCGTCGACCACGCCGATGGCCGGGCGCGCGCACTGGCTGCCTGGTCGGCCGTCCGGGCCTCGTCGCGCGACTGACTGGCCGTGCCGCGCGACTGACTGGCCCCACCGGACGCCGGACGCCGGGACCTCACAGCCCACCCGTGCGGGGCAGACCGGTACCGGGTCCGGGGCCCGGACCCCACAGGCGCCCACCCGTCCGGATCAGCCTGTCGGCGTCGGGGCACCACCCGACTGGACCATCGGCCCGGCCCGTTGGGTACCACCGCGCCGTCCCGCCAGGGGGCCGTCCAGACGTACGGTTCGAATAGCGGCCGAACGACTCATCCCGGCCGCCCATCGATTCGCCGTCCCCTGATCCGGACCATCCGGGGTGGCTCCACACCGAGGAGAGCCCTGATGCGTCCAACTGTTCCCCGGCTCGCCGGCATCCTGACCGCGGCGGCCCTGGCCGGGCTCCTCGCGTTCCCGGCGGGAGCCGCGGCCACCACCAACGAGCCGATCGCGCAGACCGGCGGGATGACCGCCACGCTGCCGCTGTTCGGCACCACGCTGACCGTGGACGTCGCGCTGGACCCGACCGGCAACGTCTCGGGCGTGGTGCTCACCCCGCCAGGCGACTTCACGCAGACGACGACGGAAGCCACCAAGGTCAAGTTCGAGAACGCGGCCGGGACGACCACCGTCTCCGTGAAGGCCAAGGGCTCGACGATGTCGATCAAGGCCAGCTCGGGCGCCCTCGCCGACGTGAGCGGCGGCGGCGGCTGGGGGGCCGACGTCTTCGGGACGGGCGCCAAGTCCACGGTCGCCTACGCCATTGGCGACGACGGGACCGGGAAGCCCACGCTGGCGATCGGCGCCATCGCGGCGGCGGCCGGCATCATCGCGACGCCGGTCGCGCCCCGGAGCCATTCCGACGAGGACGGCGCCTCCGTGAGTGGCGGCGCGACCTTCGTCTTCGAGGGCTACGTCAAGCGGCTGTCGATCTCCGTCAGCGTGGACCGCGAGAGCGGCAAGGCGCGGCTCCAGATCACGCTCAGCGGCAAGGACCGCCAGCGCACCACCGGCACGCTCGCCGAGCTGGCCGGCCCGCGCACCTGGTCCGCGCACCTGTGCGACGGCACCGCGGTCACGGTCACCTATCACGTTGGGCCCGGCGCCACCGCCGTGTACGACAGCGCGACCGGGGCGCCGGCCACGGCCAGGAAGTACGACCACGGCTTCCAGGCCGACTTCGACGGGACCAACGTCGGGGTCAAGGTCGCCCTCAAGGCCAACGAGGACGGCACGTACACCGTCATGGCCAACGGGTTCTCGGGCTCGTGCGGCAAGGACGCTGGGCACGATGACTCGAAGGGCTCCGGCTCCGGTGCCGGCACCGGCCCAACGCGACCGTCGGGCAGCGGGCCCAGCGGCAACAGCGGGTCCGGCAACGGCTCCGGCAATGGGTCCGGCAACGGCTCAGGCAGCAACGGGTCCGGTGGTTCCCGGGGCGGCAAGGGCTGATCACGGGATGACCTTCTTCGACCGGCACTCCGCACTCGTGCGGGGCCCCGGCCGGGCGATGGGGATGGGGCAGCGCCGGCACCACGCCGGGGCTGCCCTCCTCGTCCTGGGCCTGCTGCTGGCCGCGTGCGGCGGCGCGACAGGCCCGTCCCGGACCGGCTCCGGCACCACGGCCACCCAGGCCCCCACCCGCGCGCCAGCCGCGGGCGCGCCCGGCGCCGCCCTGGGGATCTCCGCGACCGAGCGACTGGTCGCGGCGCTTGAGCCGCTGCGCTCCGGCTACACCTTCGAGACCACCGTGACGATCGGCCAGCAGGTGGCCGCCCATGTCAAGGGCCGCCGCTTCGGCGAGGGCAGCGAGCTGGCGGTGGAATCCGGCGGCGCGTCCATCACCTATCGCCTGCTGCCACCCGCATCCTGGGTGCGCCAGCCGGGCGGCGATTGGGTGGAGGCCGACGGCACGGTCCCCGGTGGCGACCCGCTGGCCGCGCTCATGGCGCCGCAGGCCGCCACCGCCCTGCCGGGCGGGCCGTCGGGCCGGATCCTGCGGGTGTCCTATGCGCCTGCCGCGCTGGGCCTGCCTGGGGTCAACCCCGTGCCGGTGACCGTGACGATCGTCGCCGGCGGCCCGGTCTGGGTGACGTACACGGCCAGCCTGGGCGGGCGGGAGACCGTCTCCACGACGGTCCTCACCCCGCAGCCCACCCAGGAGCCCATCGTGGCCCCGGCGGTCGCGCCGGACCCGGCGGGCTGACCGCGCCGTGAAACCTTCCCCCCTCCGATGTCCCCAAGAGGTCGAACGGGGTTCGGCGAGCGGGCGAATCTGCCCGGAGTCGAGCCGTCGATCGAAAGGACGTGATCGGATGGAACGAACCGAACGGCGCCTCGCGGGGATGACCGTGATGGCCGTCCTCGCGGCACTCATCGCCTTCCCGGTGAGCGCGGCCGCCACCACCAACGGGCCCATCGCAGACACCGGCGGCATGACCGCCACCCTGCCGCTCCTGGGCACCACGCTGACCGTCGATGTCACCCTCGACACGGCCGGCAACATCTCGGGCGTCACCCTGGCGCCGCCGGGCGACTTCACGCAGACGACCACCGAGGCCACCAGGGTCCGGTTCGAGAACACGGCCGGGACGACCACGGTGTCCGTCAAGGCGCGCGGCGATCGGATGTCCCTCAGCGCCAAGGCCCCGACGCTGGCCGACCTGAGCGGCACCGGCGGCTGGTCGGCGGACGTCTTTGGGACCGGCGCCAAGTCGACCGTGGCCTACACCGTCGGCAACGACGGCTCGGGCAAGCCGACCGTCAGCATCGGCACCATCAGCCCGGCGGCGGGCGTGACCGCCACGGCTATCACGATGAAGAACGACGAGCACGACGAGGGCGATGTCGCCAGCGCCGGCGTCGCGTTCGGCCATGACGGCTTCGTCAAGCGGCTCACCATCACGGTGCAGGCGTCCCGCGACGAGCACCGCGAGGCCCGCCTGCGGATCACGCTGAGCGGCCGCGACCGGCAGCGTCTCACCGGCACCCTGGCCGAGCTGACGGGCGCCCGGACCTGGTCGGCCCTGCTGTGCGACGGGACACCCGTCTCGGTCGCCTATCACGTCGGGCCCGGCGCCGCCGCGGTCTTCGACTCCACGACGGGCGCGCCGGCCACCCATGCGGCCATCAAGAACGGCTTCGAGGTGCGCTTCACGGGGACCAACGTGGGCCTGCAGGTGGCCCTGGACCAGAACAAGGACGGCACGTATACCGTGGCCGCCAAGGGCAGCTCCGGCTCCTGCGGCAGCAACGGACACGCGGGCCCCGACGGGACCGCGCGACCCGGCAACCAGGGCGGGAATGGCCCGTCCGGCAACGGCTCCAACAGCGGCTCCGGGGGCAGGCGCTGAGCGTTTCCCCGGTCCGGATGGGACATGCGCGGCACCGCCGATCCGGCGGCGCCGCGGCCATCCGCGCCGGTCTTCCGACCCTCGCGCTGCTGGCCGCGCTGGCGCTATCGGCCTGCGGGTCGTCGGCCTCCGGCAGTGCCGCCCCGACCGGCAGCCGGGCCCCACTCGCCGGCGCCTCCGGCGCCTCGGCGGGGCTCGTGGGCAGCGCTCGACCCGGGCTTGCGGCGTCGCTCGCGGCCCTCAACGCCGGCTACACCTATGACACCACCGTCACCGTCGCCGGCAAGGTGGCCGCCCATGTCAAGGGCCGACACCTGGGGGACGCCAGCGAGCTGGTCGTCGACTCAGGCGGCGCGTCCATCACCTATCGCATGATCCCGCCCGATTCATGGGTCCTCCAGCCCGGCGGCGACTGGGTGCTGACCGAGGGCGCCGTGCCTGGCGGGGATCCGCTGGCTCCGCTCCTCTCCCCGATCACCTCGCAGACGGTCTCGACCACCTCGATCGGCACGACACTCAAGCTGTCGTACCCGGCCTCCGCACTGGGGCTCACGGGCTCGAGCCCGGTCGAGGTGACGATGGTGATCGGCAATGGCGGCGCGGTGACGGTCTCGTACGCCGCCGCGATCACCGGCGGCCAGGCCGTCTCGTCCACCACGTTCACGCCGCAGCCCACCCAGGAGCCCATCGTGGCTCCGACGGTCGGCCCGGAACCGGCGGGCTAGCCCGCCAACGGCTCAGCGCACGATGACCGAAGGTCAGCGCACGATCGAGCCGCGGAAGCGCCAGGCCGCCAGCGACAGGATCACCGCGGCGAACCCGGCCAGGACCGCGATGTTCGAAGCGACACTCTCGATCCCGCCGCCGTGCTGGACCAGGCTGCGCAGGCCGAGGATCGCCCAGGAGTGCGGGATCAACCGAGCCACGTCCTGCATGACCTGCGGCATGATCTCGAACGGGATCATGCAGCCGCCCAGCGCCCCCAGCGCCAGCCCGGCGAAGACGCCCAGCGACGACGCCTGCTCGGCGTTGCTGGAGAGGGCGCCGATGAGCATCGCGACCGCGGCCCCCACCAGCGAGAAGGCCAGGATGATCGCGCCGGCCGCCAGCGGGTCGCCCCACGCCACCCCGAACACCAGCGACGAGACGGCCACGATATAGGCCGCCTGGAGGAGGGCGACGGCGAGCCGGCCGAGCGTCTCGCCCAGCACGATGGTCCTGACCGCGGTGGGGGTGGAGAGCATCCGCCGCGAGACCCCCAGCGTCTTGGTCAGCACCAGCTGGCCGGCGCCGGTCATCGAGGTGAGGAAGACGAAGAGGAGCAGCTGCGTCTGGGCCCCGAAGGTGAACATCCCGAAGTTGGCGAAGAGGCCCTCGCCGCCGACGCGGGTGACAGGGACCCGGATCCCGGGGATGGACGGCAGGGCCGCTTCGGCGACCGCCACGGCCGCATCCCAGGTGCCGGCCCCGCTGCCGGCGGCCACGCGTGCCGCCGTCACGATCGCCGCCTGGTGCGCCACTGCCGCCTCGATGGGGGCGCGGATCCCCTGGGAGAGCGCGTCCATGGTTCCGAGGAACTCCACCTCGACGGTCCGCTCGCCCCCGAGGGCGGCGCCGTAGCCGGACGGGATCACCACGCCCGCCTCCAGCTGGCCGCGTTCGACCTGGGCCCGCAGCGTCGCGACGTCGGCGGGCCGGCGGATGTCGAAGCGCGCGGGGTCCTCCTCGAGGAGCGCGACCAGCGCTGCCGCGGCCGCGTCGCCGGCGGGCGCCACGATCCCCACCCGGGCGCGGCTGGAGCCACCGAACTGGAGGCCCAGCGCCACCACGATGATCGTGGGCAGCACGAAGACGAAGAACGCGCTGCTCCGATCGCGGAGCTGACGAAGCAGGTTGATCCGGGCGATCTCCAGGACCTTGAGCGCGCCGCTCATGGGGCCCGCCTCACTGGATGCTCACCAGGCGGCGCGCCCGGAGGAACCCCAGGGCCCCCGCGATGCCGCCCATCGCCAGCAGGACGGCGGCGGCCGGAAGCGCGTCGGTCAGTCCGCCGCCGCCCTGCATGTCACCCAGGCCGCGCAGGAACCAGCCGTGGGGCGTCAGGAGCGCCAGCGTGGCCATGGCCTCGGGCGCCTGGCTGGTGGGCGTGAAGCTGCCCCCGAGGATCGCGAGGGTGATGGCGACCGCGGAGCTGGCGGCGCCGGCGCCATCGGCGGTCTTCATGAACGAGATGACCAGGGTCGAGACGCCGATCGCCGCGATGACCGCGCCGAGCACCAGGAGGGCGACACCGACTGGAGGACCCCAGTCGGCATGGATGAGGACCGTGGTCGCGACGACCAGGACGGCCATGGCCACCACGGCCGTCACGAAGCCGCCCAGCACCTTGCCCAGCAGCACGGACCACGGCGCGACCGGGCCGGCCAGGATCCGCGCGAGCGTCCCCTGGCGCCGCTCCTCGAACAGGCTGACCATCCCAACCTGGGCGGCGAAGAACAGGAACATGATGGCCATCGAGGCCGAGAAGTAGGTGGACCACGTCAGCTGGCGGAGGGCCGCCCGGACGTCCACCACCGCCACGGGCGACGCGGCGGCGCTCGCGGCCGCCACGACCGCCCCCGCCTGCGCCGCGGTCAGCGTCCCGCCCCGGAGCGTCGACGCCGTGACGACGGAGAGCTGGACGGCAACCACCCCGTCGCCGAAGCGCGCCGCGACGGAGCGGGCGATCTCGGTAGCCAGCCCGGCGCTGGAGGCGCCGATGACCTGGAGGCTGGTGCCCCTGCCCGCCGTGATGGCGTCGCTGAAGCCGGCGGGGATGACGAACGCCGCCTGGGCGCTGCCGGCTTCGACCGCCACGCGGGCGGCCTGGGCGTCCGCGACCTCGGCCACGTCCGCGACCCCGGCCTTGACCAGCGAGCCCAGGACCTGCTCGCGGAAGGTGGTCGCGAGCGTCCCGCGGTCCAGGTCGGCGACCACGTAGCTGGCGTGGAAGTCCGTGGTCCCGGCCAGCAGCTGGCTGAAGATCACGGCCAGCCCCAGTGGCGCCGCCACCGCGAAGATGAAGACCGAGCGGTCCCGCAGGCGCTGGCGAAGGTCCTTGGCCATGACCAGCAGCGCGGTCCGGAGCGCGGCACCCATCCGGTCAGCCGCCGGCGTCGCGCAGGGCCTTGCCGGTCAGGTGCAGGAAGACCGCCTCGAGGTCGGGCTCGACGACGTCCACCCCCTTGACCAGCACGCCCGCGCGATGAACCGCCTCCAACAGGCGGGGCAGGACCTCACGTGCATTCACGGCGAGGACTTCCAGGCAGCCGTCCTGGACCGCCGCGCCCACGATTCCGGGCACGGCCCGAGCCGCCGCCGCGGCCGCGACCAGGTCCCCGCCGGCCGTGAGCCGGACCTGGTCCTGCCGGCCGATCAGCGCCACCAGCTCACGCCGTGTGCCCTCGGCGCGGATCTGGCCCTGGTCGATGATCCCGACCCGGTCGCACAGGCGCTCCGCCTCTTCCATGTAGTGCGTCGTATACAGGATGGCCATGCCCCCCTCGCCGAGCGCATCGATGCTCTCGAGGATGGCGTTCCGGCTCTGCGGATCCACGCCCACCGTGGGCTCGTCCAGGAGGAGGAGGCGTGGCCGATGGAGCAGGCCGATGCCGATGTTGAGCCGGCGCTGCATCCCGCCGCTGTAGGTGGCGGTCCGGTCGTTGGCGCGGTCGGTGAGACCGATCAGCTCCAGCACCTCGCCGACGCGCGAGCGGAGCTCCGCGCCGCCCATGCCGTAGAGACGGCCGAAGAAGACCAGGTTCTCGCGGGCGGTCAGGTCCGGGTAGATGGCCAGCTCCTGTGGCACGAAGCCGATGCCGGCCTTGACCCCCACCGCACCGACATCCACGGGCTGCCCGTCGAGGAGGACTTCGCCCCCGTCCCGGGAGCGCAGGCCGCAGATCATCGAGATCGTGGTGGTCTTGCCGGCGCCGTTTGGGCCCAGCAGGCCGTAGGTCTCGCCCGCCGCGATGCTGAACGTGACGCCGCGGACCGCCTCCACCGCCCCGAACCGCTTGCGGAGGTCGCGCACCTGGAGGACCGGGACAGCGGACGAGGCGGCGACCATGGGCTCCTCCGTGGGTGTCACTGGCGGCGTGACCGGTCGTGTTGGGGCAGGTTGGCGTGAGTCGGGACGGCCCCGTGATCATCTCGCCTCTGGCCCGGGGCGGCAAGGGGGCCCGATCCGAGTGATCCGGGCGGACCGGACGCACCGGACGCACCGGACGCACCGGACAGCCGCCCGGTGCTCAGCCGCACCGGGGCACCCCCCCATAGGAAGCCTCCATCTCCGCACAGGACCCCACCATCGCGTACCCCAATCGGGGACTTTGGTACGGGGGCGGTGCGCCGGTGCCAACACTACGGTCTGCCCTGCAGGTGTTGGTAACCGGACGCCACGCCATTCATCCATTCAATCGCCCGGGTCATCGTCTTCGAGGAGTGCATCCCTTGGCTCGAATTCGTTCTCGCTGGCTGGTCGGAATCGCGGCAGCCACAGTAGCGTTCGGCGTCGGCTCGGCTGCCGCCGCATCGCTCGGCCTCACAGTGGACACGCTGTCGGCCGACCAGCAGGCCGTTCTGTCGTGTGACACCGACGGCATCGGCGCGTCGTTCACGACCGTCTACAGCGCCACGTCCCAGTCATACATCGTGGACAACGTGAACCTGACCGGCATCAACGCCGCGTGCAACACCCAGGACTTCAAGGTGACGCTCGACGGAGCAGCCCCGGTCTCGGTGACGACCGCAGCCGCCAGCCTGTCGGGCACGGGCAACGCGCGGACGCTCGCCTCGTCCTTCGCGACGCAGGCGGTCAACGCCAGCGCCGTCACCCGCATCGCCGTCTCGGTCACCAAGCCCTAGCTCCTGAGCGGGGCGCCGGCCCACCAGTCGGCGCCCCACCCAGCCCACTTCCCTCATGACCACCTGGCGTCGCCTCCGACGGCTGAGCCTCATCCTGGGCGTCGCCGTCTTCGGCCTCTGGCTCGCCGCGCTTCGCCCGACCACCCTCCTGGGTGGGCCGGCGGGCTACATCATCGTGTCCGGGGTCAGCATGCAGCCCGGCCTCCAGCCAGGCGACCTGGTCGTCTCAATCGCCCAGCCGACCTACGGCCCGGGCGATGCCGTCGTCTACCGGATCCCCCAGGGCGAGGATCATGCCGGTCGGCTGATCGTCCACCGGATCCTGATCGGCGACATGGCCAGCGGCTTCTCGCTCCGAGGCGACAACGCCAACAGCCAGGACCCCTGGATGGTCCCCGCCTCGGACATCGTGGGGCGTGTTGCCGTCGACATCCCCAGCGGCGGACGGGCCATGATCTTCATCCGCAACCCGTTCGTCCTCGGCAGCGTGGCGGCGGGCATCATCTTCACGCTGATCGTCTTCCCGGGATCGCCCCCCGCGAGCGGATCGTCCGGCCCCGGCTCAGGCCGGCGCCGCGATGGGCCGGAGGCGGCACCCGCGGCCTGAGGCCCGTTTGCCAGGAACGCCGGCCGATGGTCGGGCGGGCGGGCCGTGATGGCGCTGCGTCGATGGCTCCCGCAAGGACCTCCGCGGCACCCGCGCTCCCACGGAGCCCATGGCAAACGCGACCGGCCACCCCACCGCAGCACCCCTGGCGCGGGCCCCATCCCCGTCGCCGGGATCGCGCTGACCGGCGGGCCAACGGGCGATCGACACGTGGCGAGGTTCACCCTCCCCGTGAGGCCACCCGGGATGAGGATCCGGTGCCTGCCCCGCGAGTTGGCGCTATTCACACCAGGTGAGCGCTACGCGATCTGTCGGCCCGGACCCGACTCGCGGTGACCGTGTGATCATCCCAACGGGAGCGTGCGCCGGGATGAATCTCGCGGTGTCAAGGGCGCTGGCCGGTCAGCTAGGCGCCCCGGTGGCAGGTAGTGCTCCTCCCATGTGAATTGCGGAATACCGGGGTCGGATCAGGGGACATTGCCGCGCGTCGTGCGAGACGTGGGGCCTTCACCCAGATGACCACCCGGTGGCCACTCGACGGCTTCGTCCTGGGCTGGGGACGACCGAGATGCGGTCAAGCATCCGGGCCTGAGCGTGGACCGGGATGGCTTCCGCCCCGGCAGATGCCTCCTGGGCGTCGAAGCCGCCCGCCACTTCGCATTGGGGCCGAGGGGCGGTCATCTGGGAGATTCGGGTGTCCCACATGCGGGTGACGCCATCACCCGGCGGGTGGCCGCGGGCTGGGCGGACGGATGACATTGCCGAGCGCCGCGCGACCACCCTGGATGCCGATTGGGATGGCAAGCCCTGCCCGGAACGGGCGGCCACCCGGCGAGCTCGTCGTCGGCGACGTACCCGGCGGCCGACCCTAGTTGATGACGACAGCGCCCGTCGGGTGGCCGGTCGTCGTGTCCTTCGTCGTCCGGACGCCGAAGCCGGCCGCCGGGTAGCTGGCGGAGGCCGGGTTGGTGACCCCCGCGATCGTGAGGGCCACGGCCGTCGTCGCGGCGACGGAGCAGGTGCCTGTCCCGTCACGGAGGGTGATCGTCACCGTGTTGGCCGCCACCGACGCCGTTCGCGCGCAGTTGGCGAAGGCGGGCCCCAGCGTCACGCCCCACGCCAGCTGGGTGAAGGCGGGGTCGAAGGTGACCACCACCTGGTCGTCGCGGCCCAGGGCGCCGGTCGCGGAGGTGGTGAAGCCGACCGTCCAGGTGGCGAGCACCCCGTGGGCGAGCGGCGATCCCGCAAACGACACCGCGCCGGGCACCGTGGCGGCGCCGATCGTGACGGCGGCCACCGGGGAGACGGAGGCCAGGTTCTTCGAGGTCGCGACGCCGAAGCCGGACGCCGCGTAGGTGCCCGCCGCCGGGTTCGCCACCGCGGCGACGCGGACGATGCCTGCGCTGAGCGCCGCGAGCGCGCACGTGCCGCCGCTGTTGGCGAGGGTGGCGGTGAGGGCCTGACCCACCACGACGCCGGTCGCCGCGCAGGCGCTGAAGCCGCCGGCCAGCGTGACGACAGGGGCCGACGGCAGCGTGAACCCGTCGCCGAGCCGGATGGCGACGGTGTCGCCGGCCGCCAGCGCGCCCGCGGCGCTCGTCGTGAAGCCGGCCGACCACGTGGCGAGGGCGCCGCCGGTCGCGGGGCTGCCCGCGAGGGTCACGCCGGTCGTCGCGCTGGAGGCGGCGATGACCACGGCCGAGGCGGGGCTGGCCGCCGTGGTGTCGCGCGTTGTCGCCACGCTGAACGTCGCGGCGGCGTACGAGCCGGCGACCGGGGCCAGGATGTCGCGGACGATGACCTGGCCGGCGGTGCTGGCCGGCAGGGTGCACGTCGCGCCGTTGTTGGCGAGCGTGGCCACGACGGTGCTGCCGCTCCCGGCGCCGGTCACGCGACAGCCCGCGAAGCCGCCCGCCAGCGTGACGACCGGCACCGCGGGGGCCGCGAAGCCGGGGTTCAGCACCACGGTCACCTGGTCGCCGGCACCCAGCGCCCCGGACGACGAGGTCGTGAACCCGGCGGTCCAGGTCGCCCGGGCGGAGGCCGCCGCCGGCGACCCGGCGAGGGTGACGGCAGCAGGCGCCGTCGCGGCCGCGATCGCCTGGGCCCCGGAGGGATGCGTCGCGACGGGGTCCTTGGACGTGCCGACGCTGAGCCCGGTCGCCGGGTAGCTGCCGGCGGCGGGGTTCGTCAGGGCGTCGATCCGCACTGACCCGGATGCGCCTGCGGCGAGGGCGCACGTGCCGCCGTTGTTGCCGAGCCGGATCCGGATGAGCGAGCCCAGGGTCCGGCCGCCATCGTTGAAGCAGTTGCTGAAGGCGCCGCCGAACGTGACGTCCGGGTGGGCGCCGAAGCCCGTCGGGAGGGTGATCGTGATCGTGTCGCCCGCCGCCAGGGCGCCGGAGCCGCTCGCGGTGAAGGCCACCGTCCAGGCCGAGCGCGAGCCGGCGGCCAGCGGGGTCCCGCTGAACGTGACGGCGCCGACGCTGGTCCCGGCGGCAATGACCACCGGGGATGGCGTGCTGGCGTCGGCGGTGTCCTTCGACGTCCGGACCTTGAATCCCGAGGCGGCATAGGTCCCGGCCGCGGGATTGGTCACGATCGAGACGCCCAGCGTCACGGCCGTCGAGGCGGCCACGGCGCACGTGCCGCCCTGGTTCGAGAGCGTGATCGTGACCACGGTGCCGACGGCGGTCGCGCTCCGTGCGCAGTTCGACAGCCCGGTGGCCGGGATGAATGACTGGGCGCTGATCGAGAACGCCGCGTCGAAGGTCACGGTGATGGTGTCCCCCGCGGCCAGCGCGCCGGCCGAGCTGGTCGTGAAGCCCACGGTCCAGGCGGTCATCGCGAGGGCGCTCGAGATCAGGGGGGTATCGACGGAGGAGCCGAAGGTGACGTTGTTGACGCTGGTGCCGGGCGCACGGTTCGAGACCGCCCAGGCGGCGCTGGCGAGCGATGTCACGCCCGTCATGCGGACCTGGTTGTTGGTCGCGTCGGCGTCACTCGCCGTGGTGTTGCGCGTGGTGGTGGCGCCGGTCGGGTCCTGGTCCGCCCAGGCCGCGGCAACCACCTTCCACAGGTGGAGCGTGCTGTCCGTGCTGCCGTTCAGCTCGCCATCAAGGTAGTGGAGCTGGACGATCGCGCTGATCCCGCTCCCGCCGGTCGCGGCGATCGTCCAGGTGCGCGCGACGGCCGACGGGAAGACGGGTGTGGGCGGCGTGGCCTTGGCGAGCGTGATGCTGACCTGCGTCGGCACGGTGCCCGAGGAGATGGTGATGGACGTGTTGGGGTTGCCGAACGAGCGCGCGGCGCCGCCGGAGACGAAGCCGGTCCGGATCACGGTGCCCACGACGTCGGTCACGCCCGCCGAGCTCCCCGTGGTGGGTTGCGTGACGGTGAAGGACGCCGTGGTCAGCAGGTCCCCGCTGGTCAGCGTCAGCACGCCGCTGACCGTCACGGAGGCCGCGAGCGTCACGTTCGCCCCGCCGGCGTTGTTGATCGTCAGGTTGTTGACCGTGGCGGGGAGCGCGTTGCCGGTGATCTGGGCGGCCGTGCCCTTGTAGGTGTAGTTCGCCGTGGTGCTGTACGTGTCGGTCGCCGTCGTCCGGATGTTGCCCAGGGTGGTCCCGGTGGTGATGCCGTCCACCGAGCCGATGCGCAGCCCGGCCCCGGCGGCGACCGCGATCAGCCCGGCACCGCTGACCACGGCGCTGGGCCCGACATCGAGGGTGCCGCCACTGGCGACGGTGAGGGACGCGCCTGCCACCGTCCCAATGCTCAGGACGGAGCCGCCGCCCAGCATGATCGTGCCGCCGCTGTTGATGGAGCCGACCGTCCCGCTGTTGCCGCGCTGGGCCGTCAACGTGCCCGCGGTCATGGTCAGGTTGCCGCCCACCTGCAGGCTGGATGTCCCGCCCATCGTGATGCTGCTGGAGGCTGTCAGGCTGCCGTTGACGGTCAGGGTGTCGGTGCCGCTGATGATGCCGTCGATGGTGGCCGTGCCACCCGCGGCGATGGTGACGCTCATGCGGCCCGAGCCGGTCGTGGTCATGCTCCCGCCGTTTGCGACCGTGAGCGAGCCGCCCGACGCCACGTTGAAGACCGGCCGGTTGGCCGCGCTGCTGCCCTGGCCGTCCAGGAGGCCCGTCGCCCCGATGGACATGGTGCCGCTGACGGTGACCGTGGAGCTGGCGGGCATCGACACGGTCCCGTTGACGCTCAACGTACCGTTCACCGTCACGTCGGAGCCGGTGCCGTTGTTGAGGGTGAACGTCACTCCGCTGTTGATCGTGACCTGCCCGCCCGCGGCGATCGTGACCTGGTCGGCGGTCGCGTTCGCCGAGACGGTCACAACGTGACCGGTACGGATGGTGATCGCGTTGCTGGCACTGGTCGGCGGGGTGGTGGCCAGCGCGTAGGTGCCGCCAACGGTCGCCGAGCTCTCCCAGGTGTTGACGTCGCTCCAGGCGCCCGACTGGCGTGTCCGGTAGAAGTCGCTCAGGGCGTCGCTGAAGATCGTGGTTGCGACCGCCCCGGATGACCCGGTCGCCGTCAGCGTGAACGCCACCCCGACGTGGTCGGGCTGGATCACGAAGTCCGCGTTGCTGAACGCGCCGACGTCACTGGCGACCGCCTGCAGGATGGTGTCGGGATGGACGGGCGGATCCTCATGGATCACCAGCGTCACCGCCTCTCCAGGCTGCCACTCGCCGCCGGTGATGGTCACGACCTGGCCGGGCGAGTAGTCGAGGCCGTCCGTGGTGACCCACGGCGATGGCGACGGGGCGAGCAGTGCATCGCCGGTGGCAGGCGCGGCGAGGGGTGCCGTGGCGGACCCTGGCGCCGAGACGAGCGCGGCATCGTTCGCCGTCGCGGACGGCGGGACGGCTGCCGCCAGGCTGCCGGCCGGCACCATGGCCACGACCAGGAGCATGAGGCTGGCGAGCAGCACAGCCAGGCCAGCAGGCCCCCGGCGGTACGGGTTCAGCGGAATCATCATCCCTCGGGTTGGCTGCGGGCCCGCACTCGACCCGCGGCCCACAGACTGCACCGGACCCATCCCCTGGGCCCCGGACCTGATCGTCCCGGTGGGTACGGGACGGGAGTACCAGACCGGGTAGGCTGTGCCGATGCTCGTCTCCCGGTGGCTCCACGACATCCCCCGCCGCGGGCTGGTCGCAGGTGCGCTGCTGGTCGTGATCCTGGCCGGGTACGGCGGGTACCGGCTGCTGCCGCGGATCAGCGCCGCCCTCGCGCCCACCTGCGCCATGGCTGCCGCCAGCCCGGCCGGTGGCGCCGCGACCGCGGGGCCGCCTGCTCCGTCCGCCTCGCCGGCCTCGTCCGCGTCTCGGGCCTCGTCCCAGTTGGCCGCGGCCGGGACAACCCCGCCGCCGATTCCGACGCTCCCGCCCGGCCCGCCGGCGGGTGCCGCCCCCCTGCGCGTCCCGGTCCTGATCTACCACGAGGTGCTCCCGGGCGCCGACCCGGCGTCGGCCGACTACCAGATGACGCCGGCCCTGATGGAATCCCACCTGTGCACGATGAAGGCGCGGGGCTGGCAATCGATCACCGCGCGCCAGCTGGCCGCGCTCCTCGCGGCGGGGACTCCACCGCCCCAGCACACCTTCGTGATCACCCTCGACGACGGCACGCTCGACCACCTGGTCGAGGCCTACCCGATCATTCGCCGCAACGGCTTCGTGGCCACGTTCTTCGTGATCTCGGAGCGCGTTGGAACGGACGGCTACCTCTCCTGGGACCAGGTCCGGGCGCTACGCGACGGCGGGATGGAGATCGGCAGCCACTCGGCCAACCACCCACGGATGTCGGACATCCCGCCCGCGCAGTCGGTGCAGGAGGTGGCAACGGCCCAGCGAACCCTCGGACTCCAGTTGGGGAACCAGCCCGTGACGTTCGCGTATCCGGGCGGCGCGTACAACGACGCGGCCGTGGAGGCCGTGCGCGTCGCCGGGATCATGGCCGCCTTCACCACCGCCGAGGGCCACGCCGCCAGCTGGGCGGAGCGGCTCACGATCCCGCGGATCAACGTGGGCGCCCAGTGGTCCGCCGAGCGGCTCCTCTCCATCATGGAGGGCTACGTCCGCTAAGCCGCGCGTGCCGCGCGGCGGCTGTGCCGCGCGGTTACGCGGCCCGCGGTTACGCGGCAGCGTCGAGCGAGCGGTGCCGGCGGATCTTGCGGACCTCGCTGCCGCCCAGCAGCGCCAGGATCACCGCCGAGGAGCCGCACACCACGAAGGCGGCCGGACCGCCCAGCGTCGACGCGACCGCGCCGATGAAGAGCGCGCCCATCGGCGAGACGCCCTCGAAGACCAGGGCGAAGAGCGCCATCACGCGCCCCCGCGTCTCGGGTGCCGTGGCCAGCTGGATCGAGGTGTTGGTCGCGGTCCGCATGGTCACCGCCCCGGCGCCGGCGATGAAGAGCAACAGCGCCGTCAGCGGCACGGGCATCCCCGCCTCCACGCTGAGGCCGGCGAGGATCAGCGTCACGCCCAGGACCAGGGCGCCCTGGATCAGGGTGCCGGGGTTGGACCGGCCGCCCAGGCCGATCCGGACCGCGGCGATGAGCGCGCCCACGCCGTTGGTCGCCATCAGCAGGCCCAGCCCCCCCGAATCCAGCCCGTACTCCAGGGCCAGCACCGGGATCAGGACGCCGAAGTTGATCGCCAGGGTGGAGATCAGCCCTGGCACCAGGAAGGTGACCAGCACCGGCCGGTCGTGCCGGACCTCGTTGATCCCCTCGTGGATCTGGTGGAGCACCGCGCGGGGCCCGCGCGCCACGACCGCCTTGCGGACCACCGGGATCAGCTCGGCAGGGTGCATCGACAGGTAGCCGACCACGACCACGGCGAAGCTGGCGGCGTTGATCAGGAACGCCACCCCGGTGCCCGCGACGGCGCTGCCCATGAGGTTGGTGGTGACGCCGATCAGCACGCCCGCGATCGCCGGGCCAACCAGACGCCCACCCTGGTAGGACGACGAGTTCAGGCCCACGGCGCTGGACACCAGCTCCGGGCCCACCATCTCCATCACGAACGCCTGGCGGACCGGGATCTCCACGGCGTTGACGGTTCCAAGGAGGAACGCCAGGACGGCGATGTGCCAGACCTCGACCGTCCCGGTCACACACAGGACGCCGAGGATCGCGGCGAGCAGGGCGCTCAGGGCGGGGGTGATCGTGAGGATGCGGCGCTTGTCGGCGCGGTCCGCGATGACGCCCCCGAAGAGCGAGAAGATCAGCACGGGGAGCGCCTGGGCCACGGTGATCACGCCCAGGACGAACGGGTCCCGGGTGAGCACCACGATCAGCCAGGCCTGGCCCAGCGTCTGCATCCAGGTGCCAACGAGCGACGCCGACTGCGCGGTGATGAAGATCCGGTAGTTGCGCCGGCCGAGCGCGGGCGCCCGCCCGACCAGCCACGCGCCGAACCCGCCGGGCCCAGCCACCGATTCCCCTCCCCGTGTGCTCCGGCCCGCCGGCCGCGTGGACGTCCCGCGGGTGTGCCCACGGTCCCGGCGCCGGACCCGGGCCACGCATCGATGGCCCATTGTGCGCCCTCCGGGACGCTAGGATAGGAGGCCGGAGGGGGGCGCCAGTGGCGCCAAGCAGGCTCAGGAGAACACCCATGATCCTGGAGGGTCAGTTCACCATCCCAGCACCCCAGGACCGCGTCTGGTCCGCGATCTGGGATATCCCGACGCTGGCGAGCTGGGTGCCGGGCTGCACCTCGGCGGCCCAGGTCGACGCCACCACCTACCGGGCACACCTGGAGCAGCAGGTCGGCTTCCTGAAGGCCGCGTTC
Source organism: uncultured Chloroflexota bacterium (assembly GCA_903822495.1). Classification (GTDB taxonomy): domain Bacteria; phylum Chloroflexota; class Limnocylindria; order Limnocylindrales; family CSP1-4; genus CAIJPD01. Next base: position 9,344 of record CAIJPD010000023.1, on the reverse strand, counting down.
GACCTCCTGCTCACCGTCGTCGAGACGCAGGAGCCACTCCTCATCCGCCTCCACGGCGAGGGCGAGGACCGCAAGATCCGGAGCAACATCCAGGCCGAGATCACGGTGAAGCTGGAGCCAGCCCCGGATGGGACGCTCCTCGGCTACCACATTGACGTGAGCGTGCTGGGCCGGCTGGGAGCGCTGGGCTTCCCCCTGATCCAACGCAAGGCCAAGGAGATCGAGGCCGAGTTTGCCCGGCGTGCCCGGGCCGGACTGGCAGGAGGCTGACGTGCGGCGGTTCGAGCTGCTGGAACCGGAGTCCTTCGCCGCGGCGAGCGCGGCCCTCCTGGAGCACCCGGAGGCCAAGGCGATCGCCGGCGGGACGGCGCTCCTGATCCTCATCAAGCACGGGGTCTACGTCCCCGAGTTGCTGGTCAACCTCCGCAAGATCCGCGGGATGGCGGACATCACGTGGGACGCCGCGTCGGGGCTCCGGGTCGGCGCGCTGGCCAGCCTCAACGACATCGAGCGCAGCCCGCTGGTGCGCGAGCATCTGCCCATGCTGGCCGAGGCCTGCCACGTCGTGGCCAACATCCGGATCCGCAACCTGGCCACCATCGGGGGCAACGTCTCCCACGGCGACTACCAGTCGGACCCGCCCACGGCGCTGGTCGCGCTGGGCGCGGTCGTGGAGCTGAGCACGGCCACGGGCACGCGCGAGTTGCTCCTCGCCGACTTCCTGCTGGGCCCGTACGAGACGGCCCTGGAGCCGGGCGAGCTGGTCTCGGCGGTCCGTGTCCCGCCCCCGGGCGCGGGCTGGCGGAGCGCCTACCTGAAGTTCACGACACGGTCCAGCGAGGACCGCCCGGCCGTGGGCGTGGCCACGCTGCTCCGCCTCGACGGCGAGACGGTCCGCGAGGCGCGCCTGGTCGTGGGCGCGGTGACGGTCACGCCATCGCGGATGACGGACGTGGAGTCGTACCTGGGCGGCCGATCGCTGGACGCGGGCACGCTCGCCGAGGTGGGCCGGATGGTCTCCGCGGGCATCCAGCCGATCGACGATATTCGCGGGTCGGCCGCGTACAAGCGCCGGCTGGCCGGCGTGCAGGCCGAGCGGGCCCTGGAGCTGTGCAGCACGATGGGAGCGGCGCGATGACGTCCCTCGGAACCGACGCCCCGCGCGTCGACGGCCCCGCCAAGGTCACGGGGCAGGCCACCTATACCGCGGACATCGTCCTGCCCGGGATGCTCTACGCCAAGGTCCTGCGCAGCACCATGCCCCACGCCCGCCTGGTGCGCGTGGATGCTTCGGCGGCCGAACGGATCCTGGGCGTCGTCACCCTGACGCGCGACGACCTGGCCGGCATCGACCCGTACTACGGCGCCGTCCTCAAGGACCAGCCCGTGGTGGCCATCGACCGCGTCCTGTTCGCGGGTGACGTGGTCGCCGTGGTCGCGGCCGAATCCAGGGACATCGCCGAGGAGGCCCTCGACCTGATCGAGGTGGAGTACGAGGCGCTCCCGTCGGTCGGCGACCCGTTCGCGGCGCAGGCCCCCGGCGCACCCATCCTCCACGCCGAGCGGAACACGCCGGAGGTCCAGTTCCTGGACATGAAGTCGGTCCACTTCCAGGCCGACAGCAACGTCTGCTCCATCTACCACGTGGCCCAGGGCGACTTCGAGGCCGGCTACGCCGCCGCAGACCACCAGTTCGACGACGTCTACACGGTGCCCACCATCCAGCACGGCCACATGGAGCCGCACGCGTCCACGGCCTACTGGGAGCCCGGCGGCAAGCTGGTCGTCCACACGGCCACCCAGAACCCGTCGGTCATCCGGACCCAGCTGGCCGAGATGTTCAGCCTCCCGGAGAGCATGGTCCGCGTGATCGTCCCCTACGTGGGCGGTGGCTACGGCGCCAAGACGTACCCCAAGCTGGAGCCCATCGTCGCGGTCCTGTCGCGCAAGGCGCGCCGACCGGTCAGCCTGGTGCTGACCCGGGAGGAGGTCTTCATGACGGCCGTCCGGCACGCCGCCTCGGTGCGGATCCGGACGGGCATCAACGCCGACGGCCGGATCGTCGCCCGCAAGGTGGAGGCCACCTACGACACCGGTGCCTACGCGGACATCGGGCCGCGGACCTGCAAGAACGGCGGCTACGCGTCGGGCGGCCCCTACCGCATCGAGCACCAGGACCTGACGTCGTACTGCGTCTACACCAACCGTCCGCCGTCCGGCGCCTTCCGTGGCTTCGGCGTGCCGCAGGTCTGCTGGCCCTACGAGAGCCAGATGGACGACATGGCGCGTCGCCTGGGCGTCGACCCGGTGGCGCTCCGGCGGCAGAACCTGATCCACGAGGGCGACACATTCGTCACCGGTGACAAGCTGATCGCCATCGGCCTGGACAAGTGCCTCGAGCAGGTGGTGGAGGCCATCGGCTGGAAGGGCATCGAATCCACCCGGCCCATGCCCAGCGACAAGCCCGGCTTCGTCCGCGGCATCGGGATCGCGGTGATGATCAAGAGCACCATGACGCCGTCGAACTCGGCGGCCAGCGTCCGGCTCAACTCCGACGGGTCCGCCATGCTCCTGACCAGCTCCGTGGAGATCGGCCAGGGGCCCCACACGGCGCTGGCGCAGATCGTCGCGGAGACCATCGGGCTCCCGCTCGCGAAGGTCACGGTCACCTTCCCGGACACGGACTTCACGCCGTACGACCAGTCGACGAGCTCCAGCCGGACCATCTTCAGCATGGGGCACGCGGCCCAGAAGGCCGGCCTGCAGATCCGCGACCAGCTCTTCGAGATCGCGGCAAAGCAGCTGGAGGCCGCGCCAGGTGACCTCGAGATCGCCGAGGGCATCATCTCCGTCAAGGGCTCGCCCAACCGCTCGCTGACCATCCCGCAGGCGTTCCGGGCCCACTTCGGGACGCCCGTCGGCAGCCTGTTTGGGGCGTTCGACTTCCAGACCACGGGAGGTCTTCGGCCCGAGGACGGCAAGGGCAAGGCGTCGGCCTTCTGGTTCCTGTCCGCCGCGGGCGCCGAGGTGGAGGTGGATACCCGGACCGGCAAGATCCGGGTGCTCCGCGCCGTCACCTCCGTGGATACCGGCAAGACCATCAACCCGCGCCAGTGCTGGCTCCAGAACGAGGGGAGCATGCTCACCGCCCTCGGCTCGGCGCTCCAGGAGGAGATGGTCTTCGACAACGGGCAGCCCGTGAACTCCAGCTTCCTCGACTACCTGATGCCGTCCATGGAGGACTACCCCGACGAGTTCCGCTCGATGCTGGTGGAGACGCCGCACCCGGAGGGACCGTTTGGGGCCAAGGGGATGGGCGAGGCGGCCCTGGGGCCCGTCGCCCCCGCCATCGGCAACGCGGTGGCCAACGCGCTGGGCGGCATCCGCCTGCGTGACCTGCCGCTCCGGCCGGAGCGGGTGCTGGACGCGATTGACGCAGCCGCGACACGCGGCGCCGCCGCACGCGGCGGGAACGGCGGGGAGGCGGCCCGATGAAGCAGCTGATCAGCACCACCATCAACGGCCGCGAGCGCGAGCTGGCGGTCGCCCCCAACCGGACGCTCCTGGAGGTGCTCCGCGAGGACCTCCAGCTGACCGGCGCCGTGGAGGGCTGCGGCGTGGGCCAGTGCGGCTCGTGCACCGTCCTGATCGACGGCCGCCCGGTCTCCTCGTGCCTGACCCTGGCCACCAACGTGGAAGGGCGCTCGGTCACCACGATCGAGGGGGTGGCCCCGGCGGGCCAGCTCTCGGCGGTCCAGCAGGCCTTCCTCCACCGGCAGGCCTTCCAGTGTGGCTTCTGCACGCCGGGGATGATCATGGCCGTGGAGGGGCTCCTGCGCGACCACCCCGGGGCCGGCGAGGCGCAGATCCGCGACTACCTCTCGGGCAACCTGTGCCGCTGCGGCACCTACTCCGCGGTCATCGACGCCGTGAAGGACGTCATCGCCGAGGTCGGCGCCGCCCGGGACAAGGCCAGCGCCGGGTGAGCCCGGAGGGCAACCGCCCCGGAGGGTTGGCCCGGTGACGATCGATCCCCTCCTCCTGGCGATCATGCTCGCCTCGCTCTTCATCGGCGGGCTGGTCAACGGGCTGATCGGGATCGGGTTCGCCCTCTTCGCGGTCAACTTCCTGGCGGCGGCCCTCGGCGTCCGCGAGGGCGTCATCGTCATGAGCATCCTGGCGCCCTTCCCCAGCGGCTACCAGCTCTGGCGGACTCGGGCCCACTGGCGGACCTGGACGCGGCTCCGCAGCCTGCTCGCCGGCGGGATCGCCGGCTCCGTCCTGGGCGCATGGCTCCTGGTGGTGCTGCCGGCCTGGGCCATCCAGCTGGGCCTCGGCCTGTTCACCGCCCAGTTCGTCGTGGACCAGTGGCGCCGGAGCGGCCCGCCCATGAGCAAGGGTGCCGAGCGCTGGATGGCGCCCGTCGCGGGCTTCTTCTCCGGGATGACCAACGGCGCGCTCGGCGCGTCGGGGCCAGTCGCGGGCTCCTTCCTGCTGGCCATCGGGCTGTCGGGCAAGGAGTTCATCTTCGGGATCAGCCTGGTCTTCGTCTTCCAGGCGGCCTTCCGGATGGCACTGTTCGTGGCCCAGGCGCAGTACACCACCACGCTCGTGGTCCTGGCCATCGCCCTGCTGATCCCCACCATGGGCGGCCAGGCGGTGGGGCTCAGGCTCCACGGCCGGATCGATGCGTCGCTCTTCCGCCGGCTCCTGCTGACGGTGCTGCTGGTCTCATCCGTGACGCTGCTGATCCGCGGCGGCCAGGGGATGATCGGCTTCATCACCGGCCAGCCGTAGGCCGGGCGGCCGGCACCCCCATCGGCGCCGAAGCCGCCTTGGACCCCGAACCGGACGCGAGCGAGGACTGACGACCGATGGAGCACCTTGACCCCCTCGTGGTGGGGCTGCTCGTCGTCGTGATCCTGGGCGGGGCCATGATCAACGGCCTCATCGGGATGGGCTTTGCGCTGGTCGCCGTCAACATGATGGCCGCCGCCCTCGGGACCAAGGAGGGCGTGGTGGTCATGAGCATCCTGGCGCCCGTGACCGCCGCCTACCAGCTCTGGCTGAACCGCGGGGCGGGCGCCGGATGGCGGCGACTCCGGTGGGTGGTGGTTGGCGCGCTGGTTGGATCGGTCGTTGGTGCCGAGCTGCTGGTCCTGCTGCCGGCCTGGGCGATCTCGCTGCTGCTGGGTGGGTTCACGGCGCAGTTCGTGGTGGACACGGCGCGGCGCAACCGACCGCAGATGACGGTGGGCAAGGAGCGGCTGTTCGGGCCCGCCGCCGGGTTCATCGGTGGTGCGACGAATGGCGCACTCGGGGCATCCGGGCCCATCATCGGCAGCTTCCTGATCGCGATCGGGCTGCGCGGGCGCGACTTCGTCTTCGCCATCTCACTGGTCTTCCTGACGCAGGGGATCGCCCGCGCGGCGCTCTTCCAGGCGCACGGCCAGTACACGGAGCCGCTCCTGGCGACGGCGGTGGTCCTGCTGGTGCCCGCACTGCTGGGCCAGCAGGCGGGGCTTCACCTGCGGGGCCGCCTGGATGCGGTGATGTTCCAGAAGATCCTGTTGGCGGTGCTGCTGGTGTCCAGCATCAACCTGCTCTGGCGCGGGGTGACCGAGGCGATTGATGCCGCACGGGGGGCGGGGCTGATCGGCTGATGAATCGGCCGGACGACTTCAGGATCATCTAGGCTGGAGGTCCGGGCGCCGGGTCGGGCGCCGGGCGTCGGTCGCCGGGTGGCGCGGGTGCAAACAGGGAGGGAAGATGCTGACCGCCGTCGAGCCGCACGTGCTCGTGATTCTGGTCGTCCTCATCCTGCTGGGCGCGATGGTCAACGGGCTGGTGGGGATGGGCTTCGCGCTCCTCGCGGTCAACATCATCGCGTTCGCGCTGGGCAGCCGCGACGCGGTGATCGTGGCCAGCATCCTTACGCCCGTGACCAGCGGGATCCAGCTCTACGCGAACCGCTCCGTCGCGCACACGTGGATCCGCCTGCGCACGCTCCTGCTGGGGGCGCTGGTAGGGACCGCCGCCGGCGCGCTGCTGCTGGTGGTCATGCCCATCTGGCTGATCTCCATCGCCCTGGGCCTGTTCACGCTCCAGTTCGTCTGGGACTCGCTGCACCGGGACCGGCCCCAGATGGCCGCGGGCCGCGAGCGCCGCCTGGCGCCCTTCGCCGGCTTCGTGTCGGGCATGACGAACGGCTCGCTGGGCGCGTCGGGGCCGGTGGTGGGCTCGTTCCTGCTGGCAATCGGCCTGCGCGGCAAGGAGTTCGTCTTTGCGATCAGCCTGGTCTTCCTCTTCCAGGGCGTGATCCGCGACTCGGTGTTCCTGGTGAACGGGCAGTACACGGGACCGTTCCTGCTCACGTCGCTGGCTCTCCTGGTGCCGGCGCTGGTCGGGCAGCAGTTCGGGCTCAGGCTGCGGGGCCGGCTGGACGCCAAGATGTTCCAGCGGATCCTGTTGACGGTGCTGGGGATCTCGTCGCTCAACCTGCTGATCAAGGGCGTGAGCGGCGGCATCTCGGCGGCGCAGGCGGCGGGGCTCCTGGGGTAGGGCCGCTCGAGCGCGAGCAGGCGCGGTCCGCTCCGCCCAGCCCTATCGTCCCAGCGCGATCAGTGCCGCCCCCGCGAACACCAGCACCGCCGGGACCGCGATCCGGCGGGTCACCTGCTCCAGCTGCTGCGCCAGCAGCCCACCGAGGGCCGTGGTCAGCACCACCTCCGAGGCCGCGATCACCGTGGCCGGCCCGACGGCGATGAGCTGAATCGCCCAGAAGAAGGTCAGCTGGCCCATCGTCCCACCGAGGCCGGCCAACCAGAACCACGGCCGGACGGCGACCAGCGTCTGCGGGATGCGCCCGGCCCGTCCCTGGGCCACCTCCCACGCCAGGTAGCAGACCAGGCCCGCGATCCCGGTGAAGAACCCCGCCTGGACGGCGTCAGGGACCAGGTTCAGGCCCACCTTGCTGAGCGCGTTGGAGGCGCCGAACGAGAGGGCGGACAGGACGGCGAACACGACACCCACCCGGCCGACCTCGACGGCACCCGTGCCTGTCCCGCCGGGGCGTGCTTTCTGCCCCACCGCGGCCAGTGCCGGCGCTTTCGCGGCGATGAGCGACTCACGGACCACGGCGAACACCCCGGCGAGGATGAGCGCGATCCCCGCCCACGCCACCAGGGCCGGCCGATCCCCCACGATCGCGATCGCCATCAGGAGCGTCACGATCGGCGCCGCGTTCTTGATCGCGGATGCCCGGACCACCCCGATCCGGTTGATACCCGCGAACATGAACGTGCGGCCCAGGAACGGCCCGCTGAGCCCGATGGCCGCGAAGGCGAGGACGCCGTCCCAGCGCAGCGGCAGCAGCGTCCCGCCCGCCGCCGAGACCACCATCAGCGTCCCGAACACCAACAGGTTGATGACCAGTGTCGCGAGGACCGCGTTCTCGCCGGGGTGCACGCGTCCGCCCTTCCGGATGGCCAGGTTCATCACGGAGAACGACATCGCGGTGGCAAAGGCCAGGAGGACACCCACCACCCAAGCCTAGCCGTGCGGCGCCGTGCGAATGGGGCCGAGCCGTGGGCGGCCGAGCTACCACAGAGGTCGGCCGCCAGGTGCCGACGGACGCCGGACGGATTCGCCAGAATGCGGGGGTGCCCATCGACGCCCATCGGATGACCCGCTGGGGTCCCAGGCTGGGGGACGGGCCCGCGATGCTGAGGCGCCACGATGTTCGGTGACCCGCTGGTCCTGGCCCTGCTCGTCGTCACCTTCTTTGGCGGCGCGCTCATCAACGGCCTGATCGGCATGGGCCTGGCGCTGGTCGCGGTCAACGTCATGGCCAACGTCATGGAGCCCAAGTCGGCGGTGGTGATCATGAGCCTGATCGCCCCGTTCATGAGCAGCTACCAGCTGTGGCACAACTGGGGGCTCATCGCGGGCTGGGAACGGCTGCGCAGCATGATCCTGGGCTCGATCGTGGGCTCGATCGTGGGTGCGCAGCTGCTGGTCATGCTGCCGGCCTGGGCGATCGCGCTGGCACTGGGCCTCTTCACGGCCCAGTTCGTCATCGACCGCATGCGGCATGAGCGGCCGGCGCTCGCCCACCACACCGAGCGCCGACTGGCCCCGCTCGTGGGCTTCGTCGCGGGAACCACGAACAGCGCCCTCGGTGCCTCCGGCCCGGTCACGGGCTCGTACCTGCTCGCGATCGGGATGCGCGGGCGGGACTTCGTGTTCGGGATCTCGATCGTCTTCTTTGTCCAGGCGCTGGTCCGCATGGGCTCGCTGGCCGTGCTGGGCCAGTACACGCTGCCGCTGGCACAGCTGTCGCTGGTGCTCGTCTGGCCGGCCCTCCTGGGCCAGTACCTGGGACAGCGCTACCAGGGCCACGTGAAGCCGACGGTGTTCCAGCGGGTGCTGCTGGTGGTCTTGTTCGTCTCCGCCGCGAACATGCTCCTGCAGGGCGGCCGCGGCCTGGTCGCCTGGCTGGGCATCGGCCTCTAGGCGAGGGCGCGCCCCGGAGCCGGTCGCGCTACGCCGGGGACGTGGCCACCACCAGGGAGGTGGCCAACATGATCAGGCCGATTGGAACCCAGCGCCGTCGCTCGGCGAGGCTGGGCGAGACGGCGTTCACCGCGACGCTGATCGCGGAGACCACGACGGGCAGCCAGCCCAGCCAACCGGCATCCGCGGCCAGCCGGGGCGTGATCGCGCCGCCCCGCGAGAGGACCACGACGGCCAGTCCGACCAGGATGGCCGCCTGAACCGCCGCCGCCGCGCGCATGGACGGCGGGAAGCGGCCCGGGAACCGGCCGCCCATGGCGTACTCGCCCCATGGCGCGCCAAGCGCCAGCCCAAGCTGGAAGGCGACGACCACGGCCGTGAACAGCGCGAACGCCACGGCCGCCGCCTCAGCCATCATGGGATGCCTGGCCTCCCATTCACCCGCCCGCTCACGGCACGAAGTAGCCGGTCACATCGAAGATGAGCTCGACGGTGTTGCCGGGGGCGGTCCCGAAGACGGCCGACAGGGTGCCGGTCCCGCCCAAGGCCACGGTGACGCCGTTGGCGCGGTCGTCACCCACGGGGAAGTTGATGGTGCTGCTGGTGGCTGACGTGGTCTCGACGGGACCCAGGAGGACCCACCCACCGGCGGTCTGCGCTGTGACGGTGAGGATGCCGGTAACGGCCGTGGCGTTGGAGGGAACTCCACCCCGGCCGGTGACCTGGAAGGTGCGTGGGGTCATCGCGCTGAAGGGACCGCTGAGCCCGTTGGCGGAGCGGGTATCGAGCAGGCGGGTGGGGTTGAGGGCGAGGTAGGTGGCACCGGTCAG
>CAIJPD010000022.1 GCA_903822495.1 uncultured Chloroflexota bacterium | reverse complement strand
CCGACCGTCCATCCGGCCCCCGCCGCACGGGTACTAGGGCACTGGCCCGCCATGGCGGGTGAAGGCGTACCGTGGGCGGACAGGAGCCCGCGGGTTGCGGGAGTTATGGTGCAGCCCGGGTCAGCGAGGTAGGTCCCCATGCCGCCGCTCACGCACAAGCCAAAGCTCAGCGTCGACCAGGCCATCAATGATTTCCTGGCCCAGCACCGCATCGCCATCGCCGGCGTCTCGCGCGAGGGCGTGGGCAAGCACGGCGCCAACATGATCTACGGCCGCCTCAAGGAGCGCGGCTACGAGGTCTTCGCCGTCAACCCCGTCTCGTTCAGCATCGACGGCGACGCCTGCTACCCCAACCTGTCGTCCATCCCCGATGGCGTCGACGCGGTGGTCATCGCCACGCCCAAGGCGCGCACCGCGGCGGTGGTCGCGGAGTGCTGGCACCTGGGGATCACCCGGGTCTGGATGCACGATTCGTTCGGCGAGGGCTCGCTCACGGACGAAGCGCACACCGCCTGCAAGGAGGCCGGGATGGACTGCATCGCCGGCGCCTGCCCGCTGATGTACGGCCAGACGTCGGACTTCGCCCATCGCCTCGGCAAGAAGGTCCTGGGCCTGCAGGGGCGGCTGCCCAAGTCGATCTAGGGGCAGCCCTCGGCGCCGGGTTGCCGGGGTCCGACGCCCCGACGCGCGGTCTCCCCCTGGCGTCCCCCGGCGCCGCGTTCGCGCGGGCTTCCCCCCGCCTGCCACTCCCCGTGGTGGTAACCGCGTGGAGCGGCGCCTTCCCGTCGTCCGAGCCGCGCTCCTGAGCGTGGCGGCCGGGAGTTTGGCCGCCTGCCGACGCCCCGGGCGGACGTACCACCACGCCCACTGCTGAGCGACGGGAATCAGCTCCGAACCGGCGCGCAACGCCACCCCGGCTGCTACGCGGCGAACCGCGCCCTGTGGCGACAGCCGCATCGGATGATCGACCGCGGCGCCGTACGCTCGGCCGCGTGACCGGCTCAGATTGGAAGATACATTTGCCGGTAGTGGCCCTAACGCACATGTTGGTTGCCAGTCCGAACCAGGTTCCGCCCCTCTAACCCGCGCTACCCGCGGCTAGCGTCCAACCTCGGCCAGCGCCTTCGCCAGGCTCGCCTGCGCCGGCGGCCAAGGCTCGGGGTCGCGGACGAGATTCCCTGACGGTCAGCCGGCCACGGACCGGTGAGCCCGGTCACAAGCTGGCGTCTGAAAGCGTTACAAAGTGGCGCCCAACCACCCGGATGCTCAGTTAGTCCGTCCGGGCCCCAGCAGGCCGGCGTTGTAGCCCGCGATCCAGCGCTGGACCGCCGCCGGGTCGTGCAGGTCGACCCCGTCGCGCAGCATGGCCGTGACGATCTCGCTGGCCGGCCCGCCGCGGTCGGCGTCAGCCATCGCCGCCAGGTAGTCGGGTTCGAAGCCGTCGATCGCCGCCACCGTCTCGCCGACGAGGCTTTCGGGCAGGCCCTTCTGCCGGCCGGCGAAGCGGACGAACGCGCGCAGGACGTCCGGCACGCGAGGGACCTCGTCGGGCTCCAGCATGACCTTGCGCGGCAGCCAGTCGAGCAGCAGGATCTCCGTCGCGATCGGGCTCCAGCGCACCGGATCGCCGGCGCCGTGATCGCAGGCGAAGTCGATGAACCAGGACGCCACGTTGGCCGCCCGAGAGCGCCCGATCCGGCCGAGGGCGGCCGCTTCCGGGCTGGCGGCGAACTCGCGCAGCAGCAGGTCCCGTGCCCGCTGCGTGACGTACGGCGGGTCGATTTGCCGGGCCTTCGGCAGCAGCCGGAGGCGGCTCCGCAGCAGCGGGATCAGCAACAGGGCGTCATCATCGACCGGCGGGTCGAGCGTCTCGTCGATGGCGGTGAGGCCGCGGGCGAGGCGATCGGCGAGGTCCTGCGCTGAGATGCGGACGGCATCCAGGCCGGCCGCCTCGCGCCAGACCTTCAGGACCGGCTCCGGGGCGCCCGCGACGCTCGCCATCCGGACCATGCCCCAGAAGTTGGCATCGATCATCGCGACGATGGTGTGTGGCTCCTGGCCGCCGTACGCGAAGCTCATCACGAGGTTCGACTGGTCCTCGAGTTCGTCGGTCATGATCCAGGCGTCCACGAAGGCGGGCCGACCCACCGTCCTGGCCCAGATCGGCTCCGGCGTGGACGCTGCGCGGAGCCGGCGGGCGGCGTCGCTGGCCAGCTGCGCGGCACGGTCCTCCCCAATGGCGGCGGCGGCGATCAGCAATGCCAGCACGTCGGGCTCGTTCGTGGCCCCCAGCGCCGGGATGATCTCGCCGGCGAGGGCGTCGAGGGCGTCCTCGCTGCCCAGCTCGGTTGGGTGGAAGAGGGACAGAAACGCGGCGGCCCCGATCTCGGCGGACAGGACGTCGTCCGCGGCCATCCCCCGCGCGTGGCGACGCGTGTCGGCGAGGAGCTTGGCGAGGATCCGCTTCGCGTCACCGCGCCCCGACTCCTTGCCACGTGCCCTGGTGTGCCGTCGCGGGCTTCGAGACTGCCGCTGGCCCATGGAACCCTCCTCGTGGGTCGTCGCGGACAGAGTACCCATCGGAGCCGGCGCACGCCGCCCCTGCGCTGTCAGGACGCTACGCCCGTCCCACCAGCAGCCAGGTCCGCATGGGACCCTTGCCCTTGACCTCGATCTCGCCGCGCTCCTCGAAGCGGAACCGGTCACCCAGCGCCGCGTGCATGGCCTCCGTCACCTGGATTCGGCCGGGCACCCCGTGCGATTCCATTCGGCTCGCCGTGTTCACCGTGTCGCCCCAGACGTCGTAGGCAAACTTGCGCTCGCCGATGACGCCGGCGATCCCGGGCCCGGTGGCCATCCCCACGCGGACCTGCAGGTCGAGGCCGCGCGAACGGCTGACCTGGGCCATGGCCGACTGCATCTCGAGGGCGAAGTCGGCGGCCGCCTGCGCGTGATCCGCCCGCGGCTCCGGCACGCCGGCGACCACCATGTACGCGTCGCCGATCGTCTTGATCTTCTCCAGGCCGTGGCGCTCGGCCAGGCGGTCGAAGGCGCTGAACACGTCGTTGAGGACGCCGATCACCTCCGCGGCGGACGTCCGCTGGACGAACGGGGTGAAGCCGGCGACGTCGGCGAACAGGACCGTCACGTCCGGGTGATCCTGGGCGATGACGCCGGTGCTCCGCTTGAGCCGTCGGGCGATGGCGGCGGGCAGGATGTTGAGCAGGAGGCTGTCAGACCGTGCCAGCGCGGCCTCGCGGGCGCGCACGGAGTACTGGAGCAGCAGGAACGCCGTCAGCGAGACGCCGGTGATGTTGAGGACGTAGAAGGCCGTCCGAAGGGCCTCCGGGATGGCGGCGGGATGGGTCGCCAGGACGGGGTCGATGACCCCGGAGAAGACCGTGAGCCCCACGAACAGCACGAACCACGGGACGGCCTGGGCGGCCGGCAGGAAGAACGGGGCCCCCAGCGCGCCCTCCAGCGCCCACAGGCTGACCGCGCTGCTGGCGCCGTAGCCGCCCAGGCTCCACTGGAGCGCGAAGGGCAGCAGCGTGATGAGGAAGAGCTGGCTGGCGCGGAAGCGGGCCCAGCTGCGCGTCCGGGCGAACAGCACCAGGCCGGTGATGGAGATCACCTGGTACCCGAACGGGATGGCCGCCGAGCCGGGCAGGCCCAGGGCCAGGTACGTGCCCACCCACACGGTCGCGAGCACCACGACCAGAGTGGTGGCGATCACCAGCGTGGCCTTGCGGGCACTCAGCTCATCGGGGTCGTCGGGGTGGGCGCCGATGCGGGCCAGGCGCTCGGCCAGGGCGAGGCGAAGGCCGGAGTTGCCACGCGGGCTGGAGCACGGCCCGGCTCACGCCTCGGGCGCCTTCGGCGGGCGTCCCATTCGCCTGGCCGCGCGGTACTCGTCGATCCAGCGGGCGCTGCTCATCCACCGCCCGGCGCCGTCACGCTGCGCACGCAGCGTGCCCTTTTCGGCGGCGGAACGAAGGCCCCTCACCGTCAGGCCGGGACGTTCGAGTGCCGACAGGGGCAGCAGCTTGACGGGCCCGGCCAGGTTGGGGAGGAGGAACCGGTCGAGGCTCTCCTTGACGCCGCGGGCGATCAGCTCGGCGAGCGGCCCGGGGTCGTCGCGGTCGGCCCTGCGCATGGCGAGCAGGTAGCGAGTCCGCCCGGCCTTGCGCACGACCGTGGGCGGGTAGCCTGCCCGAACCAGCAGCAGATTCAGGACCAGGCGTCCGGCGCGCCCGTTGCCGTCGCGGAACGGGTGGATGCGCTCGAACCCGTTGTGCATCCGCGCGAGGTGGGCGAGGATGTGCTCGCCCTCACCCGGTCCTGCGTCGATGGCGGCGAGCCAGTCCGAGACCCGGGCGTCAATCTCCGTCCAGGGCGGCGGCACCATGCCATCGGCGAACGCCGCGATGTCGTGGACGCGCCAGCTGCCGGCCCGCTCACGCGAATCGAGCGGGGGGTGGTCCGGCGGACAGACGTCCCAGGAAAGGCCAACGGCCAGGCGATGGATCTCGCGGAGCTCCGTTCGGGAGATGCGCCCCCTGCCCTCCCACGCCGCGTCACCCGGTCCCACAGCCTGCGAGTAGACCCATTCGGCCGCCCTGGCGTAGCCTTGAACGTCGAGGTACTCGCAGAGCTCCTTGTTCCCGACCGACCGACCCTCGGCGAGGAGGGTTCGGACCTCCTTCAGCACGAGGGTGTTGCCTTCGATGGCCGTGCTGTGGTGAGCCTCCTCGAACCAGATGTCACGCCAGATCTGCTCGTTCTCGGTTGGGCTTGGGAGCCCTCCGGCTCGCGCGAGATCCTGCATCCCGATGTCGACCTGGGCGAGGACGTACGCCCGGCTGGGACGTCCTCTTCCTGACTTGGTGATCGTCATGGCCCGAAGGCTCCGCGAAGGTCCATGAAGTATGCCGAAGTGACCAAGGTAATTGGTCCGGCACACTTTACCGCCCGGGCCCTGCGTCGCGCAACGGGCACGCCGAAGGTCCCCGCCCGGCCCTCTTCGCCCAGTCGAGGACCCATCCAGCCGCACATGGCAGGAGTCCAGGGCCGAGTCCCGGAATGATCGAAGCCCCTCCGGGACGGGAGGGGCTTCGAGGCCAGTAGGCGGAGCGTGGGTTTGGCCGGACGGCTCACCCGCCCGGCACGGGATCAGTGGATCGTGATGTTGCCCGTGGAGAGCAGCGCCAGGTTGGTGGCCGCCGCGCTGCCCGTCTGGGCGATGGCGCCGGACGCCGGGATGAACGCCTGGTGGAAGACCGTGCTGTTGGATCGGTAGACCGTGAAGCCCACCTTGTCCGAGGTGCCGGCCGCCGAGCCGTCCAGGACGTCCACCCGGAAGGTGGCGCCCGTCAGCTCCAGGCCGGCGTAGCGGGTGGTGCCATCGGCGGCGTCGACCACCTGGACCAGGGCGGTGCCCACGGCCGAGGCGCTGTACGGGTAGCTCTTGGCCGTGTTGGGCGTCAGTGACGTGATGCCGGTGGACCGGACGATGGTGTCCACGTCGCGGCAGGAGCCGGCGGCCGTGTCGCCCAGCGTGGCGCAGTTGGTCCCGAGGGCGGAGGTGCCCGCGGCGACGATGGTCCGCGTCCGGTAGACGTAGATCCCGTCACCGGCCGGCGGCGTGCCGCTCTTGATGCCAAAGCCAAACTGGCCGGTGGTGACCGGCGCGTTGGACGTGGAGTCGGCCGCGATGGCGCCGGCCCCCGACAGGAACGTGCCGCTGGGCGTGCCCACCGCCAGGGTGGAGGTGGCCACCTGCGGGAGGATGAACCCGTTGGCGTTGACCGTCACCGTGACCAGGTACGAGCCCTGGGCCAGCTTGGGCGCGTTGACGGCCTCGGTCCCGTTCCGGCCGTTGCCATCGTCGTCCATGTTCACGAAGGCGATGTTGCCCGAGGTCCACGTGGCGGCCGGGCAGGTGGCCCCGCAGGCCGCCGGGTAGATCCGGAAGACCGCCGTGACGGCCGCCCGGCTGAAGTCGATCCGCTCGTTGTCGGACGACTCCGGGGCGCGGCCCTGGCGGATGACCGCCGAGAGGGCGGGTGCCACGTTGGTGGCCACCAGCTGGGCGCCGGTGTAGTCCACGCGGGCGGAGCCGTCCTGCTGCCCGTTGGCCAGCTGTCCCTCCCGGGCGACGGCCACAGGCGTGCTGCCCGAGCCGCTGAGCCAGGTGCTGCCCGCGCCGGCGGTGAAGGCCGCTGCCACGGTGTATGAGCCGGCGCCGGCCGGGATGACGTTGCTGTCCAGCCGGAGGCTGACGTTCGCCACGCCGCCGCTCACGGACGCCGAGCCCGCGGCGATGCCGTTGAACGTGAAGGCCACGTTGCCCAGCGAACCGGCCGGGAGGGTGGCCCGCAGGGTGACGGTGTCGCTGTACTGCGGGGTGGGGTTGCTCCCGGCGGGGATGACGGTGATGGCGATCGACGCCGCGCCCGGCGTGATGCCGAACGTCGCGCCGCCGGTGCTGCCGCCGTGGTTGGCGTCGCCGGCAAAGGTGGCGCTCGCGGAGCCCGTGCCGACCACGACGTTGTTCGCGTAGCCGACGTCGATGGTGGTGTTGAGGCCACCCGCGCCGATGACCGTGGCGTAGCACGGGGTGAGCGGGCTGCCGGTGGCGGCCACGCTGGCCGGGCAGGTCACGGTGGTGGTGGAGCCGGCCTTGTCGATCGTGAAGCCGCCGGTGGCGGACGAACCGGTGTGGTTGGCGTCGCCGGCGTAGGTGGCGCTGGCGCCGGCCGCGCCCGCGCCCGTGTTGGCGGTGTACGTGATGGTGGCCGAGCCGGTGACCGTGCCCGCGCCGGAGGCCGTCGCGCTGCACGGGGTGAGCGCGGCGCCGGTGTAGGTGACCGGGGACGGGCAGGAGAGGTCCACGCTGGAGCTGGCCTTGGCCACCTGGAAGGTGCCCGACCCGCTGTTGCCACTGTGGTTGGTGTCGCCCGCGTAGCTGGCGGAGGCCAGGGCGCTGCCGACGTTCACGTTGTTGCTGTACGTGACGGAGGCGGACCCCGTGACCGTGCCCGCGCCGGTGACCGTCGCGGAGCAGGGGGTGAGTGCCGCCCCGGTGTACGTCGCGGAGGCCGCGCACCACACCGACACGGACGACGACGCCTGGCCGATGGCGAACGTGGTGGGGGTAGACGAGCCCGTGTGGTTCGCGTCGCCCTCATACGTCGCCGTCACCGAGGCGGTTCCCGCCGCGACGTTGGCCGAGTAGACCAGCGTGGCGGAACCCGTGACGGTGCCCGCGCCGTTGACCGTCGCGGAGCACGGCTGCAGCGCGAGGCCGGTGTAGACCTGCCCCGGGGTGCACGACAGGCTCACGGAACTGCCGGCCTGGCCGATGATGAAGGTGGTGCTGTTGGACGAGCCGGTGTGGTTGGTGTCGCCCGGGAACTCGGCGCTGGCCGAGGCGATCCCCGCGCTGGTGTTGCTGCCGTAGGTGACGGCCAGGGACTGGCTGAAGCCGCCCGCGCCGGTGGCGGTGGCGATGCACGGGGTGAGCGCCACGCCGGTGTAGACCTGGCCGGCGGTGCACTCGATGCCGACCGACGAGCTGGCCGGGCCGATCGTGAAGACGGTGGCGGCCTGGGATCCGATGTGGTTGGTGTCGCCCGCGTAGACGGCCAGGACGTGGCCGGTGCCGGCCGCGACGTTGTCGGTGTAGGTGACCACGGCGGCGCCCGTGACCGTGCCGGCGCCATGGACGGTGGCCGTGCACGGCGTCTGGGCGGCGCCCGTGTAGGCCAGGCCGCCATCGCAGCTGATGGAGACGGACGAGCCGGCCTTGGTGATCTGGAACGACCCCGTGCCGCTGCTGCTGTCGTGGTTGGCGTCGCCCGCGTAGGACGCGGAGGCGCCCGCCGAGCCGACGTTGGTGTTGCCGGTGTAGGTCACCAGCAGGGGCGAGACGCTCAGGCCGCCGGCGCCCGTGGCGACCGCCGAGCACGGCTCGAGCGGGTCGCCCGTGTACTCCGCGGTGGCCGGGCACGTCACGTTGACCACCGACGCCGCGTGGCCGATGGTGAAGTGGACGCTGCCGGTGGAGCCGGTGTGGGCGGCGTCGCCCGGGTAGCTGGCGCTGGCCGTGGCCTGGCCGGCCGCGGTGTTGTCCAGGTAGCTGACCGTCAGGGTGTCGGCGAGGCCGCCGGCGCCGGTGACCGCCGCATCGCACGGGACCTGGGCGTCGCCGTTGAAGTCGACGCTGGCCGGGCACGTGATGGTGACGAGGGACGCCGCCGGGGTGATGTCGAAGGCACGCGTGGCGCCGCTCCCCATGGTGGTGGGGTCGCCGCCGAACGTGGCCGACAGGGTGTAGCTCCCGGCCGCGCTGGCCAGCGGGATGGACGCCGTGGCCACGCCCGAGGCGTTGGTGGTGCCGCTCCGGATGGTGGAGCCGATGCTGAAGACGATCAGCCGGTTGGGGACCGGACTGCCGCCGCTCATCAGGGTGGCCGTGACCGATGCGCTGGTGCCGTAGACGCCCGTGGTGGCGCCGCCCAGGATGATCGCGCTGGTCGCGGCGGTCGCGGCGGCGACGCCCGCGGTGTAGTACGCGTTGGCGTTGTCATTCACCGTGACCAGGCCAAAGCCGTTGGCCGCCTGGACCATGAAGCTGGTGCCCACCGCCATGTGGCGGGTGAGGGTCCAGAGCGTGGGATCCGTGGCGTCGCGGGCGAGATCCGCGGACTGCCAGAGGCCGCTGCCGGGCTCCGTGAAGGTGACCCACGCCTGCTGGATGTCGGCGTTGGGATCGCCCACGATGCGGGCCACGATCCGGGTGTCGCCGAGCGGCGTGAGGTCGCTGGTGATGCCGTAGACAACCGGGGCGCCGGACGTGGCGCCGGCCGCCAGGCTGTTGCTGTAGAAGAGCCGGAAGCTGACGTCGCCGTACAGGCGGAGCAGCACGTCCGGCGTGCCGGGCGTGGGTGCCCGGTGCTGGGCGGGCGTCATCACCAGGGTGGTGGCGCCGCCGCCGGCCAGCGCGTCGAAGAAGTTGGGTCGCGCCAGCTGGCTGGGATAGAACGTGGGCGAGTTGAACGACGTGTGGGCGGTCCCCAGCTCGGTGCCCGGGGCGCCGGTCAGCGGCACCACGGTGGAGTCCGCGTAGTGCCCGCCCCGGAAGCCCAGGCCGCGCAGGACGTAGCCGGGATCAGTCGCCGGGTTTGCCGACACGCCGGCGCTGTACACCGGGATGGCCGGCGCGCCGGGCTCGGTCTGGACGGAGCCGTCGGGTGCGGCGTACCACGTGGCGGTCAGCGTGCCGCCGGTATCGACGTTGAGCTGCTTGGTGTTGGGCACGCTGGGCGTGCTCTGCGTGAAGTCGTAGTAGCGCAGGCCGGTGGTCAGCGCGGGCTGGGTGGCGAACGGGATGAGCGCGACCGGGGAGGACCCGGCCGGGGCCGCCAGGCGGCCGGCCGGCATGTCGATCCCGAACATGGGCAGGCCATAGAGGGCCGATTCCAGGAGCGACTTGGTGTGCAGGTCGCCCAGGGAGGTCAGCTTGGAGAGGTAGTCGACCTTGGCGGCGACCAGGGCCCGGCCGATGGCCACGGGACCCGTCCCGTATCGGAGCTGGCGGGCGAACTCGGCGTACAGCTGCTCGCTGTAGGCGATGAAGTCCGTGTCGCCGTACTGGTAGCCCGTGCCCAGGACCGAGGTGATGCCTTGGCGGGCAAACGCCTGCGCCCAGTCCAGGGTGTTGGTCACGCCGGGGACCCCGGCGGCATCCACCGTGTTGTAGCCGGAGTGGCAGCCGATGCTGAAGACCACGCTGTTGGTCAGGTCGATCCCGGCCGCGGCGAGGTCCGCCGTGGTCAGGGCGCTGGCCAGGTCGGCCGCGAGCGCGCCGCTGGCGCTGAAGTGGCCGCCCAGGAACGAGATGTCGCGGCGGCTGCCCAGCCAGCCCGCGCGGAGCTGGTCGGCGGTCCACGACGACGGATCGGACGGGGCCACGCCGTACGGGGTGATCAGGGACGCATCCGCGGCGCCCGTGCCATCCGTACCGGCGGCCAGGTCACCCTGAACCTGGAGGGCGGCGTCCGCGACGAAGTCGTAGCCGCTCACGAACGAGGTGTGCGGCGTGACGGTGTGCTGGTCGAGGTAGGCCTGGACCATGGTCACGATCTCGGCCGGGGTCTCCACGAGGCGACCCACCGGCAGGTCCGGGATGGGGAACTCCACCACACCCGCGCCAAAGGTCTTGTTGGTGCCGTAGGCGTCCTGGCCCAGGACGTAGTTGCTGCGCAGGCTGGCCTCCGAGACGGAGGTGCCCAGGACCGGCGGGTAGAAGTTCAGCTCCGGGCCGATGGACGAGGTGTCCGGGTAGCGGAAGAACGGCAGGACCGAATCGCCGCCGGCCAGGACCACGTACTTGACGCCGGTCCCGGTGTTGCCCTTGCGGAACGCGTCGATGATGTCCTTGGCCGCCGAGGCGACGAGGTTCTCGGCGTAGACGCACCCCGCGTTGCCGTCGGCCTGCGCCTGGAGGCCCTGGACGCGGGCGTTGCCCGCCAGGTCGACCACGACGCCGTTGGTCGCGGTCGCCAGCTCGCCCAGCTTGGCCATCAGGGCGTTGGTGTCCAGGCCGGCGAAGCGCGACGAGTCGGTCAGGATGATGGTGTCGGCCGTGTTGGAAAAGGGCGCGGGCTTGCTGCCCTGCGGCACCACCGGGGTGCACACGCTGCTCTGCTCGTTGACGGTCAGGGTGAACGGGGCGGCCAGGCTGGAGGCGCCGTTCTTGCCGTTGACGCGGATATAGAAGTCGCCCGTGCTGGTCCAGGTGTTGGCAACCACGTGCTCATCGGCCAGGTAGGGCTGGTTGCCCCACGCGATCAGGCTGTAGACCTGGGCGGCCGAGAAGGCCTCGGGCGCGAAGCCGCTGCCCGCGAAGCCGGAGCCGGCGAAGCCCGAACCCGCGAACCCGCTGCCCGCAAAGCCTGACCCGGCGAACCCGCTGCCCGCGAAGCCGGAGCCCGCGAAGCCCGAACCGGCGAAGCCGGATCCCGAGAACTCATCCGGGGCGAAGCCACTCCCCGCAAAGCCTGACCCGGCAAACCCGGAGCCGGCGAAGCCGCTTCCCGCGAAGCCACTCCCCGCAAACCCGGAACCCGCGAAGCCGGAACCGGCGAAGCCCGAACCGGCGAACTGCGCCGAGAGCTGCGTCAGGTCCGTGGTCCCGGTCAGCTGGCCATACGCCTGCGCGATGTCGCGGAAGAGGTAGACGTCGTAGTCGGCCGGGAGGTTGGCCAGGTCCAGCGTGACGCTGCCGCCCGGGACCACGTGGACCTTGAACCAGCGTCCCACGCCGGGCTGGTCGATCCAGGTGCCGATGCCGGGCGTGCTGGTGCCGCTGCCGCTGGGGGTGATGTCGAGCGCACGCGGCCAGGTGTCGTTCTCGGGGCTGTACACGACGCACGGGCCGAAGTCGGAGATCTTGCCCGCGACGCCCGGGGTGCTGGCGGGTCCGGTCACCTTGGCGGCGACGAACGGCGTGCCGGCCGGGATGGTGGCCGGGATGGTGGCCTGGAACGTATCGCTGGCCGCATCCAGGGTGATGCTGGCGGACCCCAGTGCCGGGGCGCCAAAGCCGATGCCGGCGCACGTGGCGGCCGCGTAGAAGGTGACCTGGTAGGTGCCCGCGCCCGCGAGGATCCGGCCGGCAAACGCCGAGCCCGAGCCGTCGGAAATGGGGGCGGCGCGCAGCAGCTCCGGGGCCGCGACCACGGCCGGCGGCGGGGTGGCAGGACCCGCGTCGTTGTCCACGACCGAGACGCCGTCCAGCGCGAAGCCGCTCCGCTTGTCGCCGTTCCCCTGGAAGGTGATGACCGTGCTGGCGGCGCTGGCGACGACGGTGGCCGTGGCCGTGATCCACGCCCGCGGCTTGTCCTTCTGGCGCTCCCTGAAGGCGATCTTGAGGCGCGTCCCATTCCAGAAGATCTTGCTCTCGGGCGCGTCCACCTCGGCGGCCAGCGGCCCGGGCATGTAGGCGAACGAGAACGTGTAGGTGTGGCCGGCGATGGTCGGGACGGCCTGCGAGACCGTCCCGGAGATGGTGCCCTCCAGGTTGACGGACTGCGCGCCGTCGCCGGCGGCCCACGGGTAGCCGGTCGCGGGGCAGGCGGACGCGACGGCGCAGCGGACCAGGTCGACGGTGCCGGACAGGGTCCAGCCCGGGAGGGCGTTGGCGGACGTGAGCTTGGCGGGCGAGCCGCTGTCCGTGGCCAGGGCCGGGCTCTCAAACGAGCCGTTCTGGACAAGGTTGGGCCCTGACGCGGCCACGACGGCAGACGCGCTGAGCGGCATGGCCGTGGTGGCGATGAGGATCGCTGCCGCGAAGAATCGCGCGCCGCGCGACGCGGCGGTCGTACGCCTGCTCACTGAGACTCCCCCGTTCCGCTGGGGACTGGCGTCCACAAGCGGCTGCACTCGGTGCCGATAGGCATGAATAGACGTGACTATAGGCCCTCGTGCCCGCGGGCGGTACTAATGGCCTATTCGACGCGCGAGAAACTGCGATCCGGCGGCCCGGTTGGCGGTGCGCGGCGTCACCAACCACGGGCGTCAGGCGCACGGCTCAGCTCAGGCGCACAGCTCCAGGGTCCGGCGGATGGTGCCCGGCTGGTCCAGCTCCCGCCCGCGCGCCAGCGCCGCCTCTACCGCAACCTCCCCCAGGCTCGCCCGCGCCGCCGCCAGCTCCGCCGTCAGCTCGTCCTCGCGCGCCGCGGCCCGCGCGGCCCCGATGTCCGCCCGCAGCCGATTGGCCGCGCCCAGCAGCTCAAAGCCGGCGACCGGGTCCGTGGCCGCGGTCAGGACCGCCACGTCCTCGATCGCCTCGGCCAGGTCATACGGGTCGTCCAGCCGCTCGAAGGCGCGCACGGACTCCGCCAGGATGGTGCGGGCGCGCACCACGTCGCCCTTGCCCTTCATGGCCTTGCCCAGGTTGAACATCGCCAGCGACCGGAGCCACGGATCGCCCACCTCGCGGGCCAGGGCCACGGACTCCTCGGTGCGCTGGGCCGCCTCGTCAAACCGACGCTCGTACAGGTCGGTCACGGCCATGTTGTTGAGCGTGAGCGCGATCAGCCAGCGGTCGCCGCTCTCGCGGAAGACGTCCAGCGCCTTGAGGGCGAGTCGCCGGGCCTCGGCGAAGTCCCGGGAGTACTCGGCGACGATCGCCAGGTTCACGTACAGGCGGCCCACCTTCTCGGTGTCGCGGTGTCGCTCCCGGATGGTGAGGCTCTCCAGGTAGCGCGCACGGGCGTCGTCGTAGCGACCCTGCTGGGCGGCGATGGTGCCGGAGAGATGAAGGACCACCCCGATCCCCACGTCGTCCTCGACCTGGCTGAAGAGCGCCTTGGCGGCATCGATCCGCTCGGTCGCCTCCTCCAGCCGGCCCTGCTTGCGCGCGACGTCCGCCAGGGCGGCCTGGCATTCGGCCTCGCCGCGCACGTCGCCGATCTCCGCCGCCAGCGCCAGGGCCTGCCCGTCGATCTCGCCCGCCATCGGCCAGTTGCCGGTCAGTTCGTGCGCCTTGCCCAGCGACAGGAGCGCCCGCACCCGGTCCTCGCCCTCGAGCAGCGGGACCAGGCGCTCGAAGTAGCTGATGGCGGCGGCATTGGCATAGGCGGCCCGCGCCTGCTCGGCGGCCTTGCGGAGGTACTCGCGCTTCTTCCCGGCGCGGTCGCTCCGCCAGTAGTGGTGCTCAAGCAACGGGATCAGCCGCTCCAGGTCGTCCTGCTCGGTCCGCTCGATGAAGTCGCCGATCAGCCCGTGGAGGACCCCGCGCAGGGCAAACGGCAGGCTCTCGTAGGCCACGTCCTGGGTGACGGCGTGCTTGAAGATCCAGACCGCGTCCGCCTCGCGGTCGAGGTTGATGAGGTCCAGCGTCCGCAGCGCGTCCAGGTGGCCATTCACCTCGTCGGGCGCGCCAAGGTCCGTGTAGGCGCCGGTCAGGGTGGGCGCCCGGAAGGTTCGGCCCACCACGCTCGCCACCTTCAGCGTGCGCCGCGGTTCGGCGGCCGCCGCGTCGATGCGGGAGAGGATCAGGCTGTGGAGGCTCTCCGGCAGGCGGAGATGCTCCAGCGCGGCCGGGTCCGCCGTGTCCACGCCCTGGGCCGCGATGAAGTTGAGGAGCTCCTCGACGTAGAACGGGTTGCCTTCGGACCGGGCGGCGATGAGGTGCACGAGGGCGTCCGAGACGCCGCCGCCGCCACCCGTCAGCTGGGCCATCTTGGACCGGATCAGCTCGCCCACCTCCGCGGGCTCCATCCGGTCCAGGCGCATCTCCGCGAAGGTCGGAACGCGATCGATCCCCAGCGCGCCGCCCGGCTCCGCCGCCGGCCGGTAGGCCAGCACGAACAGGACCGGGAAGGTGGCCACGGCGCGGACCAGGACGCCCAGCAGGTCGCGCGACAGCTCGTCGATCCAGTGGCAGTCCTCCAGGACCACCACCAGCGGGGAGTTGGCGCTGCGGACGCGCAGGCACTTGGCCAGCAGGTCCTCCAGGGAGGTCTTGCGCAGCTTGGCATCGAACGAGCGGGTCAGCTCCGTGTCCGGGATGGCGATGCCCAGGACGGGGTCCAGCAGCGGCGCGCGGGCGACCAGCGCCGGATCGATCTCGCGGAGGCGTTCCTCCAGCGCGGCGATCTGGGTCGCCTCGGGCGCATCGTCCTCCACGCCCAGGAGCCGCCGCCAGATCTCGCGCCAGACGAAGTAGCCGGTCTTGGTCCCAAACGCCTCGCACTCGCCGAAGACCACCTGCTGGCCGCGCCGGCGCGCCTCGCGGACAAACTCCGCGACCAGGCGCGACTTGCCCATGCCCGCCTCGGCGGCGATGCCCAGCACGCGGCCCCGGCCCTGGAGCGCCTCCTCCAGCCCGCCGTCCAGCCGGGCCAGCTCCGCCTGGCGGCCGATGAGGGGGAGCTCGAACCTGGTCTTGCGCCGCGACGCGCGGGCCAGCGAGCCGGTCAGCCGGTACGGGGTGATGGGCATCGACTTGCCCTTCACCTGCATGGGCGGCAGCTCCTCCCAGAGGAACGCGTCGCCGGCGCTGTCGCGGACCTCCCGGGTGACGAAGATCGCGCCCTCGGGCGCCGCCGACATGAGGCGCGCGGAGAGGTTCACGGCGTCGCCCAGGCAGACGAAGGTGCGGCGCATGGCGTGCCCATACGTCCCGCTCCGGAGCTGGCCGTACGTGACGCCGACCTGGATCCCGCGGGCGGCGGTGGTCTTGTCGAGGGTGGCCAGCTCCAGCACGGCCGCGGCGGCGCGGGCCGCGTCGTCCTCGTGCGCCAGCGGGGAGCCAAAGACGCCGTACAGGTAGGCGCCCTTGTCGCCCAGCGTCAGCTGCAGCACGTTGCCGCCGAATCGGTGCATGACCTGCTGGGACTTGCGCACGAAGTCGTCCAGCTTGGCGATGGCGTCGGCGTCGTCGTCGTAGTTGATGCCGCCGAACCGCAGGAAGACGGGGTAGGCGGGCCGCAGCTCCGCGAGGAACTCGCCGCGGCCCGTGCGCAGGCGCTCGTAGACGGAGGGCAGGAGCCACTGGCGGACCACGTCCTCCGAGAGCGGCTGCTCCGCCTCGGCGGCGTAGTGGTCCGCGACGGGGACGTTCAGGTGCTGCACGACGCCGAAGACGCGTCCGTCGTCCGCCACGCGTTCTTCCACCGTGACCAGGCTGCCCAGCGCCTGCAGGGCGGACGGCTCCAGGACCACCTCGCCCTTCTCGGTGTGGTGCTCGGCGTCGGCCAGGTCGTCGATGAGGCGGCCGGCCAGGACGTCGATGAGCTGGATCTCCGGGTCGCCCACCAGGAAGCGGCGGGCGCTGCCCACGGCGACCGCCACCTTGACGGCCAGCCGGACGGTGGAGCCGGCCGGGGTGGTGATGGTCCCCACCCGGGCCATCGCCTGCTGCATGGCGAGGCCGCACGCGGTGGCGCACAGGCCGTCATCGCCATCGATCCAGCACGTGATGGCGTCGCCGGAGAAGTAGATGACGTCGCCGCCGAAGCGGTCCAGCTCGGCGATGACGGCGTGGAAGACGCGGCCCAGGCTGGCGGTCAGCTCCTCCGCGCCGCGCTGGGGTCCCAGCTCGGTGGCGAGGGCCTCGGTCAGCGGGGTGAAGCCGGAGATGTCGGCGAAGATCGCGGCGCCCCGGGCGCGGTCCGGGATGGGGACGCCCGTCGCCAGGCTGCGTCGGCGGTCACGGGGGATGTAGGCCTCGGGGTTGTCGAAGGCGGCCTCGGCCGCAGCGGCCGTCACCCCGTCGCCCACGCCCGATCCACCGGCCACGCCATCCTCCTGGTGAGATATGGCGTGCAGTATCGCGCGGGAGGGAAGAACTGCGCCGGGGGGCCGGATCCGGCCGTGCATCGCCGGGGCCGGGATCGCTGACGGACGGCGCCCAGGCCGGATGCTGCCATGCATCGCCCGGCCCGCGTCGCTGATGGACGGCGCCCAGGCCGGATGCTGCCATGCATCGCCCGGCCCGCGTCGCTGATGGACGGCGCCGACGCCGATGGCGGCAGCCGCCTGGCACGGCCGCCGCTCCGCATCGCGGGCGGGCTCCATGGGCCGGACCGAAGGCGCGACTCAAGGCATGAGTTGGAGCGGGAACTCCGGTGAGCAAGGGATACCTTGACAGAGTGGCGTACTTGAGTAAGGTATACCTTCATGAAGACCACCGATCGCGCCACCCAGGCTCGGCGAGAGCTTGATCGTCGGCTGGCCGACTTCCCGGCCGCCCCGTTTGCCCGCCCCCACGCGGGGTGGATTCGCGCCGTGCGTGATGCGCTGGGCATGAGTCAGGCCGCCCTCGCGGCACGCGTCGGGGTCTCGGCGGCCGCCATCTCCCAACTGGAGGCGTCCGAGACGCGCGGAGGCATCTCCCTGGCCAAGCTGGCGCAGGTCGCCGAGGCCCTCGACTGTCGGGTGGTCTATGCGTTGGTGCCGGTCACGTCCCTCCAGGACACCGTCCAACGGCAGGCGCTCAAGGCCGCCGAGCAGCACATTGGTTATGTGTCCCAGACGATGGCGCTTGAAGGTCAGGACATTCCCGGCGATCGGCGGCGTGACGTCGTCGTGCAGGTCGCCGAGGAGCTGATCGCGGAAGGCCGGGTCTGGGACAGCCGTGCGACCGCGCCGACACATCGGCACTAGCGCGCGATGGCCAATCCACGCGAGGCCTGGCTCTGGTCCATCGGACCCCAACCCGACGGCAGCACGCCGCTCGAGCCGGAGGATGCGGAGGGGTTGATCCCGACCTGGGTCGCGACACGCGGTGACCTGAACCAGGCAGAGTACGAATCCATCACGGCGGCGCTGCCGTGGGCCCTCAAGCGAGCCCGGGCCATTGGCCCCCTCGCCGTGCTCGACGATCGCTTCCTGCTTGAGTTGCACCGCCACATGTTCGCGGACGTCTGGCGGTGGTCCGGAGCGATCCGGCGGCGCGAGACGAACGTGGGCGTCGCGCCGCACCGCATCGTCGCGGACACTCGGCAGGCCGTCGATGACGCCAGGTACTGGCATGCGGAGGAGGTCTACCCGCCCACGGAGCTTGCCGTCCGGCTCCACTACCGCCTCGTGACCATCCACCCGTTCAGGAACGGCAACGGTCGAGCCACGCGCCTGCTGGCGGACCTCTACCTGGCGGCCCGGGCCCTCCCAGCACTGCCGTGGGGCGCGAGCGGCCAGGATCGTGAGGCAACCCGGACGGCGTATCTGGCGGCGATCCGACGCGCCGCCATGGACGACTGCGCCTCGTTGATCGAGTTCGCCAGGTCCTGACCCTGGGGCCGCCTACAGGTCGGCGGCGTTCACCAGCCCGCGCCGGATCGCGTACTTGAGCAGGTCCATCCGGTCGTGGAGGTCCAGCTTCTCCATCACCGTGGCGCGGTAGTTGTGGACCGTCTGCTCGGAGAGGTGGATCGCCTCGGCGATCTCGCGGTTGGTGTGCCCCACCGCGGCCAGGAGGAGCACCTGGCGCTCGCGGTCGTTCAGGCCGGCAAACGCGTCCTCGGGCGACGAGTCGTGGCCGCCCAGGACGTAGGTGTTCACCATCCTGCTGACGATCGCCGGCGAGACGTACGTCTGGCCGCGGCTCACGCTCCGGACCGCGCTGATCAGGTCCTCGGGCCCCGCCTCGCGAGTCAGGAAGCCATCGGCCCCCGCCTTGAGCGCGATGGAGAACGCGTCGCTGGCCGCCCGGCAATCGATCGCGACGATCTTGGCCGTGGGCCTCGACGTCCGGATCACCTCGATGGTGTGGAACGAGGCGCAGCCGTCTCGATCCAGCGGCTGGCACTCGGTGATCACCACGTCTGGCCCCACGCGGCTGAGCGCCTCGGGGAGGTCGGCCACCTCGACCGAGCCCAGCACGTGCATGTCCGGCTCACCTTCGAGGATGGCGCGGAAGCCCGCCAGGAGCATCGGGAAGTCCGGGATGGCCAGCAGGACCCCGAGGCGACCGCCGCCTCCCGGGCCTGATCCAGTGGTCTTCACAAAGACTCGCCTCGCGTTGGGCAGCACGACACGCTGCATGGCCGGGACGCCAGCCTGATCGTGGCGCGTCCGGCCGCCCATGGGTAGGGGCCAGAGGTCGTCAAACGGTCCATTGATGGGCCGTCCGTCGAGGGACCTCCGGCCCGTCATGCCCGGCGGGGGCCGGAGGTCCCTCATCCACCGCGGTGAGACCCAGGGGGGGCGGGTCCGTCGAGTGGTGGTGCTGTGGCCCGCGCCGTCGGCAGGCCGCCGGCGGCGCGGGGGATGGTGGCTAGTGCAGACCGATCAGCAGCGGGTAGGCGGCCGATCCCGCGGGGGCCGCCGAGCCAATGGGGCTCGCTTGCGGCGTCGTGCCGGCCTGGTCCGTCGTCGGGGCCGGCGTGAAGCCCAGCATGTTGTCCTTGCTCAGGCCGTGGCAGACCCAGCAGTTCGTCTTGCTCGCCATCTCGGTGGGGAGCTGGGCCTGCGGGATGGCCTGGTTGCCGTGGCAGGTGGTGCAGGCCGTGCCGTTGAAGGCGTGGTGCGGAACCGGGGCCGCGCTCTGGTCGGCCTCGATCGCGTGGCAGTGCAGGCACTGGTCCTTGAGGATCCCGGTGTGGCCGGGCGCCGTCTTGACCAGGCCGGTCAGGGAGTGGCAGCTGGTGCAGTCCTCCCAGCCGGGGAGTGGGTGGGCCATGTCGGGGCGGGGCCTGGTGGCGCCCGGGGCGCTGTGGCAGCCCGTGCAGTCCGCGTTGTCCGGGATGGTCACGCCGATGGCCGACATGATGTTCTCGGGCTTGGCGCTGGGCGACGCGCTGGGCGTGGCGACCGGGACGACGGCAGTGCCCTGCCCCAGCTCCACGGAGATGATCCTGGGGACGATGACCGTGACGACGTAGGCGATCAGCGCGACGTTGACCAGCAGGGCGAAGACCAGGAGCGCGCGGTAGACGAGCTTGCCTGCGGCATTCGGGAGGGTCGGGCGACGCGGGGTCTCGACGTGGACGTTCACTTGGCACCTCCCTGGCCGGCTTCGACTGCCCCGCCGGCGATGACCATCGCCGCGACCGGCTGCGCGTCTGCGGGACGCGCGTCTGCGGGACGCGCGTCTGCGCGGAGGGCTGCCCGGCGGGCCGCCAGCCGGGCCCGGATCTTGGCGACCGGGATGGGTGGGTGCCCCTCGGGCGCTTCACGCATGTCCATGTACCGCTCGGCGAGCGTGTAGCCCAGGGCCATGAAGGCCGCAGCCCCGGCCACCACGCCGATCTCCACGATGCTGGGAAGGTAGAACGCGTACGGCGTGGCCACGTTCCCGGCGGTCGTCGTGAGCGGCGCGACCTGGCCGCCCGCCACGAAGATGTAGCGGTCCAGCAGGACCATCGGCAGGACCAGGGCGGAGGCCGCCAGGATGCCGCGCAGGCTCCTGCCCAGCGGGCTGACCACGATCAGGAACGGGACCGCCAGGCCGGCCACCACGCGGACCCAGAAGAGGATCGCCAGCGGGCCGGTCACCAGCGCCTCGGCCGCCTCGCGGGCGCCGGGGGTGGTGGACCAGAGGGACGACAGCACGTGGCGGGCCAGGAGCGCGGTGACCGCCACCAGGGCGACGCCCATGAGGGTTCGGACGGCCGGGACGGCCAGCGAGCGGGCCCGCTCCCAGCCGGTGAGCCGGAACCGGATGACCGCCCAGAAGATGATCCCGAGCAGCGCGGACCCGGCCAGCAGGGCGGAGGCGATCATGAGGACCGGCGTGAAGACCCCGAACCAGAACGGCTTGGCCGCCAGGACCCCGAATACCGCGCCCAGCGTGGCGGGGGCCGCGATCGCCGTGCCGGTGGTCAGCAGGCTGGCCACCTGGTGGAGCCGGCGCTTGTGGCCCCACGTCGCGTACAGCTCGATGAACAGGAAGACCAGGTAGCCGCCGTAGAAGACGCCCATCCACCACATCGGCGAGGTGGGAGACGGCACCAGGATCGCCCCAAAGACCATCCGCACCGGGTAGTGCAGGTCCAGGGCGATGATCAGGAAGGCGGCGCACAGGGACAGGATCGCGAGCACCAGGTGGCGCTTCTCCAGCGGCCGGAACCGCTCGATCCCGAAGACCGTGCCGAGCGACGCCGAGAGGCACAGCCCGGAGGTCATGATCGCGAAGAAGACGTACCCGATGATGAACAGGCCCCACTCGAACGGCGGCGTGGTCCCGGTGACTTCCCAGCCGGGCGGCAGCGCGATGACCGCGCACACCGCGAAGAAGGCCAGGACCGCCAGGAGGAAGCCCATCCAGAGGCGGAAGCGGGTGGAGTAGCGGCGGACCTCGCCCACGACCGCGCCCACGATCGCCTTCGGCGACACGGGGACGGACACGCGGGGAGAGAGATCGATCCAGCCGGCGTGCATGTTCATCTCAGGCCTCCTGGACCGACGGGCCCATGTACAGCACCCGAGGCTTGGTACCGTACTCGGGGTGAAGGGGCTTGGCTCGGCCGTTTCGGACGATCGCCGCGACCTCGCTGTTGGGATCGTTCGCGTCGCCGAACTTGCGGGCGCCCACCGGGCAGACCTCGACGCACGCGGGGCGCCGACCCTGCGAGATGCGCTGGTAGCACCACGTGCACTTGTCGGCAATGCCGGGGGTGTCGCTCGGCGCGCTGTCCGCGGCGGGGGCGAGGTAGCGGGCGCCGTACGGGCAGGCCTCGACGCAGTAGCCGCAGCCGATGCACCGGCGCGGATCCACCAGGATCACGCCGTCCGGCGTCTGGTAGGTGGCGCCCACCGGGCAGACCTGCGTGCACGGGCTGGTCTCGCACTGCATGCACAGGCGGGGCTCGAAGTACGCGCTGGCGACCTTCTTGCCGCTGGCCGCGACAGCGGTGGCGACGGCCGGGAAGCCGTCGATGCCGGCGTCGGGGGAGTCCACGAAGCGGGCGCCGTCGGCGGTCGTCGTGTGGCGCTCCACCCAGGTCCGGGTGAACTCGGGCTCGCGCGTCACGTGGTTCTCGGTCTTGCACGCGTCCACGCACAGGCCGCAGCCGATGCACGACGCGGTGTCGATCACGAAGGTCCACTTCTTCGCCGTCGGATCGTAGGTGGGGACGACCTTGGGGATCTCGTCCAGCTCGGAGAAGACCGGGAAGAGGCGGGTCAGGACGGCGGTGCCGGCCAGCCCGCCGACCAGCGCCAGGCCGAAGCCCAGGAACCGGCGGCGGCTGACTGACGCGGCCTGGATGGCCGGGGCGATCTCGTCGAGGCGGACGTAGCCGGCGCGCAGGGCGGCAAGCTCGGAGAGGTCGGGCGCCGGGGCCATGGTGGCCTCGGGGTTGGAGTAGGGCTCGGGGAGCCCGGGGATCGGCTCGTTGGCGTTCATGGCTGGACACTCGTGGTGGTGGTCTTCGCCAGCGTGTGGCAGGCGAGGCAGGCCTGGTCGTCGGTGGAGGCGTCCGGGTGGCGGAGGTCCCGCGCCTTGAAGGCATCGGTCCCGTGGCACGTCAGGCAGGCCGGGATGCCATCAATCGGGTGCATCACGACCGGCGGCTTCTTGGAGATGCCGGAGTGCGGGTTGTGGCACGCCAGGCAGGTGGTGATGTAGTGGGTGCTGACATCAACCTGGGCGAAGGTGGCCGGGCGGCCGCCGGTCTGCTCGTGACACTTCACGCACAGCGCATCGGTCGGCGTGCCCACGATCAGGTCGGCCTCGGGGCCCGGGTTGGAGATCGCGTGCTGCTCGAGGGCCCCGTGGCAGCTCTCGCAGCCGATCCCCGCGTGCCTGGATGTGACCAGCTTCGTCGTCTCGGGCTTGTGGCACGTGGCGCACGTGGAGGCGCCGGCGAAGGTGAGCTCGTACGCCGCCTGGTACTGGGCGCCGCGCTCCGGGTAGAGCGTCCGCTCCAGGTACGGTGCCGTCAGGTTGAGCCCGACAGCAAACGCGCCGTACAGGGCCACGGAGAGTGCCATCGCGAGACCGGCGACGATCGCCGTCCCGCGCAGCGCGCCACGCCGGGTGCGCGGCCGAACGCTGGCCCAGTAGCCGGCCAGCCACGCGGTCACGGACTTGATGAGCGACAGGGCAGTCATACGTCCGCCACCCCCAGGACGCCGCGACGGATCGCGTACTTGAGGAGCTCCACGCGGTCGTGCAGCCCCAGCTTCTCCATGACGGTCGCCCGGTAGTGGTGGACACGCCCCTCGGGGAGGCCCAGCTTGCCGGCGATCTCACGATTCGTGTGCCCCACGGCCGCCAGGAGGAGGACCTCGCGCTCTCGCTCGGTGAGGGAGGCGTAGGCGTCTTCGGTGGTGGCATCGTCGCTGTGCAGGACGAAGGCGTTGACCATCCGGGTCACGACCGCGGGGCTGACGTACGTCTGGCCGCGGCTCACGCTGCGGACCGCGCTGATGACGTCGTCGGGGCCGGCTTCACGGCTCAGGAAGCCGTCGGCGCCGGCCTTGAGGACCTGCGAGAACTGGTCGCCGGTGGTCCGGCAGTCGATGGCGATCAGCCGCGTCGCCGGGCGGACGGCCTTGATCGTCTCGATGGCCGGGAAGGACGCCCGGTCGTCCGCGCCGCGCGGCTGGCATTCGGCGATCACCACGTCGGCCCCGGTCCGGTCGAGTTCGTCGACCAGCGCGGCGCCGTTGACATCGCCGACGACCCGCATGTCGGGCTCGCCGTCGATGATGGAGCGGAAGCCGGCCCGCAGCATCGGGAAGTCGGGGATTGCCAGGAGCACCCCCAGCTTCCCGCCGCTGCCGAGTCCGGACACGTTGCTCTTCACAGCACGCGCCTCCAGGGCCGGTCTGTCACTTGTCCGTCATCAGCCAGCGATCGCCGCGGCGCACGATGTACGCACAGCCGAGCGGGGCACCGGCCAACGCCAGGACCGCGAACCCGATCCCGATCAGGGTGGGAAGGGGGCCCGCGAAGGAGAAGACGGCGATCGTCGAGGCGAACCAGAAGGTGACCAGGGCCAGCTCGACGACCGCGGTGAGCACGACCCAGCCAACAACCAGGCCGATCGCGTGGACGATGCCGGGAGGGTGAGTCTCCGGCTTGTTGGTCAGAACACCACCGTTCATTCCATCCACCTCTGTGCTTCTGGGACGCATTCGTGCATGTCCTGAGTCTGCCCAGTGGCCCGGCCGATCCCCAGACGCCGTGGGGTTGAATGCGGTGGACGTGGGCGTGGAATGACCACGACGGGCGCCGGGTCCGGCCGGGCGGGCGTCGCATCCGCGCAGCCGGGCGCCGGGACCATGGGGTCGGGCGTTGGGACGTGGGCGTCCGTTGGCGGTGGGTGCCCGCCCGTCGTCGGCTGGCCCGGGCATCGGCGTTGCCGCGGCCCAACGAGGGTTGCAGTCGGCCAACGGGCGTCGGAATCCGGGGGCCGGAGGTCCTCCCGCGGAAGGGGCCGCCTGGCCGGTTGGCACCGGGCCATGCGGCCGGCGGCGCCCGCGGCCGGCGGCGCCCGCGGCCCGTGCACGGCCCCGTCTGATTCGGCGCCGGATCCGGTCGCGGGTGGTGTGCGCGAGCGGATGCCGCGGCGGGTCGTGAGCCGCGGACCGTGGTTGGGCCCGGGGCTTCGCTATCCTCCCGGGATGGCACGGCTGCGGAGGATCGCCTGGGGGCTGCTGCTGGCCGGACTCGCCCTGTACATGGGGCGGCTCTGGCTGCGCGATCTCCGGCGCGAGCTGGGCACCCTCGCCGGTGCGGCGCTGCGGCTGGTCCGCGGGACGTGGGCTGGGTTCGACGCGCCGCTCCATCCGGTCTCCGAGGCGGCCGTGACGCTGGCGGTCATCGCGGCATGGGTCGTGCTGGCCATGGCGGTGATCCGACGCGGCCCGGTGGATGGGCTGACGCTGGGCGGACGATTGGCCCCGGCCTCGCTGCTGCTGGCCGTCGCCGGGGTGGCGGCGCTCGTGGCGCTCCTGCTGGCCACGTTGGTGCCGGCGCTGGCGGGTCCGCCGCTGCTGGTCATCGCCACGGTCATCGCGATCGGCGTCCTGGGCGCGGTGGCCAGCCGCGCGGGCGGTGGCGGGCCGCCGGATGCCATCCCGGACGCGCCCGCACCGGGCTTCGACATCCAACCCGGCCCCGACGTCCAGCTCTCGTCCGGCCGCATTGCCCGCCTCCTGCGCCTGGGCGTGGCGCTGGTCTCGGCCGCGGCGCTGGCGCTGCTCGTGGTCGTGCTCGCCCGGGACGCCATCCATCTCGCGTTCTACCGCCCCGCCGCCGCGGGCGACGAGCTCAGCTTCTGGTGGCGCGCCACCGACGTGCTCCACCAGTCGGGTTGGGACCGCTATCTCGCCACGTTCGATTCGGCCGGCTACGTGCCCGGCTACCCGCTGGTCGCGAACGTCCTGTTCGGCTGGCTGCCGGACGGGCACTTCGCCGCGGCAGGTCGGGCGCTGCCCTTCCTGTACGGCTTCCTGGCGCTGGCGCTGCTGACCCGTGGACTCGGCGATCGCGCCGGTCGCGGGCGCGGCCTGCGCGGCGTGCGCGGCCTGCTCGGCGTGCCGGGCCCGGCGACGGCTCTGCTCCTGGTCGTCGGGTACGTCCTCCTCTTCGAGGGCAACTGGATCCACTCGATGTTCTTCGAGCTCTGGTACGGCGAGGCGTTCGCCACGGTCCTGACCATCCTGCTGTTCGTCCTGCTGGACGCGGCACGGCGTGACGGCCGGGCCCGGCTCCCGGCACTGGTCCTCGTGGGCGTGGGCCTGGGCGCACTGGCGGCGATCAGCAAGCCGCCCCTCTCGTTCCTGCTGCTCCCGGCGATCCTGCCCACCCTCCTGCTGGCCGGCGCCGTCCTCCGGCCCGCCCGGCGGAGTCTTCGGCCGTACCTCGTCACACTCGCCGCGGTCGCGGCGGGCGCGCTGGCCGCCAACCTGCTCTGGGGCGCGCAGCTCCGGGCCCACGAGCTTGGCGCCTACTACGCACTCGACCTGCCGGCCCTGCTGACGTTCCACCCCGAGGGCTCATTTGGGCCGCTGGTCCGCTACGTCGTGGCCGACTACCAACCCACGTGGGTGGCGTTCCTGCTGGTCGCCGGCCTGGCCCTCGTCGTGGATCCCCGGCGGTTCGTGCCATTCTTCCTGGTGGGAGTGGGGATGGCGGCGTCGATCCTGCTGCTCTACCTGGGCGCGTGGAGCGACGTCGAGCACGAATCGGGGGCCCGGTATCTCCTCCACGGCCTCGACGGGTTCACCATCTTTGCGCTCGCGGCGCTGACGCCGGCGATCCGAACGACACTGGATGGCCGGCTGGCGTGGCTGGCGGGCCTGCTGGCGGGCAGGCCCGCCAGCAGGCCCGGGGACGCGGTCGCCGGGAGCCCGGCCACGGCCGGGACCGACCGTGGCCCGGCCGGCGGGGCCCCCTAGTATGCTGGCCGGGAGCCGACACGAAGCCGGCCGCGAGGGGCGCGGGCCGGGTGTGAACCGCCGCCGGAGGGATCACCAGGCATGACCGCCCAGGGCCGCGAGACTGCTCCGGAGCGGCCGCGCATCGCGGTCGTCGTCCCGTGCTACCGCGTCCGCGCCCAGGTCCTGGGCGTCATCGCGGGCATCGGACCGGAGGTGGACGCGGTCTACGTGGTGGACGACGCCTGCCCGGAGCAGAGCGGCCGGCTGGTTGCGGAGTCGTGCTCGGATCCGCGCGTCCGGGTCATCGACAGCGCCACCAACCAGGGCGTGGGCGGCGCGGTGATGACCGGCTACCGGGCGGCGCTGGCGGATGGCATCGATATCGTCGTCAAGCTGGACGGCGACGGACAGATGGACCCGGCGCTCATCCCGGAGCTGATCCGACCCATCGCGGCCGGGGACGCGGACTACACCAAGGGCAACCGCTTCTACAACCTGGAGCAGATCCGGGAGATGCCGCGGCTGCGGATCCTCGGCAACGCGCTGCTGTCGCTGCTCACCAAGCTGTCATCCGGCTACTGGAACCTGTTTGACCCCACCAACGGGTTCACGGCGATCCACGCCAACGTCCTGCGCCAGCTGCCGCTGGACCGGATCAGCCGGCGCTACTTCTTCGAGACCGACATGCTGTTCCGCCTCAACACCGTCCGCGCGGTGGTGGTGGACGTGCCCATGGACGCCCGCTACCGGGGCGAATCCAGCAGCCTGCGGATCCGGCGGATCGTCTTCGAGTTCAGCGTGAAGCACGTTCGCAACTTCGTGAAGCGGCTCTTCTACAACTACTACCTGCGCGACATGTCCATCGCGTCGCTGCAGTTGCCGCTCGGGTTGGTGATGCTGCTGGCGGGAGTGGTCGACGGGATCGCGTCGTGGCGGGCGGGCCTGGATGCCAATGTGCCCACCATCCCGGGCACGGTGACGCTGGTCGCGATCCTGGTCCTGCTGGGTGTCCAGCTGATCCTGGCGTTCATCGGCTACGACATCGCCACCGTGCCGACTCGGGCCATCCACCCGCTGCTCCGCCGGGACCGGGCCGCACGCGATACGAGGGCCCCTGGCGGGACCCCCGTTGCCGATGCCTAGTTCCCGGCCGGACACGGTTCGAGGGTCCCTGGCGGGACCCTCGATGGGGGAGCCCCTCGCGGGACCCCCGTGCGTCGTCTCTGGCGGCCGCGCCTAGTAGGAGCGGCGGCGCGGTCGCTCGTCGTCCTTGACGGGCTTGGGCTCGCGACCCGGTCGCGGCGGATGCGGCAGGGTCCCGGGCGCCTGGTTCGGCGGGGGCGGGAGCGGGCCGCGCGCTCGGGCGGCATCGACGTCGCGCGTATGCGCCTTCATCACGTCGGCGGGCAGGGCGGCGACCCACGCCGATTCCAGCTGGCGGACCTTCTCGGCCTGCTGGGCGCGCATCTCGCGCTCGTACTTCGAGTGCTTGGCCATCGGATCCTTTCGAGGTGGGCGGGCCCGATGGGCTCGCTTGCCGGCCGCCGTGAACAGGCTGCCGTGCGTACAGGGTAGCCCAACGGGCCGCTTGACCTCGGGCCCTCGCGCCGACCTGCCTGGCCGGGGCGCGACGTGCCGCCTTCCAGGGGCGCGAAACGACCCAGGGCCGGCGGTGCCGGCCCTGGGTCGAGCGGGGTGGGTTGGGTGCCGGTGATCAGCCGGCGGGCGCCGTGGTGGCCGCCGGAGCCTGGTTGGGATCATCGTGGTGCCCACCGGGGCCGCCCTTGCCGGGCCCACCGGGGCCACCGTGGCCGTCGGGTCCGCCGGCGCCCGGGCCGAAGCCCGCGTGGTTGACCCGGTCGGTGATGCGCTGGACCACGTTTGCCAGTTGGGTGTCGGCCTGGGCCTGGGTCAGCGTGCCGGCCGTGACGTCGGCGGCGATCTCGGTCCGGGCGTCGGCGACGAGGGCGTCGATCACCTTCTGGGCGTCGACATGGTTGGCCGCCGCGACGTCAGCCAGCGACTTGCCAGCCTGGAGCGCCGTGGTCAGGTCGGCCTCGGAGATGCCGAGCGCGGCCGCTGCGATGGAGGCGTCGCTGACGGCTTCTGCATGCATCCCGCCGGGGCCGCCCTTGCCGGGCCCACCCGTGCCGGGTCCGCCGGGTCCGTCGTGACGGCAGGCCGGATCGGTGTCGTTGGCAACGGGCGCGGTCGCGCTGGCGGCGGGTGCGGCCGTCGGTTCGGCGGCTGCCACAAGCGAGGGGAGGATGGCGGCACCGGTGCCACCGAGGAGGAGTGCGCCGGCGAGCGCCGCGCTGGCGATGGTTCGGTTCACGGGTCGTTCCTTTCGCGGTCTGGCTGGTTCGAGGTCGGGACTGACCTCATGCCCGCAGACTGCGACCGGCCACCTTTCGGGAGCATGACGGGCCGGGAGCGAACCCGACGGAGTGACCGACCCCCGGGGATTGCCCTGGCCAGGGCCTACGCGAGCCGGCGCCAGGCCAGTCGCATGGACCCGACCAGCGGCGCCCCCGGCTCCACGACGGCGTCGTCGCCCGTGGCGAGGCCGTTCGGCGGGCCCGTCTGTGGTTCGACCGCGATCGCCCCCGGTTGCTCGGTGTAGACGACCCAGCACGTGGCCCCCGCGGCGTGGATGCTGATCTCGACGGCCCCAGGCCAGCGGACGACCGGTGGCTCCCGCACCCCCACGAACGCGTCGTCCCACGGCCCCGCAGCCGGAGAGACCACCTCCCGCGTCGGGATGCCGTCGGGCCCCCGGAGGAGCATGCCCGACGGGTCGAAGTCCAGCTCCAGCTCACCGCCCCGGGCCAATCGGCGCGGGAACCACGGGTGCCAGCCGATGATCGCCGGCATCGGGCGCCCGGCGTGCACCTCGATCGTGGACGTCAGGCCGGCGGGATCCAGGTCGACCCGGTGGACGGCCCGGCCGCCGAACGGCCAGTCGGGCCGCAGGTCCAGCGCCATGGTGGCCGACTCGGCCGTCGCGGCGACCAGCCGCCAGGCCCGATAGAGCGCCGTCCCGTGGATCGCGTGTGGCGGCTCCGTCTGTTCGACGCGGACCGTCTCGCCGCGCCAGTCGAAGGCGCCGTTTCGAAGCCGGCCCGCCCACGGGATCATGGGGTAGGCGCCCCAGGCCAGCGTGCCCCAGCCGTGCGGCACGATGAGGTCCAGCCCGTCCACGCGGAGCTCCGCGATCCGGCCGCCGGCCCCCGGGTCCAGCACGGCCTCCACCCCCTCCGACTCGAGGCGCACCCGGGGGGTGAGCGTCACCGGCCCGCCACCCGGCGCCGCTTGCGCGGCGCGTCAGACTGGCGGGTGACCGACGACGGTCCAGGGCGAGGAGGGACGTTCATGCTCGGCGATCATCCCGTGTTTCCGATCCTGCTGTCGACCCACATGGCCGCCAGCCGCGCCTTCTACCACGACACGCTGGGGCTGGAGATCGCGGCGGAGGACGAGGAGCGGATCGTCCTGCGCTCGGGTGGGACCACGACGCTCACCATCTCCCGGAGCACGGTGGGGACGTCGGACACGCAGACACAGGTCGCGTGGCGCGTCCCCGATATCGCGGCGGCCATCGCCGACCTGCGCGCGCGCGGCGTCCGGATCGAGGAGTACCAGGCGCCCGACCCGGTGACCACGGACGGCGTCGCCGACATGGGCCACTCATGGGCGGCGTGGTTCATCGATCCCAGCCGAAATGTCCTGGCCGTGGTGCAGCCCAAGCGCTGAGCCGGCGTGCGAACCTGCGGGAGCCGCGCCCAAGCCGCTGCTATCCTCCGTGCATGACCAGCCAGCCGCACGTCGAAGCCATCTTTGTCACGGACGACGCCACGCGCCCGCTCCGCGCGGTCGAGTCGGCCGAGGCCGTCACCGGTCGTGGCCTCGCCGGCGACCGCTACGAGCTGGGGGTGGGCACGTACTCCGCCAAGCCCGGCCCGGACCGCCACGTGACGCTCATCGCGGCCGAGGATCTGGAGGCGATCGCCGCCGAGGGCTGGCCAATGGCGCCCGGCGAGCACCGCCGCAACGTGGTCGTGCGCGGCGTGGACCTGGGCGCCCTGGAGGGCAAGGAGTTCGCGATCGGCGACGTCCAACTCCGCTCCATCCGACCGTGCCCGCCGTGTGGCCACCTGGAGCGCGTCACCGGCCGCCCCGGGCTCAGGGCGGTGCTGGAGGACCGGGCCGGGATCCGCGTGGAGATCGTGTCCGGCGGGACGATCCGCGTGGGGGACGCCGTCCTCGTCTGACGGGCCGTCTGCGGGCGGGCGGGCCGCAGTCGGGCGGGGAGCCGTAGCGCTCGTCCGTCGCGCACGACCGTATAGTGCCGGCGATGCTCTCAGCCGCCCAGCCCGCCACCTTCCTGATCGCCGACATCTCGGGCTATACCGGGTACCTCGCCGAGGTCGAGCTGGATCACGCCCAGGACATCCTGGCCGACCTGATCGGCGCCGTGGTGTCGGCCCTGCGGCCGGGGTTCCGGCTCGCCAAGCTCGAAGGCGACGCGGCCTTCACCTACGCCATCGGCGAATCCATCGACGGCTCAATGCTCCTCGACACCATCGAACGCTGCTACTTCGGCTTCCGGCGACGACGGCGCGACGTCCGGCAGGCCACCTCGTGCGAGTGCAACGCGTGCCGCCGGATCCCCGACCTCGACCTCAAGTTCGTCGTCCACCACGGCGCCGCGATCATCCAGAAGGTCGCCGGCCGCCAGGAACTGCTGGGCTCGGACGTGATCGTCGCGCACCGGATCCTCAAGAACGACGTGGTGGACCGGCTGGACATGCCGGCCTACGCCCTCATCACCCAGCGCTGCACCGACGCCGCCGGCCTCGATCCGGCGGCGCTGGGCATGCGCCCCCACACGGAGACGTACGACCGGATCGGCGACGTACCGGGGTGGGCCCACGACCTGGAGCGGCGCTGGCGGGAGGAGGAGGCGCGCGGCCGCGTCCGCGTCTCGCCGGAGGACTCCATCCTCGACCTCGCGGTGCCAACCGGCGTGCCGCCGCAGATCGCCTGGGAGTACCTCACCAGGCCCGGGCAGCGGATGGCCTGGCAGCCGTGGGTCACGGCCGTCTCCATCCGGGGCGCGACCGGCGGTCGGCGCGGCCCCGGGTCGTCCAACCACTGCATGCACGGCAAGGACGCCGTGATCGAGGAGATCCTGGACTGGCGACCCTATGACTACGTCACGGACCGGACCGTCATCCACACCCCCGGCGGGCCCGTGAGGGCGTTGCACACGATCGAGCTGGAGCCCACGCCGGCCGGTACGCTCGTCCACATCCGGTTCGCCGCGCCCGCCACGAAGCGCGAGCAGGCCGCGATGGCGGAGATCGGGCCGGCCTACGGGGCGGCCCTCCGGGCGCACATCCCGGGCCTGCTGGCCGGGTTGGACGCCAGGCTCGCGGAGTGCGCGGCTGAAGGCGACGGCGAGCCCCAGCTTCCCGCACCCAAGGCGGACGGGATTCTCGCCGGGCTGGACCCAGGCGCGGCCCGGCTGGCGCCCCGAACGATGGAGGCCCGATCCGACGCAGCAGGTTGAGGCGGCCGGGATCCGGGTCTTGCGCATCGGGCTGGGCACCCGGCAGCCTCGCTCGCGGGGGTGGGGCGACGGCGACGACGACCTCCGGGAGGCGGGCCCGGGACCAGGCGCTGACCGAGGTCCGGGGCCGGGATGTCATCATGACGGGGATCGGGCCCGCCTCCCAGTGGCCCGGGCGGAGGGAGGGAGCGTCGTGACAGAGCAGCAAGGGCAGGGCGAGCGGCCCCGGTCGGCCGGGACGTCCGTGGTCGCGATCGTCGTCGCCGTCCTGGTTGGGGCGGGCGTCGCCGTGGCCGGCAGCCAGGGTGGCGCGCTGGCGGGCTCCGTGCCGGTCTTCGCCCTGTGCGTGGGGCTGGCCTTCGCCGCCCAATGGGCGGCCTTCGTCCCGGCGTACGTGGGCCAGACCGAGCGGTTCTACGACCTGACGGGCAGCCTGACCTACGTCACGGTGGCCGGGTTGGCGGTGGCGCTCTCGCCGGCGCCTGATGCGCGCGCCATCCTGCTGCTGGTCCTGGTGGTGGTCTGGGCGGCCCGCCTGGGGACGTACCTGGTCCGCCGGATCCGCGCGGTGGGCAAGGACGTCCGGTTTGATGCCCTCAAGACGTCGCCCATCCGGTTCCTGGTGGCCTGGACGGTGCAGGGGCTGTGGGTGGGCCTGACGCTGGCCGCCGCGCTCGCCGCGATCACCACCACGGTGCGCCAATCGCTCGGCGTCGTGGAGTACCTGGGCGTCGCGGTGTGGGCGGCCGGGTTTGCGATCGAAGCCGTCGCCGACCTGCAGAAGAGCCGCTTCCGGGCAAACCCGGCCAACAAGGGCCGGTTCATCCGCGACGGCCTGTGGGCCTGGTCGCGCCACCCGAACTACTTCGGCGAGATCGTCCTGTGGGTGGGCGTGGCGCTGATCGCCGTCCCGGTGCTCCAGGGCTGGCAGCTGGCGACACTGATCTCGCCGGTCTTCGTCACGCTGCTGCTCACCCGCGTCAGCGGCGTGCCGCTCCTGGAGCAGAAGGCGGACAAGACCTGGGGCGGCCAGCCCGACTACGAGGCATACAAGGCCAGCACGCCCGTGCTGGTGCCGCGCCCGCCGCGCGGCTGAAGGCCCGGCTGGGACTGACGGGGCGGCGCGGCGACCCGCCGATGTCGACGAGTCGCCGGCCGATCCCGCTCGCGCGACGGCGCGCCCGTGCACTACATCGCGTTGAACGTCTCCGACACCACCACGACGGCGCCGTCCGCGAGGACCGGGCAGCCCCTGGACGCCTCGACGGCCGCGTCCATGCTGTCGGCGCTGATGACCGAGTAGCCACTCGGGAACGTGGTGGCGTCCATCACCGAGCCGTCGGGCGAGAGCGCCCGCGCCTGCGAGATGGGGTTGCCGCCGTCGACGACCGCGCCGCCGAGCTGTTCGAACCAGGCGGCCCAGGCCGCCATGACCTTGGCCCCCTCGTCGGGGCTCTCGGGCATCTTGCCGCCGTGGTAGGTGAGCAGGAAGTTCGCCATGTCAGATGACCTCGTCTCTCGGGCCTTCGGGGCCCACTTGGGTCGCCAGGGGGGACGTCACGACCGCGCGGGTCGGGCTCGCAGGGATCTGAGTGGGTGGCGTCCTACATCTGCATCGCCTCGTACAGCCGGGCGCTCGAGATGATCGGGCAGCCCTCGAGCAGGCGCTCCGCCTCCTCGCGGCTGGCCGCGGAGATGATCGAGTAGCCGGTCGCGGCTCCCATGTCGGGGGAGAGCTCGCGGGTTCCGGCCTTGGTGACCTCGAGGCAGTTGCCCAGCGGATTCCCGCTGTCCACGAAGTGGTCGGCGACCTTGGCGAACCAGCCTTGCCAGGCGGCCATGACCTCGGCGGTCGGCTCCTCGTAGCCGTAGAAGAGCAGCAGGAACTTCTTCACGATCTTTCCCTCCCGGTCGATGGTTCGCTGGCCAGAAACGGCTCGTAGTTGTCGAGGGTCTCCTTCTCCGTGCCCCAGTACGCGTGGAACTCGCCGAGCCAGGACTGGAGGCTTCGCATGGCCGTCCGGTCGAACGCCAGAAAGGTGGTCCGGCCAAGCTTCCGGCGCCGGACCAGGCCGGCCGCCTCCAGGACCCCGACGTGCTTGTTCATCGCGGGAAGGGACAGCCCGCGGAGGCCCGCCAGCCGGCTGATGGAGTACGGCTGGAGGCTGAGCAGGCGGACCATCTCCCGCCGATGGCGATTGGCCAGTGCCGCGAACAGCCGATCCAGGTCATCCGGGGCCTCGACCATGGCCGGACCTCCTTGAGAGTTCACCATGTGGTGAACGGTAAGGCCCGTTCGCGGCGCTGTCAACGCCCTGTCCTGCCCGGGGCCGGGCGATGTCGTCGCCCGCGCGGCGATGATCCGGCCGTTGGTGTCAGCCCGGTTCACGCGCTAGACTTCCACACCGGCGACATCCCTCGCACCACGACCGGAGTCCGCCCGGAATCGGCCGGCGGCACGGGCGGGCGCGTCCCAGCGAGCGGGAGGTCACGTGGAGAACCCGGTCATCGTCGCGGTTGATGACGATCCGCAGGTCCTGCGCGCCGTGGAGCGCGACCTCCGCGGCCGGTTTGGGTCGGCCTATCGCGTGGTCGCCGCGGACAGCGGCGCCACCGCGCTGGATGTCATCAGGCGCCTGAAGCTGCGCGGCTCGGCCGTCGCGCTGATCATCTCCGACCAGCGCATGCCGGGCATGACCGGCGTGGAGCTGCTCGCCACGGTCTGCGAGATCTACCCCGACGCCAAGCGGGTGCTGCTGACCGCCTACGCGGACACCGAGGTCGCCATCACGGCGATCAACACCGTCCAGCTGGACCACTACATCCTCAAGCCCTGGGACCCGCCGGAGGAGAAGCTCTTCCCCGTTCTGGACGACGTGCTCAGCGACTGGCAGGCCAACTTCCGCC
The DNA here is from genome assembly GCA_903822495.1 of uncultured Chloroflexota bacterium. GTDB lineage: Bacteria > Chloroflexota > Limnocylindria > Limnocylindrales > CSP1-4 > CAIJPD01. Next base: position 142,456 of record CAIJPD010000022.1, on the reverse strand, counting down.
CGCCGTACGAGGGCGTGCAGGTCATCAGCCACCGCTGGTCGCCCCGGGCGCACGAGATCAAGGACTACCTGGCTCGCAACCAGATCCCGTACCGCTGGCTGGATGCCGAGACGGAGGCGGAGGCGGCCCAGCTGGCCGCGAGCGCCGGCGTGGATGCCGCCCGCGACGCGCTCGTCGTCTTTGCCGACGGGACACACCTGGTCGCGCCTTCCAACGCGGAGATCGCGGCGCGCGTCGGCCTGCGCACGCGAGCCGCGTTGCCCCACTACGACCTCCTCATCGTGGGTGGCGGGCCATCGGGCCTGGCCGCCGCCGTCTACGGTGCCTCGGAGGGGCTCAAGACCCTGATGATCGAGCGCGAGGCCCCGGGCGGGCAGGCCGGCACCACCTCGAGGATCGAGAACTACCTGGGCTTCCCCGCCGGCCTGTCGGGCGCGGACCTGGCACGCCGGGCCGTCACCCAGGCCAGCCGCCTCGGCGCCGAGGTCCTGACCCCGCAGGAGGTCATGGGCGTGACCGTGGAGCAGCCGTACAAGGTGGTCCGGCTGTCCGATGGATCGCAGGTGAGCTGCCTCACGCTGCTGGTCGCGACGGGCGTCGAGTACCGGAAGCTGGACGTCCCGGATGCCGATCGCCTGACCGGGTCCGGGATCTACTACGGCGGCGCGACCACGGAGGCGTCCTTCTACCGCGGCAACCACGTGGCCGTCCTGGGGGGCGGCAACTCGGCCGGCCAGGCCGCCGTCTACCTGGCCCGGTTCGCCGAGCGCGTCACCCTCCTGGTCCGTGCCGGCGACCTGGGGTCGGGGATGTCCGCCTACCTGGTCGACCAGATCGGCGCCACGCCCAACATCACGGTGCGCACCAACGTCGCCGTCGTGGGCGTGCACGGCGACCAGGTGCTGGAATCCGTGGACGTGGAGGAGCGGGCCGATCGGTCACGCGGGACCCTGCCGGTCGCCGCGATGTTCGTCTTCATCGGGCAGGCGCCCCGTACGGACTGGCTGGGCGACCTGGTCAAGCGTGACGAGGGCGGCTTTGTCGTCACGGGCGTCGACCTCGCGCCCGCAGGCGAGTTTCCGCCGGGCTGGAAGCTGACGCGTCAGCCGTTCCTGCTCGAGACCAACGTGCCGGGGATCCTGTGTGCCGGAGATGTCCGGTCCAACTCCGTCAAGCGGATCGCCTCGGCCGTCGGCGAGGGCGCCATGGCCGTCAGGTTCGTCCACCAGGTCCTCGCCGACCAGTGATCCGCCGCCCATGACCGCCTCCGATGCCGACCGCGCGCTGCTGCGGCGGGTGCCGCTCTTCGCCGAGCTCTCCGAGGAGGACCTCTCGTGGATCGCCGGCAGCGGCGAGCCCGTGGAGCTGGCCGCCGGCGACCTGCTGGCCAGCGAGGGTGAGCCCGGCGACGCGCTCTTCGTGATCGTGTCGGGCGAGCTACAGGTCGTGAAACGATCGCGCACGGCCGAAGTCCCCATCGCGGTCCTTGGCCCCGGCGAGATCGTCGGCGAGATGGCGATCTTCGAGGCGCAGCCGCGGAACGCCTCGGTCAGGTCGGTCGCGCAGGCGAGGGTCATCCGGATCGCACGCGACGAGATCCTGGAGCTGCTGCGCACCCGTCCGTCCGCCACCCTGTCCATGCTCCGGACCGTCATGGGCCGCCTCCGCAACACGGAATCCATGCTGCGCGAGCGCGACAAGCTGGCGGCCCTCGGGACGCTCTCGGCCGGGCTGGCCCATGAGTTGAACAATCCCGCGGCCGCGGTCCAGCGGAGCGCGGGGCTGCTCAAGGACCAGCTGAACCGTTGGTCGACCGCCACCGGGGCGCTGGGCGCCGTGGTGGAGGACCAGGCCCGGGCGGAGATCGTGGCGGACCTGGGCGCCGAGGTGGCCCGGCACGCCGGCACGCCGGTGACCCTGGACCCGCTGGACGCGAGCGACCTGGCGTGGGAGCTGGAGACCTTCCTGGCCAGGCGAGACGTGGCCAACGCGGGCGAGATCGCGTCGGCCCTCGTCGCCGGCGGCTGGGACCGCGCCTTCCTGGAGCGGATCGAGGCGGAGTTCCCGGGCGACGGGCTGAGCCGCGTCGTGGCCTGGGTCGCCTCGGGCAGCGCGGTCTACGCCCTGGTGGACGAGGTCGCCACCGGCGCCCGCCGGATCTCCGAGATCGTCAAGGCGGTCAAGGAGTACTCGTACATGGACCAGGCCCCGGTGCAGCGCCTGGACGTGCGCTCGGGGTTGGACAACACGCTGGTGATCCTGCGCTCCAAGCTCAAGGCCGGGATCACCGTGGTCCGCGAGTACCAGCCGGACCTGCCGGAGATCGAGGCCCTGGGCAGCGAGCTGAACCAGGTCTGGACCAACATCCTGGACAACGCGATCGACGCGCTGGGCGGCAACGGCGAGATCCGGATCCGGGCGTTTGCCCGCGACGCCGACGTCGTGGTCCAGATCCGCGACAACGGGCCCGGCATGCCGCCAGAGATCCGGGACCGGATCTTCGAGCCCTTCTACACCACCAAGCCGCCCGGCAGCGGGACCGGGCTGGGCCTCCACATCTCGCACAACGTGGTCGCCCGTCACGGCGGCCGGATCAACGTGGAGTCCCGCCCCGGAGAGACCTGCTTCGAGGTCTGCCTGCCCCGCGAGCGCCGACCGGCCTGAGCCCGGTCCCGCGTCCGTCAGGTGGCCAGCCGCGCGACGGCCCTGCCGTGGGCCAGCACCTCGCTCACGAGGAGGTCGAAGTCCGCGCGCCGGCTGCGGTGGTTGGTGATGGCGACGCGGATGGCGAAGCGGCCGCCGATCGAGGTGCTCGATGGGACCGCCACGCCCGATTCCTGGAGTCGGAGCAGGACCTCGGTGTTCAGGGCGTCCAGGGCGTCGCCCGCCCGCGTCGGCCCCGTTGGGACGTACCGGAAGCAGACGACGTTCATCGCCACCGGCGCCAGCAGCTCCAGCTCCTGCTCGGCGTCGATGCGGGCGGCGAGATAGCGGGCCTGCTCGATGTTCTGGCCGATCAGGCGCCCGAACGTATCGCTGCCGTGGTGGCGCAGCGACATCCAGACGCGCAGCGCCCGGAACCCGCGCGAGAGGTCGACGCCGACGTCGGCGAACTCCATCGGCCCCGCGGCGGGCCCGCGACCCACGGGACGGAGGTAGCTGGGCGTGAGCGCGAAGGCGGCCCGCTGGACGGCGGCGTCGCGGACCAGCACGCACCCGGCCTCGAAGGGGAGATACATCCACTTGTGGAGGTCGAAGGCCAGCGAATCGGCGCCGCCGAGGCCGGCCACCCGGTCGCGATGCGCGGGTGACAGCGCGGCCAGCGCGCCGAACGCCCCGTCCACGTGCAGCCACAGGCCCTCGGCGTCGCAGATCTCACGGAGCGCCACGAGGTCATCGGTGGCGCCCGTGTTGACGGTGCCCGCGGTGCCGACCACGCAGAAGGGGCGCCGTCCGGCCGCGCGATCCGCCGCGATGGCGGCGCGGAGCGCCGCCGGGTCCATCCGGAACTCCGCGTCCACCGCGATCCGCCGCAGGTTCGCCGTCCCGATCCCCAGCAGCTCCGCCGCCTTCTGGACCCAGCTGTGCGTCTCGGTGGAGGCGTACAGGACCAGCGCCGGGTGGTCCGCCTGGAGGCCGTTAGCCCGGATGTCGAACCCGGCTCGTGCGTGTCGGGCCGTCGCCACGCCGAGCAGGTTGGCCATGGAGCCGCCGCCGACCAGCAGGCCGCCGGCGCCCAGTGGGAAGCCCAGCAGCTCCTTGAGCCAGTCCAGCGCCTGTCGCTCCACGTGGCTGGCGGCCTGGTCATAGCCCGCGACGTGGGCGTTCATCCCGGACGCCAGCATGTCGGCAAGCATGGCGAACGGCGTTCCCGTGCCCATCACCCAGCCCCAGAACCGGGGATGGGTGTTCCCGGTGGGGAAGGGCAGGATGGCGGCCCGGAAGTCGTCGTAGACCGCGCCAGCAGGCGACGGGTCGCGCGGGAGCGGGCCGGCGATCAATGCGTGGGCCGCCGGCGTCGGCGGCTGCCAGACCGGTCGATCGCGCACGTCCCGGAGGTAGTCGACCATGTCGTCGAGCATGCGGTGCCCGAGTGCCCGGAGCTCCTCCCAGTCGGCCGGGTCCAGGGTCTCTTCGGGTGCGTCGCTCACGGGCGTTGTCCCTCTGGCCGTGCTGTGCGAGGCGCCCCCGCGGCCTGCCGCGACGCGAGATCGCGGCTGCGGTCAGCGCCCGGGCGGGGTCATCATGTGCTGAGAAGCGGGGGAGTGGAGCGGGAGACGGGGTTCGAACCCGCGACATTCAGCTTGGGAAGCTGACACTCTGCCAACTGAGTTACTCCCGCTCGGGAGGCGCGCGGCATACCGCGGCGATCCGAATCTACCATCAGTCGGCAAGGATCGACGACCTCTCCGGGCGGCGTCCCGGCTCGCGGCCGCCGTCCGCCGCGACGCCCGGTCCAACTCCCGTTCGGCGCCGGGTCGCCTCGCGAGGCCAATCGACTGTTGGGGCGGTTTGGCCCTTGCGCCCCACATGCGGCGACACGAGATTCGAGCCTCCAGCGTGGGCAGGGCTCGACCCCCGAGTGCGGCTTGGGATCGATGCCTGGACTTGCCGCAAAGGGGGACACATGCATGCTGCCGGTGAGAAGACCGCCAGGACGCCCCGCGCGGATGAGGTGATTGCCCGCGCGCTCGCGGTGTGGCCCGGACTGGACCGTCGGAAGCTGGCAAGGACCTCGGGCGAGCCGGCGCGCGTCGCCCGTCTCGTCGAGCACCGCACGGCCCTGTCGAGGGAGACCATCGTCCGGATCCTCATCCGGGAAACCGCCCAGCTCGAAGCCGACGAGCCCCCGCCGCCCGGCGTCGTTGTCGATGCCAGTTTGCCGGTTGGCCGGCGTGGACCGAGGGCAGGTGCGGCATGATTCACACGACGCTTCGCCTCGAGGTGATCAACCATCACCTCGATCACGGCGGCTCCTGCGCCGCCTGCGGCCTGTCGATCCAGCCTCGCGCGGGGCTGAGCGCGCGATACCGCGACGACGTCATGGACTTCGGTTGTCGTGCCTGCCTGCGGCGGTTCGAGGACGACCCAACGGGCCGGCTCAAGCCTGACTGCGCCGAGTGCAGCCGCGGAACCACGGAGGCGTCGCCGCTCAGCGAGTGGTCCTGCTACTAGGCGGCGATCTCCAGGCGACACACCCGGGGCGTCCATGACGGCGCACACTGCCGGGGTCGGGGAGTGGCGCTGACCCGCGCCGAGGATCGCGGGCCAGTCCTCCACGTCCGTCCACCATGGCCCCACCCAGTCCGAGGCGCCCACGATGGAAGCACACGCCGAATCCCGGGAGCGCCCGGCCGCCCAGGTCCCGTCGCGGCTGCTGTCCGGGGGCGTGGACTTCTGCGACTACCTGCGGCTCATCGAGCGGACCGAGGCCGGGGACGAGGACTGGGTCACCGTATGCGAGGACCTGGGCGACACCGCCCGGGCGCACGCGGATGCGGCCCTGCGCGAGGGCCACGCCCTCACGGCCTGGCGGTTCTACCGCAACGCCGAGGCCGCCTATCGCGTGGGGCAGTACGGGATCACCGAGCTGACCGAGGAGAAGCTGCGCCTCTACCGGAAGCTGACCGAATCCTTCGCCCGGGCCGCCCGGCTGGCCGACCCGCAGCTGGAAGAGGTCAACATCGCGTACAAGGGCATCAACATGCACGGCTGGATCCAGCTGCCGGCCCGCATGCGACCCGAGTGTCCCATCGTGATCGTGATCCCGGGCGCCACGGGCTTCAAGGAGGAGACCGCGGCCGAGGCCCAGCTCATGGTGGACCGCGGCCTGGCGGTCCTGAACATCGACGGGCCTGGCCAGGGCGTGACCTGCTACGTCAACCACGGCTATCTCGAGATCGAGATCGAGCACGCCTACAGCGCGATGGTGGACTACCTGCAGGCCGACCCGCGCTTCGGGAAGATCGCCATCTCGGGCCGGAGCACCGGCGGCTACTACGTGGCCCGCGCCGCCGCGACCGACCACCGGATTGCCGCGTGCGTGGTCAACGGCGGCTCGTATTACCCCGCCGAGATCCTGCAGGTCAGGCCCTGGTACCTCCGCAAGTTCGCGATCCTGTTTGGCACCGACGACGACACCATGAGCGGGCTCATGCCGCGCATGACGCTCGACGGGCTGGCTGAACAGATCGAGTGCCCGCTGCTGATCGTGCACGGCGAGCAGGACCCCATCTTCACGGTGCAAGGGGTGCAGCGACTCCACGACGAGGCGCGGTCGACGGACAAGGCCATCAGGATCTACCCAGGCGCCGGCCATTGCGCCAACGGGAGCGAGACCGAGGCCTACGCCGGCATGGCCGACTGGCTTGCCGACCGCCTGGGCTGATTGCGGGACCGACGGCAGGGGAGCCGCACGCCGCGGGCTTGGATCCTGGCGTGACCGGCGGCTCGTCCGCTTGCCGCAGCGCCAGGTGGCCCCCGGCGCGGCCCGTGCGGACGACCCGGTCGCCGCTGGGGGATCCCGTGTTGCATCCGCCTCGACGCACCCCCCATACTCGCCGGGCGTCCCACGAACACCGAGTCGTCAGGTCCAATATCTGGCCGGACTGGCTCACCGCCTGCGGTCCCGCAGGTGTACGGGGAGGCAGCGATGCAGCGACGTGGCTCATGGCGTATTGCGGGTCCAGTCGCACTGGCGATGCTTGTCGGAGCGTGCTCTGGCGCGGCGACACCCGCACCGACAACGGCCCCCGTCACCGGTGCCAGCACGGCACCCACGGTGGTCCCGACGATCGGCCCGACCTCGTGGACCGGCCGCACGCTGAAGGTCGCCTCCTGGGGCGGCGACTGGGGTGCCGGCGCCAAGGCCAGCTCGGGGACGCTGTTCGAGGCCCAGACCGGCGCCAAGGTCGAGTACTCGCTGGGCAACCCGTCCGACAACATCACCAAGCTGCTGGCCGCCCCCGCCGGTGACCCGCCCTTCGATGTCATGCAGGTCGACAGCCTGACCGAGCTGACGATGATCCAGAAGGGCCTCATCGACAAGGTCGATCACACGAAGCTGCCCCTGGCGGACCTGTTCACTCAGGCCGAGTTCACCAAGGACTACGGGCCCGCATTCACCCTGGTCCCCGTCGTCATCACCTGGCTGCCCGCCAAGTTCAAGGAGCTGGGCCTGCCGGATCCCACCAGCTTCGACGACCTCCTCAACCCGGCCCTCAAGGGCAAGATCGCCTACCCGGGCATGGCCGTCGGGTTCTCCCCGCTGATCATCGCCGGGCTCGCGAACGCGTGGTTTGGCGACAAGGCCAAGGTCGGCGACGCCATGGACAAGCTCAAGACAGCGGCCCCGCGGATCTACGCGGCCACGCCTGAGCTGACCACCTGGCTGACCAACAAAGAGGTCTACGTGGCGGTCACCCACACCGCGACGGTCCAGGCGATGAAGAACCAGGGCTTTGACCTGGGCATGGTCTATCCCAAGGCCGGCACCTTCAAGAGCATGGTCTACTGGAACACCGTCGAGGTCATTCACGGCACCAAGAACGCCGACATGGCGTCCAAGTGGCTCCAGATCAACCTTGGCTGCGATGCCCAGCGCCTGTTCGGCCTCCGGAACGGCGTCCTGCCGACGTGCAAGGCCGTCTCCGCCGAGTTCGCCACGGACCCCAAGCTCAAGACGATCTCGGTCACGGTGGAAGAGATGGCCGCCATGTACCAGGTCGATCCGGACTTCATCAACTCGAACCGCGAGGCATGGAACGCCCTCTGGAACCAGAAGATGAGCAACTAGCTCGATTCTGCTGGCCGGTCGGGCGCAGCCCGGCCGGCCAGATCCATCACCGTGGCAGGAGGGCCATGTGGATCAGGACACAGTCGTTCTCTCGCTGCGGCAGCTGACGAAGCACTTCGGCGGCGTCGTGGCGGTGGATGGAATCGACCTGGACATCAACAAGGGCGAGTTCATCACCCTGCTGGGCCCCTCCGGCTGCGGCAAGACCACGACGGTCCGGATGATCGGCGGCTACGAGGAGCCCACGGCCGGCCAGATCATCGTGGACGGCCAGGACATCACCAACGTCCCGGCCCGGGACCGCAACTTCGGGATGGTCTTCCAGGACTACGCCCTGTTTCCGCACATGACCGTCAGCGACAACATCGCCTACCCACTTCGGATGCGGAAATGGGCACGCGACCGGGTCGCCGGCCGCGTTTCGGAGATGCTGGACCTGGTACGCCTCGACGGGATGGGCAAGCGTCACCCCTGGGAGCTGTCGGGCGGGCAGCGCCAGCGCGTGGCCCTGGCCCGAGCGCTCTCGTTCTCGCCGCGCCTCCTCCTGATGGACGAGGCGCTGGGCGCGCTTGATGCCAAGCTGCGCGAGTACATGCGAGTCGAGATCCGCCGGATCCAGCGCCTCCTGCAGATCACCACCATCCACGTCACCCACGACCAGGACGAAGCCCTCGGGATGTCCGACCGCGTCGTGGTCATGCGCCAGGCGAAGATCGCCCAGGTCGCGGCCCCGCGTGACCTCTACACGGACCCGACAAGCGTCTACGTCGCCGACTTCGTGGGCCGCATCAACCTGCTCTGGGGTCACGTGGTCGAACACGCGGCGGACGCGACCATCGTGGAGCTGGACGACCCGTTCCCGCCAGCGACGGCCACCCGGATCCGGGCGAGGCGGACGCCCGATCAGGCGGTTGGCAGCAGGGTCAGGGTGGGCATCCGGCCGGAGGCGGTCCGCCTGGTCGAGGGCGGCGGCGTGTTGGCCGGCGTCGTGAGCGGTGCCCGCTTCGGTGGCCCGCTCGAGTACGTGACCGTTGCCATCGGGCCCGATCGGACTCTGGATCTCCTGCGCCGGCCGGGCGACGCGCCGCCACAGGGCAACGTCCTGCTTGACTGGGCGCCCGATCAGGCGCTGGTCCTCCCGGCCGACTGATGCGCAACCGGCGCTGGAACTGGCTGGTCATCCCGATGCTGGTCGCGTTCGCGACGATCTACGTGCCCGCCATCGTGTCGTTCGTGCTCATCAGCTTCCACCCATCGACCGGGCCCGGCAGCGTCGGCCCCGAGTGGACGCTGGGGAACTACGCCAAGGTCCTCGGTGACGCGGTCTACCAGACGGGCCTCTGGCGCTCCGTCGCGCTCGGCGCGATCACGGTGGCCGGGTCGCTGATCCTGGGCTTCCCGTTGGCCTACTACATCTCGCGCTATTCCTCACGGTTCGCGATCGCCGTGTTCACGCTGCTGTATGTCTCGTCGCTCACCAGCATCGTGATCCGGGGCCTGGGCTGGATCACCCTCCTGGGGACCACGGGCCCGATCAACGGGATCCTGCAGATGCTGGGCCTGATCCAGGAACCCGTCATCTTCTACGGCAACCTCCTGGGCCTGAGCATCGCGATGATCCACTACACGCTGCCGTTCATGGTCCTGACCCTCCTGCCGGTGATGCACGCGATCCCGACGGGCCTGGAGGAAGCCTCGTCCGGCATGGGCGCCGGGTTCGTGACCACGGTCCGCCGCGTGGTCGTGCCGCTGGCCATGCCGGGCGTGCTGGCCGGCTCGCTGCTGGTCTTTGCGATGACGATCTCCGCCTTCGTCATCCCTCGCCTGGTGGGTGGCCTGACGCTCCGTCTCACCGCGCTCCTGATCGACCAGGAGATGCGCACCACCTACAACTACGCCATCGGCTCCACGCTGGCCAGCGTGCTCCTCCTCCTGGTCGCGGTCGTGGTCGTGATGGCCAGCGTCGTCGGCGGCCGTAGTCGAGTGGCGCGCTGATGGCCACCCCGGCATCGTCGGCGCCAGCCGCGTCCGTGGCGGGCCACGTGCCCGCCGCCCGTCGCCGGCGCCGCCTCGACATGGTTCGGCCGATCCTGACCGGGTGGGCCCTGCTGGTCGCCGTGTTCCTGCTCGCGCCCTTGATCATCGTCTTCATCGACTCGATCGGGGTTGAGCAGTACGTGGTCTTCCCGCCCGGGGGCTGGAGCCTCCACTGGTACCAGGTGATCCCCAAGTACTACCTGGACGGCGCGATCCTGAGCGTCGGGCTCGCCGTCGCATCGGTCGCCGCCGCGACGATCTTCGCGGTCCCGGCGGGCATGGCGATCGCCCGCGGCAGCCTGCCCGGACGAGCGGCGATCGATGCGTTGCTGCGCAGCCCTGTCCAGATTCCGCTGCTGATCTCCGGCGTCGCCTTCCTCCAGTTCTACGTCCTGATCCGGACGCTCACCGGCGTGACGGTGACGGACAGCTTCGTTGGGCTCTGGATCGCCCACACCATCGTGGTCAGCCCCTACCTGCTGACCGCGGTCGTGGCGCGCCTCTCGCGCTACCCGGCCAGCCTCGACGAGGCGGCCTACGGGTTGGGGGCTGGGCCCGTCCGGACGTTCTTCGACATCACGCTGCCGATCATCAGCCCGGCCGTCGCGTCGGGGCTCTTCTTCGCCTTCCTGGTCTCGTTCGACAATGTCCCAACCACGGTCTTCCTGATCCAGTCAGGCAAGACCACGCTGCCCCTGGCGATCTTCTATGACACCGACCAGGACCTGTCGCGCATCCAGTACGCCGTGGGCACGATCGTCACGGTGGTCTTCACCACGTTGATCCTCGTCGCCATGCGCTGGCTCCGGTTGCTCCCATCCAGCGCTTCGGCCAGGCGTGGCGGCGGGTAGCGGCCCGACCCCGGTCCCGCCGCTAGGCGCCGGTCAACCCCGGGTATAGACTCGCCGCCAAGGTCCGCGACCCAGCCTGGAGGGAGGGCGGGGGAATGGCATGCATGTCCCGCGCCCAGGCGGCTGACGAGAGCGACGGCGACCGCGCCGAGCGCGAGGTCCGGGAGCGACTGCGCGCCGCGCTCCCCGCCGACTACCGCGTCTTCCCCAACGTCCACTGGCTGGGCCGGACCGCCGATCACCGCGGAATCCGCGACGGCGAGGCCGACGTGGTCATCGCCCACCCCGAGCTGGGCTTCCTGGTCTTCGAGGTCAAGGCCGGCGAGATCGCGCGCGACGAGCACGGTCGCTGGTGGGCCGGCCGTCACCAGCTGGACCCGTCGCCCTTCCAGCAGGCCAGCCTGAACCTGCACGCGCTGCTCCGGAAGCTGCGCGACCTCCCGGGCGCGCCGGCGGACTGGCATCCCATCGCCGGGCACGCCGTGGCCTTCCCCGACGTCGACCTGGCCAGCGCCGGCAATCGCCTCCGGCTGCTTGGCCTCGACGTGGAGCCGGACCTGATCTTTGACGGCGCCCGACTGGACGAGGACGACCCGGCCGCGACCCGCCGCGCCGTGGATCGGGCCTTCGACCTGTGGGCGGGGGAGAGTTCGCAGCTTCGGTCGCCCGGCCAGCGCGGGGTGGACCTCCTCGCGGCGTTCTTCGACGAACCGGTGCGGTTGCGCTCCCTGCTCCGCTCGGAGATCGAGTCGGGCGAGCGCGAGGTGGCGGACCTGACACGGCAGCAGCTCCACGTGCTGCGCGACCTGCGCCGCCAGCGGCGGGCCGAGATCCGCGGAGGCGCCGGGACCGGCAAGACGATGCTGGCGCTGGAGAAGGCGCGGCGACTGGCGGCCGAAGGCTTTCAGACGCTGCTGGTCTGCTTCAACCAGCCGCTGGCCCGGATGCTGGCGGAGGAGATCGCGGCGGGAAGCGGCACGTCGGCCGGCGCGGACGGCGGCGCGGGGGGCGGCGCGGCGGGGCTCGGTGTCGGCGCGGCCGGCGCGGCCGCCCGGATCCATGTCTCGACCTTCCACCAGCTGTGCGAGGACCTCGCGCGCGAGGCCGGCACCCTGCCGCCCAGACCGGACCCGGTGCCCCAGGCGTGGTGGAACGAGACCCTGCCGGCCGCGCTGCTGGAGGCCATCGGGAAGGTCGGCGGGCGCTACCAGGCGATCGTGGTGGACGAGGGCCAGGACTTCGAGGCCGACTGGCTGGCCGCGCTGGACCTCCTGCTGGTGGATTCGAAGGTCGACCCCTTCTACGTCTTCCACGACCCGGCACAGTCCCTGTATCGCCCCGACGTCGTGGACCAGCTGGGCCTGAGCCCGTCCGACCTGGACCTGAACTGCCGCAACGCCCAGCCCATCCACGCGCTGGTCCAGCGGTTCTCGAACGGCGAGCTGGCCGCCGACGCGCTGCGCACGGACGGGCGCGCGCCCGAGATCATCACGGCGGCGCCGGGGGCCGACACGATCGAGGCCCTCCGGGTCCTGCTCCACCGGCTGCGCCGTGACGAGGGCGTCCGGCCCTGGGAGATCGCGGTGCTGACCGGGGGCTCGCTCGAGAGGTCCGACGCGTGGCGCCACCGGCAGTTCGGCAACGAGGTGCTCTGGAACGGCCAGGTGGACGACGCCGGCCGGCCCACGGGGCTCGCCGCCGACCAGGTCCCGCCGCAGCCCGACGACGCGATCCTGTGCGACTCCATCCGTCGCTTCAAGGGCCTGGAGCGGCCGGTGATCGTGCTGACGGAGCTGCGCGCCGACGACCGGTACCTGGACCGGCTCCTCTACGTGGGGATCAGCCGCGCGCGCCAGCACGTGGTCCTGGTCGTGACACCAGAGGTGGCACAGCACCTCGGCAGGATTGGCCCGTGACTCCTGATCAGTACCGGGATCCGGGGGATGTGGCGGCGCCTTCGGGCGCCTGTTCGGCGGCGCCCCGGCGCGAAACGGAACCTCAGACGTGCGGCTGGCTCAGCAGGCCCGGCACCGAGAGGCCGTCGTCCAGGCGCTCCCACCAGAGCCCCAGGCCGCCCTCAATGATCGTGATGTCTGCTTGCAGCTCGGCGGTCGCGTCGTGGAGCCACGGGTACCACGACGTAGGGACGCCGACGTCGCGCCCGTCGGTCAGGGTGACGCGCAGGCGGCCAGCGTCGATTTCGGCCGCCGCCGCGCGGGGGCGGGTGTCAGGCGTGGGTGTCAAGGAAGCCTCTCTCTCGGAATCAGCCCTGATGGACTACCTCGCTGCCAACGCCGGGCGTCGGCCAGAGGGCCGGGTCGACGACGACGTGCGCGGGGTCTTCCGGGTCGCGCGACCACGCTGGCGGCAAGTCGTCCCCGAAAAGGGCATGTGCGAGCGCCTCTCCCGCCTGCCAGTCGCCACTCCCAAAGCCCGCGATGTGCGCGTTCAGCAGGTCGTCCGCGAAGTCCGCCCAGGCTCGCACGCGAGCGAGCTCGGCCGCGATTTCGGCCGCGTCGCAGGGCGCATCGCCGTGGTCGCACGAGAGGGAGGGGCTGCCAGGCTGGTGTCGGCGAGCGAGAGCGTCAGTTCGCTGCTCGTTCATCGGGTGCTCCGGTGGAGCCGGACAACGGGGAACTTCTCGCCGGCACCGAAGGCGACACCGGTGCGGACGCGTCGTCTGACGACGGACCTTCCCTCGGCGACCCGGCGTTCCGGGGCGGCCCACAGGTCGACGTACGGGTTGGGTTCGCCGTTGTTCCAGCGTGCCCACGTCTCGAGCCGAGGACCGGCCGACAGGAGCAGCACCCGCCCGTCCTCCATGACGACGTCGAGTACCAGCGTGCGCGGTGACCGCCCGCCTTCGACCGTCGCGATGATGACCGGCCATGCCTCGAGCGTTGTTTGGAACCGGGCGAGCACCTTGTTCGAGGGGATCAGGCGCAACTGGTACCCGATTGCTCCGTCGAGGACGTACTCGCTCTTCTCACCGGGCTTGCGGGCCCGCCGGCCAATCTCGGCCTTGCTCCAGTCGAGGTGGCTCGTGTCCGGGATGAAGAACTCGTCGTCAGGGTCGAGCTTCGTACGCATGTCGTTCGCGCTTCGTGGCGCGCCGTGCGGAGATGAGCCGCGGCCGTGGACCGCTCTCGGACGTTACCACGACCAGCAAGTTGCCGGTCGCGGAGTAGCCAGTGACCACGAAGCGATCGGGATCATCAGGGTCCCTGGTGTCTGGAACCCACCTGGCAAGAGCACTTTCGGTCACGGTCTCCGCCTCCTCGAACCACAAGCCGTGCTTCGCAACGTTCCCGCGCTCCTTCTCCGGGTGCCACGTGTACCTCGACATCGCGGAACGGTAGTCACCGACCCTTACCCGGGGCTTACCCGGTCGTTGCCGCCTTCACCCCGCCGCGGCGTTGCGATACGTTCCGGGCTGCAGCGCGGCAGGGCAGGAAATTGTCAGCGGGGGTTGTCTGATGGCCACAGTTGATGTCACCAGCCAGCGGGTCCAGCGGATCCTGGTGGGTGAGTTCGAGGTCACCCTGACCAAGGACGGCGGCTTCAGGGTGGACCTCGGGAGCACCGCGGTCTTCATCACCGTCAAGGAGTGGACCCCCGACAACGACGGGAACCCGCGATCCATCGTGCGCGTGTCGGCGCCCCTCGGGCGCAAGGTGGCGCCAACCCCGGAGCTGTTTCGCTGGGCCGCCATCGACGGCCGGGCCCGGCTCTTCGGCGGCGTCACCGTGTTCGAGGAAGAGGGCGGGATGCTGTTCCTGGTGTACGACCACACGCTGCTGGGCGACTTCATCGATCCCGCCGAGATGATCACCGCCGTCTACACCATCGGGTCCACCGCCGACGAGTTCGACGAGATCGTGCACGACCGCTTCGGCGGCAAGCGCTACACGGACCCCGACCCCGATCCCGCCTGATGAGCATCCGGGAGCAGGTCCAGGACGAGGCCATCGCCGGCGCCAAGTCGCACTCGCACGCCGAGGTGGAGCTGCGCCACGTGCTGTGGGGGCTCGTCGTCGCGCTGGACGGGCGCGTGCCCCCGGGCATCGACAAGGCCGCGGTCCGGCACCTGCTGGAGCCGGCCGGCACGGCGGCCGTCACCCCCACCGTCTCCTCGCTGGCTCAGCAGGAGCTGGACAAGCTGACGTCCACGGACGAAGCCATGGCCGTGTGCGCCGACCTGGGTCGCCGGCTGCTGGGGGCCACCGGTGGCGGCTCGGTCGCCGTGGAATCGGCCCCGGCCGCGGACCAGGCGGCGGTCGTCGAGCCACAGCTTGATCCCCACACGTCGGTCGCCGGCGAGACCACCGCTCAGGTGCTGGCCGAGCTGGATGCCCTGGTGGGGCTTGGGCCCGTCAAGGTGGCCGTGCGCCGCCTGCTGGCCGTGCAGCGGATGAACGCCGAACGCCGTGCCAACGGCCTGCCGGAGGTGAGCCCCAGCCGGCACGTCGTCTTCACCGGCGACCCGGGGACCGGCAAGACCACCGTGGCCCGGCTCATCGCGCGCCTGTACAACACCATCGGCATCGCCAGTCGGGGCCATCTCGTTGAGGCCTCCCGGGCCGACCTGGTCGCCGGCTACGTCGGCCAGACCGCGCTGAAGGTGCAGGACGTGGTGGGGCGGGCGCTCGGCGGCGTCCTGTTCATCGACGAGGCGTATTCGCTGGCGGGCTCCGACAGGGTGGACTTTGGCGGCGAGGCCATCGCCGAGCTGGTCAAGCTGATGGAGGACCACCGCCAGGACCTCGCGATCATCGTCGCCGGCTATCCGGAGCTGATGCGCGACTTCATCGAGTCCAATCCGGGCCTCCGGAGCCGCTTCACGCACTACATCGACTTCCCAGACTACGACACCTCCGAGCTGGTCCAGATCTTCCTGGCGCTGGCCGGCCAGGCGCAGATCCAGGTGACGCCCGACGCGACGGACCGGCTGGCCTCCCTGTTCGGCGAGGCCCGGCAGACCGCCAACTTCGGCAACGCCCGCTTCGTCCGCTCCACGTTTGAGCAGGCCTTCGCCAACATGGCGCAGCGGGCGCTGCAGGACGACCGGATCGACACGACGGAGCTCGCGGAGATGACGTTGGCGGACCTGCCCACGGTGGACCGGGAGCGCTCGGCGCTGGAGCGCCGGATCGGGTTTCGTGCTCCAGCCAACTGAGCGGCGCGGCTGCGGTCCGCGCGGCTGCCGGCCGTGCGGCTGCGAGCCGGTCATCGGCAACGTGCCCGGCGCGGGTGGTCTGGTGAAGGTCGTATCGCACCCGGGGAGGGATTGACGTGTTCCGGTTTCTGCACACAGGCGACCTGCACCTGGACAGCCCGTTTGTTGGCATCAGCACCGACGTGCCGCCGGCCATCGGCGCCATCCTCCGCGACTCAACCCTGACCGCGTGGCGGCGCGTCGTCGACCTGGCCCTGGAGGAGCGCGTCGACTTCTTCCTGGTCGCCGGCGATGCGTTCGAGAACTCCAACCGGACGCTGCAGGGCCAGGTGCACTTCCGGGACGGACTCCGGCGCCTGGCCGATGCGGGAATCCCGTCGTTCGTCGTCACCGGCAACCACGACCACGAGAGCGGTCGCATCCCGGCGGTCACCTGGCCGGAGCTCGCCCATCGCTTCAGCACCAGCCGGGTGGAGGCCATGCCGGTCTTCAGGGATGGCCAGGAGATCGCCCGCATCTACGGCATCGGCTACCGCGTCCGGGACGTCAAGGACAACCTTGCCGCCAGGTTCAGCAAGGACGCCGACGCCCCCTTCGCCGTGGGGCTGCTCCACGCCAACGTGGGCGGGGACCTCTCGGCAGGCAACTACGCCCCGTGCACGCTGGACGACCTGCGACGGTCCGGGATGGACTACTGGGCGCTGGGCCACATCCATCGACACCAGGTCCTCTCGGCCGAGCGCCCCACGGCCGTCTACTGCGGCAACCCGCAGGGCCGCGACCCCGGAGAGACGGAGCCTCGTGGCTGCTACTTGGTGACCGCCAAGGACTCCGGCGAGATCCTGCCGGAGTTCCGGGCCGTGGACGAGGTTCGCTGGCAGCTCCTGTCCGTCGCCATCGCGGGGATCACCACCGAGGAGGGGATCGCGGACGCGGTGGCCGGCGCGGTGGACCAGGCGCGTTCCACGGCCGAGCGGTCGGTGGTCGCGCGCGTCACCCTCACCGGCCGCGGGCCCATGCACCGGGAGCTGCTGCAGCCGGGGACGCTCAACGGCATCCTCCAGGTGAGCCGGGAGAACCTGGGATCGGCCTCCCCCTTCGCCTGGGTGGAGTCCCTGCGCAACGCCACGCGGCCCGAGATGGACATCGAGGCCAGGCGGCAGGCGGACGACTTCCTCGGCGGCGTGCTGCGACTGTTCGCGACCACCCGCGCGGAACTTCTCGCGGGCGTCGCGGGCGACGCCGGCGGCGGTGGGACGGCCGACACGGCCGAGGGGCGGGCGGCCGGGCTGGACAGCGTGCTCGACGACCTGTATGCGAATACCCGCGCGCGGTCCCCCCTCAGGGCGCACCGCCCGCACGGGGCCGACCTGGTGGCGGTGCTGGACGCCGCCGAGGCGCTTGTCGTGGACCGCCTGGCGGATGAGGGGTAGGGGCCATGCGCATCGAAGAGATCCATGTCGACGGGTTTGGCCTCATCAGCCAGAAGACGCTGGTGCCGGCACCCGGACTCACGCTCGTGCGTGGGCTGAACGAGGCGGGCAAGACATCGCTGCTGGCGTTTGTTCGCGCCATCCTGTTCGGCTTCGAGACCAGGCGCTACGCCGCCATGGCGGGGGGCCGGCGCGGCGGGCGCCTGACCGTCCGCATGGCCGATGACCGGCTCATGAGAATCGAGCGCTACGGCGAGCGCGGCGGCCAGGGTGTGGTCAAGGTGCTGGGCGAGGACGGCGTCGACCGTGGTTCGGAGGAGCTCGCCCGCCTCCTGCAGGGCGTCGATTCGGCGCTCTATCGGAACGTGTTCGCCTTTGGCCTGGCGGAGCTCGCGGCCTTCGAGAACCTGGCGGGCAAGGAGGTCTCCGCCCGGATCTACGGCGCCGGCCTGGGCCTGGGGTCCGTCTCCGCGGTCGACGCGGAGAACGGCCTGGGCGCCAAGGCGGCCGAGCTGTTCAAGGGTGGCGGCAGCACACCCGTCATCAACGGCCTCCTCCGCAAGCTGGAGGAGGTCACCGCGCGCCTGGGCCGCGACCTCCCGGAGGAGTACGCCGAGACCGTCCGGTCCCTCAAGGACGCCGAGCAGGGGCGCCAGCGGGCCATGGACGAGCAGCGGGCCAGCGCCGAGGATCTGCGCCGGCATGACCGCCACATCAAGGCCTGGCCGTCGTGGATTCAGGTGCGAGATGCCCTCGCGGAGCGGGCCCAGCTGGGCACCGTGTCGATCCTGGATGCCGGCGTCGCCACGGACCTCGTCAGGGTCGAGGCCCGGAGCCAGGAAGCGCAGGATCGGCTGGTCCAGGCCACCGAGGAGCTCGCCGTTCAGCGCCGGACCATCGAGGGAATCCGCGTGGATCCCGTCGTGCTGGATCACCGTGCGACCCTGGAGGAGCTGGCCCGAGACGCCATCCGGGATCGCGAGCGGAGCAAGCAGCTCGAGACCGTCACGCGGGACCTGGAGACCCAGAAGCGGGAGCTGAGCGAGGCGCTGCGCCGGCTGGGTCCGGACTGGACCGAGGGGCGGGTCGAGTCGTTCGACGATTCGGTCGCGGTGGAGACGGCGATCACCGGCCACTTCCGCCTCCTGCTGGATCGGGCGGACAAGGCACTGGCCGGGGCGGAGGCGGCGCGGGCCGAGCTGGAACGAGCCGTCGCGACGTTGGGGCGCGACGCCGAGCGACTCGACGGCGAGATCCAGGCCATCAAGGACGAGGCGGCCGCGCTGCCGCCCATCGAGCGCCTCCAGCCTGCCGTCGAGAATCTGCGAACGGCTGTCGCGGTCCGGAGCAACGCGATTGGCGTCGCCGCCCAGGCCAGGGCGACCGCCGAGGCGAAGGCGGCCACGGTTCCCGCCAGCCCGGCCGGGCGTCCGTGGCGCGAGGTTGCCAGGGATGTCCGGTCGCTCCAGGACGTCATGGCGCGCGAGGAGATGCTGGCGTCGTTGCCGGCGCCCACGGTCCGCCAGCCATCGCCGGCAGCCCCCTCCTGGGTTCCGTTGGTCATCGGGCTGGGCGGCATCCTGGTCGCCTTCGTCCTTTTGGCGCTGGGGAGCCCCCTGCTGGCCGCCGGTGCGCTGCTCCTGGGCCTGGCGGGCGCCGTCCTGGTCTGGCAACGAACCAGGTCCCAGGGGGAGCCGTTGGTCGCCGGATCACCGGTGGCGATGGCCGAGCCCATGACCCGGCTCCGCGCGCAGCGGGCCGGGTTGGCGGCGGCCGTTGGGCTGGCGCCCGACGCGGATGCCGGCGCGGTGTCCGACCTGGCCGCCCAATGCGATCGAGCGGTCCGCCTGGCCGAAGAGGCCGAGGCACTCCTCGTCGCCGCCGCAGGCCAGGATGTGGCCGCGGCCACCGCGGAGGCCGGCGTGGCGGAGGCGGCTCGAGCGGCGGGGCTTCCGGACGGTGCGACCCCGGATGCGATCGACGCGCTCGGACGCCAGCTGGCCGAGGCCCGAGGTCGGGCCGCACGGACCCAGGGGCTCGCGGTGCAGGCCGCGGATGTTCGTGCCCAGGCCGCCGCCCGGCGGCAGGCGCTGGGAGAGGCCTCGGAGCGCGTGGGCGACATGCACACGGCGCAGGACGCCGCGCAGGGGGAGTGGGCCCAGTGGCTTTCGGGCCATGGCCTGAACCCCGGCATCGACTGCGAGACCGCCGCGCGCGTCGTGGCGGCCGTCACCGCCGCCAAGCAGCCCATGCGGACCCGGGAGGCAAGCCAGACCCTGGCGGACCAGCTCCGCGCCGAGCACACCCGGTTCTTCGAGCTGGTCGTTGGCCAGGCCAAAGAGCTGGACGTGCCGATCGGTGGCCTCGCACCGGGTGATCAGCCCGGGCTGGAGCGGGTCCTGGCCCAGCTGGCGGGCCTTCGTGACGCCGCCGTGGCCGCCGCCGGTCAGCGCGACGAGGCGCTCCGGACGGCAGGACGGCTGGAGGATGCGGGGCGCCGGGCCCAGGACGACGCCGATGCGGCCCAGGGGGCCCTCGCCGATCTGCTCCTGCAGCAGGGCGTCCCGGACACCGCCGCGCTGCGCGACCGCATCGCCATCTCCGACCGTGCCCGGCAGCTTGACGCGGTGGTTGACGCGGGCACCACCAACCTCCAGACCCTGTCCGGTCCCGGGCAGGCGCTGGAGCGGCTTCGCGAGGAGCTGGAATCCCTGGACGACGTCGGCCGCGCAGAGGCGGCGTATGCCGAGTGCCGGATCACCAGCGAGGAGTTGGAGGCGCGACTGACCGGCCTGAACGAGCGGGTAGGGGAGCTGCGCGACGCCGTGGATCGGATGGAGAAGGACGTCGCCGCCACCACCGACCGCCAGGCCGGCGAGGACCTGCAGGCCCGGCTGGATGCCAAGGCCGTGGAGTGGGCCACCTACAGCGTGGCCCGCCACGTGCTGAGCACCGCCCGGAGCGCGTACGAGGCCGAGCACCGCCCGGCGGTGTTCAAGACGGCCGAGGCGTACTTCCGCGAGTGGACGGCGGGCCGCTATCGCCGGATCGTGGCGCCGGTCGGCAGCCAGGTGCAGGCCGTGGAGCACGGCGACGGGACCATCGTGGCGATTGAAGACCTGTCCACCGGCACCGCCCAGCAGCTCTACCTGGCCATCCGCTTTGGCCTGCTGGAGCATTTCGCCCAGAACGCCGAGCCGCTGCCCATCGTCATGGACGACATCCTCGTGAACTTTGACAACGAACGGGCCGCGCTGGCCGCCAAGTCCATCGCGGACCTGGCCGCCCGCCACCAGGTCCTGTACTTCACCTGCCACCCCGAGGTCCCACTGACGCCGGACCTGGAGCTGCAGCTGCCACGCCTCCGGACGGTGGCGGACGCGCTGGCGGCGGCGGGCGGGGGGTGAGGTTGCGGAGCCTCCGAGTGATCCGGGGGGTTTCTGCGGCTGCAACCCTCGGTCGCTGGCTGAGCAGGGAGCGCAAATCGTGCAGAGTCCTGACGACCTGACCGCGGAGGCACCGGTCGAGCGGCGAACCTGGGATGCCGCGCGACTGGTGGCCGACCACCCGCCGCACTGGACCAACTCGAACAAGCAGGTCGTGTTCGATATCGCCTGCCCGCCCGGCTCCGCCATCGCGGGCCGGATCGAGTACTCGCGCTGGCCGGAGCTCCCGCTCCCCGAACGAGTCCTCCCGCTGGCGCCGGGAGTCCTGAGTCAAGTCCCGGGCTTCTTCGACTACGCGCGAGAGCCCGAACTACCGGGGGCATTCGTCTGGCACCTCAACTTCGCCGCCTGGCCCCTGTTCGGCTGGTATGCCGGGGGCTCGGCGGCCCAGGACGAGCTCCAGGTTGCCGAGCATCCGGTGCTGGCTTCCGTGCGGGAGGCCCTGTTGGCTGAGGGCGCGATCGCGCGCACGGTCGTTGAGGATCGACCGACACCTGTCCTCGTCCGCGGCGCCGAACGTCGCGCGCGGATCGACACCCAGCCGGACGCTGCCGCCGGTCGCCCGGATGGTCTCTACGGCAGGAGCTTCCCCGCCGCGACGCCCGACGTCGTGGCCAAGGCAGCCACACGGCTCGTCCCGCCCACCATCTCGAACATCCTGGCGATCGCGGCCCAAAGCCATCGGGGTGCGCCGTACACGCGTGACCAGATCGAATGGACGCTCTCCGCGGCGTACAGCGGGTTCCGTGCGGCGGCGGTCGAGGCGAGAGTGACCGTTGGGGCCGCTGCGACCATCATCCACACCGGGCACTGGGGCGGCGGAGCTTTCCGCGGTGATCGCGTGCTCATGGCTGTCCTCCAGCTGGCCGCGGCCTCCCTCGCGGGGGTGGACCAACTCGTCTACTACGAGGGCTTCACAGAGGGCTTCGAGCCGTCCGCTGGGCCGGTCACGGAGGCCCGCGGTCTCTTTGGTGGGCTGGTGCCGGAGCAAGGAATTCGCTGCGGCGAGCTGGTCGGCGCCCTCGCCGGACTCGGATTCCGCTGGCGCGATTGAGCACCTCGGTAGCGCCAGGGCAGGGCCGTTCTAGTGACGCCGGCCCAGTTCTCAACCCCTGTCGAGCGCCTCGTCTCCGAGTAGCGTCTGATGCCCGGCGCCTCGTGGTACCTCGCGACCAGGAACGGTCCCTCGTAGTAGCGCTTCTCGCGGGCTCACTCCAGGAGGCCCCGCCGTCCATCGCCGCCCAACACGTGGAGGTGGAACAGCGCCGGATCGTCCTGGCCAACCTCGTCCCCTCACACGCACACCCAGAGTCCTCGGGGCTTCTGGGCTGCGCTGGGCTTCGACCCTTGTCTCCACCTGATGCGGCAGCCGCCGGTGCTGCGCGCGGACACTGCCCGCGTATAGTCGGTTCGGCGCTGCCTCGGTGCCTCCAGGACAGTGAGCGCAACTACACGAAGCTGGTTGAACCTACCCGATGCACCTCTACCAGGGCACCAGCGACCAGTTCCTGGCCGACGCGGCACAGAACCGCGTGGCCACGCTTCTGACCGACCGGTTCTTCCAGGAGTTCCGCTACAAGCCCGGGTTGTCCGAGATCCAGTCGTGGCGCAACTCGCTGTCGGCCATGGCCAACGTCCTGCAGGTCGCCGACCTCCGCGACCAGGGTGTTCTCGTCGAGCTCAAGCTTCCGCTGTCGTCCAAGCGGCTCGACGTGATGATCACGGGGTCCAACCCGCAGGTCGGTGCCGCCGCGGTGATTGTCGAGCTGAAGCAGTGGACGGCAGTCCAGAGCTCGAACATCACCGACTGCGTCGTCGTGAACATGGGTGGTCGGAACATCGACCATCTCCACCCGTCGCGCCAGGTCGCGCAGTACCAGCGCTACCTCCAGGACACCCACGTCGCCTTCTCCGAGGGCACGATCGCCCTTGACGCCTGCGCCTACCTTCACTTCGCGAAGCAAGACCCCACCTCGCCGCTCTTCGGCGCGGGCTTCTCGTCCCTGCTCGCTACCAACCCGTCGTTCACGGGCGACCAGGTGAACGCCCTGGCCACCTACCTGGATGCACGTGTGGCCGGCCCGGACGACGGGTCGATCCTCGACAAGGTGGCGAATTCGTCGTTCCGCCCGCACAAGCGCCTGCTGGATCACGTCGCGCGGGTCATCCGGAACGAGCCCGTCTTCACGCTGCTGGACGAACAGCAGGTCGCTTATAACGCGATCATGGACGAGGTCAAGGCCGCCGGCCAGAACAAGCACCCGGTGGCCTTCATCGTCGCCGGGGGGCCTGGCACCGGGAAGTCCGTGATGGCCGTTAACCTCATCGCGGAGCTTGCCTCCCTGGGCGTTCAGACGCTCCACGTGACGGGCTCGAAGGCCTTCACCGAAAACCTGCGCAAGCTCGTCGGCACGCGCGCCGGGGCGCTCTTCAAGTACTTCCGCGATACGGCGACCGTCACCGACCCGTTGGACGTCGTCGTCCTGGACGAGGCACACCGTATTCGCACGATCAGCACGAGCCGCTTCACGCCAGCGAAGGCGCGAACGGGCAAGTCACAGATCGATGACATCCTCGATTCGACCCGGGTCTCGGTCTTCTTCATCGACGACCTGCAGGTCGTGCGCCCGGGCGAGGTCGGCAGCACCGATCTCATTCGCGAATCCTCGGCCAAGCGAGGCCTCGAGGTCCGCGAGTTCGAGCTCCAGGCGCAGTTCCGCTCCAACGGCTCGGATTCGTTCATCCGATGGGTCGACAACACCCTGGAGCTGGCCCGGACTCCGCAGGTGCTCTGGCCGATGGACGACGACTTCGACTTCCGGATCGTCGATGCCGCGCCGGAGCTCGAGCGCTTGATCCGGCTGCGAGCCGCGGAAGGCGCAACCGCCCGCCTGGTAGCTGGCTTCTGCTGGCCATGGTCGGATCCGGATCCAACTGGGAACCTCGTCGACGACGTCAAGGTCGGAGACTGGTCGATGCCCTGGAACGCCAAGGCCGAGGCGAGCCGGCTTGGGCCCGGCATCCCGAAGTCGGACTTCTGGGCGAGCGACAAGGGCGGCATCGAGCAAGTGGGCTGTGTCTACACCGCCCAGGGCTTCGAGTTCGACTACGTCGGCGTCATCGTGGGCCCTGACCTTGTCTATCGACCGGCGGGCGGAGGATGGGTCGGCCAGCCCCATGAATCCCGCGACCGCAGCGTTCGCCGCGGGGTCTCTGACGATGAGTTCATGGCCTTCGTCAAGAGCACGTACCGCGTCCTCCTGACGAGAGGGCTCCGCGGGTGCTACGTGTACTTCATGGACACGCCGACGCGCGACTTCTTCCTGAGCCGGACGGAGCGACCCAGATCCGCTGGCCGCAAAGCCGCGGAGACACCGGCCGACTACGAGTCGACGGATGAGCCCTGAACAGCCGACGACGGTGCACGGAGTCGACGACGGCTTCGTCTTTGGTGTCGATCTCGATGGCGTCTGCGCCGACTTCTTCGGATCGATCAAGGAGCTGGCGGCTGAGTGGCTGGGGAAGGCTCCAGCCGAGCTCACCGACGAGGTCAGCTTCGACCTCAGGGAGTGGGGCTTCGGCGAGGGCGACTACGAGCGGCTCCACCGCTGGGCAGTGACGCAGCGCGGACTCTTCCGTGATGCAAAGCCCATCCCGGGAGCCGGCCCGTCCCTCCGCCGGCTTTCAGCCAAAGGCATCCGCATCCGGATCATCACGCACCGCCTGTACATCCCGTACTTCCACGCCGAGGCGATCTACCAGACCGCCAGCTGGCTCGACAAGCACGGCATCCCGTATTGGGATCTCTGCTTCATGCGTGACAAGCGCGCGGTCGGCGCCGACATCTATGTCGAGGACAGCCCCGCGAACGTCAGGGCGCTACGGGCGTCGGGTGCCAACGTGATCGTCTTCTCCAACTCGACGAACCGCGACCTGGCGGGTCCAAGGGCTGAGACGTGGGAGAAGGTCGAGGAGCTCGTGCTGGCGGCGGCCAAGGTCGCTGGTGCTGCGTGATCCGGCCCTGCCGCGAGTCCTGGTCCACCGTCCGGCTGAGGAAGGGCGAGCTGCCGTGAGCATTGCACCAGGTCCGGGCGACCTGATCGCCCTGCTTCTCGACCCGGATCGGCGCGTCGCGCCCGCGGGGTTCCCTCGTCCCGGCGACGAGGTCGGCCTCCCGGGCCTCTATGCGTGGTATGCCGACCAGACCGCCGCCGTCCAGCGGTCGAAAGGGCTCGGCGCGAGCGTCGAGCCGGGGTTGATCTACGCCGGGCAGGCGGGGGCGAAGCTGAGCACCGCCACCCTCGGGTCGCGGATCGGGCGCAACCACCTCGGCGGCAATGTCGGCAGTTCTACCTTCCGGCTGACTCTCGCGTCGGTTCTTGAGCCAGACCTCGGCACAACGAAGGTGACGGGTCGCGCGCTGGCGGGCGACGGCGAGGCCGCGTTGACGCGCTGGATGTCAGAGCACCTGCAGGTTGCGGTTGCGCCGGTGGCCGAAAGGAGTCGGCTGGCGTCTCTCGAGGCCGAGGTGCTCTTGGTGCTCGATCCGCCGCTCAACCTCCAGGGCATGGCGCCGACTCCGTGGCGGGAGACGCTCAGCCGTCTGCGCAGCAGCCTGAAGCGCGAGGTTGATGCGACGCCTCCCCGGCCTCGGCCCGAGCGGACGGCAGGCTCTGGTGCAGGCGGTGTTCGGCCCGGTCCAGGCGCGCCCGACATGCGGGTAGTCCTGGCCGGCCTGGTCGGCCAGACGATCCCAACGCTCACCGGCAGGCCGAACCGGATCCTCCGGATCGAAGGCGACGTCGTCATCGTGGGCACGGGTCGATCCCCTCAGGGCAAGCCCGTCGAGATCGGCGACGTGCAGGACGCGGCCGACCGCCTCTACGCAACTGGCGAGCTCCTGATCGACGTTGAGTCAGTCGGGCACCGGAGCGCGTTTGTGGGTGCGGCGCTTGCGGCGCTGCCCGGGACGCGAACCGCCACCGCCCCGCGACGGATCGAGCTTGTCGGGCGTGGCGCGCCGGCCGAGGAGGATCGCCCATGAACACCGAGCGGCGGATCGCCCTGGTGGGCTGCGTGAAGACGAAACGGTCTGGCGTTCATCCCGCGCGGGACCTGTACGTCTCGCCGCTCTTCCTGCGGCGGCGCGCTTTCGTGGAAGCCGCGCGGCTCCCCTGGTTCATCCTCTCGGCGAAGCACGGCCTGGTCGCGCCGGAAGCCGAGCTGCGCAAGTACGAGATGACGCTCAACACGATGTCGGCGGCGGACCGGCGAGCTTGGGGCGCCCGAGTCCTTGGCCAGCTGCGGGAGCAGCTGGGCGATCTCGACGGCTTGACGTTCGAGTTCCACGCGGGCGCCCGCTACGTCGAGGCGCTTGAGCAGGGTCTCGGAGAGGCAGGCGCAAGGATCGACGTGCCGACAGAGGGCCTCACCATGGGGCGCCAGCTCGCGTGGTACACGGAGCACACGCGGAAGGCCGAGCGCTAGTCGGTACCGTCAATGCGGCGAGCACCTGGCGTAGCGCGCCGAGGGCGATCGGGCTCGACATCTGCACGCGCACGGTTCGTGTCTCGCCTCACGGGCTCCTCGTGATGCCTCCCCAAGCCGATCGCCTTTCTGCTCACGTCGGCCGTTCGTCGGCGAACCGGATTCGCATGGCGTCGCCGTCGAACAGGATTGCCAGGCGGAGCGTCTCGGGACGCCCATTCAGCTGGCTTGGCAGCGCGGCCGTGAACGGGATCGGATTGGTGCCCGGTCTCGCCGTCCGCATCGCGCCGGCTGCCGAGCCGAGCATCGCCCGCACGCCGTCCGCATAGGCGTGGTCTTCCTGCCAGTCCTCGGGCACCTCGAGACGTTCCGTCAGCGCGCGGGTCGTCAGGACTGGAACGTGGAAACCCGCTTCCTGGCAGAGGTCCGTCCAGATCTGATCGTGAAGCTCTTCGTCCAGGTCGTCCATCATCCCCATCCGGTCTTGAGCGGGCAGGTTCGGTCGGAGTCGCAGCTACGAGCGGTCCCCGATGACCTCGAACTCGACAAGAACGTAGTCGTTGCCGCGGAGCCCCTGCCCGACCGTGGCCGCAAGCCAGAGCAGCTGACTGCGGCTGGTGCGATCACCTGGCCCTTTGCACTCAACGAAGACCACATGCCCGGCCCGGACGGCGACGACGTCGGGCACGCCACCGCTGGCGCCGTCTTCCCGGCGCCGACGGATGTCGCGCAGGAGCGACCCGACTGGGCCGCCCCACTCGCTGACCCGGCGGACCCACGGCTTCCAGCGGACAGGCGCCTGGCCGTAGCCGTCTGACCACCAGGCATCCCAGCCAGCGCTGCGGAGTCTTCGCGCAACCTCCACTTCGGCGCAGCTCCCTTGGGCCGGCCCGTCCTTGCCCATCGACTCGACGAGGGGCTTGCCATAGTCGGTGGACCAACGCTCGCGGCGCGTCAGGTTGGCCAGCGCCGGGTGGTCGTAGGCCGAGAAGCGCAGGTGGACTGACCAGACGTCCGCCGCAAGATCGCCGGCCACGACTCGCCTGAGCGCGCCGGCTGAGATTGCCCCCAAGTCGGCCAGCCATGGCCCTGGGCTGGACGAGGTGGGAACGATCGGTTGTGTCTGGCGTTCGGGCGGGGCAATGCGTACGTTGGGTATAGCCATGCGTGTCCCACCCGCCGGTAGCATGGCCGGTCGCTGGATGCGAGCCACCGCACCGCGTTGGCGGGACCGCAGGTGCGCGACCGGGTCGACTCCCGGTTGCGGCTGGCGTCCCTGCTTGAGGGCGCGGATCGCGTCCTTCGCCCCGTTCTGGCGCGTGTAGTGGCGTTCCTCGGTCTGGCCGGGCATCCGGAACGCCCAGGTGCGCGGGCCCTCTGGAGGCGGGTAGTACCAGATCTGGAGATCCTCGAATACCTCGGACAGTCTTCGAGGCCAGTTGGGGAGTGCCATGCGTGCCCCCTGCTGCTCACGTTCGAGTCGGGAGTCGCCCCCGCTGAGTGTCTTCGATGCTCTTCGCGGATCGCGCGACGGTCAAGAGCCGCTGGTCCTCCTGCATCACGGTCTGGTCAGATCGCCGGTCACCCCACCGCCGCGCTCATTCGAGAAGCCGCCTCCATCTCCCGCGCCGCCCGGAGGCAGACCCGGCGCATGCTCGCGCAGTCGTGGCGGTTGTGCTCGAGGAGGTCGTCCCAGCGACGCTGCTGCACGGCCGTCAGCGGGAGGCCGCGCTCCAGCCGGTCGCGCAGGATCCGGATCGTCTCGCCGACCCGGCCGGCGGCGGCCTCGTCGGGCACCGTGTAGCCGATCAGGGCCAGGTACTCCACCAGGCGCCCCTCCGCCGGCTTGTCGCCCGCGTGGCACTTGTTGCGCCAGCGCTCGGCGATCGCCCGGGCGTTGGCGAAGCGGGCCTCGAACCGGGCGACCAGCGCGGGGTCGTCGTCGGTTAGCGTCCGCACGACGTCCAGCTCGTGCTCGCTCCAGGCGACGATTCGACGGTCGCGGCTCTCGGCCCGCTGGACCAGCTTGGTGATCGCGGCGTGCAGGGTCAGGGTGGAGTCGGCGAGGACCCCGAACGCCTCGCCCAGCACGTCGTAGGCCACGAACGGCCTGGCGCCCCGGCCGCGCCGGTGGACACCCAGGAGCACGGGCGGCCGCCCCTTCTCACCTTCGAAGTCGACGTACAGCGCCCGCAGGGCTTGGGCCTGGGTCAGCCGCTTGAACGCCTTCGCCTGGTCCGTCATCGCGTCCCTCCCAACCGGATCCCAACCCATCGGCCTGGCCCGGCGGGTGGCGCCCCGGGTCGCTCCTTTGGGTCTACCGGACGCCGTCAAGGGGGCGGCAGCGAAGCTGCCCGCGGGCGTGTGCGCCCGCACACGCGAGGGGGCACGCGGGCGCGCGCATTCAGGCTGTTGACGACGTGGCCGCCGGCACCGCGGGCAGGCGAGCCGAGTCCGGGGCAGGCCAGGAGCGGGCTTTGGACGTATACCAGCAACCCAGCATGCTGGTATCCTTCCTTGCCATGAAGGTCACGATCGATCTGGATCCTGAGCTCTACCGGGCCGTGAAGGTGGAGGCTGCGCGCGCCGACCGAAGCGTGCGCGAGGTCGTCGGTGAGGCGATCGAAGCGTGGCTGCGGGCCGCCGAGGAGCGAGAGGACCGCGCGTCGGCGGAGGTGGCCCTGGCCGAGTACCGCCGCGACGGTGGGGCGGCGGCGGACGAGTTCTTCGGCGTGCTGGCGGCGGAGACCAAAGCGAGCTACGGCGCCGATCGGGAGTGAGCGAGGCGCGCTATCGAGTCGAAATCGCACCCGCGGCGCAACGGCAGCTCCGCCGGCTGCCGCCCGGGGACGCGGCGCGGCTGCGGGGCCCCATCCTGGCGCTGGGCATCGACCCGCGCCCGGCGGGCGTCGTCAAGGTGGCTGGTACTGACTTCTGGAGGATTCGAATGGGCGACCTCCGGGTCATCTACCTCGTTGATGAGGCTGCCGGACTGGTCGTGGTGCTGAAGGTGGCGCGCCGGTCCGAGAGCACCTATCGCGGGCCGGACCGCTGACGCCCCGCCTCGCTCGAGGTGGTGGCCTCGGTCGGTAGCAGCTCGTCCGGGACGGATCCCAGGACGGCCTGGCTGCCGATGACGAGGATGTCGTGCTCGCCGACGATGGTGGAGGCGGCTCGCAGGACGTGCTCAAGCTGCCCGCGCCTCATGCGTGTGCCCGGCGATCGTGGACGCGGAAGGTCGGAATCGTATGCTCCGGATGTGCACGGGATCACCCGGGCGGGGCCGTGGCGAACCGCAGGACGCCGGTTGACAGCGCCGATGAATCGGCCGAAAGTACGGACACTATCCGTACAAGGAGTCTTCGATGGCGGTCGCACGATCGGCCTCGCGCAAGGACGACCGGCTGGAGCTTCGCGTGGAGCCTGACCGGCGGCGGCTGCTCGACCTGGCCGCGAAGGAATCCGGCATGAGCACCAGCGCCTTCGTGCTGGAACGAGCGACCGCGGCGGCGCAGGAAGTCCTCGCCAAACGCACGACATTCGTGCTGCCGCCCGAACATTGGGACGCATTCGTGAAGCTCCTCGACCGACCGGTGCAGCCTGTGGAAGGCCTCGCGGCTTTCCTCGCCGAGCCCACGATCCTGGAACCCGAGTGACGCGATACGCCCCCGTCGAAACACTCGCTGACGATCACGACCGCTCCGCCTTCGACTGCGGGTCCGCCGCGGAGACAACCTGGCTGCGTCGGTTCGCGCTCCTCGCACAGCAGGCGGAGACGGCTCGCGTCTACGTGATCAGACCCCATGGCGAGCGCCGCGTCGCTGGCTACTACGCCCTGGCTGCGGGCTCCGTCGAACCCGACCTCGGCTCCGCCCGGCTCTCGGCGGGAGTCGGCCGGCACCCCGTTCCGGTGATCATCCTGGCCCGCCTCGGCGTCGACCGTCGCGATCAAGGGCGCCATCTCGGCCGCGAGCTCGTGCGCGATGCCTTCCTGCAGACGGCGGCAGTGGCGGATCGGATCGGCGCGCGCGCCCTCCTCGTGCATGCGGAGACGCCCGAGGCGTCGGCGTTCTATCGACGCCTGGATCCGGCGTTCGAACCATCGCCTGGGGATCCGCTCCAACTGATTCTCCTGATGAAGGACCTACGCGCTGGGGTCCGACTGGCGGGATCCCAGTCCTGAGCTGGCCTTGGAGGTCCGCGCCACAGCCGCCCGGTCCACCGAGACGGCGGTCACCTGGCTCGCCAGCGACGGCGAGACGAACAGGTAGTCGATCCCGGAGCAGCGCTCGGGCGAAGGTCAGGTCTTTCGAGCGGCCGGCCACAAGCTTGGGCGCGACGCAATCGTGCGGCTCCAGGCAGAGGCCGCGCCCCGGTTCGGTGTCGGGCGTCTCATGGGTCACCAGCCGGTCTCGCCAGCCCGCCGGCAGGACAGTCGTAGCGACGCTGACGCCCTGGGCGTAGGAGCCGAAGGTCTCGTGGAAGGCTGACAGCTCGCCGATTGGCGCGGTCAAGGCAGGGCGGCGAAGGTGCGTCGCCGCTACGCCCCGATCGCCCGGAGAATCTCCGGCGCCCAGTACTTCCGCCCGTAGGTCTGCGGCCCGAACGGCTCCACGATGCCCGCCTGGACCAGCTTGTCGATGTTCGCCCTGGCCGCCGGGTACGTCACCCCGAGCAGCGCTCGGACGCGCGGCACGGTGATGACCGGAGAGAGGAACAGGAAGTCGACAAGCCTGACCAGGAGCGCCGACGATCGAGCAGCCATGACGGCTTCGCGCCAGGCGCCCTGGAGATCCTGGAGCCGCTTGGCCCGCGACGTGGCGTCGCGAGACTGGATCGCGACGCCGGCCAGGAAGAAGCGCAGCCATCCGGCCCAGTCGCCGTCCGAGCCGACGGCGCGGAGGCGCGCGTAGTACGCCTCGCGGTTCTCCTCGAAGTACGCACTCAGGTAGAGGAGCGGCAACGGCAACACCTGCCAGTGCACCAGCAAGAGGGTGATCAAGAGCCGCCCGATCCGCCCGTTGCCGTCCAGGAACGGGTGGATCATCTCGAACTGGGCGTGGATGAGACCCAGCTTGACCAGGGGCGGGTACGGGTCCGACTCGTCGTGGAGGTACATCTCCAACGACGCCATCGCGTCGCGCATCTCGGCCGGCGGCGGCGGGACATACGACGCTTCTGACAGCAGGCACCCAGGCGCCCCGATCCAGTTCTGCGATGTGCGGTACTCGCCGGGGCTCCGCTCCTGTCCGCGGACTCCTTGCATGAGCCGCGCGTGGAGCTCCCCGATGAACCGGCCGCTCAGTGGCAGCGTCTCGGTGCGGCCCAAGCCGCAGGTCAGGGCGGCCATGTAGTTCCGGATCTCGCGGAGGTCCGGGCTCTCCGGCCGACGTCCGGACGGTCCATCGTCAGCCTCGAAGTCGTACAGGTCCGTGATCGTCGCCCGGGTGCCTTCGATCCTGGAGGAGAGGACCGCTTCCTTTCGGGTGAACGGGTTGATCAGGAGGTCGGCGTTCGGGAGCATGCGTGCGAGGCCGCTCAGCTCTCCCACGGCGCGGTCGGCATCCGAGAGCAGGCGGACGACCTCCTTCGACAGGGCGAGCTCCGGGGGCAGTGGCGCGGGCACGAATGCCTCGTACGCCATCTCGCCCTGGCCAACCCGAACCCACCTCCCGGCCGGATTCGACCTTGTGGTGGGATTGAACGACAGCATGCACTCACCGACAAGACTTAAAGACTGACGGGGTCATCCTATAAATCACGGCGCCAATGTCAAGGTAGCTGTTGTCGACGTCCTGGCTGTTGCCGCGATCAGCTTGGACTGGAGTAGAGTAAGGACGTAAGGACGCATTACCACGAGGACCACCAACATGGTCGCGCTCGCGAAGATCACCGCCAAGGGCCAGACGACGATCCCGCAAGATGTCCGCGCCGCCCTGCGGGTAGGCCCTGGCGACCTCATCGCGTGGGAGGTCGAGGACGACGGGACCGCCACTGTTCGGCGTGTCCAGCCGATGGACATCGAGTACCTGCGCGCCCTCGAGGGGACCCTGGGTGAATGGTCAGGCGCCGCCGACGAGGAGGCCTACCGTGACCTATGACCGATACGCCGTCGTGCGTGTCCCGTTTCCGTTCACGGACCGCACCGCCGCGAAGAACCGACCGGCCATCGTGCTCTCGGACGCAGGGGCCTTCAACACGCCGGCCGGCCATTCGGTCATGGCGATGATCACCTCTGAAGACAACTCCCCCTGGCCGCTGGACTGCCCGCTCACTGACCTGGATGCGGCCGGCCTCCCGGCCCCCTCCAAGGTGCGCTTCAAGCTGTTCACGCTGGACCACCGGCTGGTCCGCGGTGCGATCGGGAAGCTCTCCACGGCCGACGCACAACGCGTCGGCGCCGGACTGCACCAGCTGCTGGGTGACAAGGAGGGTCGCGCCGGGCCGGCCAGGTGAGTGCCCGACGGCGGCCCCGATGAGGGCATAGGATCTCGCGGTGCCCGTTGCGGTCGCGGACCGGGCCATCGAGAATGCCGGCACAACGGCTGGTCCCTTGACCCGAGGCAGGTCCACTGATGGCTCGAACCAGTCGGAAGCTCCCGCGGCTCGCCTGGAGTGAGGCCGACATGGCGCGGCGGGCCCGGGGTTGGCTTGAACGGTTCCTGGGCCCCCTGACCATCTCGGCGGCGGACCGGATGGATGGCCGCATCAACGTGTTCAGGCTGGCCGGTCCGCTGGGGGCCGGGCTGCTCGCCGAAGAGGAATCCCGGCTGGACGGGCGGCCGGGCGCCGTGCGGAACCGGACCGGCATCTGGGTTCGGCGCCACCAGGGACCCGCGGGCGGCGTCCACGTCCAGGTCGACCTGCACGGGTGGGACGCCGCGACCGAAGCCGCGATCACCGGCGATCGACGCTGGCTGGACACCCCGAAACGGCAGCTGTTCGCGGAGCGCGATCGGCGCACCGTGGCGCTCGCGGTTGAGCTGGATCGATGGCAGGTCAACGAGCTCGCGGCGGGTACGCTGCCGGCGTTGGACGGCGAGCTCGCCGACCCGCGGGTCCGCCGGCTGGCGGTCAAGCACCAGCCGTCGCTGCTGGAGGAGCGCGCCGGCGGGGTCCAAATCGCCGAGACCTCGTGGGGCCGGTTTCAGCCTCGCCTGGCCCATGCCCTGGAGCTGATGGCGCCCGGGACCTTCCTGATCCTCACGCCGGACCAGGACCGGGATCCCCGGAGCTTCTACCTCCAGTTCGCCCACGCCACGTCGGCCTTCCGGGCGGAGGCCATCGGCGCCCGCCACCTGCCGCCCCAGGAGGCCCTGGACGCGGCCCAGCTGGACGAGCTCGACAGCCTCGGCTGGCTCGCGCCCGACGCCGATCCCAAGGGCGACAGCGGCTCCAACTTCCGCTGCGAGTGGGAGCATCCCGCCCCCTTCGCGGACGTCGCCGCCCTTGGCGTCCGAACCCTCCGCGACGTCTTCGGCGTCGTCGCGCCCGGGGACCTCCAGTTCGACCATCGGTCGTTCGAAGGCGGCGCGGTCCAACCCGACCTTGGCCTGGGACTCCAGACGCGCGTGCTGACGCACCACCACCACCGGCCCGGCGGCGAGCCGGTCCAGGCCAGGCTCGCCGGCCTGGTCGAAGACGCGCTGCGGCGGTGGATGGGGGTGGCCGAGATCAAGAAGGACGCGGACGGCGACTACCCGGTGCGCGTCGGCAGCGCGCTGGTGTACGTCCGGATCATCGCGGGTGCCTCGGCCGTGGTGGCGTTCTTCTCGCCGTTCCTGCGCGACGTCCCCGCCAGTCCCGCCCTGCACGCCGCCCTGAACGACCTCAACGCGCGGATCCGGTTGGGGCGGGTCTTCTGGACGGACGGCACGGTGATGGCGGCGACGGAGCTGGCCGCGGTCGATGTCACGGCCGATCAGGTCGCCCTGGCCTGCATGGAGCTGGGCAGTCTCGCAGACAAGCTGGACGACGCGCTACGCGGCCGCTTCGGCGGCCGGACGATGTTCGCCGGGGAGTCGGTCCGGCTGAACTGAGGTCGGGCAGCGCTGCCCGCGCCGGTGGCTGCCCAGGTCGGCCGGGCGTCCGTATGCGCGAGGGGGCTCGAGGGCTCGAGGGCGCGATCAGCCTGGCGATGGCCGGCCGAGGATTGACGGCGCCCTGCTCAGTGAGGGCGGTTTCCGAACTGAGCGACGGTCGTTTTGTTCCGTAGTGGGGCCAAGTTCTACATCCGGTGAAACATGGGGTGGTAGTGGAACATGAGCGCGGCTGGTGGTATCCTGTTCCGCATGGACCAGCTGTTTCACGAGCAGTAGAACGATGCCTTCTGACGGAACACCACGTGACGACGAGCGCACGCTCCTGGCTGCCCTCACCGCGCAGCTGGGCGAGCGGCTGCCCCAAACCTGGCGGGCGCGATTCGAAACCGTGCAGATGTCGTTCGCCGAGGCCCGACCAGACGCCGTCCTGGTCCTGGAGGCTCCGGATGGGCGGGCTGCGAGAATCGGCGTGGACGTCCGCATCTCCCTCTACCCGCGCGACGTCTACACGATGTCCGCGCAGCTCGGCGGCAGCTGGCCGAATACACCCCGTCCAGCCGGCCGCGCCGGTCTCTCGCCGGACCTCGCAGGTTGGCTCGTCCTCAGTCGCTTCCTCACGCCGCGCACGCGCGCGCTCCTCACAGAGGCAGGCTTCTCGTATGCCGATGCCAGCGGCAACGTCCGCATTGATCTCTCCAGCCCGCCGATGTTCATCGAGTTCCAGGGGGCTGCCACAAATCCCAAGCCGGTGGACAAGACGCTCCAGTCTCTCCGCGGCACGGGAGCGATCCGGGTCGTGCGCGCCCTCCTCGAGAACAGGCCGCCATACACGCTCCGCGATCTTGCGGATCGCGCCGACCTGCCACTCGGCACCGCGTCCCGCACCATCCGCTACCTCGTCGACGAGGCGCTCGTCTTCCGTGACGGACGCGGGCCCATCAGCGGGGTCGACTGGCAGGGTCTCATCCAGCGATGGGCCCGTGACTACTCACTGCTCGGGTCCAACCTCGCCACCTTCTATCTCCAGCCCCGAGGGCCGCAGGCACTCGTAGATCGCCTGCAGGGCCTCTCGATGCCGTACGTCCTGA
Source organism: uncultured Chloroflexota bacterium (assembly GCA_903822495.1). GTDB lineage: Bacteria > Chloroflexota > Limnocylindria > Limnocylindrales > CSP1-4 > CAIJPD01. The sequence continues at coordinate 107,101 of CAIJPD010000022.1, read as the reverse complement.
CTGGCAGCTTTGCCGTGATGCCGCAGGCGCGCGTTGCGGAACCGGCCCTGGCCGCGGTGTACGTACCCGACGCCCGTCAAGCTGCCCGGGAGCTCAACGTGCAGACCGTTGCCGGCGCCGGCAACGTCGTCCTGCTCCAGCCGCCGACCGAGGACGTATTCCGGTCTCCGCGAGAGGTCAATGGCATTCCATGCGCGTCCCTGCCTCAGGTTGCCGTGGATCTGCTGACGTCCCCCGGTCGCGGACCGGTCGAAGGCGAGGCACTCATCGAGTGGATGGAGAAGAACGAAGATGCCTGGCGACGTCGCTGACCCGACTGCCGTCGCCGCCCGCCGGGCGCTGCTCGACGGGCTCGACGCCCTCGGCCCGCACGCCCCCTTCGTTGTGCTGGTTGGCGCGCAGGCGGTCTACGTCCATACAGAGGCCGTCGTCACGGGGATCGCCCTGTTCACCAGAGATGCGGACATGATGCTGGTTCCGCCAGTCGCAACGGCGCCTGACATCGAGCGCGCGATGCACGACGCCGGCTTCACCTCAGGCGCGCAGCCCGGCATCTGGATCAGCGGCGACGGCGAGCGCCAAGTGGACCTGTTGGTGCCCGATGCCATGGCACGGCGGCCGGGTCGGCGCGCTGCCTACCTTGCTGGTCACGGTCGGCGCGCTGCCCGCCTGGTACCAGGGATCGAGGGTGCCGTCGTCGACAGCGCGCCGCGCGCGATCAGTGCCCTTGATCCGCGCGATGTCCGCCGGGTCCATCTCCGGGTGGCTGGACCCGCGGCGCTCCTCGTTGCCAAGGCCTACAAGTTGACAGACCGACTGGCTGAGGGACGCCCCGGGCGGCTGGGGACGAAGGACGCGTTCGACGCGTATCGTCTGCTCCGTCTCCCGTCACAGGACCTTCTGGCAGGTTTCGCAAGGATGGCCAGTGACCCGGTCGCCGCGCCGGTCGCCGCTCAAGGGATCGTGAAGCTCAGCGAACTCTTCCTCGACGCACATGCCCCTGGGACGCTTCTTGCCCGACAGCACGTCGAAGGCATCGGGGAGCCGGAGATCGTCGCGCTATCGGTGGTTGCGTTGGCACGTGAGCTGATCGACGCCCTGCGCGCGTAGTCGATGGCCGACACGGCTTTCAGGACCTGCCGGCCACCCTACTTCGGCGGGAACGCCGCCGCCAGAATTCGCGCGAGCGCCTCGATCGAGCTCCCGTCGAGGAGTTCCTGAGCCATGAGGAGTCGCCGGATCGATCGTTCGCTCTCGAGTCGCACGCCACCATAGGAGTCGGGCGGGCGGAAGATCGGCCATCGCGCGTCGACGAAACAGAGCACGGGCGTGATGGGCGGAAGGGCGGCGCTCCAGGCGGTTTGAAGGGCGCCCTGCACCGCCGTCACCTGCCAGCCCATCGCGTCGGCCAGCTTCGTGCAGTCCCGGCGGCCCACGTACAGCCGCTTGTCGGTCCTGAAGAGCCCGCCCACGTCGCGGATCTCGATCAGCCCCTGGTACCGCTTGGCATCCACGACGAACACGCCGGCCGGCGCGACCACCAGGTGGTCGATGTTGCCGCGGGTCCCCGGCACGCGGCGGTCGTGGAGGAGCTGGATCCCGTCGACGCCCGCGAGCGCGTCCGCAAGCTCGCGCTCGCCGCGTGCGCCGCGCGCCCAGGCCCGCGTGGACTGCGGCTCATCCGTGAGGGCGGTGATCCAGCCACCCACCCTGTCACCGAAGCGGTCCTTGATCCGGGCCTCCCGCTTGCCCTTGCGCCGTTCGAACTCGCGCTGGGCCGAGGCGCCCGCGACCCCGGGGTTGATAGCGGGCAGCTCGGCGGGCAGCTCGGCGGGCGGGACCGCGGGCGGGACCGCGGGAGCGTCGGCCGCCTCAACCGCCTCACCCGCCTCGGCCGGGCATTCGATGCAGCGAACGGTTCGGCTGGCGCGGTCGTAGATCGCCTCGACGCCGGCGGCCAGCGGTGCGCCGCACCGGATGCAGCTTCCCGCGTATCGGAGGCGCATCCGGCTCATCGCAGTCGCGCCCGCCGGCAGGTGACCATCAGGGCTTCCGGACGATCGCGTGCCCGCCGATCCGTCGCCAGCGCCCGCCGCGGGAACCCTGGATCGTCACCCATTCAAACGTCGCGCGACCGTCGGGCCCGCTGAAGCTCCACGTCATCTCGAGGATTCCGGGCGCACCCTGGACGTCCTTGACGCGCAGGGACGAAGGAAACGTCATCCCGGGGTTCGCCGCGATCCGCACGCATGCCTCGTTGAACGCCGGCAGCAGATCGCGAAACACGCGTCGCTCGGTCTCGGACAGCCGATCCCAGTCGCCCCTGAAGGAGGCGGTGACCTCGAACTTCACCGCTCGGGTGGAGCGGAATCGAGCAGGGTCACCAGGTCGTCGACGCCGTCCACGCTCGTGACGCGGCCGGCGGCCACGTCGGCATCGGCCTCGCGCTCCATTGCCTGCCAGCGTTCTGTCCAGAACCACGCCTGGTCGGCCGGGATGGCGACAACCGGGACGAGCTCGATTCGGCCATCCTCGAGCTCGATGATCCTGACCTGGGCATCCCGCTGATCCAGGTGGAGGCGCCGCCGAAGGTCGGGCGGCAGCGCGATGGTCCCTCGCGACTGGACGGAGACGAGGTGTGTCTTCATGCATTGCAGCATAACAGCAATGCTGCGTTCCTTGATCTGCGCTACGGCCGAAGCTCGAAGGCCTTGACGTGCGCCGGCCGGACCGCGCCGAAGTGGCGCTGGTCGAGCGTGGCGACCTTGGACTCATCCAGCCGTTCCGCCAGTGCCACGACGCTGGCGTCGACCACCCCGAGCGCCAGGTCCGCGTGCCGCGCCTGGGGGTCACGACACCGGGCGAGATCGGCGCCCGTGGGGGGTTCGATGCGATGGCGATGGGCTCCGTGGTGACCTCGGCGGCGCTGCGGCCGTCCGTGGAGCGGGCCACCCCAACCCGGGGGCGCGATTGACACGGCGCCGCAGGCCGAGAGTCGCCGAGGTCGCCAAGCGCCGCCAGCCGATCGACCGCTACCCGTCCCGGCCGCGACGCGGGTCCCGTGACGAGGGCGGTTCGCCCGGCCCCGCGCCCTGCGGGAACGCGAGGTCCGCCGGATCCCCGAAGGTCATGGCCGGAACCCTGGCTGGTTCCGCCGACCATATGCAAACCCTTTACAAACACTCTGCACGTGGGGTACAGTCGGCGCACGCAAGCCCCACACGGGAAGATCGGAGCCACCATCACATGACCGTCCTGCGCGAGCAGATCACGACCAGCCTGCCCATCGACGAGGCCTTCGGGTTCGTCGCCGACTTCGCCAACTCGATGCACTGGGATCCGGGCGTCGCCAGCTCGAAGCGGATCGACGCCGGGCCGCTGGGCGTGGGCGCCCGCTACCTGCTCGAGGTCCGCATGCGCGGCGGCGTCGCGCCGATGGAGTACGTGATCACCACGTTCGATGCGCCCCGCCGCGTGGTCCTGGCCGGGCTCGGATCCAGCGTCTCCGCCGTGGACGACATCCGCTTCGAATCGACGGCCGGCGGGACGCGCATCGACTACGTCGCCGACATCCGGTTGCGCGGCCTGCTTCGCCTGGCCGAGCCGTTCGCCGGGGGGGCGCTTGCCAGGATCGGCCGCGCCGCCCTCGACGGGATGCAGCAGGCCCTGGCGGCCCGCGCCGCCGCCGCGGCCGCGTCCGACGTGGCGCGCGCCGCCGCCGCGGCCGACGTGGGGAACGCCGGATGAAGATCGCCATCATCGGGGCCGGTGTCAGCGGCCTGACCGCCGCCTACGCCATGCGGGACCGGCATCACGTGACGGTCTTCGAGCAGGACGCCGAGGCCGGCGGGCACGTCAAGACGGTGCCGGTCTTGACCGACGGCGGCGAGGTCCCGGTGGACACCGGGTTCATTGTCTACAACGAACGGACCTATCCGCGCTTCGTGCGCCTCCTGGACGAGCTGGGCGTGGCGACGCAGGCCAGCGACATGTCGCTGGGGTCGGCCTGCGCGGCGTGCGGGATTGCGTTCAGCTCGCGCGGCCGGGGCGGCTTCCTGCCGGACGCATCGGCCATCTCCCTCGTGCACCTGCGGATGTTCGCGGACGTCGCGCGCTTCTACCGCGACGCTCGACGGACCCTGGACGCGCCCCAGCCCACCACCGCCACGCTGGGCGACTGGCTGGCCGAGCGCCGTTACGGGCGCGGGTTCCGGGCGCACTTCCTGGTGCCGATCGTGGCGGCCGTCTGGTCCACGGCGCCCGACCGGGTCTTCTCGTTCCCCGCCGACTACCTCCTGCACTTCCTGGACAACCACGGCCTGATCGGCTTCAGGAACGCGGTCCGCTGGCGCGTGGTCCAGGGCGGGTCGCGGGAGTACGTGAAGCGGTTGATCGCCGCCCTGCCAGACGGGACGGTCCGGACGGCCACCACGGTGGCGAACGTGGCTCGCGATGCCGCCGGCATCACGGTTCACACGACCGATGGCGCGCAGGCGGGCTTTGATGCCATGGTGATGGCCACCCACGCGGACGACGCGCTCCGGCTGCTGGGCGATGCGGACGACCGGGAGCGGCGGGTCCTGGGTGGGTTCGAATACTCCACGAACCAGGTGGTCCTCCACACGGATGCCGGGATCCTCCCGGCCAATCCGCGGGCCTGGGGATCCTGGAACATCCATACCCCCGACTGTCGCCGGCCGGGTGACGCGCTGACGATGACGTACCACATGAACCGCCTGCAGTCGCTGCCCGGGCCTGTCCAGTACTGTGTCTCGGTCAACCCGGGCGACCGGGTGCGGCCGGAGCAGGTCATCGTGGAACGCGCGTTCAGCCACCCCATGTACACCTTCCAGACGCTGCAGTCGCAGGCCGGCCTGCGCGACCTCCAGGGCCATCGGGCGACGTGGTTCGCCGGCGCCCACCTGGGCTACGGGTTCCACGAGGACGGCTGCCGCTCCGGGTTCGACGTCGCGGAGATGCTCGCGACGGACGCGAAGGCGCTGGCCGCCGAGGCGGCGGAGCGGGCCGCATGAGGTCGCACGTCCTCGAGGGCAAGGTCCGCCACCGGCGTGTCCGGCCCTTCACCTACGCCTTCGAGCACGGCGTCTTCTACGCGGCGCTCGACCTGTCCGAACTGGACGAAGTGGATCGACGGCTGCGCCTGGTCGGCCGGAACCGGCGCGCCGTCCTCGGCTTCCGCGACGACGACCACCTTCCCGTGCCGGCCACCGATCTCGCGGCCGACATGATGGCCCACCTCCGGGCCGAGGGAGAGCACCCGGATGGCTGGCAGGTGACGCTGATCACGAACCTGCGGGTGCTCGGCTACGTCTTCAACCCGGCCAGCTTCTTCCTCTGCCGCGATCGCGCCGGGGCGCTCCGCGTGGTGGTCGTCGAGGTCCACAACACGTACGGGGAGCGGCACCTGTACACGCTCCGCGCGACGGAGCCCGCGGCGCAGCAGCCCGGCGGCCGGCTCGACGCCTCGATGGACAAGGACTTCTACGTCTCGCCGTTCATCGAGATGGTGGGCCGCTATTCCGTGCATGTCCGGGACGATGCAGCGGGCCTCCGGATCGCGATCAACCAACGCCAGGACGGCGAGCTGTTGCTGGCCACCAGCCTCCTCCTCCGCCGCCGGCCGCTGACGGACCGCGTGCTGCTGCGGATGCTCCTGCGCTACCCGATGGTGTCCCACAAGACGATCGGCCTGATCCACTGGCATGCGCTCCGGCTCTGGCTGCGCGGCGCACGGTTCATCCGGCATGGCGCCGCGCGGCCGGCTCCCACCGGCGAGGCCAGGGCATGAGCGAGCAAACCGTCAGCAAGCCGGCTCGGGCCCGCACGGCGGCCGGCTCCGTCGTCGATCGCGCCGCCATGCGGATCATGCTGGGCGCCGTCCGCCGCATCCGCATCGGCCGGCTGACGATCGAGTTGCCGGACGGGACGTCGCAGGTCTTCGGCGACCCAGCCTCCGAGGTGTCCGCCGCCGTCCGGCTCCACGATCCCGCGGCGATGCTCCGCATGGTCCTCGGCGGCGACACGGGAGCCGGCGAGGCCTACATGGATGGGACGTGGTCCAGCCCCGACCTCCCGGCCCTCCTCAAGCTCGCCTCCCTGAACCGCGAGGCGCTTGGCCTGTCCGGCGGCTGGTGGCGCATCCCGCTCCGGCTCCAGAAGACGCTCCGGCACCGCGCCCGCCGGAACACGGTCCATCAGAGCAAGCGCAACATCGCCGCCCACTACGACCTGGGCAACGACTTCTACCGGCTCTTCCTGGACGAGACGCTGACCTACTCGAGCGCCGTCTTCGAGACCCCTGGGCAATCCCTGGCCGACGCCCAGCGCAACAAGTACCGCCTCCTGGCAGAGGGGGCCGGCCTGCGCGGCGGCGAGCACGTCCTCGAGATCGGCTCCGGCTGGGGCGGGTTCGCCCTGTATGCGGCCGGGGAGCTGGGCTGCCGCATCACCACGGTCACGATCTCCGAGGCCCAGCGCCAGCTGGCCACCGAGCGCGTCCGCGAGGCCGGGCTGTCCGGCCTGGTCGACGTCCAGCTGCGCGACTACCGCGAGATCGAGGGGACGTACGACGCCATCGTCTCGATCGAGATGCTGGAGGCCGTCGGCGCGGAGTTCCTGGAGACCTACTTCCGGGTCTGCGATCGGTCGCTCAAGCCGGGCGGCCGGGCCAGCATCCAGACGATCGCCTTCCCGGACGTGACCTATGAACCGCAGCGGCGGGGCGCCAACTGGATCCAGACGTACATCTTCCCGGGCGGCTTCCTGCCCTCACTGGCGGCCATCGAGCATTCGCTGCACAGCACCAACCTGCTGATCCGCTCGGCCACCGACATCGGTCCGCACTACGTCCGGACCCTGGCGACCTGGCGCTCCAGCTTCTTCGCGCACATCGATGAGGTCAGGGCGATGGGCTTTGACGAGCGTTTCGTCCGGATGTGGGACTACTACCTGTCGATCAGCGAGGCCGGCTTCGCGACCGGCCGGGTGCAGGACTTCCAGCTCTCCCTCGAGAAGGCCCGCGCGCTGCGCTAGGGGTCACGCGGACGCCGTCGCCTGTGGAGGCTGCGCGGGGGGCCGGCGCAGGGCCTCCTCGAGCCGTCGAGGTCGCGCTGCGGTCACCGCCTCGCCGCCTACCCGCGGGGCGCGGTCGCGGACAGGAAGGCCAGGTAGTCCAGGATGCCGCGCTCGTGGTCGTAGGCGGGCTCGTAGCCCAGCTGGCGGCGGGCCCGGCTGATGTCGAAGATGCAGTAGTGGCCGGAGCCGGTCCCGTAGTCGGCACCGGGCCCAATCTCGATGTGGGCCCCGGGCACCTCCCGCCGGAGGATCTGGGCCGCCGCGGCCAGGGTGGACGCCTGCCCGGTGCCGATGTTGAAGACCCGGTCGGTGACGCTCTCGACGAAGGCGGCCTTGCCCAGGGCCTGCGCGATGTCCTTGGTGTAGACAAAGTCGTCCTGCTGGTCGGCGCCCCGGGCCAGGATCGTGGGCCGGCCAAACCAGGCGTTCTCGATGATCGCGCTCCGGATCGCCACGGACCCGTGCCGCACCATGCGCCCCGGGCCGTAGGTGGCGGCGAACCGCAGCGCGATGAAGTCCACGCCGTGGCGGCGCGCGTAGTCGATCCCGATCCGCTCGGCCGCGTACTTGGTGATGTCGTACATGTCGTCGGGCTCGACCGGGTGGGTCTCGTCGACCGGGCGGTACTCGGGGTGCGAGTAGGGCGGCGCGAAGCGGCGGTAGACGCCCTTGGAGCTGGCGAAGACGACCCGCCGCAGGCCCATGATCCGGGCCAGCTCGCAGATGGCCGTGGTGGCGCCCACGTTGACCTCGATCGCCTGGTCGGGCTCGCGGGCGGCCTCCTCCGGGAGCAGCACCGCGAGGTGGATGATGCGGTCGACGTCGTGCCGCCGGATCACCTCTGCCACCCGGCCCCAGCTGCGCAGGTCGCCGACCTCGATGTCGATCTCGCCGAGGAGGTCTGCCACCAGCTCGTTGCTGCCCTGGCGGTCGAAGATCACCGGGCGGTGCCCGGCCTCCACCAGCCAGCGAACCGCCGCCGAGCCGATGGCGCCCATGCCACCCGTGACCAGGATCCGTCCCATCTCCACCCTCCCGGCCCCGGCAGGCGGCGACCACGACCGACGGCCGCCGGCCGCCCGGCCACGTCCCGCCGACAGCCTATCGAACTTGACACGCGGCCGGGCGCGGCCCGATCGTGGGCGGGCTCGCCGGCCGCAGCTCCGCTGCCGGGCACGGGCCCAGCCTCGAGGGGGATCCTGTGGACGACACCGCACGAACCGCGGCCAAGGCCCGGGCCTGGGCGGAGATCGACGCCCGGCGCGATGAGGCCGTCAGCCTCTTCGCGGACCTCGTGCGCATCCCCAGCCCCAACCCGCCGGGGGGCGGCGAGAAGGACGTCGCCGCCTACTGCAAGCACTACCTCGATGCGCTGGGCGCCCGCGTCGACCAGCACGAGTTCCAGGAGGGCCGGGTCAACAACGTCGCGCTCCTCCCGGGGCGGACCGGGGAGCGGACGCTCATGTTCGTCTCCCACCTCGACACGACGCCCATCACCGAGGAGGGCTGGACCTACCCGCCGCTGGGCGCCACCATCGTCGACGGCTGGCTCTACGGCCGGGGCTCCAACAACATGAAGGTGGGGCTGGCCGCCGCCCTGTTCGCCCAGCGCGTCGTCCACGACCTGGGCATCCCGCTCGATGGCAACGTCGCCAGCGTCCACTCCGCCGACGAGATGAACGGCGGCTGGGTCGGCCTGGGCGAGCTCACCCAGCGGAACCTGCTCAAGGCCGACTACGCGATCTACACCGAGGCGCATCCGCGCTTCCCCGCGCTCCGGATCGAGATCGCGGTCCGCGGCACGGTCGAGATCAAGATCCGGACCGGCGGCCACGGCACGGTCTTTGGCGCGGTCCGCGTCAACGCCATCGAGAAGATGGGCGGCGTCCTCCTGCGCCTGGCGTCGATGGAGTTCTCCGACTGGAAGCCCACCGACTGGCAGCCGGACCCGATCGGCAAGGTGCCCCCCACCGTCTCGACCTCGTACATCCACGCCTGGCGGGGGCACGTCCTGGCGCCCGACCGCTGCGATGCCATCGTGGCCATCAGCTACTTCCCGCCGCAGACGCTCGAGAGCATCCTGGCCGAGGTCGGCCTGGTGATCGACGAGCTGCGGGCCGCCGATCCGGAGCTCGACATCGACTGGGAGCTGGACCGCCACTGGGAGCAGGCCTCCACGCCGCCGGACCACATCATCGCCCAGGCCTCCCAGCGCGCGGTTCAGGAGGCCACGGGGCAGCGCCTCGAGTTTGGCGCCAGCACGGCCCCCAGCGACATGCGCTGGGTGGTGGGGCCGGCCGGGATCCCGACGGCCAAGGTCTGCTTCGGTTCGGAGACGGCCGACGCCGACGAGCGCCAGAACCTCGACGACTACATCCGGACCATCAAGGTCTACGCGGGCCTGATCGTCGACCTGACCTGACCTGACCTGAGGGCGGGGCCGGGCATCGCCGACCCCGCCGCCCCAGGTCGCCTCGCGGATGGGCGCCGTGCTATCCGGGCGAGGTGCGGATTGCCGCGGGCCACGCCGGGCAGACCGGGGACGCCGTCATCCTCTGCCACCAGGTCCGGACCATCGACCTCTCCCGGGTCAGGTCGTTCGAGATGGCCGGCCGGGTGCAGGTCGTGGCGGACCCCGAGATCCGGCGCGAGGTCCGGTCGGCGCTCACCCGCCACTTCGGCCTGGACGTCCCGGCCCAGGAGGACGGCGCGTAGCCGAGGCGCTCACGGCTTGACGATATTGGACAATGCGTCCAACATAGGGCGATGGACCCCGACCGCGAACCCCTCTCGACTCGTCCCGCCCTCCGAGAAGGGGATCCCGACGCCGAGTTCCTCGCCGGCTACGACCCGTCCCGCTACCCGCACCCCTCGGTCGCCGTGGACGTGGTCCTGCTCACCGTCGTCGACCGCGACCTCTGGGTGGTGCTCACCCGGCGAGCCGAGCCGCCGGCCGAGGGTCGGCTCACCCTGCCCGGCGCCTTCGTCGGCCTCCACGAGACGCCCGAACAGGCGGCCCAGCGGGCCCTGCTCACCAAGACCGGCCTTCGCGACGTCTTCACCGAGCAGCTGTACACGTTCGGCGCCATCGACCGCGACCCTCGCACGCGGGTCATCTCCATCGCCTACTACGCGCTCATCGCGCGCGACCAGGTGGTGATCGACGGCGGCGCCTTCCGCGTCCGCGTCCCGTGGTCGGGCGAGACCGGTGGGCCGGTCCAGGTCCTGGACGTCGCGGGAACCCCCAAGCCGTTGGCCTTCGACCATGCCGAGATCATCGGTGCGGCGGTGAAGCGCCTTCGCGCCAAGCTCTGGTATGCCCCGGTGGGCTTCGAGCTCCTGCCCCCCGAGTTCACCCTGTTCGACCTCCAGAAGGTCTACGAGGCCGTCACCGGCGCGCCGCTCGACCGGGACATGTTCCGCAAGCGGATCCTGCGCTCCGGCCTGGCGACCGCCACCGGCACCACGCGGGCCGCGGCCTACCGGGCGCCGGGGCTCTATCGGTTCACGGGAGGGGCCGGCGCATGAACGACCTGGTCGCGCTGCTCGGGCAGGTGTTCGGCGCCCTGCTCGCCCCCATCCCGCTGCTCGGCGGCATCGCCACCAGCTGGGCCGAGATCCTGGGCTTCGTGGCCGGGGCCGGCACGGTCTGGCTGGCCGCCCGAGCATCCGTCTGGAACTGGCCGATCGGCAACGTGAACTCGGCCTTCTGGCTGGTGCTCTTCCTGGGCAACGGCCTGTACGCCGACAGCGTCCTGCAGGTCGTCTACCTGGCCATGGGCTTCTACGGCTGGTGGCACTGGCTGCGGGGCGGGGAGTCGGCGACCGAACGACCGATCGGGCATGCCGGCCGGCGCGAGCTTGTCCTGACGGGGCTGGCGGTCCTGGCCGGGATCGCGGCCTGGACGGCGGTGCTGGCGACGTTCACGAATTCGACTGTGCCGTTCGCGGACGCCGCGACCACGGTGCTGTCGCTGGCGGCCAACTGGCTGCTGGCCCGCAAGCTGATCGAGAGCTGGCCGGTCTGGATCGTGGGGGTCAACCTGCCGTACATCGGGCTCTACCTGTCCAAGGGCCTCGCCCTGACGGCGTCGCTGCAGGTCGCCTACATCGTCCTGTCGATCTGGGGCTGGCGGACCTGGCGGCGGATCATGGCCGCACGGGGCGAGGCCGCGCGAGTGCGGGCCACGCTCGAGGCGACCCCGCCGGCGGCAGCGACGGCGTCGGCGGAGACGGGGGCCGCCTGATGGGTACGACCGGGGTGGTGCTGGGCAAGTTTCTGCCCTTCCACCGTGGGCACCGGTTCCTGGTCGAGCGGGCCGCGGCCGCCTGCGACGAGCTGTTCGTGCTGGTCATGGGCAGCAGCGCCGAGGAGGCCATCATCCCCCTGGCCACGCGTGAGGCCTGGGTCCGTGAACTCGTGGGGTCGCCCCGCGTCCACGTCCGCGCCCGGATCACGGACGGACCCATGAGCTGGACCGACCCGGCCATCATCGCCTTCTGGAACCGCGTGATCCTGGAGATGGTGGGGCGGCCGTCGGTCGACGTCCTCTTCACCAGCGAAGGGGACACCTACGGCGACGTCACCGCGGCCGGCATCGGGGCCCGGCACGTCTGCGTGGACCCGGGTCGCGCCGCCGTCCCCATCTCGGGCACGGCCATTCGCCGCGACCCGCTGGCGGCGTGGGCCTACCTGGACCCGCCGGTCCGGGCGTTCTACGCGCGGCGGGTGCGCGTCATCGGCGGCGAGTCCACCGGCAAGACCACCCTGACCGACCTCCTTGCGCGCCGATTCGAGACGGCCTGGGTCCCGGAGTTCGGGCGGGCCTACTCCGATCCCAAGGACGCCCGGGGCGAGACCTGGACCACCGCCGACTTCGTCGCCATCGCCACCCGCCAGGGCGATCTGGAGGACGTCGTCGCCCGCCGGGCGGACCGGGTGCTCTTCGCCGACACCGACGCGCTGACCACCGGCATCTGGCACCGGGTCTACCTGGGGGCCCGCGACGCCGGGGTGGACGCGATCGGCGCGACGCGGCCGTACGCCCTGACCCTGGTCGCCGGCACCGACATCGGCTGGGTGCAGGACGGCGACCGCCGCTCGCCCCACGAGCGCGCGCTCCAGCAGGCGGAGCTGACCGCCCGGCTCGACGAGCTTGGGGCCCCCTGGCTGCTGGTCACGGGCTCCCGTCGCGAGCGGGTGGCAGTCGCCAGCGCGGCGGTGGAGGCTGCGACCGGGACCGCCGCGCCGGCCGGCGGGCTCGACTGGCTGGAGCTGGGCCTCGAGGGCCGCTGGCGTCACCTGGTGCCGGGCGGCCGGCACGGGCTCCGGGTTCGGCCCGGCGGCCCCGATGCGATCGAGGTCGCGGCCAGCCTCGACCGAGAGCGGACGGACTACGCGACCCTGGGTTCGGCGCTCGCGCTCCAGCCGGCGGCGGTGCGCGAAGCCGACTGGTACGCCGCCCGCCACGTCGAGCTTGCCTATGCGGTGGCCCGGTCCGACGACGAGCGGGTGGCTGCCAACGCTGGTCCGGCGACCTGACGTGCGGTGCGCGGTTCCCGGCCTGACCGCGCCGGGGTCGTGGGCGGCATCGATGACGATCACCAGCTCGAGGTCGGTGCGGCCCGACATCCGGCGTCGTCGGGTCGGTCGAAGCGCCTCCCGCGAGCCCGATCGATCGGCGCGCGTGCGTGCGTCCTGGCCGCCGTGATGGTCGCCGCCTTCCCCTGGCGACTCCAGCCATCTCGCAGGGGCCTGTTCAGGACCACAACCGCGTCAACGCGCGTTGCCGAGCGCCTGTGACAGCCAAGGTGTCGCACCGGCCCCCGATGCTGCTCCCATGACCGTCATCGCTGATCCCGTCTCGCTCCCGAAGCCGCCGCCTGCGGCAGTCGCGGCCCTGCCGGCGCGCGAGAGCTACTCGTCCATCTCCACCTACCAGGGCTGCCCGCGCCGGTACGCCTACCGCTACGTGGAGCGGCTGCCCGGCGAGGTCCCGCTGGGCTGGTTCACGTTCGGCTCGGCCGTCCATGCCGCCTTCGAGGCGTTTGACCGGGCGCGGATCGCGGCGCGCGCCAGTGGTGCCGGCTCGCCCGACTACGAGGTGCTGGATTCGGCCTTCGGGAAGGCCATCGATCGCTCCGGCTGCGAGCCCGCCGAGATCGCCCGACTCCGCGTCCGCGGCGAGCCGGTCCTGCGTGCCTTCCAGGTGCGCGAGGCGGCGTCAAGCGCCGAGCCAATCGCCGTCGAGCTGGGCTTTGGCATCGATGTCGCCGTCGCGCCGGATGAGCCCACGGTCCGCTTCGTCGGCTACATCGACCGGATCGACCGTCGGCCGGACGGCGCCATCGACCTGGTGGACCACAAGACGGGCAAGCCCCGCGACCAGCCAGACGTGGACCGCGACCAGCAGCTGAGCGCGTACGCCTTCGCCGGCGCCCGCGGCGGTCTTCGCGACCCGGCCACCCGCGAGATCCTGCCGGTCCCGGCCCGCCTGGGCCTCCACTTCGCGGAGCCCGGGATGACGGTCTGGACCACCCGCACCCCCGACCAGCTGGATGCCTTCGGCCAGCAGTTGAGTGCCACGGTCGGCGCCATCCGCCGGCGCGAGTTCGCGGCAAACCCCGGCTGGGCGTGTCGCTGGTGTGACTACCGGGCCACCTGCCCGGACGTGGTGGGGTAGGGAGGCTGTCCCTGGAGTCGCACCCCTGCCTCCATCTGCCCCCAGGGGTCCGGGAGCATCAGGGTACGTTCGACCTCGGTGCCGGTTCCGGGAAGCCACCAGGGAGGGTTCGGACGTCCGCGTCGCGCCGCCACCGCCCCGGCCACGCCTTCCGGCGTCTTGGCGTACAAGGAGCCGCGGCGTACCGTGTCGTTGTCGCGAGAGCGACTCGCATCGGGAGCGCCCGAGGGTGACAGCCCACTGACGGCGCGGCAGCCAGCGGTCCACCCGGGACCGGAACGGTGCCAACGCCCTGGACGATGCGGAGGGGCTCCAAACCTTCGAGCGGCCTTCGCGCGAACTGGGTTGTGACAGACAACCTGTCACAACGTCGCCCTACGATGATCGAGTTCAACAAGGTTCCGCCACGGCACCGGCCCGGCGCCACCTATCAAGAGCGTGCGAGAGCCCTGGCTCGATGACCACGCAGCAACCGACCGGCCCTCCTCGGCCCGGCACGGTGCTCCTGCCAGGGGCGATGGGGGACGAGGTGTCGACATGATCGTCAAGTCATTCCTGCGCCGGCCCTGCGCGGGCGGCCTCGTGTTGTTGGGCGCGGGCGCTGCAAGCTCCGGATCCGGGTCCGGGATCGTCATCGCGCCAGCCGGGCTGCCGTGGGGCATCGGGGAGCCGTTCATCCTCTCCGCGCTGCTCATGGCCTACGGCCTCGGCGGGCTGGCCCACGACATCGGCGCGACCAACGAACGTGACCCCTGGGGCCGCCGGTAACGGGTCCCCCGGAGCCCATTGGCTTCCCCTATCAAGAGCGCCGCAGAGCCCTGGCTCCATGACCGGCGCAGCAACTGACCGGCCCCCTCGGGCCGGCGCGGTGCTCCAGCCAGGATCGATAGGAGGCGAGGACATGGCCATCAAGCTGAACATCGAGATCATCAGCCCCCTGTCCGCCGAGGACCAGGAGCTGCTGACGGGGGTCGCGATCATGACCCTCGCCATCGCCAACCACCAGCTGGCAAAGGACCGCTTCCCCGAGACGTTCGCGGACGAGTCGGACGAGACAGCCGGCGCCGCAGACGACGAGGATGCCGACGACGAGGATGCCGACGACGAGGATGCCGACGACGAGGAGTTCACGATCGGCGGCCGGGACGGTGCGTAGGCCCGCGACAAGCATCCGGACGGGTTGGTCAGTGGGACGCCACGACCCGGATGCGGCGCTGGAGCAGACCGGGCGCGAGGTCGAGGAGGAGATGGCGGGATGGGAACGGAACCAACCGGCGCACACGTGAACTGCGGGGAGCCCGCGGAGGGCGCCGCGAGGGTGACGCCCCAGGCGGGCGACTGGACGATGCACGGCGTCGCCCTCCGCGTCGGCGTCACGGACGGGGACGTGTTGATCTGGACGATCTTCCTCGGTCTGCCGTTCTACATCGACCCGTTCGGGAACGCCTGGATCGCCGACGCCGACGTCGAAGCGTTGGCCCGGTTGCCCCGGCTCCCACTGGACGGACAGCCGCCTGCCCCCGAAGATGCGTGGCCCTGGGCAACAACAGCGGGAGCGTCACGATGACCGACCAGGACGATCCCGACGCCATCCATATCCCGGGCGCCACGGGGCGGCCCATCTGCGGGGCGTACGGCGGCCGGACCAGCGCGGTCCTGTCAGCCACCTGCCCGGCCTGCGCGGACCGCTCCACCCTGGGCGGGATGGAGTCGGGCGATGCCTTCAACCCAGCCCACCCGGTCGGCCGGGTGGTCATGGGCACGGGCCTCGGGGTTTCCGGCTTCCCCAGGATCCCGGGGCTCTGGAAGCGGTTCGACGGTGGCGACAAGTGAGGACGGATCTGGCGGTTCGCAGCGTCCCGGTCTTCTACTCGGATGCGTACGTCCTCGCCGAGCACGCCTTCGACACCACGCGCAAGGCGCGCTGGGTGGCCCAGTCTCTCCGGGATCGGCCCATCGCCGGCATCGCCCTGGAGACACCCACGCCGCTGACCGAGGCCGATGTCCTCGCCTGCCACGACCCGGAGTACGTCGCCGCCGTCCGGACGGGCGAACCGGGGTCGCTCGCCTCGTCCAACGGGTTCGCCTGGGACGGCGGGCTCTGGGACATGGTCCTCGCCTCGAACGGCGGCGCGGTCGCGGCGGCGCTCCGGGCGCTGGAGACCGGCGCGGTCGCGGGGTCGCTCTCGTCGGGGCTCCACCACGCGCGGCGGTCCACCGGTGCCGGCTTCTGCACGTTCAACGGGCTTGCGCTCGCCGCCAGGCGCGCGCTGGATGCCGGCGCGCGGTCGGTCCTGATCGTGGACCTCGACGCCCACTGCGGCGGCGGGACGGCCCAGATCCTGGCGGATGAGCCGCGCGTGACGACGCTGGACATCGCGGTGGTCGCATTCGACCGGTACCGTCCCAGCGACCCGTCCAGCCTCGACCTGGTCGTGGACCCCGCCGCCTACCTGCCGACGCTCCGCCGCCGGCTTGATGCCCTCCATTCGGGGGCGTTCGACCTCGTGCTCTATAACGCCGGAATGGACCCGTTCGAGCGGTGCTTCATCGGCGGCCTGTCCGGGATGACGCGCGACCTCCTCGCCGAACGGGAGACGACGCTCTTCCGGTGGTGTCGGGCGCATCGGCTGCCGGTGGCCTTCGTCCTCGCCGGTGGCTACGTCAACAGTGGATTCACGCAGAGCGAGCTGGTGGATCTCCACCGGCTCACCATGTCGGCGGCGGCCAGCCGCGAGAGGAGCTGAGGATGGCCCGTGAGAAGAAGCCCCGGCTCATCGCCAACGATGATCTCGGCCGCCATGCCGTGGAACGCGCCTTTGAGCTGATGCAGATCGACGAACCGTGGTCGGTCCGCGAGGATCGCGGCTTCACCTGGTGGGGCGCCTGGCTTCGCCAGCGAATCTGGTCGGACCCCGCGGTCCGCGACAACTGCGAGCTGATCTCGCCCGTCCGTGCCTGGACGCCCGCCCTGCGTGACGTGCCGGACGAGGCGGCCACCTACCAGCTCGTCAACGAGCTCAACGGCCTCGCGTCGCTCTCGGCCTACGCCTACGACCCGGACGACCGGACCATCTCGGCACGTTGCGGCGCCTTCCTGTACGAGGGGATTGCCGGCTGGCTGGAGCGCTGGTTCATCGTGGCCACCGCCCTCCAGGCATCGCTCGCCTGGGTCCAGGTCCCCGAGGCCGCGTTCGGGCGGACGCTCGACGACGCGCCCCACCCGGAGTCGGGTCCGCGCCAGGACCCCGACGACATGCTCAACGCCGCCGGCGTGAACGAGGCGGATGCGCCGCCAATCGCCCCGAACACGCTCCGTCGCGCGGCGAAGCCGCTCTCCCGCGAGGGGTTGGCGGCGGCCTACAACGCCGCAGAGCAGGCCCTCGAGGTGGTGGTCCCGCTCACTGACGACGAGCCCGCCCTGTGGGGCATCGCGGGACGCCGGCACGGCGTGCTGGGCTGGGGGCTGCTGGTCCGGCTGGTGATCCTGCGCCGTCGCGGGACGCTGCGGGCGGCCTGGCTCGCCAACGCGCTCAACCTGGCCGAGACGACCACGTGGGCGGGCGAGACCCGGCCGCACGCGCTCGGCGGCTGGTCGGCCGAGGGCGGGACGCTGATCCACACCGCGTTCATCCCTGGCCCCGTCGTCGGCGACCCGAATCCCGACCAGGCAACCACCGTCCTCCGGTCACTCCTCTCGTGGGGGATGGTCCGGGCGCTGTTCGCTGGCGAACGTCTGCCCTGGCTCGAGGCCGGCGCAGCATCGCGCTACCCCGATGACCAGCCGGTGGCCGATCCGGATCCGGATCCGGATCCGGATGCCGCGGCGGGCGATGACGAGCCGGGATCGGAGAGTCCACCGGTGATCCCCTGGTCCGAGCGTTCGTTTGGGCCCAACGCCCGGACCCCCCGGCCCAGGCCGGACGCCGGCCTGCCCGGCGTCCCGCGGGAGCTGCTCGTCGATCCGTCCGACCCGGTCGCCTTCCAGGAGATTGACGACGCGATGGCGGCCGCCGAGGCCGGTGATCGGATCCGCGTCCGGCCCGGCACCTACCGAAAGCCGGTCGTCGTGGACCGGGCGGTCACCATCGCGGGTGACGGCGACGTCGCGGCGATCATCCTGGAGCCGGTCGGCGGCGAATGCCTGGGCGCTGTTGGTTCCGGGGCCACCGTGACGGGCTTGACCATTCGGCCATCGCGCGCCGGCAACGACGATGCGACGTGGTCCGCGGTCGCGGTTCACAACGTCGCGATCACGCTGGAGGGCTGCGTCCTGGCCAGTCACCTGGGGGCCACGGTCTGGGTCGGCGGGCCGGCGTCACAGGCGGTGCTGCGCGATTGCGCCGTCGTGGACGGTGCCCAGAATGCCATCTGGGTGACGGAGGAGGGCCGGGCCGAGGCCGTCCGATGCCGGATCAGTGGCCACCGCTGGGCGGTGACGGCGGGGGGATCGGCCGCGGTGCTCCGCCTCATGGACTGCGAGGTGGTGGACAACCTGGGCCACGGGATCGCAACCAGCGAGGGCGCGCAGGTGGTGATCGAGCGATCCACCGTCGCGCGCAACGCGGAGGCCGGCATCCTGCTCGGCGCGGCGGCACCCTCGTCATCGGTGGTCGACTGCGTCATCGAGGAGAACGCGGGCCCGGGCGTCGCCGTCCTCGGTGGCCGCGGCGTGCGCCTCCTGCGCAACCGTGTCGCACGCAACGGCGGCGGGATCCTCATCGAGGAGGGGGCCAGCCCCACGCTCCAGGGCAATGACCTCGTCGACAACGCAACGGTCGGGATCGGCGTCTCCGGTGACGGGACCAGCCCCATGGTCGCGGAGAACACCATCGCCACCCGGCAGCCCATCGGGATCGTCGTCCGCCAGGGCGCGGCCGGCACCTACGAACGCAACCGCCTGACGGCCGGCGAGGCGCCCGGCGTGTGGGTCACCGACCACGATTCGTGCCCCACCTTCCGTGCCAACGTCGTGACCGGCGGCGACTCGGTCGCGATCTCGGTCGGCTCGGGCGCCGGCGGGACCTTCGAGTCGAACGACCTGCGCGGCAACGCCGGTGGCTCCTGGGAGCTGGAATCGCCCGGTGAGCTCCACCGGAGCGGCAACCTCGAGGACGTCGGACGGAGGCCCGGGTCCGAGGCGGCCAAGGGGCCAGGGCCGGCAGACCGGCTGAACTGAACCAGGACCATCGCGGAACCAAGGGAGGTCAGCGTGAGCGACGAACCAGCCGAGGACCGAGACGCAGGCGGGCCCTGCCCGGCCTGCGCGGCCGCAAACCCGCTGCGGATCTCGTACGGGTACCCATCGTCCGAGATGTTCGAGGCGGCCCAGCGGGGCGAGATCGCGCTCGGCGGCTGCCTCATGGGCGGCGAATCGCCGGATTGGCGGTGTCGGTCGTGTGGACGCGAGTGGGGTGGGCCGCCCGGCCAGATCGACTGGCTCGCCGCAGCTGCCCCCGGGCGACGAGGTGCGAGTGCGATCGGAGGGGTCCCTCGAACGCCGTGACACCAGAGCTGGCACGACCCGGGTCCATACTCGCCCCGTGATGACCCTCCGGCGCACCGGCTCCTGAGCCACCTCGTCGATCACGCCCCCGTGTCGGTGGCGACCACAGGGGGATTGACCGTGCACCTCACGTACGACGCGACCACGGATGTCGCCTATCTCTCGTTGCGCCCGACGCGGCCGGGAGAGCCACTGGGACCCACGCTCTTGCTGGAGCACGACCGGGACTTCCCCGGTGCCGTGGCGCTGGACTTCAGCGTCGAAGACGGCCGGGTCATCGGGCTCGAGTTCCAGGTGGCGTCGGCCTGCCTGCCCGCCGAGCTCCTCGCCGCCGCGGAGCGGACCAACGGCCGGGGCCTGGCCCAGCGCTACGACCAGCGGGTGGCGCCGCACCTCGCCGCGCGCCTCCGCAGCCCAGGCAGCCAGCGCAGGAAGGGTGGTCACCATGTCCACTGACCCCGGCAAGCACGCGCTCCTGCGCATCGCAACCTGGAACCTCGAGCGAGTGAGCCTCCGGTCCTGGCTCAAGCTCCCCCGGCTCCTTCAACAGATTCGGGCGGTGGATGCGGACGTGCTGGTGCTGACCGAGAGCCGCGCCGGCCTCCCGCTCGCGGCCGCCTACCCGCACGTGGCCCACGCGCCGCCCCACCTCACGCGCCGGCCCGACGATGACGAGCGGTGGGTCTCCATCTGGTCGCGCTATCTATTGACCGATGCGGGCATCCAGCCCTCAGCGCGTGGCACCGTCGCCGCAGTGGTCCACTCGCCAATCGGGGAGGTCGCGGTGTACGGGACCGTCGTCCCGTGGTCGCATGAGCGCGAGCCCGACGGCTCGCTCAGGCTCTGGGCGGTCCACCAGGCCGAGCTCGACCGTCAGGCCGAGGAATGGCGGGCGCTGGGGTCGCGGTACGACGCGGTGTGTGTCGCCGGGGACTTCAACCAGTCGTGGCGCACCCCGGGGTACGGGACGCACCAGCTGCGCGCACGGCACCGAGCTGCCGTCGCGGAGGCCGGCCTGCGCTGCCTCACGGAGGACGTGGTGGTCGATGGGCTCCCGGTCATCGACCATATCCTGGTCACCGACACGTGGTCCAGGATCAGCGGAGCGCGCGTCGGCCCAACATGGGGGCGGCGCAGCCCTGACGGCGTGGAGATGACGGACCACTCGGGCGTGTCCGTCGACTTCGGCTGACGCAGCCCACCCATGCTCGCAGGCTGAACCACGTGCCCAGTCGTCGTGACATCCAAGGTGGCAGAACGGCCTCGTACGGTGAACGCATGCCCAGCCAAGTCCAGCCGCCCCACGGGCTCTCGCCAGTTGCCGCGCTGACCACGCGCGACGACGGCACGATCGACGACCCGCAGCGCCCGGAGGAGTGGGACGCCTGGGTCTCGGCCGGCCGCACGCGCAACTTCCTGCGGGAGGACCCGCTCCTCGACTGGCTGGACCGGCACGGCACCGCCAACGGCTTCCAACGGGATGACGCCGGAGAGGGGTTCGATGCGCGGACCGACTTCCTCGCCTTCATCTTCGGGCAGGGGAGCCGCTTCGAGGCGGGCGTCATGGCGCTGATCGCGGACCGCTTCCCGGTGACTACCATCGCGCACGGGCCGGAAGACAGCCGGAGCCTGGCGTCCGCCCGCGCCACCGTGGATGCCATGCTGGCCGGCGCGCCGGTGATCGCCCAGGCCGTCCTGCGCAACCCGGAGAACCGCACCTACGGGCTCGCCGACCTCCTGGTCCGCTCGGACCTGATCAACCAGCTCGTGCCGGACACCCTGGATGATGCCGCGGCACGCGTCGTCGCCCCGGCCCTGGGCCCCGCCGCCGCCTGGCACTACCGCGTCGTGGACGTGAAGTTCCACACCCTGGCGCTTGACCGCGAGCGCGCCGCGCAGCCCTTCGATTCCCTGGCGGCCATGGCCCAGGTCTGGGTCTACAACGAGGCGCTCGGCCGGCTGCAGGGCTACCTCCCGCCGTCGGCCTACCTGCTGGGCCGGAGCTGGAAGGCCGGCTGGGTGCGCGGCACCGGCTGCTTCGAGCGGCTGGCCCGGGTGGACCACGACGCGCTCGGGGATCCGCGCGGCGGCCGCACGCTGGAGGCCATGACCATCGAGGCGCTCGACTGGGTCCGTCGCCTGCGGGCCCAGGGCGACACCTGGCGGGTGCTCCCCCAGCCGTCGGTGCCCGAGCTCTACCCCCACGCGCGCAACACCAGCGACGCGCCATGGCACCGGGCCAAGGCCGAGATCGCCGACCAGCTGGGCGAGTTGACCAAGCTGCCCGGGATGAACCCCGGGCGCCGCCGTGCCGCCCATGCCCGGGGCCTGCGCCGCTGGGACCAGCCAGGCGTGAGCGCAGAGGCCCTCCAGGTGTCGGACAAGCTCGCCGCCCAGTGCGACGCGGTCCTGGCGGTCAACCGGGATGCCGGCCCGCCGGTCCTGCCCGCCCGGATCTCTGGCGTGAACGCCGCCTGGCGGACAGCCGCCCCGCTCGAGCTGTACGTGGACTTCGAGACGGTCTCCAGCCTCGCCGACGACTTCTCCAGGCTGCCCCGGGCCGGTGGCCAGGCGCTCATCTTCCAGATCGGCTGCGGCTGGTGGGAAGGCGACGAGTGGCGCTTCGCCCAGTGGACCGTGGACCGCCTGACGGAGGACGACGAGGGCGCGATCATCGGACGCTGGATCACGCAGATGGACGCCCTGCGGGGCGCCCGCGGCCTGGCGTGGGGCGACGTCCGGATCGTCCACTGGTGGAAGGCCGAGTCGGCCTCATTCGACACGGCCTACAACTCGGCACGCACGCGCCACGGCCAGCCTGATTGGCCCAGGCTGCCCTTCTTCGACTTCCTGACCGAGGTGATGCGCGCCGTCCCCGTCACCGTGCGCGGGGCCTTTGGCTTCGGCCTCAAGCCGCTCGCCAAGGCGATGCACCAGCACGGCCTGATCCAGACCGTGTGGGGCGAGGGTCCCACCGACGGGATGGGCGCCATGGTGGGGGCCTGGTGGTGCGACGCGGAGGCCGCCCGGACCGGCGCCACGCTCCCGCAGCTGCCGCTGATGGGCGATATCGCCCGCTACAACGAGGTGGACTGCCGGGCCATGGCCGAGCTCGTGGGCTGGTTGCGGGCCAATCGGTAACGGCCGTCGGCCCGGCGACTCAGGCCACGACCCGGAACAGCTCGGCATGGATGAAGTGCCCCTTGCGGACCAGGGCGCTGCCCGCGATCCGGTGGCTCGCCAGCCGGATGTCCAGCCCCTCGCCGATCGACAGGCCGACAGCCGCCCCGTCGAGCGCCGCCGACGCCCGATCGATCATCCGCCCGATCGCCTCGGGATCCGGGTGGCGGTGCGCGCGCGATTGTGCCAGTCCCACGGCGACCATCCGGGCGTGGTCCAGGTGGGCGGAGACCGCCGACTCCACCAGCCGCGGCCAGGATGCCGCCAGGGTTGCCGGGTTGTCGAACAGCTCCAGTGCCACGATCCGGCCACCCACGGCCACGGCCAGCCCGGTCGCGCCGGTGGGGCAGGGGAACGCGGCGGCCAGTGGCTGGGCTTCGCCCCGCTCCTCCTCGTACAGGTCGTGCAGGGACGCCGTGGCTGACGATCGACCGGCGCGCGTCTCGCGCTGGCCGATCTCGTTCCAGATGGCGCCCTGGTCGGCAGCAAAGGCCTGGGCGCCGCCAGTTGGGGCACCCATGGCCATGGCGCTTCGCAACTGCTGGCCGACCTGGATGTTGACCATGGACCGGAGCGCATAGTCCGCCTTGCGGCCCGCGCCGAAGCGCATTGCCTCACCCCCGTCCCAGCGTCCGGCCTCCAGGCAGGTCACGGGAATCTGGGTGGCCTTGGCGGCCGGCAGCCAGATGGTGACGTTGATGAACCGGTTCTGCTTCCCGCCGACGATGGTGTCGCCGGCGAAGATCAGGACGGGCTTGTCCTTGGTGATGGCCTCCACCACGGGCACGGCGCCGGAGTCGATCTCCCTGATCTCGACCGCCCCGGCCGCCGCGGCCTCGTCAAAGCGGAGATAGCGGGGCGCCCCCTGGGTCCTGGGCGGTCTGGCCGCCTCGAGCGCGATGAGCACGAGCCCATCGCGTTCCATCGTCACCCGGGGCCGCAGCCCCGTCAGCGCCGCGTTGAAAGCCTTCCGCGCCGCCTGATCATCGGCGGCCGAAGGACTGGTCCTGGTGCGGGTCCTGTCGTTCATGGGCTCATCCTGCGGGCGACTTGCGACAGGTTGGGTGTCACGGGGCGGCACGCTCGTTCGGCGTCCCGTCTCCGGGCCTATGCTGGCGAGACCGGCACCGCGCCGGGGCATGGGAGGCAGGCGGATGGCTGACGAGTCGGTGATCACGGTCAATGGCGTGCTGCGCCCGCTCTCCCCGGAGCCGCCGCGGAGCCTGCTCTCGGTCCTGCGCGACGAGCTGGGCCTGACGGGCGCCAAGCTGGGTTGCGGCGAAGGCGAGTGCGGCGCGTGCACCGTCCTGGTCGACGGCCAGCCCGTGAAGTCATGCCATGTGTATGCGACCGAGGCGATGGGCCGTTCCGTGACCACCATCGAGGGACTGGCGCCCGGCGGCGCCCACCCGGTCCAGCGCGCCTTCGTGGAGGAGGGCGCCTTCCAGTGCGGCTACTGCACGCCGGGGCTGGTCATGAACGCGGTCGCGCTCCTGGGGCGAGTGCCGGACCCGGACGACGCGGAGATCACGGACGCGCTCTCGGGCAACCTGTGTCGCTGCGGCACGTACCCACGGATCCGGCGAGCGGTTCACTGCGCCGCGCGGCTGACGGCGCTGGAGGGCGCGCCGGGCGGCACCTCGGGCACGGCGGCCGATTCACACGCAGCCGATTGGACCGGCGGCCGGGCGGCCGATTCGGAACCCGGCAGCGAGCGCCCGCGGCCCCGGCGCCCCTGGGACCTTGCCGAGGCGGGGGAGCGCGACTGGTTCGCCGTCCTGCCCGACGGCCTGGTGGTGGCCTGGGATCCCCGAACCGCTGAGCCGGCTGGGGCCGGCGGCCGGGGCACCGGCCACGGGGCTGGAGGCGGCTGGGGCACCGGCGGCGGTGCCTGGCTCCACGTTGCCGCCGATGGGCGCGTGACGGCCTTCACCGGCAAGGTGAACCTGGGCCAGGACAACCGGACGGCCCTCTCGCTCCTGGTCGCCGATGAGTTGCGGGCCCCGCTCTCCGCGGTCCGGCTGGTGATGGGCGACACGGACGTCTGCCCGTATGACATGGGCACCTTCGGGAGCCGCTCGGTGCCTGAGGCCGGGGAGGCGCTGCGTCACGCCGCCGCATCGGCGCGCGAGCGGCTGCTGGACCTGGCCGCCGAGCGCTGGGAGGTGGCGCGCGGCGACGTTGCCGCGGCCGATGGCTCGGTTCGCGCGGCGGATGGCAGTCGAGCCGCAGGGTACGGCGAGCTGGTGACCGGCCTGCGGCTGGTGGCGGTCGCCGGCGTCGACGCGCCGGACGGCGTCCTGGCGCCCGGGGCAAGGCAGCGCATCGCGGGCCAGCCCGTTCGTCGCGTGTCCGGACCGGCGATCGTGACCGGGGCCCGGCGCTACGCATCAGACCTCTCGCGCCCCGGGATGCTGCACGGTCGCGTCCTCCGGGCGCCGGCCGTCGGGTCCACCCTCGCCTCCGTCGATGTCGAAGCCGCCATGCGACTGCCGGGCGTGACCGTGGTCCACGACGGCGACTTCGTCGGCGTGGTGGTGGAGGATCCGCTCCAGGCCGGGCGGGCCATGCGCGCCATCACGGCGACCTGGGACCACGAGCCGCAGCCGTCCGAGGCCGAGCTGTGGGACTACCTGCGCGGCCATCCGGCCGAGGCCGAGGGCTGGGAGGGCGCGGTCCATCGCGAGATGGGGGACCCCGACGGGGCGTTCGCCGACGCACCCGTCGCCTTGGCCGCCACGTACACCACCGCCTTCGTCGCCCACGCCCCGCTCGAGACCACCGTGGCCATCGCCGAATGGACCGCCGACCGGCTCACCGTCTGGACCACCACCCAGTCGCCGTTCGGGACGCGCCAGGAGCTGGCGGGTGCCCTGGGCATCGCGCAGGCCGATATCCGCGTCATCGTGCCGGATGTCGGCGGGGGGTTCGGGGGGCGTCACGGGTCGGACGCGGCGCTGGACGCGGCGCGGCTGGCGCGTGCGGTCGGTCGTCCCGTCCGCGTGGCGTGGAGCCGGCGCGAGGAGTTCAGCCTGGGCCACGTCCGGCCGGCGGCGCTGATCGACGTGCGCAGCGCCGCAGCCGCCGACGGCACCATCACCGCCTGGGAGATGCGCAACACCAACTCGGGCTCGTTCGGCCTGGCCGGGCCGTACGCCATCGCCAACCAGCGACTGGACTACCAGCCCACGGAATCGCCGCTCCCGCAGGGCCCGTTCCGCGCCCTCGCCGCGACGGCCAACCACTTCGCCCGGGAGTCCCACGTGGACGAGCTGGCCCACGCCCTGGGCGCCGACCCGCTGGAGCTCCGGCTCCGGCACCTGGACGACGAGCGGCTGGCGGACGTGCTGCGGGCCGCCGCCGATCGGGCAGGCTGGGCGGACCGGCCGCGCGGCGCCGGTGCCGGGATGGGGATTGCCGCCGGGGTGGAGAAGGGCGCCCGGGTGGCGACGTGCGTCGCGGTCCGCGTCGGCGACGGTGGGCGCCTGACGATCGACCGGATCGTGACCGCGGTCGAGTGCGGAGCGATCGTGGACCCCGACGGCCTCGCGAACCAGGTCGAGGGCGCGACGGTGATGGGCCTTGGGGCCGCCACGTTCGAGGCCATCCACTTCGGCGACGGCGTGATCCGCAACGGCACCTTCAAGGACTACCGGCTGGCGCGCCTCGGCGACGTGCCGCCGATCGAGGTGGTGCTCCTGGACCGGCGGGACATTCCGTCGGCCGGGTGCGGTGAGACGCCGATCGTGGCCGTCGCCCCGGCGATCGCGAACGCCATCTTCGCCGCGAGCGGGATTCGCCTCCGCTCGCTGCCGCTGGTGCCGGACGGCGTCGTCGGCTGAGGGTCTCGAGAACCGGGACGGCGTTCGCGACGTAGTGGGGGGTAGCCGGCGGATGTGCCGACGGACCGAATCGAGGAACGCCCCATGGCCCGACGTCGCCCGCTCGTTGCCCTCGCCCTGGTGCTGGGCCTGGCCACCACCGGGTGTTCGTCGGCCGGCAGCACGCCGGCCCTTGGGGGCGCACCCGCCAGCCAGGCCCCGGTCGTCGTGGGCACGGCCACAACGCCGAGTGCCGGCACCTTCCTGACCGCACCCAACGGCATGACCCTGTACGTCCACGTGGGCGACACGGCCACGACCTCGACATGCACCGGCACCTGCGCGACGTCGTGGCCGCCGCTCACCGTGGCGGCGGGCGCGCAGCCGGCGGCCGCCACCGGCGCGGCCGGGACGCTGGGCACGCTGACCCGGGCCGATGGCGCGCGCCAGGTCACGTACAACGGCCAGCCGCTCTACCTCTGGCAGGGCGACACCAAGGCCGGGGATGCGACGGGCGACGGCGTCAACGGGTTCGCCCTCGCCAAGGCCACTGGGGCGCCGGCCGGCGCCGGGGCACCCGCCCGTTCAATCGCCCCGGCGACCGGCGAGGACCCCTACTCGTACTAGCGCCGGATCCCCTCTCAGGACAACCGGAACGGCGGGTATGGTCCGGTCATCAGCAGGAGCCAGCCCGTGACCCGGATCGTGACCCGCAGGTAGCCCCCCACGATGTCGTACCCGATCTGCGGGAACCGCCCGTTCAGCAGGACCGGAATCCAGGCGAAGAGCAGGATGAACCCGGCCGCGATGCTCACCACCCAGAGCAGGATCATCTGGGGGATCAGCACGATCGATCGGATCGCGATCCCCAGGAAGGGGATGCCCCACAGCTGGTTCACCCGTGACGCCCGGTCGAAGTCGACCTCGACGGGGTAGCCCGGGCCCGTGGAAAACGGCGGGTACGGCCCCACCATGCACAGCGCGTAGGCCATCACCCGGGTGGTCCAGCGGAGATAGCCGCCCACGATGCTGTAGGCCCAGCCCGCGTATCGGCCGGTCAACAGGACCGGGATCCAGCTGACCATGATGGCCAACCCGGCAATGATGCCGTAGACCCCGAGCACGATGAAGTGCGGGATCAGGAGCAGGTAGCGGATCCAGATCCCCAGGATCGGGATGCCCCAGAACCGGCTGACCCGCTGGCTCCGGTCGAAGCGAACGTTGATCGAATAGTCCGACCCGGGTGTCGGCGCCCAGTTCGACTCTGACGTCACGCGTAGCCTCCCTCTGTGGGCCCTCGCGAGCGGAGCGCTCACCTGAACCCGGCGCTCACGATAGCGCGGTCGCCTCCGCATGCACACCCCCGAGATGGGCCCAATCGGTCTCGCTGGCAGCACCCGGTCGATCGTGGACTGGACGTGCACGGGCCGCCGAAGGTTGGCGGATGGACGCGGTTCCTCAACGGACCTTGACCATCGCGATACCGCACGTTCACCGACGGGCCCGCCCGGGCGGGCGGCAAGATTCCTTGACGTCGGCCATCCCGGATCGTCACCAAGGCCCATGCCCGGGGGCGGTGTCGCTCACCGGACAGTGGCGTACGATCCGGGCGTCCTCGCCGGCCCACCCTCGGCACCAGGCGGCCGACGCCGCGGGGCTCGCTCCAGCAGGGAGACGCGCATGGCTCGCTTGACTCGCCGCGACCGCCTCCAGTACCGGCTCGACGAGCTCATGTCGCGCGGCCCGGGCGTGCTGGTCCTGGGCCTCTTCATGGCCACCTTCCTCGTCATCCTGGTGATCGCCAGCGTCGTCACCCTCCTGGGCTGGGGAGCCGATTCCAGCTTCGAGTTCGTCGATGTGATCTGGCGGGCATTTCTCACGACGCTCGATCCCGGCACGGTGGCGAACTTCCTCGGTGGGTCGGCCA
Organism: uncultured Chloroflexota bacterium; assembly: GCA_903822495.1. Taxonomy (GTDB): domain Bacteria; phylum Chloroflexota; class Limnocylindria; order Limnocylindrales; family CSP1-4; genus CAIJPD01. The sequence goes on along the minus strand of CAIJPD010000022.1, from coordinate 78,889 downwards.
CGCCACCGTTCATGCTGGCCATGCTCGTCACCACCCTCTTCGGGATCTTCGTGACCAGCATCCTGATCGGCATCCTGGTGACCGCGGTCCAGGGCCGCCTGGAGGAGCTCCGCAAGGGTCGCAGCACCGTCCTCGAGACCGGCCACACCGTGATCCTCGGCTGGTCGCCGCAGATCCTCACGATCCTCGCCGAGCTGGTCGTCGCGAATGCCAACCGGCGTCGGAGCTCGGTCGTCGTCCTGGCCCCGCGCGACAAGGTGGAGATGGAGGACGAGATCCACGCCCAGGTGGGTGGCACGGGTCGCATGAAGATCGTGTGTCGGACGGGCAGCCCCATCGACATGCAGGATCTCGCGCGGGCCGGCATCGAGACGGCGAAGTCGGTGATCATCCTGCCGCCCGACGCCGACGATCCGGACACGGACGTCATCAAGACGGTCCTGGCGATCACGAACGGCCCAAACCGTCGGACCAGCCCGTACCACATCGTGGCCGAGCTCCGGGATCGGGACAACCTCGCGGTCGCGGAGCTCGTCGGCCGGGGTGAGGCGCAGCTGGTCCTGGTCGAGGACCTGATCGCCCGGATCATCGCCCAGACGTGCCGCCAGTCCGGCCTGTCGGTTGTCTACCAGGAGCTGCTCGACTTCGCGGGCGACGAGATCTACGACGCCCAGCCGCCCGCGGAGCTCGTTGGGCGCCCATTCCGGGAGTGCCTGCTCGCCTATCAGGATTCCACGGTGATCGGGCTGATGCGGCCGGATGGCGTGGTCCAGCTGAACCCACCGATGGAGGTCCCGATCGAACCGGGTGACCGGCTCCTGGCGATCTCCGCGGACGACGACACTGTCGTTGCCCGGCCGGCCGTGATCGATTCCGCGGATGAGGCGCTGATCGTCGGGCCCGAATCCCGCGAGCGCGCGCCCGAGGCCACGCTCGTCCTCGGCTGGAACCGGCGTGGGCCCGCGATCGTGACGGAGCTGGACGCGTACGTCCCGCCGGGCTCCCGCATGGTGGTCGCGGCCACCCCGGCCGACCTGGCCTCTGCGCCGATTCCGGCTGCGGGCCTGGTCAATGCCACCCACGAGGCTCGACCGGCCGACCCGACGAAGCGGAAGGTGCTCGCCGAGCTGTGCGCGGAAGGCTTCGACCACGTGATCGTGCTGTGCTCGGACGTGGTCGAACCGCAACGGGCCGACGCCAGGACGCTCGTTGCCCTGGTCAACCTGCGCGACATCGTCGCCGAGACGGGCTACCGCTTCTCGATCACCAGCGAGATGCTCGACCTGCGCAACCGGGCCCTCGCGGAAGTGACCAGGGCCGACGACTTCATCGTCAGCGACCGCCTGGCGAGCCTGCTGGTGAGCCAGATGTCCGAGAACCGCCACCTGAAGGCCGTCTTCGACGACCTGTTCGACACGTCGGGCTCGGAGATCTACTTGCGGCCCGCGAGCGAGTACGTGGCGGTTGGCGTGCCAATGACGTTTACCACCGTCCTTCGGTCCAGCATCAGGCGCGGTGAGATCGCCATTGGCTATCGAGATACCGCCGCCGCGGGCGACGCCGCGCGTGCGCATGGCGTCGTCATCAACCCTCCCAAGGCGCGATCGATCACCTTCGCGGCCGACGACAAGGTCATCGTCCTGGCGCGAGGCGACTAGGTCGATCGCTGGCGAACAGCACGCAGGCCAGCAGCCCGAACGCCGTCGCCACCAGCAGGCCGGGGCGGACCCCGACCGTGACGGCCAGCAGGCCGCCGAGGCTGGGCGCCGCGATCAGCGCGATGTTCTGGATCGTCTGGTCCACGGAGCTGAACGTCACCCCGTGATCGCGCGGGATTCGCGCCACCAGCTGGTCGAAGAGGGCCAGCTGCGTCCCCGCCGCGGCGACCCCGGCGACGAAGGCCAGCGCGGCGACGGCCGGGAGCCAATCCACCGCCGAGAGCATCGCGGGCACCGCCGAGAGCATCGCGGGCACCGCCGCTGCCGCCAGCATCGAGGGGAAGACGATCGCGCTCCCGCTCCGCCGCCGGGCGATGCGCCACGCGGAGAAGTAGCCCACGACGGCGCCGGCCGCCTGGGCCGACCCGATGATCCCGATCCACGCATCGGGCGCCTGGACCTCGCGCACGTAGAAGAGCGGCAGGAGCGGCATGACAAGGCCGATGCTGGCGGTGTAGGCGATCGAGCGCAGCTCGAACCGGATGAAGGACGGCTGCGCCCGAACCAGGTCCACGAGCGCCCGCAGCCGCGGGCTCCTCGCCGCCGCCGGCGGTGCCAGCTGGGCCTGGTCGGGGATCACGAGCTGGCGAGAGATGAGCGCGCTCCCGATGCCCGCCACGGAGAACAGGGCGAGCAGCCCCGCGAAGTTGCCGGGGAAGGGCACGACCCGCAGGAGCTGGCCGGCGAGGGCGATGGTCATCGTCATGCTCAGGCCCGCGATCATCCAGCGGCGCCCCAGCAGGTCGAACCGCCCGTTGGGCCCTGCCGCGCCGTCCATGACGATCGGGAACGCGACGACGCCGGCCGTCGACGCGACCGACGCCGCCGCCCAGGTAGCCAGCATCAGCGGGATCGCCGCCTCCGCCGGCAGCAGCGCCCCGATCAGCCCCATCGCCGCGTACGCCATCCAGCCCGTGGCGCGTACCTTGCTGTACAGGGGCACGATGTTCCGACGCCGTTGCAGCCACCGGCCCACGGGGATGGCCAGCAGGACCGCGGTCAGGGCCGGGATCGAGGAGAGCAGCCCGACCTCGCCCCCCGACGCGCCCAGGCGAACCAGGAAGACGGGGAGGAACGGGCCGGCCGCGCTCACGACGCCGACGAAGGCGGAGTCGATGGCGACCAGCCGGTAGTTGCGCGCCCTGACGCTCTCCTGCGGCGGAGCGCCCCTGTCAGCCATCGGGCGAATCTACGCCCCCGGGCCGGGCGTCGGACTGGTGTTGTCCAGGCTCACCAGCTCGCCGCACTGGTCGCACGTCGTGCGGACCGTCGCCGCCTGGCCGCATGGCTCGTGGACCAGGAGCAGCGGCGGGCCCGCCTCACCCGCGGTCCAGCGGTCGCCCCAGGCGGTGATCGCGGCGATCACCGGGAACAGGTCGCGACCCTTCTGGGTGAGGACGTACTCGTCGCGCGGCGGGCGCTCGTCGTAGCGCCGCCGCTCCAGGATGCCGTGCGCGACCAGCGTCGCCAGCCGGTCCGCGAGCACGTTGCGGGCGATCCCCAGGCTGCGCTGCAGCTCGTCGAAGCGCACCTGGCCCACGAAGGCGTCCCGGATGATCAGCGGCGTCCACCACTCGCCGATGATGTCGAGGGTCCGCGCCACGGAGCAGTGCATGCCGGCCAGGCTCGTCCTCTGCATGCCCGCACTCTAGCCAGTTGCGTCATGCAACGCATGGCGCTAGAGTCCGTTGCATCAGACAACGGACTGCGTCCCACGCGGCTCCGGCACCACCCAACCCACCGGCGACGGAGTCCACATGCCCACCGGCAACGCGATCATCGATCGCTCGATCCAGGCCCATGGCGGCGAGGAGCGCTTTCGCCGCGTGGCGGAGCTGGACATGACCTGGACCTTCCGGGGCCTGATGTTCAAGCTCCGACGGCGCGAGGGCCAGCTCCACGACCTGACCGCCCGGCTGCACACCGGCGCGCCCCGCGTCGAGATCGGCGACTACCCGGCGCCGGGAGCGCGGGCCACCTTCACGCCCGCCCGGGTGACGATCGAGCGGGTGGCCGGGCCGTCCTCCAGCCTCGACGAGCCCCGCCGGGCGTTCGACTCGCTGCGCACCCTCGCCTGGTGGACCGAGCTCGAGATGCTGTACTTCGCCGGCTACGTCCTGTGGAACTACGCGCAGCTCCCGTTCCTGCTCCTGCAGCCGGGGATCACGCTGCGCGATGCCGGGACCACCAGGGTGGGTGGGGAGACGTGGGACAAGGTGGAGGTCACGTTCCCGGCCGGCTTCCCCACGCACTCCACCCGCCAGGTGCTGTACATCGGCCCGGACGGGCTGCTGCGCCGCCACGACTACGCGGTGGGGATCATGCGCAACGTCGCGCGCGGCGCCCGCTTCGTGGACGCGTACCAGACCGTCGACGGGCTGACGTTCCCCAGCCAGACCACGATCAAGCTGGGGATCCGTGGCGAGACCTATGCCCCGTGGCTCACCCTGGGGGTCGTGGAGATGCGCGACCTGGTCCTGGTTGAGGCCCCGGTGGCCGCCCAGGCCGCCGTGCCGTTTGCCGCCCCCGCGGCCGCCCCGGAGGAGCTCGCCGTCAGCGGAGCCTGATCTCGGCCACGTGGCCGGCCAGGGGCGTCCCTTCGCGGTCGGCCACGGCCACCACCACCGTGTAGTCGCCGGGCGGTGCGCCGGCCGTGGGCAGATCAGCCGCCAGCTGGTGGGCCGTGGCGTCGTAGCGGGCGCAGGCCAGGCTGTTGGATGAGACCACGCCATAGCCTGCATCCGGGAGCGCCCGGCGATCGACCGGAACCAGCCACACCAGCGCGCCGCACGCCGCTGCCACGGCCGATGCCGCGGAGTCGCTGATGGGCGACCCATCGCCCTGGCTCAGCACGAAGCGGACCGGTATCGGCGCCCCGGAGGCGAAGACGCTGACCGGGCTCGTCGCCGTGATCGGGTCGGTGATCGGGGTCAGCAGGCCCGTGAAGCGATAGCTCACGGACACGGCGAATGACCGCTGCGCGGCCTGACCGAACGAATCGGTCGCCGTGCACGTCACGACCGTCCGGCCCGGCAGGAACGCGGCCCCGGAGGCCGGGCTGCATGTCGCCGGGATCCTGCCGCCCGCGTAGTCGATCGCGGTGACCGGACCGAACGCCACCGGCGTGCCGGCCGCTGCGCCGGCCAGGACCGCGACGTCGGCCGGGACTGCCTCGTCGAAGGCCGGCGGCCGGGCGAACCGGACGGCCAGCCGCACCGTCTGGGTTGACGTGCCGCTGCTGTTGGTCGCCGTGCAGGTGATGTTGGTCGGGCCCAGCGGGAAGACCGAGCCGGAGGCGGGGGAGCAGGCGGAGGCGACCGGGACGCCGCGCGGGCCCACCGCCCGGACCGAGTAGGTGACCTTGTCGGGCCCCAGCGCGTAGGCGGTCATGTCCCTGAGGCTGGGGAAGACCGGCCGCCCCGTGTAGACCGGGAGCGTGGGAGTGGCGGCGAAGTCCAGGTCGACCACCTTGGCGATCCCCGGGACCCGGCCCGTGCTGGAGAACTGCCACAGGCTCCACTCGTCCCAGCCGCTCGGCATGGCGGGGCAGACCGCCAGCCAGTGTGCGACCCAGAGCGGCAGGTCCCCGAACTCGGCGCTCGCCACGATCCGGTTCCACGCGCCGGGCGAGGCGTAGATGAACGGCGTCACGCCCAGGGTCGCCTGGATCGTGCTCGCCATCGTGCGGACGCCGCTGGCGACGACCGCGGGCGACTGGTTGCCGGTGACCTCCACGTCGATCGCGGGCGGAAGATCGCCGATCCGGAACCCGGCCTTGGTCAGCGCCGCGACGACGGCGTTCGCCTGCGCCACGGCGTCCTGGCCGGGCTCGAAGAAGAGGTAGCTGCCCGGCGTGATGCCGTTGGCCCGCATCCCCGCGTAGTTGGTCTGGAAGGTGGCGTCCGGGAAGGTGAGCCCGTCGGCGATTCGCGCCATCCCGAAGTCGATCCCGGCCGCGGCGACGGCCTTCCAATCGATCGTGCCCTGGTGGGTGGAGACGTCGACGCCCTGCGGGTAGAAGTCGTCACCACAAGCGGCCGCCGCGGCGGCATCGGCGGCCCGGATGAGGGACTGCCCCCGGGCCATCGGCAGGCCAGAGAGCGCGGCCAACGCCAGAACCACCGCCACCACCGGGATGAGGCGGCGGGAGGGGCGGCGACGCCGGAATGGACGAACGAACACGGGCGGGTCTCAGGTGATACAGGAGCCACGCGGGCACGGCGGCGGCGCGTGCGCCGCGCGGGTGGCACCCATGTCGTGGTGCGTGCCCGTGCACTGAGTCTAATCGCTCCCCGGCCGGGGCCGGATCGGCTGGCCCGGCCGTCGCACCCGCTTCCCGGTGGCGAAACCCATTCCTGTACCCTTCGGCCGAGTCGCCGGTTGCGCGACGCCCACCACGCAACGAACAAGCGAGCCGCCATGACCGCCCCCCACGGAGACCGCCGCGCACAGCTGACCGCCGACCTCGGCCGTGTCGGCGTCTGGAGCTTTGGTCTCCAGGCCAACACGGCCGCCGATGCCCGCGCCGCGGTCGTCGCGTACGAGGCGATGGGCGCGCGAGCCACCTGGTTCCCGGAGAGCGTGGGCAGCAAGGAGGCCTTCGCCCACGCGGCGATCCTGCTGGCCGCCAGCCCGCGGATGGTGTTCGCCACCGGCATTGCCAACATCTACGCGCGCGACCCCATGGCCATGGTCAACGGCGCCCGTGCCCTGGCCGAAGCCTGGCCGGGCAGGTTCGTGCTGGGCATCGGCGTCAGCCACGCCCCGTCCGTGGCCGCCCGTGGTGGCACGTACGGGCAGCCCGTCGCGACGATGCGCGCCTACCTCGATGCCATGGACGCGGCCGCGTACGCCGGGCCCGCCCCGGCCCAACCCGCGCCCATCCTGCTGGCGGCCCTTGGCCCACGGATGCTGGAACTGGCCGCCGAGCGGACGGATGGCGCACACCCCTACTTCGTCCCCGTGAGCCACACCGTGACCGCCCGCCGGCACCTGGGTGAGGCCGCCTTCCTCGCCGTCGAGCAGGCCGCCGTCATCGACACCGACCCGGCCCGGGCCCGCGCGACGGCGCGCGCCTTCTGCGCCCGCTACCTGCAGCTCCCCAACTACGCCAACACGCTCCTGCGCGAGGGCTTCACCCCCGAGGACGTCGCGAACGGCGGCTCGGACCGGCTGATCGACGCCATCGTGGCGCAGGGATCCGTGGAGGCCGTCGTCGAGCGCGTCCACGCTCACCTCGACGCCGGCGCGGATCACGTCTGTGTCCAACTCCGCAGCCCGGACGCCGCGGACCTCGCGATCGGCGCCTACGGCGAGCTGTTCGCGGCACTGGGAGGGCTCAGCTGATGGGCAAGGGCCGGCTCGAGGCGTTCAGCGACGGCGTCATCGCCATCCTGATCACCATCATGGTCCTGGAGCTGCATCCCCCGGAGGGCTCGGACCTGGAGGCGCTCCGGAGCCTGGGTCCCACGCTGGTCGCCTACGTGGTCAGCTTCATGTACGTGGGCATCTACTGGAACAACCACCACCACTTGCTCCACGTGGCGAAGGTCGTCAACGGCCGCGTGCTGTGGGCCAACATGTTCCTGCTCTTCTGGCTCAGCCTCATCCCCTTCGGGACCGCCTGGATGCGCCAGACCGACTTCGCCGTCTTCCCCACCGCCGTGTATGGCGGCCTGCTGCTGTGTGCCGCGCTCGGCTACTTCTCACTGGTGCGGACACTGATCCGGGCGCCCGGCCAGTCGCCGACGCTGGCGGCGGCGCTGGGCAGCGACTGGAAGGGGAAGGTGTCGCTGGTGATCTACGTGATCGGCATCGCCCTGGCGCTGGTTGCGCCCGTGGCGGCCTTCGGCCTGTACGCCCTCGTGGCGCTGATCTGGTTCGTGCCGGACCGCCGGATCGAGCGGGCGCTCGACCGCTGACCGTTCGATCCCGCCGCCCGCGGCTGAGGGACCACCGCCCCCGCTGAGGGACCGGCCTGAACCCGGCAGCCGGCCCCGCTGGTCGCGCCGTCGCGGTCAGGCCCGGGCGACCCAGTCGCGGACGTAGGCCAGCTGCTCCTCGCGCGTCAGCGTGTGCTCGCGCGCCGCATGGATCCGGTCGATCGCCGTGGTCGCGTCCAGCCCCGCCTCGCGCAGGAGGCACGCCGCCGCCATCGGCGAGCGGTCAACCCCGCCGCGGCACACGAACGCCACATTGCGCCCGGAGCGCACCTGGCCCAGCGCCCCGCGGATGAGCGAGCGGAATGCGGCCCCGTCCGCCGGGACCCGGGGATCCGGGATGGGGAAGCGGACCAGGTCGATGCCGGCGCCGTCAAGCGCCGCCGGGAGGTCCTGGACCATGGCGTCCTCGATCTCCTGGTCCTCGACCAGCAGCACCATCGTGTCCACGCCCGTCGCCTTGAGGGTGGCGACATCCGCGTCCATGTCGCGCCAGTGCGGGCCCGTGAACCCCACCAGCTTCTTGCCGGGCAGGAACGTGATGAAGACCGACCCTGCGGCACCTCCGCCGGCACCCTCGGCGCCCGTGAGGTCCACGGCGTTGACCCGGAGCGGGCTGGTGGTGGACGTGCTGACCCCCACCTCCCGCGCGATCAGCCGATCGACCATCGGCGTCACGATCTCCTTGCCGCGCATCCCGCGCAGCCACTCGCGCGGGATCGATTCCCAGCCGAAGCGCGCTCCCGCCAGCCCGCCGGCCAGCGCCGCGGTGGTGTCCGTGTCGTGCCCGTACGCGATGGCTCGCCGGATCGCGTCCTCGAAGCTGGTCGCCTCGGCCACCGCGTCCCACGCCGACCAGAGCGAATCCAGCACGTAGCCGCGCCCTGAGCGCTCCTTCCAGGCCAGCAGCTCCGTGAACGCCGTCAGCTGCGGCGCGTACGCCTGGCTGGTCATGTAGATCAGCTTGAGCGTGCTCTTGTTCGCGAAGATGGCGTTGGAGGGACGGCTCCAGTTGGTGAGCCGCTGCGCCAGGAGGGTGTACAGCGCGCAGCTGACCTGGGCGCGCGGGTGTCCGTGCGTGATCTTGCTGACCAGGTGGGCGCGCGCGGCGAGGACGCCCTCGTCGGCCATGCGGCTGGCCAGGGCGATGGGGAGCACCCGCATGAGGGACCCATTGCCGCAGTCGCGGTCGCCCGACGGGCCGGCATCGGTGGCCGGGATGCCGCGCGCCAGGTTCTCCATCGCCGCCCGCGTGGTGTTGCCGATGTCGAACAGGCCATCGCCGTCGGGCGTGTAGGCGCCGTCGCGGTACCAGGCCACGTAGCGCTGGCCCATGGCGTCCGGGTTGAGCTTGCCCGGCTGGAGCAGCGCGTCCAGCGTGGCCAGCATCAGCGCGCCGTCATCGCTCCACGTGCCGGGCGGCTGGTCGTGCGTCCCGCGTGCGCCGAACTCCACCTCGCCGATCTGGTCCGGCTCCATGAACTCGTACGGGACGCCGAGCGCGTCGCCGACCAGGTGGCCCCAGATGGCGCCGGCGATGCGGGAGGCGGGTCCGGGTGCTTCGCGCTCGCCGCGCGGCTCGTTGGTAGCCAGCATGGGTGTCAGGTCTCCGATGGGGTGGTCGCCGAATGCTAGCCGGTCAACGGCCAGTTGAGCACGCCCTGCTATCGTCCACTCATGGACGCTCAGCCCGCGCCGCTTCCCGCGCAGCCTGCCCAGCCGCTCCGGGCGTGTTGGCTGGGGCGGATCGCCTACCGCGACGCCTGGGATCTCCAGAAGCGGCTGGTGGCCGCACGGGCCGTGGGGGCCGTCCCGGACACGCTTCTCCTGCTGGAACATGACGCCGTTCTCACGCTGGGCCGCGGCGCGGACCCCGCCCACGTTCGCGCGACAGCGCGCCAGCTGCGCGCGCGCCACATCGAGGTGATCCCCGTGGAGCGCGGCGGGGAGGTCACCTACCACGGCCCCGGTCAGCTGGTCGCCTACCCCATCCTCCGGCTGTCGGATCGCCGGCTCCTGGTCCGGCCCCTGGTCCGAGCGCTGGAGGCCGCGCTGGCCGCCACGTGTGCGGACTTCGGGGTGACGGCGGATCGGCGCGACGGACACCCCGGCAGCTGGTGCGCTGTCGGCAGCCCGGCCCCCCGCAAGATCGGGGCGCTGGGCCTCCGGATCGAGCGCGGGGTGAGCTATCACGGGATCGCGCTGAACGTGGATCCGGACCTCCATGACTTCAACCTGATCGACCCGTGCGGCATGCCCGGCGTGGTCTCCACGTCCGTCGCCCAGGAGCTGGGCCTCTCCGCCGAGCCGCCCACCACGGCCCGGGTGGAACGGGCAGGCCAGGTGTTCGGCGCCGCCTTCTCGGCCGGGCTGGAGGCGCCGCTGGAATGGCTTTCGCAGCACGCGCTCGAAGCGGGCCTGGCCAAGGCGGAGCGAGCAGCCGAAGCCGAACGAGCCGCCGATGCCGAGCGGGCGGCCGAAGCCCAGCGGGCGCTCGATGCGGGGCCCGCCTTGGAAGCCGTGGCCGGGGTGGCCTCGTGAGCGCCGGCCTGTTTGAGATGCGCAAGGACCCCATCACGGGCTGGTGGGTGGCCACCGTCGTGGATCGCGCCTTCCATCGCGACCGATTCGCCCGCCGGGCGGGCTACGTCGAGGACGACGGGAAGTGCCAGAACTGCGCCCAGCCCGGCGAGGGTGTCCGTGTCAGGATCCTCAAGGACTTCGCGTTCCACGTCGTCGGCACGGAGGCGGAGGCGCGCGAACTGCGTGGCGGCCTGGGCCAGGTGACCCTGGGCCAGGCGCGCGCCGCGGGCAGCTGGCGGACCATCATCGCGCCGCCGGGGGAGCACCGGCCGCTCCATGCCGTGGGCAACGAGGTCATCGCCGGGCTGATCATGGGCGCCCGGGATGCCGTGGCCGCCGCCGCGAAGACCGGCCAGACCGACTACTTGCAGGTGGTCCAGAACTGGGGCATCGAGGCCGGCGCGCGCACCAACCACCTCTGCCTCGACCTGTACGACCTGCCGCAGGTTCCGCACCGCGTCGCCGAGGAGCTGGGCGGCGCGGCCCGGTTCGTCATCCGGGAGGGGGAGTGCCCGTGGTGCCGCCTCGTCCGCGACGAGGTCATGCGCCGGGACCGCCTCATCTGGGTTGACGACGCCAGCGTGGCGTTTGCGCCGTGGGCGTCGCGCTCCCCGTTCGAGGTCTGGATCGTCCCGCGCCAGCACGAGGCGGACTTCGCCAAGGCCACCGACCACGATGTCCGCCGGACCGCCGAGGCCATCCGCAACGTGCTGGGCAGCCTCTCCGCCGCGCTCGACGGCCCGCCTTACAACCTGGTCCTGCACACCGCGCCCCTGCGCGAGCGCGTCGACGCCACCTTCCACTGGCACTGGGAGATCCACCCGCGCCTCCGCGAGATCGCGGGCCTGGAGCTGGGCACGGGTCTGCCGGTCAACCCGGTCTCACCCGAAGACGCCGTCGAGGAGCTGCTCGACCGCGCCGGTGAGGCAGCCGGGCGATCGCGGTGACAGGGGCGGCTACGGGCCGGCCCCCGGCCGGGACCACGGGCTCCACGGACGGTCATCGTCACAACCAGGCCGGGCGCCCCGTCATTCGCCCGTGGACCAACTCGCCAGCAACCCCGGCCTCGACCGCGTCATTCGGTCCGGCACCCTGTCCGGGCCCGGGGGCGCCCTCGCCGGCACCGGCGCGTCCGGCCGTTCCTTCCCGCTGGCCCACCCAATGACCGACGCGCGTCCGGCCCGGGACCCGGCCGAAACCGCAGCGTCATTCGTCGAGGACCTGTTCGCCCGCCACCAGACCGAGATCTTCGCGTTCCTCTTCCGCATGCTGCGCGATGAGGAGCTCGCCGCGGACCTGGCCCAGGACACGTTCGTGAAAGCCTACCGCGCCTACGATCGCCTCGGCCCGCCGGACAACGCCCGCGCCTGGCTCTACCAGATCGCCCACCGGGTCGCCCTCGACGAGTTGCGGCGGCGCAAGATCATCCGATTCCTGCCGTGGACGGGGGAATCCAATGGGGCCGCGCCGTCGGCCGAGCGCGTGGCGATGGACACCCGTCTCTCCGGCCCACTGGCCCGGGCGCTGGAGCGCATCCCCGAGCGACAGCGGGCCGCTCTCCTTCTCGCGGAGCTCCACGACCTCACCGGCCTGGAGCTGGCCGCCGCGCTCGACGTGAGCCACGTGGCCGCGCGGGCGCTGCTGACGCGGGCCCGCGACAGCCTCCGCCGCGCGCTCGCCGAGGAGCAGGCGTCCGAGGACGCGTTCCTGGCCGCGGGCGGCGCACTCGGCGGATCAGGTACCCGGGCGGTGAAGTCCGCTCCCCCGGCCGTGGATCGCGGCAAGGAGCGCGGCCGGTGAACACCGCCGCCCACCCGCCCGTGCCGGATCCGCAGCGAGACCTGCTTGCCCTGGGCGACGACCATGCCCGAGCCCTCGCGCTGTCGGCGCATCGCCCCACCGAGCCGCCTGGTCCCATCGACGAGGCGTGGTTGACGGGCCACCTGGCGACCTGCGCCGCATGCAGCGCCACCACCGCCGCCTACGAGGCCGACCGGGTACTCCTGCGCGGCCTGCGCGACCGGGTGCCCAGCCCGCCGCGGGACTTGTGGGCACGGACCGCCGCCGCCCTGGATCGTGAGCGAGAGCGGACTGCACGCGACCGGCGTGCGTCCCCGCCGTCCCGGCCGGCATCCCCGGCGCGACGTCACGGCTGGTCGCCCGGGATCCTGTCCGGAATGCTTGTGGTCGCGCTGATCGCCGGGTCGTCGCTCCTGGGTGGCCTTGGCCGCGCGCTCTTCCCGGCACCCAGCGGGGGGTCGTCCGGCCCCGCCGCGACGGCGATCGCCGTGCTCGCCGACGTGCGCTGGATCCAGTCCGGAACCGACGGCTCGTTCGATGTCTACCTGACGCAGGTGGACGAGGTCTGCCCGGCGGGTGATTCGACGGCGTGTGGGCCGCTCCATGACGTGGCCAGGACCTCCATCACCCTGGGCGCCGCCCCGCGCAGCGTGTCCCTGTCGCCCGACTCGGCCCAGCTGGTCGTGGTCGCCTCGAACGGCGGCACCGGCGGGTCCGTCTTCGTGGTGTCGGTCCCGGCGGCAGGTCGGCCGTCGGCCTCCCCGTCCCTGGCCAGCATGGCTCCCGGGACCGCGCCCACGCCGGTCGTCGGCGCCTCCTTCGTGCCGGGCGCCTCCTTCGTGCCGGGCGCCTCTGCCGCCGGCCGCCCAACCGATGCCAGCCCGGCGCCGGGGGGCACGGCCATCGCGATCACCATTGCCGAAGGCGTGATCGTGGTTGGCGGGACCGCGGCCCACTCGCCGGATGGTGCCTGGTTCGCCTTCGCCGCGCGGCCTGCGGATGGCTCCGCGGGTCCCGACATCTACGTCTGGCGCGTCGGGGACGCGAAGGCTCGCCCCATCACGATCGACCACCGCTCCATCTTCTCCGGTTGGCTGGGGAACCGAATTCTGGGCAGTCGGATCGACGCGATGCCGGCGACCCCAGGTGCGTTGCCGGCCCCGGGCCCTTCCGGCGCGCCGGGCTCGTCGCCGGCGATGCCCCAGTCGCCCGGCACCCCGGCACCGGGCGCCTCGCCGACCGCGACCGCCACCGCTTCGCCGACCGCCACCGTCGTGCCGACCACCAGGCCCGTGCCGACGCCCAGCCCCGTCAGGACCTCGACTCCCACGGGGCTCACCGCGCCGCTCGCGAGCCCGATCGCGTCGGCGAAGGCGTCCGGGAGCCCGGCACCATCCGCCGCGGCCTCGAGCGCGCCGTCGGTCCGGCCCGCGTTCGTCATCGCGAAGGAGGTCGGCGTGACCTCGTTCCTCCTGGATCCCGAGACCAGCCAGGCGCAGGATCTCCCGGATGGGCGGTTTCTTCGGCCGATCGTGGATCCCACCGGCGCCTGGGTGCTCTACTGGGACGGGACCGTGGTCGCGGACGCGCAGGGTGTCGACTGGATGCCCGGCACCGGCCGGTTGATCGTGGCGCCGTGGGCGCCGGCCCTGCCAATCGTGACGCTGCCCGGCGCGTCCGCATCGCCGGGCGCGTCGGCGGGCCCCGTCGCGAGTGGCCGGCTGGCCGCGGCCACCACCGCACCGGCCAGCACCGCCAGGTCAACGGCGGCCCCCTCCGCGATGGGCTCTGCGGTCGCGCTGAACTCCACGGCGCCCGCACCCCCGGCCGACGGGTTCGGCTCGGCCCCTGCAGCCAGCCTCAACCCACCAGGCTCCGCGGCACCGCCGGCGACGCCCGCTCCGTCCGGCCCGCAGGGCCTGGTCGACGGCCCCCTCGTCGACTTCGATGCCGCCTTCGACCCCAGCGGGACGCACCTGGCGGTCTGGATCGCCAACCCGGTTGAGCCTTCGGTCGGCAGCCTGACGCTCTACATGCTGGCGGGCGGCGCATGGCAGCTGGACCCGCTGCACCAACTGGTCGGTGTCCCGGCCCTCCGCGGCTTCGCGATCGGCGCCGGCGAGCTGGTCTGGGTCACCCCGGCAGACGCGGCCGGGCAGGGGAGTCGCATCGAGGTGGTTGGCTGGACGAAGGACGGCTTTGGGAGCGTCCGGTCCGTCCCGGGCGGGCGCCTGATCGTCATTCGCTGACCCCCGCCACGGCGGCCGGTTTGGCTCCGGCCGGGTTGATGTCGTATCGTGACCGGGTGCGACCCAGCAAGACGGTCGCGAGCGCACTGCTCAGCGCTGTGCTCGCGCTGGCGGCGCTGCCGGGCCTGGCGGGGTCTCGAACCCTGCACCCAGAACAGGCTCTCGACGCGGCGGCCTACCAGTCGGTCATCGTTGGCTCCTGGCAAGGCCGGTCCGCGGCCCCCGGCGGCCCGCTTGACCCTGCCCTCAGATCCACCGGGTTCGTCGATATCGACGGCACCTTCGAGGAGCCGGGCCAGGGCGGCACCACGCCAGCCAAGGCCGCGGTCTCGGTCCCGTCCAGCAGGTCGAGCAGTGCCTGGAAGGATCCGCTCTACTCGCTGACGGGGGACGCAACGTACTACTCGGCTGGCTTCACGGCGATGCGCCTGCCGCGCGGCACCATCGTGGTGATCTGCGGCAAGGCGGCCTGCATCGAGCGGACGGTGACCGACTACGGCCCCCAGGACCCGGCCCGCGTGGTGGACCTGTACAAGCCCGACTTCTTCGCGATCTGCGGCTGCGCCTGGTGGGAGGGTGTGGTCCCGGTGACGGTCAGGGTCTACACGTAGCCAGGCGCCGGCCCGGCGCCCCGGTCGTGTCCTCGCGCACCGGACCCCGAAGCCGCTATGCTTGGGACACCCTTCGGCGACCGGCCCAGTGAGCCGGGATGGGCTCTGCGAAGCCGGGAAGGAGAGGCGCATGACGCGACGTCGTGCGGAACTGAAGCACAGCGAACGGGGAGTCCGCGCGTGAGCGGTCGGCAGATCATGTCCGCCGATGAGCTCCGCCGAGCCACGGTCCGGATCAGCCACGAGATCGTGGAGAAGCAGGCCGGAACGAATGGCCTGCTTCTCGTCGGCATCCAGCGTCGGGGCGTCCCGCTTGCCCACCGGATCGCCGCGGCGATCGCCGAGCACGAGTCCGCCCAGATCCCCGTCGGTGCGCTCGACATCACCTTCTATCGCGACGACCTGTCGCTGGTCGCCCAGCAGCCCGTGGTGAAGGGCACCAGCCTGCCGTTCGACATCAATGGCAAGACGGTCGTGCTCGTGGATGACGTCCTGTACACCGGCCGGACCATCCGTGCCGCGCTCGACGCCCTGATGGACTTCGGGCGCCCGTCCGTGGTGCGCCTGGCGGTCCTGGTGGACCGCGGCCATCGCGAGCTGCCCATCCGCGCGGACCACGTCGGCAAGAACGTGCCTACCTCGCGCGAGGAGAGCGTTCGCGTCCACCTGGTGGAGGTTGACGGCGAGGACAGCGTCGAGATCGAACGGATGGCCGACCTGGCCGGTGGAGCGCCGGCGGCGTGACCGCAGGCCAACCGCCCGGGCCGCCGGCCGTGCCGGAAGAGCAGGGGGTTGGCGTTTCGGTTGCGGTCCCGTCGGTGGACGCCGCGCCACACAGCCAACCCGTGGCCTGGCGCCACCGCCACCTGCTGGACGTCGACGTCCTGTCCGCGGACGAGACCGAGCTGGTGATGCGCACCACGGACGCCATGCGGGAGGTCCTGGGCCGGCCCATCGCCAAGGTCCCGGCGCTACGTGGCACCAACGTCACCATCCTCTTCTACGAGGCCTCCACCCGGACCCGGGTCTCGTTCGAGGTCGCGGCGAAGAACCTGTCGGCGGACGTCGTGAACATCGCCACCGCCACCTCGTCCGTGGTCAAGGGTGAATCGTTCCTGGACACGCTCCGGACCATCGAGGCGCTGGGGGCAGGGATGCTGGTCCTGCGCCACGCCCACTCGGGTGCCCCATATCTCGCGGCGGAGCACTTCGGCGGGAGCGTCCTCAACGGCGGGGACGGCTGGCACGCGCACCCCACCCAGGCAATCCTGGACCTGTACACGATGCGCCGCCGACTCCCCGGTGGGACGGTCGCGGGGCGCAAGGTCGTGATCCTTGGGGACGCGCTTCACTCGCGCGTGGCCCGCTCCAACATCTGGTCGCTGACGGCGGCCGGCGCGGACCTGTGGGTCTGCGGGCCGGCCACGCTGGTGCGCGGGCTGGAGGCGTGGGCGGGCTCAGGGGTTGGGCCTGCCTCGCGGCGCTTCACCGTCACGTCGGACGTGAACGCCGCGCTGCGCGACGCTGACGTGGTCATGGCCCTGCGGCTCCAGCAGGAGCGGATGAGCGGCGGCCTGCTCCCGTCCTTGCGCGAGTACTCGGCACGCTTTGGCCTGACGCGGGAGCGGCTCGCGCTGGCGCGACCCGGCGCGCTGGTGATGCACCCCGGGCCCATCAACGAGGGCGTGGAGATCGCGCCGGACGTGGCCGAGGGGATCCAGTCGGTGATCACGGAACAGGTAGCGAACGGGGTGGCGGTCCGCATGGCGCTCCTCTACCTGCTGGCCGGCGTGCGGGGGCCCCGATGAACGCGGCGAGCGGGTCGGGGTCCAACGTCGGGTCGGGGCAGAACGGCGCGACGGGGCCGGGCGGCGCGCTGGCGCGGGGACGGGCGGCCGCGGCGTCCGCGGAGCTGGAGATCAGCCGGGCCTGGCTGGTGGATCCAGCGACCGGGCGTGAGGGGCCCGGCGAACTGGTGGTCCGCGACGGGGTCCTGCGCGCGGTGACCTGGCTGCGCGGGGCCGAGGCCGCGGGCGTCGGGCCGGATGGCGTCATCGTCGTGCCGGGTTTCACGGACCTGCACGCCCACCTGCGCGAGCCCGGCGACGAAGCCGCCGAGACGATCGCGAGTGGCCTGGCGGCCGCCGCCCATGGTGGCTTCACCACCGTCTGCGCGATGGCCGACACGACCCCGGCCGCCGACGAGCCGGGTGTCCTGATCCGGGTCCGGGCGCTGGCGGCCGCATCCGGGTCGCCGGTCCGCGTGCTGGGCGTTGGCGCGCTGACCGCGGGACGAGCGGGAGAGCGACTGGCGGCCCTGGGCGAGCTGGCCGACGCCGGGGCGGCGGCGTTCAGCGACGACCCCGCGCCCGTTCGCTCCGCCTCGATCCTGCGGAGCGCCCTCGCCTACGCCGGGATGCTGGGCGTGCCGGTCGTGGAGCATGCCGTGGACCCGGGGCTGAGCCACGGGGCGGAGGCGAACGACGGGCTGGTCGCGACCGTGCTGGGCCTGCGGGGCTCGCCCGCGGCAGCCGAGGAGGCGGCGGTGGGCCGCGACCTGGCCATCCTTGCCGACGTCGTCCGGGACGTGCCGGGCGTGCGGCTCCACCTGGCGCATCTCTCCACGGCCGGCTCGATCGCGCTCGTGCGTCGGGCGAAGGCCGCCGGGCTGCCTGTCACCTGCGACGTGACGCCGCATCACCTGGCGCTGACCGACGGCTGGCTCGCGGGGTCGCGGCGCTGGGCCTGGGACGGGAGCGACAATCCCTGGGCCGATGGCCCGTTGGCGGCGGCCCCGTATGCCAGCTCGCTCCGGGTGGAGCCGCCGCTCCGCTCCGCCGCGGACGCGGCCGCCTGCCTGGTCGGCCTGCTGGATGGCACCGTTGACGCGGTCGCCACGGATCACGCCCCCGTCGCGCGCCCCGATCGCGAGGTCGAGTTCGGCATGAGCGTCCCCGGGATCGCCGGCATCGAGACGGCGCTGGGCCTGCTGCTGGCGGCGGTGGATGCGGGCCGGCTGCCACTGGCCCGGGCGATCGCGGCGCTGACCAGCGGCCCGGCCCGTGTGCTGGGCCCACGCCCGGCCTCGACGGCACCCGGCCTGATCGTGGGCGCCCGCGCGGACCTGGTCGTCATCGACCGCTCCGCCGGTTGGACGGTGGGTCCGACCACGATCCGATCGCTCGGCGCGCCGTCGCCGCTTGTCGGACGCGACCTGCCGGGGCTCGTCCTCCTGACGATCGCCGACGGTCGGCTGGCCTGGGAGGCCTCAGGGGCCTGAGCCAGGGCGCTCCCCTCGGCTCCGGGCGCGCTCCCCTCGATCATCACGGCCGGCCAGTTCTCGCAGCCGGTCCTGGAGTCGATCGATGTCGGCCTCGGTCGTGCGTCGGGCTGGCGGCGGGCCGTCGTGTGCCATGGCGCCATCGCCGAACGCCGCTCGCGGTTCGGGGCGGCGGGCCCCGCCCGGCAGGACCCAGCGGGGTGGGCTACAGTCGGGTCGTGAGTGACATCGCCCCCGCCACCCCGCCCCAGGACCCGGCCATCGACGCCGAGACCGCGCCCCCGGTCCACCCCGGCGACGGCACCGTCCAGTACAAGGGCGCCCCCCTGGAGGCCGAGCGCGGTCCGGGCCTTGGCTGTTTCTACAGCCAGCTCGTGGTGCTCGCCGCGGCCGTGATCATCACCCCGCTGAGCGTGGTCTGGGGCTGGCCGGAAGGCGTGAGCGCCGCCCTGCTCATCCTCGTCCTGCTCCTCCTCCTCACCGGGCAGACCGTGATCTTCCTGCTCCGCCTCGTCGCCGCCGACCGGCGCACCACCGGCCGGCGCAGGCCGCTGGGCAGCGCCACTCGGACCGTCGGCGAGCTGGAGGACGAGCGCGCCGGAGGACCGGCCGCCCAGGCGGACGGCGTCGCCGCGGCACCCGCCGCGGACAGCGGCGAGGATCCCGCCCGCCGCGACCCGACCCGCGACGAGGATTCACGCCCGCCCGCCTGATCGTGGGACCCCCGTGCGACAATAGAGGGCCGGCGGCCGCGCCCGCCGGTTGCCGCGACTCGACAATCGCCCCGGAGGAGCCTCGCTCGTGCCCGTCCTCGCGACCTATTTCATCGTCCGCCGCGGTCGCGACCCGTTTCTGAAGTTCTATATGCGGACGCTCTTCCCTCGCCAGGCAAAGGAGTACGAGCAGAAGTACGGCGTCAAGTTCCTCGGTTGGTTCAACGTGGCTCACGGGTCGGAATATGACAACGTGATCCTGCTGGACCTGCCGGACTACGCGACGCTGGATCGCCTGGAAGCGGATGAGACAGCCCGCGCCCTGGGGCATCGTGCCGGGGAATGGCTTTTTGAGCGCCACCATTCGATGTTCCTCCGGGAGCGGATGGGGCCCGATCTCGAGTATCACGGCTGACCAGCCGCCACCGCCGCAAGTAGGGGACTGACCGATGGACCTTGGCCGCAACGACGTGCTGGGTGAGCTGGCTGCCGATGCCGCACTCGAGCGCAAGGATTTCCTGGTGCAGTCCGCCCGCCAGCTGCACCGCTTCCTGGAGGCGAACGCCGATCGGATCGCCGAACTGGGCGGCATGACCCTCATCGACGAGGATCCGGACTTCCTGTCGATCGCCCCCGACCTGACCTTCCGCAGCCGCAGCCGGTTCCTCGATGAGTCGACCGGCCAGTGGACCAGCGACACCGAGGTGATCGAATCGCCATCGGAGCTGGTCGAGCTGTACAACCCGGCCGACATCTTCGCGGCCTTCGCCGACGCGGCCCGCGCGGCGGCCGGCCTCGAGGACGAGCCCACCGGCGCGGCCGAGCTGGGTGAGATCACGGGGACCCATGCCGGCGGCGCGCTCGAAGGCGCGGGCGTCTACGCGGAGGCCGCCGACGACTGGGC
The DNA here is from genome assembly GCA_903822495.1 of uncultured Chloroflexota bacterium. Taxonomy (GTDB): domain Bacteria; phylum Chloroflexota; class Limnocylindria; order Limnocylindrales; family CSP1-4; genus CAIJPD01. The sequence goes on along the minus strand of CAIJPD010000022.1, from coordinate 59,092 downwards.
TGCCGGCCAGTCCACCCCGGTCCCGCTCGCTGCGGACGACGAGGAGGGTGCGGCGCGCCAGCTGTACGACCTGGCCCTCGACTTCCAGGACCGAAGCCAGCGCTCCGAGGGTCGGCTGCTCGCGCAGTTCCAGATCGCGTCCGCCAACCTGTCGGAGCGCCTGGGTGACCTCGTCATCGTCGACGACGACGACGAGCGCCTGGTCCTCGAGGCTGGCGGCACATTCCGTGGCGAAGTCCAGCCCGAGGGCGCGGACGGCGAGTGGACGACGCTCGCCTCACCGGAGGACCTCGTCGAGTACTACGACCCCACCGACGTCTTCGGCGATCTCGCCGACGCGCTCGCCGAGGCGTTCCCGTCCGTCGCCCCCGAGGGCGAAGGTGACGATGACGACGACAGCGAGGGTGAGGCCGAGGGCGACGCCGAGAAGGCCGCGGAGGACGACGACCGCTAGTCGGTCGGGGCAGCGGGCGTCGCGGGTCATCCCGCCGTGTCCGCGGAGCCCGTTGCGGCGGAGCTGGTCGAGCGGCGGGTCATCCTCCCCGACCAGCGGATCGACGCCTTCCATGCGCCGGCGATCGCCGTCTCGGCGCGCGCCGGCCAGGTCCTGCAGGTCCTCCTCGCCGACGACGAGGGGCTGGTGGTCCGGCGCGCGTTCGCGATCAACACCGTCGACCCGTCGACCGGGGTCATCAGCGTTCACGTCGCCGGGCCGGCCCGCGCGGACGCGCTAGCCCGGCTCCGGGTGGGGGACCGCGCGCCCCTCGCGGGCCCGTTCGGACGCCCGTTCGAGGTGGACCCCCGGACCACGCACATCCTGTTGATCGCCGAGGGCGCCGCCATCGGGCGACTCCGCCTCCTGGCCGACGAGGCGCTCCGCGAGGGCCGGCAGGTCACCGTGCTGCTGGGCGCCCAGAGCGCGCGGGATGTGTATCCCTCGACCCTCCTGCCCGACGAAGTCGAGTACGTCGTCGCGACCGTCGATGGGTCCCTGGGTCACCCCGGCTCGGTCGCCGACCTGGTGCCCCAGTACGAGGCCTGGGCCGACCAGGCATTTGCGGCCGGCTCGCCGGCGCTCCTGGGCAAGCTGGCCGCCCTGTCCGCCAGCCGCCTGACGCGCATGGGCGTGGCCAAGCTGGGCCGCCGGCGAGGGGCGGCCAAGGTGGATCCGCCCGGGTCGCCGTCGGCGCGCCGCAAGTCCTTCCTGCAGGTGGTCGTGGAGCTGGACGTGGCCTGCGCCGCGGCGACCTGCCTGGGCTGCGTGGTCGACGGCCATGCGGGGCTGCTGCGGGCCTGCCGCGAGGGGCCGGTCTTCGCGGCGACGGAGCTCAGCCTCGAGACGGTCGCGTGAAGGCACGCCGGCGAGTCGTGACGGCGCTGGACCGGTCGGGGGGCCGTGGCCCGGCGTGGCCCGCGCCGCCGCGCAAGGCGCGTCCGGTGCCGGGCCTGCAATCGCCGGCGTCTCGGCCGCGCGTGGGCGGTTCGGGCGAGGCCTTGGCGGCCCCCGTTCCCTCCGTCCCGCTGGACCTGTCCGTGGACCTGGGGAGTGGGCTCTTCCTGCGGAACCCAATCCTCGTCGCGTCGGGTGCGCTGGGCTATGGCATCGAGGCGGAGGACGACCTTGCGCCCGAGCGGATCGGCGCGCTGGTCACTCGCGGGACCACGCTCCGCGGCCGGACCGGCAACCCGGCGCCGCGGATGGCGCGGACCCCGGCCGGCCTGCTCAACGCGATCGGCCTGCACAACCCCGGCCTGGCGGCGGTGCTGGAGCGCTTTGCCGAGCAGTGGGCGCGCTGGCCGCTCCCCGTCATCCTCAACCTGGCCGCGGACAACGTCGGGGAGTTCGCCGAGATGGCCCGCCGGCTGGAGGGCGTTCTGGGAATCGCCGGCGTGGAGCTGAACCTGTCGTGCCCAAACGCCAACCGCGGCGGGACCCTGTTCGCGCTGGAGGCGGACTCGGCCGCGGCGGTGACCACGGCCGTCCGGCGGGCGACCGCCCTGCCGCTCCTCGTGAAGCTGAGCCCCGCGGCCCCGGACCCGCGCGCCGTGGCCCGCGCCGTCGCGGATTCCGGCGCGGACGCCATCTCCGCGGTCAACACCCTCCCCGGCCTGGTGCTCGCGGCGGACCGCAGCCGCCCCGCGCTGGGCGCCGCGTACGGCGGCCTCTCCGGCCCGGCACTCCGGCCCATCGCGCTGCGCGTGGTCCACGAGATCGCCACATCCGTGCGGATCCCGGTGGTGGCGATGGGCGGCGTCACGACGCTGAGCGACGTCCTGGACTTCCTCGCGGTGGGCGCGCAGGCCGTTGCCGTGGGGACGGCCGCGATCGGCGATCCCGGGCTGCCGGCGCGCCTCGCTGACGAGCTCGAGGACGAATGCCAGGCGCGCGGCCTCTCCTCGCATCTCTCGCTGATCGGGACGGCCCAGGGCCACCGTCCCGGCAATCCCTCCGCGCGCGGCGCGGAGTACCGGCCCTAGTCGGGCGGGGGAGTCTTGGATCGAACCACCCGCCGGGTCTTCATCGGCGCGCTGGCGGTGCTGATCGCCTTGGGCGTGGTGTTGACGGTCCTGGGCGGTGGCGGCAGCAGCCCGGGCCGACCGGATGCCCCGACGGTGGACGGGGTGGTGCTCAAGGTTGATTCCACGGGCCTGGCGTCGGTGAGCGGCTTCACGCTCCGCTCCGACGATGGACGGACGCTCCTCTTCACGTTGGCCGGGCTGCGCAACGGCACGGTCTTCCCGCCCGGGCACCTGGCCGAGCACCAGGCCACATCGTCGCGGATCCGCGTCTCGTACGCGGACGCTGGGACCGGGACGCTGGACGCGCTCTGGATCGAGGACGCGCCCGCCCGCTGAGGCCCGATGCCCCGTCGCCTTCGGGTGCTGGCTCGGGCTTCGTCAAGCCCGGCTTCGATGGTGCCCGGGCTACTTGACCGCGTCGAGCGCCGCCGTCAGCTCCGCGTCACCGAAGATGAGCGCCAGCGAGGCGGTGACGATGCCGTCCTTGTTGACCACGAAGATCCAGGGCTCGGACAGCAGGCCCCACTCGGTGGTCGCCTTGGTGGGCGTGAGCTGGCCGCCGGTGAGGACCGGCTGCAACTGGCCGCCGCCGTCTGCCTTGAGCTCGTACGGCTCGACGTTGATGAACGTCACGGTGGGGTACGTGTCGATGTACGGCTTGACCCGTTCCAGGGTGGGGCCGCACTGGCCGCTGGTGCAGAACTTGGGGGTGGCGAACGCGACGAGGAAGGGTTCCTTCCGCGCGATGGCCTGGTCGATCGAGGTCTTGTAGAGCCGGACATCTGGCTTGGAATCCGTCGAGATCTTCACGGGGTCGCCCGTCAGCGTCCTGGACGCCGGCGCCTTCTGGCCGGCCCGCACGACGCCAGTGGAGGCGCTCACGTCGAACGAGAGCCTCACCGTCTCGGTCTTGCCGGCCAGCGTCGTGCTGAACTCGGCACCCCACGTTCCCGCCTCGGGAAAGGATGCCGTGGCGACGTAGATGCCGACGCTCCCCGCGATCGCCCACACGAAGGTGCCGTCCACGCTCAGGACGGGCTTGGCCGGGTCGCGGGCCAGGTTGTACAGCGCCACGCTGGCCTTGCGGTCCGGTGAGCCGATGGGCGTGTTCCTGGTATCGAGGAAGCTGAACAGCAGGCGGTTGGCGCCGCAGGTCAGCTCGCCCGCGGGGTTGATCAGGACAGGGATGACGGCGGGCTGGGTGCTGGGCACGCCCCAGCCCTGGGGCTGCGTGGTCACGGCCGGTGCCTTGGCGCAGGCGGTGGATCCGGAGGCGCCGGGGAAGCCACTGGGCGCGGGCGAGGAGGAGGCGCCGCTGCACGCGGCGGTCGCCAGGGCCAGGGAGAGCAGGACGGCGGCGAATCGAGCTTGCATGGGCGCAGCGTAGTCCAACGCGGCCCGCGACCGCTGGTCAGCGGCCAGGCCCCAGGCCGGGCGGCCCTGCCCCGCGCTGCGCCCGTGCCCGCGCCCCGTACGGCAGGTCGCCCGGCGGGCCGCGATTCCGCATCGCGGTAGAATGGCGCCCGGCCGTCCCATCGCCCTTCACGCCGCGCTGCCGCGTGCCTCCAGGAGATCCGTTGACCCGTTTCCAGCGCCTCGCCGCGTTGACCGTGCTGACCACCCTCGTGCTGGTCACCATCGGGGTCGTGGTCCGGGCCACCAATTCGGGGATGGCCTGTCCCACCTGGCCGGGCTGCTTCGAGGGCCAGGCGCTGCCGCGGCTGGACCAGGGCTTCGGCGTCTGGGCGGAGTGGATCCATCGCACCGTCGCGGCCCTGATCGGCGGCTTCATCGTGGGCCTCGCGGTGCTCGCCTGGCTGGATCATCGCGACCGCCGGTCGCTGGTGGTCCCCTCGGTGGCGGCGGTGCTGCTGACGGGCTACCAGGCCTGGCTGGGCCGGGAGACGGTCCGCCTGGGCAACTCCGGCGAGTCTGTCCTCGCGCATCTCGCCTCCGCGATGGCGCTCCTGGGCCTCCTGGTCTTCGTGCTGGTCCGGTCGCGCTACCCGGCCCGCATCACCGGTCTGGGCGGCAACCAGCGCTTCACGCTCCTCGCCGTCTTCAGCGCGACGGCAACCTTCGCGCTCCTCCTGTTCGGTGCCAACGTGACGGCCACCGGCACCGGCCTCTGGTTCGCGGACTGGCCGCTGATGGACGGCGGGCTCTTCCCCGGCCTGGTCGGCGGGAACGTGGCGCAGGTCCTCCATCGCTGGGTCGCAGCGGTGGTCGCTGCCCTGGTCATCGTCACCTGGTGGGCCGCCCGCCGCGTCCACCCGGATCGCCCCGTGCTGACGCGCCTCGCGCTCCTGGGCACGGTGCTCTTCCTGGTCCAGGTGGTGATCGGCGGCGCACAGGTCCTGACGCGGCTGGCCGGCTGGACGCAGACGCTCCACGTGGCGTTCGGTGCCGCGACCTGGGCGGTCTTCGTCGGCCTGGCCGTGACCAGCTACTTCCTTGCGCGTGGCGCCGAGTCGCAGGGCTGGGGCGCGGGTGCCGGTTCCCGGCCTGCAATCGGGTCCGGCGCCGAGACCGGGTCCGGCTCCGCGGCCGGTGGACCGGGCGACGGCGGGGATGCCCCGGCCGCCCGGACGCGCCGCCAGTCGATCCAGGCGTACGTCGCGCTGACCAAGCCACGCATCATCGAGCTGCTGCTGGTCACCACCGTCCCGGCCATGGTGCTGGCGACGCGGGACCTACCCGGGATCCAGGTGGGCGACTGGGTGTGGCTGACGGTCTGGACGCTGGTGGGCGGGTCGCTGGCCGCCGGTTCCGCCAACGCGATCAACTGCTACCTGGACCGCGACATCGACAAGCTGATGGTCCGGACGCGTCGGCGCCCGCTGGCGGAGGAGGTCGTCGATCCCAACCGCGCGGTGGTCTTCGGGATCGCGCTGGGGATCATCTCGTTCGCCCTGATGGCGTACTTCGTGAACCTGCTGGCGGCGTTCCTGACGCTCCTCGCCATCGGGTTCTACGTCTTCGTCTACACCATGCTGCTCAAGCGGACCACGCCCCAGAACATCGTGATCGGCGGGGCGGCCGGTGCGCTGCCGCCGGTGATCGGCTGGGCGGCGGTCACGGGCAACGTCGGCCTGCCGGCGCTCTTCCTCTTCCTGCTCGTCTTCTATTGGACGCCGCCGCACTTCTGGGCGCTGGCGCTCCGCATCCGCAAGGACTACGCGGCGGCCGGGGTCCCCATGCTCCCCGTGGTCAAGGGGGTCCCCGAGACGACGCGCCAGATCGTGTTGTACACGGTGCTCCTGGTCGCGGTCTCGCTGGCCTTCACGGCGGTGGGCCGGATGGGCCTGATCTACACGGCCGCGGCGGTCGTCCTGGGCGGGATCTTCCTGCTCCAGGCGTGGCGCCTCTGGCAGGTTGGCTCATCGGAGGAGCGATCCACGGCGGGCGCCATCAAGCTGTACAGGTACTCGATCAGCTACCTGACGCTGCTCTTCGCGGCGGTCGCGGTCGACGCCCTGGTGGTCATCCCGCTCGTCCGCTAGCGCGCCGGCGCCCGGGCCGCTGGCCCCACGGCCTGGGCCGGCCATCGCGGCAACGACGCCGGCGCGGTCGGCACGCTGCCAATCGGCGGCGGCTTCCCGTGGGGCGGGCGAGAACGACGTGGTTTGGCTTGATGCGTGCTCTGCGGGCTCTGCGGGCGTCAAGGCGCTCGTCCAGGCCGTGGATTCGTCGAGGGCTCCCGTGGGGCGGGAAGGAACGACGCAGTTGGCCCCCGAAGCGGCGTTCGGGGCGCCTCGCGGGCCAGAATCACGCGGAGCCTGTCGTTCTGTCCCGTGGGGCGGGAAGGGCGTCGACGGGGGCTCGGCCGGAGCGCGCACCCGCTCGGGCGCCCCGGGGGCTATTCCTGCGGCTCGAGCAGGGTCCGGTAGAGGTTCACCGTCTTCGCCGCGATGGACGACCAGCTGAAGTGCTCCACGGCGCGACGCCGTCCGGCCGCACCCATCGCCGCTCGCCGGCCGGCATCCGCCATGAGCGCGTTGATCGCGCCGGCCAGTCCGTGCTCGAAGCCATCCGGGTCCTTCGGGTCGAACGAGGGCCCGCCGGCCACCGGGGGCGCCGCCGCCTCGAAGGGGACCAGCAGGCCCGTCTGGCCGTGGACGACGACTTCCGGAATCCCGCCCACCGCGCTGGCAACCACCGGCACGCCGGCGGCCATCGCCTCGAGGTTGATGATCCCGAACGGCTCGTAGACCGACGGGCAGCAGAAGACCGCGGCGTTGGCGTACAACTCGCGGAGCGTGGGCACGTCGACCATCTCGGTGATCCAGTGGATGCCGGGCCGGCCCGGGATGCCCGCGGCGACATCGCCCGCTTGTGCCACCCGCACCGCGGCCGCCATCTCCGCCCCGATCGCCTCGGTATCCGGCGCTCCTGCCGCCAGGACCACCTGGAAGCCGGGGTCGAGGTGCCGGATCGCGCGGACCAGGTGGATGATCCCCTTCTGACGCGTGACCCGGCCCACGAACAGGACGTACGGGATGTCGGGGTCAATGCCGAACCGGCGGAGGACGCCCAGCCCGGCCTCGGACACGCCGCCGGTCGGGCGGGGCTGGAACTGGTCGGGATCAACGCCGTTGTGAATCACGTGGATGCGCGCCGGGTCAACCGCGAAGTGGGCGAGGATGTCCGTCTTCGTCCCCTCCGAGACCGCGATCACGGCGTCGGCCATCTGGAGGGCCGTGCGCTCCACCCAGACCGTGGCGTCGTAGCCGCCGGCCAGCTGCTCCCGCTTCCACGGCCGGAGGGGTTCCAGGGAGTGGACGGTGACCACCAGCGGAATGCCCCACGCCAGCTTGGCCACGATCCCGCCCAGGTGCGTGTACCAGGTGTGGCAGTGAACGACGTCGGCGTCCGTTGGGGCCGCGACGAACGCCAGGTCCCGGGAGAAGGCCGAGAGCACGGGCGTCAGCTGGGGCGGGGTGTCGGACAGGTCGTGCTCCGGCGCGAACCCTCGGACGCGGAGGCGACCATCAGTCACGTCCTGCTTGCCGAAGGCGCGCACCTCGACGTCGATGAGGCGGGCCAGCTCGCGGCTGAGGTGGTCGACGTGGACGCCTGCGCCACCGTAGACGTTGGGCGGGTACTCATTGGTGAGGAGCAGGGTACGCATTGCATCAGCCTATCAGCACCACAGCCTGCGCCCGGGGACAGGGGTATCGGAAGATGTCACCATGCCGCACATGGACCTCCACTTCCTTGGTGGCGCCAAGACCGTCACCGGCTCCCAGTACCTCCTGGTCACCAAGCGGGCCCGCGTCCTCATCGATTGCGGCATGTTCCAGGGCACGCCGGACGAATCCGTCCGGAACCGGATCCCGTTCGACTACGACCCCGCCGCCCTGGACGCCGTGCTGATCACTCACGCCCACCTGGATCACTGCGGCCTCCTGCCGGTGCTGGTCCGCGAGGGATACCGCGGCCACATCCACGCCACGGCCGGCACCGCCGAGCTGGCGGCCCTCGTCCTCCTGGACAGCGGCCGCCTCCACGAGGAATTTGCCAAGCGCGAGGCCCGCTGGGAGCGTCGCAACCCCGACAAGGTCCAGGCCGATGATCGCCGCGAGCATGCCCAGTACGCGGCGGCCCTGGAGCTGGCCCGCGAGGGCGAGCGGCGCAACGGCCACGACCACCCCGGCTCCGCGGCGGAGAACGGCAACACCATGACCGTTCCGCTCCCGGAGACCGGCTCCATCGCGACCCACGAGCACGTCCAGTCCAGCATCGAGCCCGTCGGCCCCGGCCACCCGCGCCAGGGGCTCTCCGTGCTGGAGTCCGGTGACCGACCGGCCCAGCTTCGCGACCTCGACGCGCCCCTCTACACCGAGAAGGACGCCGCCGCGGTGCTGTCCCGCTTCAAGACGCTCGAGTACGAGCGCGAGCGCGAAGTGGCCCCAGGCGTCTGGGCGACCCTCTTCGACGCCGGCCACATCCTGGGCTCCGCGATCATCCGCGTGCGCGTCCAGGACGATCAGGGCGGACCCGCGCGGATCATCGTCTTCTCCGGCGACCTGGGCCGGCCAGGGGCCCCCATCCTCAGGGACCCGACGCACCAGGTCGGCGCGGACTACGTCCTGATCGAATCCACCTATGGCGGTCGCGAGCACGAGCCGCAGGACGAGGCGGTCAGGGTCCTGGCCGAGACCGTCCGGATGGTCGCGGACGCGGGCGGCGTGCTCCTGGTCCCCAGCTTCGCGATCGGGCGCACCCAGGACGTGGTCTGGGAGCTGGACCGGCTGGTGGAGGCAGGCAAGATCCCGATGCTGCCGCTCTACCTGGATTCGCCTATGGCCTCCAAGGCGACCGAGGTCTATCGCCGCCACCAGGAGTATTACGACGCGGAGACCCGGGGCATCGCCCAGGCCGGCGGCACGCCGCTGGACTACCCGCGCCAGGTCGTGACCAACGACGTCCGCCAGTCCGAGGCGATCGCCCAAGCCAAGCGGCCCTACATGATCATCGCCTCGAACGGCATGCTGACCGGCGGCCGCGTGGTCGCCCACCTGCGCAACCTCATCGACGATCCGGGTGCCACCATCCTGTTCGTCGGCTACCAGGGGAAGGGGACGCTGGGCGCCCACCTCCAGGCCGGTGCCACGCGGGTTCGGCTCGATGGCCGCGAGGTGGATGTCCGCTGCACGATCCGCTCCATCAGCGGCTTCTCCGCCCACGCTGACGAGCCGCAACTCCTGGATTGGCTCTCCAGCTTCGCGCGTGGCCGCACGCCCGGCACGGACGGGTTCCCCCGGCGGGTCTTCCTGGTCCACGGCGACCCCGAGGCCCAGATCGCCATCGAGCCCAAGGTCCGAGCGCTGGGCTTCGAGACGTACATCCCGCAGTGGCACGAGACCGTGACGCTGGACTGATGCCGGACCCGGGTTCCCCCGGCCGCCTGACGCTCTCCGAGGACGACCGGCGGATCCTGGCGGCGTGGGCGGCCGATTGCGCCGAACGCACCCTGGCGCTCTTCGAAGCGGTGGCGCCGGACGATCATCGCCCACGGCTGGCCATCCATGGGCTGCGTGCGTTTGCCCGTGGCGAGTTGAAGATCGGGCAGGTCCGGGCCGCGTCCGCGGCAGCCTACGCGGCCGCAGGGGACGTCACCGACCCCAGCGCGGTGGCCGCGGCGCGCTCCGCGGGCCAGGCCGCCGGCACGGCGCAGATGGGTGCCCACGCCTGGGGTGCCGCCGCCTACGCCGCGTACGCCGTTGCCCTGCTCGCCCCCGCCAACCACGAGGCCAGCGCCGGCGAGCGCACGTGGCAGCTGGACGCGGCCTCGCCGGAGGTCCGGGACGCGCTTCGGCGGCTCCCGCCCGCGCCCGAGGGCGGTGGTCGGCTGGGCATGCTGATCCGCGAGCTGCAGGAAGGAATCCTGGCCGAGGGCTGAGCGACGGCGCGGCCAGATTCCGATGACGATCGCCCGTACGATGGCGTGGTTGTCGAACCGGGTCCCCTTCGGGCTCCGGATGCCTCGACCAGGACGCCGACGAGGAGGCCGCGCCGCGTGATCGAGCTGCGGAGCGCAACGGAGATCGACGAGATGCGGGCGGCCGGGCGGTTTGTCGCCGACGTCCTGACCGAGCTGGCCACCCATGTCCGGACCGGTGTCAATCTCCTGGAGCTGGACCGGGTTGCGCACGACATGATCCGCGCCCGCGGCGCCACCTCCTGCTACATCGACTACCACCCCACCTTCGGCGCGATGCCGTTCGGCAAGGTCCTGTGCACCTCCGTCAACGACGCGGTCCTGCACGGACTGCCGTACGACTACCGGTTGCGCGATGGCGACAACGTGAGCCTGGACTTTGCCGCCGAGGTGGATGGCTGGGTGGCAGACTCCGCCATCACCTGCTTCGCCGGGAAGGGCCGACCGGAAGACGTGGGCATGCTCCGGGTCGGGGAGCGGGCGCTGGCCGCCGGCATCGCGGCCGCCGTGCCCGGGAACCGGATCGGCGACATCTCCGCGGCGATCGGGGAGCTGATCAACGCCGCCGGCTATCCGGTCAACACCAGCTTCGGCGGGCACGGCGTGGGCCGGACCATGCACGAGATGCCGGACGTCCCGAACTGGGGGAAGGCGGGGCGAGGCCCCGTCCTCCGGGCCGGGATGGTGATCGCGATCGAGCCGTGGTTCCTGGCGGGCAGCGGGGAGATCGAGTTTGACCCCGACGGCTGGACGATCCGTTCCGCCGATCACACCCGCGGGGTCCACGTGGAGCACACGATCGCGGTCACGGCGGACGGGCCGATCATCCTGACGGAGCGGTCGAAGCCGAAGCCGGCGGGCTGACGGCGATCGGCTGGTCCGCCGGACGGTGATCGGCTGGTCCGCCGCAGCCCTGGTCCCCGACCGCGGGTGGGTCCTATGACTATCTCGCTACTGTTCGGTTCGGGGGAGTTCTCTACTGTTCGTCTTGCCCCGATAAGCCGGGGGAGTGCTGAGGAAAGGAGGTACCAAAGTCAATGTCGATGTTTTCTGCTCTTATCGCTTCCTTCCGTCACGAGGAGGAGGGCCAGGGTCTCGCTGAGTACGCCCTGATCCTTGCCCTCATCGCCATCGTCGCGATCGTCGCGCTCCTGTTCCTGGGCGGCCAGGTCTCGGGAATCCTGAACACGGTCGGTAAGTCCGTCTAGCCAACACCCGGTCAACTGTGAGCCACCGGTGCCGTAAGGCGCCGGTGGCTCTTTTGATGGGCGCCGACCATGCCGCGCGGCGTCCCTCCCCAACTGGCCAGTCGGCGGGACCCGACCCTAGTCCCGCCCCGCCGTCCTTGCCGCGATGCGCGCCTCCGCGGAGGACCAGCCCGCGTCGAAGGGGAGGCCCGGCTCGTCGAGGTCGATGACCAGCGGCGTGTGGTCCGAGGGCGTGGGCTTGCCCTTGCGCGTCTCGCGGTCGATCTCCGCCCAGACCAGCCGCCCGGCCACCGCGGGCGTCACGAGCAGGTGGTCGATCCGCATCCCGAAGTTCCTCTGGAAGTTGCCGGCCCGGTAGTCCCACCACGTGTACCGCGCGGGCTCCGAGCGGAGCGCCCGGTAGGCGTCGACGAGGCCGGCCTCCAGGAGTCGCCGGAAGGCTGCTCGCTCCTCGGGCGAGACGTGGGTGCCGCCGTGCATCGCCCGAGGGTCCCATACGTCCGCGTCCGACGGGGCGATGTTGTAGTCGCCGCCGATCACCAGCGGCGCCGCGGGGTCCGGCTGGGCCGCCAGCCAGCCCGACAGCCGCTCAAACCAGGCCAGCTTGCCCGCGAAGAACGGCGAGCCCACCAGCCGTCCGTTGGGTGCGTAGATCGAGACGACCCGCACCCCCTCCACCGTGGCGGCCACAACGCGCGCCTCGTCGAACGGGTTGAAGTCCTCATCGGCCTGCGACAGCGTTGCGCCCGCCCCGCTGTCGCGCACGGGCCCATCGCCAAAGTTGGTCTCCACGTCCGAGACGGCCAGGCCGTTCCGCACGGCGATGGCGACGCCGTTCCAGCGTCCTTCGCCGTGGTGGACCAGCTGGTAGCCCGCCATGGCGAACGGCATCACCGGCGCGTCCGCGTCCGACAGCTTGGTCTCCTGCAGGAGCAGGACGTCCGGTCGGGCGCGCTCCAGCCATCCCTCGACGCGTTCGAGGCGGGCCTTCAGCGAGTTGACGTTCCAGGTCGCGATGCGCACGGTGGTGGGCCGGCCTGCCTAGTACCGCCGGCCGCGCTGCCGCGCGAGGTCAAACGTCGCCGTGTCGGCGATCGCCATGACCGCCATGGTCCCCGCCTGCACCGGGTCCGAGACCACGAGGTCCACGGCCTCGGTGATGGAGCCGGCCATGTTCAGCGCGATGATCGGGATCCCCTGGGCACGGAGCTCCCGGGCGGCGTTGGAGATGTCTCCGCCCATGATCGAGCCGCACAGGACCAGCATCCGGGCCCGCGGCAGGTCCGCCACCGCGCGAACGGCCGCGGCGATGTTCTCCTCGCCCACCAGCGCGATGGTGTCCACCGAGATCCGCTCGCCGCGCAGGTTGTGGCGATCCGCCTCGCTGACGGCACCCAGGGCGACCTGGGCCACCTGGGCGCCGCCGCCGACGACGATGACGCGCTTCCCGAAGATCTTGTCCAGCGACCGGGTCACATAGACCGACCGGACCATGGGCGCATCCGACACGGCGGCCGTCAGCCCGGCCTCGCTCAGACCCTCCACCTCGACCTCGATCTCGACCAGCGTCTCGGTGGGCGCCGGGCTCTCCGCCGTGCCGGCCGGGAGCCGACGGGTGGTGCTCATGGTCCGCACCGTGCCATCGGCGGCGGCGATGCGGGTCAGCAGCTGGGGGACCGACGCCGGGGCGTCCGTGACCATCAGGCGCACGGCGACCGTGGGCGGGATCGAGGGGCGTCGAGCCATGCTGGGTGTCGGGCTTGGGGGCGCGGGCTGGCGGTGGGGCTGTGGCCGGTCAGCCGGCGCCGGACAGGCCGGGGTCGGCCCCGCCCACGTGCTGCTCATAGGGGAGGCCCAGCTGGGCGAAGGCCTCGCGCGTGAGCGCCGGGTCCGACGTGGTGAGCATCAGGGCGCCATCGGTGTCTTCGGCCACGCCGACGATCCCGGTGATGTTGACGCCCTTGTCCGCCAGGGCCGCCGAGACGCGCGCGAGGGAGCCGGGCTTGTCATCCAGCTGGAGCGTGAACCAGACCGTCACTTGGGGTGCCCTCCTGTTCCCAGATGGTAGCCCGGCGAGGCCATCACCGCTACGATTCGGAACATGCCAGCCCAGCCCCCGTCGGCCCCCCAGGTCCAGGTCTTTGGCCTGGAGGATTCGCAGACCACGCGCGCCGCGCTCCGGTTCTTCAAGGAGCGTCGCATGGTCATCCACTTCGTGGACCTGAAGCGCAAGCCCATGGCCGCCGGGGAGCTCCGCCGGTTCGTGGAGCGGCTGGGGGCCGCGGCGATCGCCGACACCGAGGGCAAGCTCTGGCGCGAGCTGGGGCTGGGGTTCCTGCGGATGACGGACGCCGAGCTGGCGGAGAAGCTCCTCGCCGATCAGCGGCTGCTGCGCCTGCCGCTGGTGCGCGTCGGCAATGGGTTTGCGGCGGGCCGGGACGAAGCGGCCTGGAAGACGCTCACCAAGCCGTTGGCCTGAGCCCGCCCTAGTCGTCCCCGCGGGTCGTGGCCACGGCGCCGCTGACCGTCCCATCCGCGGACGACTGGAGTTGGATCTGGAGCGAGAGGCGTTGTCCAGCGGCCGTGGTGCAGGTGGCCGAGAGGCGACCGCGCTCACCGGTGCGCATGGTCCCGTCGCAGCCGACGTCGTTGACGATCAGGCGGAGGCTGGCGGACTGCAGGGCGCCTGTCGCCGTCTGGGGGCCCTGCAGCGACATCTGGCCATTCACGGTCCCGCTCAGGTTGCCGACGATGGTGGCGAGCCACGTGCCATCGGCCTGCTGGACCTGGCTGATGCGGCCAACGAACGTCGCCCGGAATGAGTTCGTGATGGCACCGCTGCCGACGGGGGCGGGCAGGCCGGGCTGGGGCCCTGCGTCGCCTGCGAGATTCGTCGCGGGCCCACCACCCTGGGCCTCGTTGCCGTCCCGTTCCGCCGCGGCCGTTGTCGGGTCGAGTGCGACCGCGGCCTGACCCGATCCAAAGCCGTTGTTGGCGATGGTGGTCCAGCCGGCCTGGAGCGGCCCCGTCACGGTCCAGATGCCGCCGAGCCAGAGGCCGAGGGCGAGGAGCGCCATCACGGTTGGCTTGCGGATCCCATCGAATGGCCAGAGGCGGATCACGATCAATCCCACCACCAGCAGGGTGCCGACCCCGTACATCTCGATCGCCCACGGCGTCCGGCTGTCGGCGCCGCTGCCCAGCCCGTGCAGCGTGACCAGGATCCACGCGACGAAGGTCAGGGAGTGGAGGCGTCGCCACAAGGGATACGCGCCCCGCGTGCGCAGGCGGTCACTCAGGTAGAGCGCAAGCGCCAGGTCGCCGGCGATGATGCCGAGCGCCACCCAGAGTGGCCGGTAGTGGCTGGCCAGGGGCACGAGCAGCTCGCCCGGGACGAAGGCCTGGTACGGGTCCAGCCAGAGGGTGATCCCGTGGAGCAGCGTGAACACCAGGGCGATGAGCGTGACGCGGCGGTGGACCTCGGTGGTCACATAGCGCGGCCAGGTGGGGGTGCGGACCTTGAGGCTGAGCGCGAGGCCCAGGGCCACCGACGCGGTGACCAGCAGGTAGCCGAGCAGCCCGCTGGCGCGGGCCGCGACCCAGGTGAGGTTGTCGGTGGTCATCCGGCGATCACCGCGTGGGGCCCAGCCGTCATGCGGCAGCCCCGCCGGCGAGGACCCAACCGCCGATCGGCACGATCCGGCCATCCTGCGCAACCAGGAGGCCGGCCAGGCCGAGGCTGTCCAGGAAGCTTCCGCCGGCGGCCTCGCCCAGGATCAGCGCGCACTTGGCCGCGACCTCGGCTTCACGGCACGTGTTGGCGGCAACGGTGGCGGAGAGCAGGTCAGTCACAGCCGCTCGCCCCGTCCGCGGGTCCAGGAGGTGGTGACGGAGCTCGCCATTCACCATCCAGCGGCGCTTTGCGATGGACGACGTGGCCATGGCTCCACGGTCCAGCTCCACGCCGGTGATGGTGGCCCCGGTCTCCACGTCGATTGGCCATGTCCCGTCGACCGGGGTTCCGTGCACGGCGAGGTCTCCGCCGGCCTCGACGACGACCGGGGTGATCCCCGCGGCGCGCAGGCGATCGACCGCCGCGTCGACCGCCATCCCCTTGGCGATCCCGCCAAAGTCGAGGCCAACGCCCGGTGGGAGCGAGACGCTGCGCAGGAGGAGGTCGACACGGACGTCGCGCCAGTGGCCACGGCCTGGCTCCGCGGACGGGCCCGTCGATGACCGGCTTGCCGGCATCAGCTCAAAGGATTGGTCATATCCCTCGGCGACCAGCGAGTGGAGCAGGGTTGGATCGAAGAGGCCATCGGTGGCCTCTGCCGCCGCGAGCGCCGCGCGCGTGACCGCCAGGACCAAGTCCCCCACGAGGACTTCCCGACGGGCCCGTGCGCCGCTGCTGGCGAGGTTCAGCCGTGACAACTCGCTGGTGGGCTGGAAGCGGGAGAGGACCCGTTCCCACTCGGCGAAGAGCGCCTCCACCTCACGACCGGCGACCGCTGCATCTGCCTCGGGCGCCAGGAGCGTGATCTGGGTGCCCATCGCCCGGAAGGTATGTCGGCTCAGCCCGACCGGTGTCTCCCGGTCGGCCGCCGCGGGCAGCTCAGGAACCACCGCTGCCTACGGCGCCGCGCCGGCCACTGCCGGAACGCACCTGTGGCGCCGAGGCGGCGCCCTGGGGGCTGACGGGCCGCGAGTTGTTGGCAGGCCCCTGGGCCGAATGGTTTCCGGACGTCACAGTGGGGACACTGCTGGCGGTCCCTGTCGAAGCGTTCGAGGCGACGGGGTGGCTCAGGACCAGGGCGACGGTCGCCCCGAAGGCCAGCAGGCTGCCGGCGACCGCCTGGCGCTTCCGCCGGGCGGCCAACTCTCGGGGGTCGGGGGCCTTGGCCGTGGCCTTGGCTGGCGCCTTGGCTGCGGTGGCGGGTCGTCGGTCATCCATGGTTGCGCATCTTCGGGACAGTCCCTGAAGGGTCCCTGAAGACGGTTGCGGATCTCAGTGGAACTCCGTCCGTGACCAGGCGGCGGCGACCGCCAGGATGGCCGCGGACCCCAGCCACGCGAGGTGGCCGATCGCCAGGTCGGCGGCCGGCACCTCGAAGAGGCCCATCATGACGGCCGCCGCGGCGACGACCATGGCGACGGTGGCCTCGCGATGCCGGAAGAGTGCCAGCGCGACGACGAAGGCCGGGTTGGCCACCCACGCACACATGCCGACCACCAGGGCGACCAGCTCGCCCTCCGGCAGGTGGCGCAACGGGCTGACCGGAGGCTCCAGGAGCACTTCGAAGCCGAGCAGCCGGCCCGGCGCCCCGGGCAGCTCGTCGCCCGCGATCCCGGCCGGCAGCGCGAACGACAGCAGGTAGATGACGAGGGCCGCCGTCGCCAGCCAATCCCAGGCGAATCGCCGGTCTGGCCGCTGGAGCAGCACCGCGGCGGCCCACAGCCCGGCGAACACCAGGTGGTCGTCGATGCCATAGCGGACGTGGGCGATCTGGGCCAGCGGCCACGCGGCGACCGCCAGCACGACCGTCAGCCGGCCGCGCGTGAGGCGCAGGTCGCGTGGCCCCGGAATCCCGTCGCGCGGGACGCTGGCCCGCACGGTGCGCGGCTGGAGCGTGCCCTGGTCGTCCCAGGTCATCGCCGCGGCCGGCGGGCCTGCACGGCCAGCCCCAGGCCCAGGAGGGCCATGGCGCCCCCGAGCCACGCCCAACGGATGTCGTCGACCATGAAGCTCTGGCCGCGGATGATTCCCAGTCCCTGGCCGATCCAGACGAGCCCGACGATCAGGAGCAGGACCGCGATGATGCCGCGAGTTCTCGTCATATGCACCTCCAGGCTGGCATGCTACGCAAATGAGCGATCAGGGGTCGCGGCCGCCGCACGAGGCCGCATCCAACGGCAGGCGGCGCGCCGGGCGCCTCACGATTCGTCCCCGGGCCGAGGCCAGGGTCGGCAAGTCCAGGACGGAGGATCAGCGCTTCCTGGCGCGTGCCCTCGACGAGGATTTCACGCACACGGACCCGTGGCGCGTGTTGCGGATCCTCTCCGAGTTCATCGAGGGCTTTGATGCGTTGGCGGGCATCGGCCCCACCATCACCGTCTTCGGGTCCGCCCGGACCCCGGAGGGTCATCCGACGTATGAGCTGGCTCGCCAGATTGGCGCGCGGCTGGCGGAGGAGGGCTACGCCGTCATGACGGGCGGCGGCGGCGGGGTGATGGAGGCGGCCAACCGGGGCTGCCACGAGGCCGGCGGGCTGTCGATCGGCTGCAACATCGAGCTGCCGCGCGAGCAGGCCATCAACCCGTACGTCGACCTGGGCGTGGAGTTTCGCTACTTCTTCGCCCGCAAGGTCATGTTCGTCAAGTACGCGGACGGCTTCGTGATCATGCCGGGCGGCTTTGGGACACTGGACGAGCTGAGCGAGGCGCTGACCCTGATCCAGACCGGCAAGATCCACCACTTCCCGGTGATCCTCGTCGGCACGGCCTACTGGCAGGGCCTCGTGGACTGGATGCGCGCCACCATGCTGCCCGCCAACGCCATCTCGCCGGGCGATATGGATCTGCTGAGCGTCACCGACGACCCCGACGAGGTGGTCCGCATCCTCCGCGAGTACCGTCCGCTGGTCCAGGCCGAGCACGACGCGGCGCAGCCGTCGGCCGAGGGCGGCAACGGCGGACACGGACCGGTTCGGGGCGCCGCCACGCACGACGGCCACCGCCACCTCTAGGCCCCCACGACCGGTTGCCCGGCTGCCGCCATGTGCGGCGCCCACCGCGGTCGTCCTGAGGCCGCCGCTCAGGCGGGGATCGCCACCTCGATCGCGCCGTCCACCACCCTGACGGGGAAGTAGCGGAAACGACGGACCCGGGTGAGGCGGCGGGCCTCGAACTTGGGACCCTGGACGTCGGCCTTCACCGGCACGCCGCTGGGCGACCAGGGCGCCGACGGGGACCCGTCCGGGTTGAGGCCACCAACACTGGGCATCTGGTGCGGATCCCCGCTGGCCAGGTCGAAGGCGCCGTTGTGGAGCGGGCAGTAGACGATGCAGCCCTCCAGCCGACCCACCGAGAGCGGGACGGCCATGTGGGGGCAGCGATCCTCGACCGCGACGAGCCCGCCCGTCGTGTGGGCGAGCAGGACGTCGAGGTCGTCGAACGAGACGCGCCGGAGGCCCCCAAGCGGGAGGTCCGCCACCGGGAGCGCGGCCCGAAAGGCGGCCGCCGACGCCCCGGGGGCCACCAGGCGGGCGGGGAAGGGAGCGGCGGCGACGTGCGGGTCCCGGCCGCTCATGCCACTAGCCCGCGGTTCCGGCTGGAGCACCGGACGGCGCGCCATCCGGCGCCGCACCCGGCGCTCCCGCGGCAGCACGCGCAGGCGCGCCGGCGGGCGCGTGACCCATGGTCTTGCGCAGCGGGATCTCGCGGATGAGCAGCGACAGGATCACGGCGCCGGCCGTCGTCGCGATGCCGAACGCAAACACCTGCCCCATGCCCAGGCTGAAGGCCTCGAAGAAGGCGTGATCCAGCTTGCCGTTGTATGGAGCGAAGAGCTGGGTCACGCCGGCCCCGGCCCCGGCCTGCTGGGCCTCGACTGCCTTGGCGGCGCCGCTGGCGATCGCCCCGCCAAGGCTCTGGTGGATGCCCGTGAACTCGTTGAGGTCCAGGCTCTGCGTGCCCGAGCCGCCGAAGCTCGACAGGAACCCGGCCCACTGCTGCTGGAAGCTGGGCGGCACGCTGGCCGTCATCTCGTCCAGCACCGGCCTGATCTGGCCCGGGAGCTGGTCGCGCAGCGAGGTCGCGAAGAGCGTGCCCAGGACCGCGAGGCCCACGGAGCCGCCGATCTGGCGGAAGAACGTCAGGTTGCTGGTGGCGACGCCCAGCTGCTGGACCGGGACCGCGTTTTGCACGATCAGGGTGAACGCCGACATCGTGGGCCCGATGCCCAGGCCGGTGACGAACATCCAGAACCAGAAGACCCGGATGTCGGTGTCTGCGTGGAGACCGGAGAGCAGGAACACGCCGACGGTCATCACGGCGATGCCGCCCACGATGATCGCCTTGTAGCGGCCGGTCCGGGAGATCAGCTGCCCCGTGCTGATGGAGCTGAAGATGAGGCCGCCCAGGAGCGGCAGCATCTGGTAGCCGGATTCGGTCGCGCCCATCTCGCGGACCACCTGGAACCAGCGCGGGATGAAGATGACGGCACCGAAGAAGCCGAAGCTGACCAGGAAGGTGGACAGCACCGACAGCGTGTACGTGCGGTTCCGCCAGAGGCCCAGCGGGACGATGGGCTCCTTGGCCCGCGACTCGATGAAGACGAAGACGACCAGGAGCGCCAGTCCGGCGGCGATCAGGTTGATGACCGCGGGCGTGGTCCACTCGTTCTGGGCGCGCGTCTGCGGATCCACGCCGGACTTGTTGGTCAGGCCCACCAGCAGGAGGCCGATGCCGACGGTGAAGACGAGCGCGCCCAGGTAGTCCAGGCGGTGCGTGATCTCCGGCCGACGGATGTTCGGCAGCACCCGCGCGATGACGTACAGGCTGACCAGGCCGATGGGCAGGTTCACGTAGAAGACCCAGTGCCAGCTCACGGCGTCCGTCAGGAAGCCGCCGAGGGCCGGGCCCACCAGGAAGCTGATCCCGAAGACCGCCCCGAACAGGCCCTGGTACTTGCCGCGCTCGGCGGGGGAGAACAGGTCGCCGATGATCGCCAGGGCGATGGGGAAGAGTGCGCCGGCGCCGACGCCCTGGATGCCGCGGAACAGGATGAGCTGCCACATCTCCTGGCTGAGGCCGGCCAGCATCGAGCCGACCAGGAACAGCGAGATGCCGATCAGCAGCATGGGCTTCCGGCCGTACAGGTCGGACAGCTTGCCGTAGAACGGGATGGTGATGGTGCTGGTGAGCAGGTAGATCGTGACGACCCAGGTGTAGTAGTCGTTGCCCTTGAGCTCCGTCACGATGTGGGGCAGCGCCGTGCCCACGATGGTCTGGTCGAGCGAGCTCAGGAAGAGGCCAAGGAGGACCGCGAAGAGGATCTCCATCTTCTCGCGATGGGACAGGTGCACGGCCGCCGCGGCGAGGGACGCGTGACCGCCGGGGGCTTCAGCCGGGAGTGATTCCATGGTTCCTTCCTGTTACTGGACGACGGGAGCCGGCGCGGCTGGGGACGCGGCCGGGTCGTCGCTGGCGATGGTGTCGATTGGTGAGCTGCCGCCGGCGAGGGCGGCGTGGACGTGAGCATGCGGACCAAGGTCTGCTTCGATGGCCGAGTGGAAGTCCGTGAACGCCTCGAGGACGCCGCACAGTCGCGCGGGATCCAGGTGGGCCAGGGCTCGCTGCAGCCGGACGTGGTGCGAGTCCTCCAACTCGCGCAGCACCCGGATGCCCTCCGGCCCCAGGCGGACCAGGACCAGGCGGCGGTCGTCCGGGACGCGGACTCGCTCCACCCGGCCGTGCTCCTCCATCCGGTCGATGAGGCCGGTGGAGTTGGAGACCGAGACGTCCAGGAGCTCGGCGAGCCGGCTCATGGGCACGTCGCCGTGGTGCTCCAGCAGCCACAGGACGTGCATCTGCGTCATGCTCACGCCGAGGCGGATCATTCGCTCCGTGGTCCCGCAGCGGAGCTCACGCAGGCTGCCTTTCACCTCGGCCAGGATGGCCGCGATGAGGTCGGGCGAGGAGCCACGGTCGATAGTTCGCATCAGACGAACTATTCTATCGATCTGGACAATTCTTGCGTTCGGAAGGATTCGGGGCGGCCCGGCGAGGTGATGACGTGCGGTATGCGCTGATGATCGAGGCCCAGCAGGGTCTCTCCTACGAGGACCAGCTGGCGATCGCCCGGCGGGCGGAGCGGGTGGGCTTCGAGGCCTTCTTCCGGTCGGACCATTTCGCCAGCTTCCCCGGCGCCGCAGACCGGCCCACGACCGATGCCTGGACGGTCCTGGCGGGGCTGGCCCGCGAGACGGAGCGGATCGGCCTGGGCACGCTGGTCTCGCCGGTCACGTTTCGCCACCCGGGGACGTTCGCCAAGCAGGTCACCACGGTGGACCACATGAGCGGCGGGCGGATCGAGGTGGGCGTGGGGGCCGGCTGGAATGCCGCCGATCACCTGCCGCTGGGCCTGGCATTCCCGCCGATCGGGGACCGGGCGAGCCTCCTGGAGGACCAGCTGGCGGTGCTCCACGGGCTCTGGACGGAGCCGGATGGCTGGTCGCACGAGGGGGCGCAGGTCCGGGTGGAATCGGCGCGCTTCCGGCCGAAGGCGGTGCAGGTGGAGGGCCGGCCGCTGGGCGCCGACGGGACGGCGCGGCCGCGGATCATCGTGGGCGGGGGCGGCAGCGCACGCTCGATGCGGCTGGCGGCGCGCTGGGCCGACGAGTTCAACGTGACCAGCGCGGGCCCTGACGAGATCGCCGGCAAGCTGCGCGACGTGGTGGCGGCGTGCCGGGCCGCGGGGCGTGACCCCGGGACGATGACGCGCTCGGCGATGGTGTCCACCCTGGTCGGCGAGACGGCCGCGGACGTGGAGGCGCGCCAGGAGGCGCTGTTCGACGAGCTTGGGGTGGCGGACGGACGCGCGGCCTGGTTTGAGCAGCGGCGTCACCGCTGGATCCTGGGCACGCCCGACGAGGCGCGGGCGATGGTCGCCCGGCTGGCCGCCGCCGGGGTGGAGCGGCTCTTCCTGCAGGACTTCATCCCGCGCGACCTCGACCACATCGACCTGCTGGGCCGCGAGCTGGTGGCGGCCGGCTGAGGCCGCCGTTGGCCCGGCCGCCCTCGACGCCGGCTCGTCGTTGGCGCCCGCCCGCGGCCGTATGATCCGTCCGCTGTGCTGTAGGGGAGGGTGGCGTGCTGAACGGGCTGTCCATGGCCGTGGTCCGGAAGAATCTGCCGGGCCTGCTCCTGGTGATCGCGTTGGCCGTGGTCGCGCGCGCCTCCACGCTGATCCTGCCCAAGATCATCAGCGAGGTCACCGTCGGCGTTGCGCTGGGTCTCGTGGTGGCCAACCTGGCGCGGCCATCGGCCAGGGTGAAGCCCGGGATCAAGTTCGCGATGGGGACCCCGCTGCGCCTCGGCATCGTGCTGCTGGGGGCGCGGCTGTCGTTCGGTGACGTGGTGGCGACGGGTCTGGGCTCGCTGCTGGTCGTGCTGGCCTGCATGGCGTTCGCGCTGGGCCTGGTCCTGCTGCTGGGCCGCCTGCTGGGGCTGCCGCCGCGGCTGGCCATGCTGATCGCGGTGGGGACGGCGGTCTGCGGGAACTCGGCGATCGCGGCGACGGCGCCGGTGATCGAGGCGGAGGAGCGCGACGTCTCGTTCGCCGTGGCGACCATCACGCTGTTCGGGACCCTGGCGGTGCTGCTCTACCCGCTGATCGGGCACGCCCTGTCGTTCAGCGACAGCTTCTTTGGCCACTGGGCGGGGGTGGCGGTCAACGACACCAGCCAGGTGACGGCCACGGGCTTCGCCTACTCGCAGGCCGCGGGCGAGATCGCCACGATCGTGAAGCTGACGCGCAACACGCTGATGGGGCCGCTGGTGGTGCTCATCGGGATCCTGTACATGCGCTCCGGGATGGCGCGGGCCACGGACAAGGTCGCGGCGGCCAGCCGCTGGCGCTGGGCGCGCCTGGTGCCGATGTTCGTGGTGGGGTTCATCGTCATGGCGGCACTCAACTCGCTCCACGTCTTCCCGGCGGTGTTGTCATCGGCGTTCTCGGAGGCGTCGAAGGCGCTGATCCTGGTGGCGCTGGTAGGCGTGGGCCTGAACACGGACGTGACGCAGCTCCGCGCGGTGGGCTGGCGGCCGCTCCAGGCGGGGTTCCTGGCGGCGGCGCTGCTCAGCCTGTTCGCGCTGGGCCTGGGCGCGCTGGTGCTGGGGACGGCGTAGGGGGAGTGGCGCCAGGCCCGCGGGTTCCACCCAGGACGGCCACGTCATACCCCTGGGTATGAACCTGCACGATTGCCGGTCTCGGGAGGGCTCCCGGTGGGACTTGCGCCCTCGCGGAACACGTGATTCGGTCGATCTCCTACCCTCGGGGAAGGATTAGGCCCAAACCGCTGGCCGCGCCCTCGGGAACGTGCCGCCTCATACCCTGGGGTAAGAACGGGGTCGAGGTAACGAACGGGTTGGGTCGAGGCCCCGGGCTCGCTGGCGCTGGTCGCGGCGGTGCTGGCGGCCGCCGGCGCCCGAGTGGACCTGCCCAGGACGGCGACTTCATACCCATGCGTATGAACCTGCGCAGGTCCGGGTTCCGGGTCGGTCCCTGGTGGGTTGGGTGGCCTCGTGGAACCCGCGGATCGGTCGATCTCATACCCACGAGGACGGATTCGGCACAAACCGTCGGTTGCGGCCTCCGGAACATGCCGTTTCATACCTCGGGGTAGGAACGGGCCGGGGTAACGAACGGGACTGGGGTCGAGCTGCCCGGGGATGAACCGGGTCGTGTTGACGCCGCTCAGCGAACCCGCGGACGTCCGGGCAACAGGCCGAACCGCTCCGCCGGACCGTAGCGGAACCAGGCGCGGCCCACCAGGTGCTCCAGCAGCACGGGACCGTAGCGGCGCGAGTCGATCGGCGGTCCGAAGCCGGCCGCCTGGCAGGTCGCCTCGTCCGCGTCCGAGAGGAGCCAGGCCTCGTCGTCCTCCAGGTGGAGGTAGCCCTCCTCGAACGGCATCCAGTCGCCGGGCCGGCCGGCCACGCGCTTGATCGAGAGCGTGCCGGTCTCTGGCTCGCGGAAGACCACGATGGAGCCGCGGCGCGGCCAGCGGGTGACGGTGGGATCGACCAGCAGCCAATCGCCCGGATGGATCGCGGGCAGCATGGAGGCCTCCTCGACGACGATTCGCCACGGGCCGCGGATGGACTCGGCGAGCGGCGGTCGATGGACGTCGGGGGCCAGGTTCACGGCCGGGCCGGGCGCGTCGGGTTCGGCTTCGGCGCCGACCCCGGCCCCGCCCCCGGGAATCGGCGACGCCGGGGTGGACGGATCCTGCCCCGGCGTCGTCATGGGTTCGAAGGAGGGGAAGGTCGGACGACCTTCGGCCCCGGAGGCTTCGACTACTTCTTGGTCGCCCAGAAGATGTCGGCGAACTCCTTGACCGCGGCCTCGAGGCGGGCCGCCAGGGCCGCGTCCACGTGCTGCTTGTTCTCGCCCGCGAGCTTCAGGAGGTTCCAGACCTTGGTGTGGAGGTCCGGGGTGGCCTCGAGATGGACCGGCTTGAAGTAGTCCGACCAGATGACCTGGACCTCGTGCTTGACCAGCTCGGCGTGCTGCTCCTTGACGTTGACGCAGCGGACGAACTTGGCGCGGTCCTCGACCGAGGTGGAGGCCGGGTCCAGCTGGCCGATGAGCTCGACCATGCGCGCGACGGTGCGCGCGGCGAGGACGGCCTGGGCCGGGTCGTAGATGCCGCACGGGACGTCGCAGTGGGCGCGGGCGACGGTCTTGGGGGCCAGGAGGCTGGTCAGACGCGACATGGTTCGCTCCTCGGGACGCGGTTGGCTGCTGTGGGTTCGGTCAGGAGAGTGTCCCGGGGTACGCGCGGGCTGTCAAACGACCCCCTGCGCGGCGCCGATCCCTCGGTGCCGGTTGCGCTCGGGACGCGCCTCGCTATCCTCGGGGCATGCTGACGGGGGAGGGACCGCGAAGGTTGGGGCGTCGTGGGCGGCTGGGCCTCGTTCCGCTCGCGCTGGTCGTCGTGGCGACCGTGGCCTGGGCTGGCTGGCAAGCGGTGAACGCGCCGCGAGTCGAGGTCACCGGCACCCGCGTCCTCGGCCCGATCGGCTCCCCGGCCACCGTCACGGCGCGTGATGGCGGCGCGTCGGCGCTCATCGGCGGCCGGGTCCTGTGGACCTTCGGCGACACCCTGTCCACGGCCAAGGGCGTGGACGGGAGCAGCGGCCGTTCGAACACGGCCGCGCTGGCCGATCCCGCCAAGCCCCTCGTCGTCAGCGAGCCCCTCGACACGAAGGGCGTGCCCGGAGCGCTGTTGCCGTTCGACGCCGAGGAGCAGGCCGCCAACGCGGCGGGCGGTCCCAGGGTCGCGCTCTGGCCCACCTCGGTCGTTGCGGACGGGGCCGGCGGTGGCCTGGTCTTCTACCTGAAGCTGCGGGTGCGCGGGCCGCTCACCTATGACTACGTGGGGATCGGTGTCGCACGGATCGCCGCCGGGCCCACGGTGGCGCGCCGCGAGCCGGGGCTGCTCTTCCAGGGCGCGGACCCGCTCCTCGGCTACGCGTTCGTGGACGGCGACAACGTCGTGGCCTACGGAGCGCCGATCGGATCCGGCGACTACCGCGTGGGCCGCGCGCCCCTCGCCTCGGCGACGGATCGCGCCGCCTGGCGCTTCTGGACGGGGAGCCAATGGGGGACCGATCCCGGCGCGGCCACCGAGGTCCTGTCGGGCATCCCCGGGGCCGTCTCGGTCGCGTTCAACCCGTTCCTTGGCCGGTACCTGGCCGTCCACAGCGAGGCGCTGAGCGGCCGGGCGGTGCTCCGGACGGCGGATCGACCCGAAGGGCCCTGGTCCCGGACCGCCGTGGCCTTCGAAGGCGCCCCGGCGCCCAGCGGCTCGTTCGACTACGCGGCGATCCAGCACCCCGAGCTGGCATCGAACGGGGGCCGCACCATCGCGATCACCTACTACCACCCGCTGGGTGCCTTCCGCGGGGAGCTGCTCCTGGTGGAGGCGGACCTGAAGTAGGGGCGGGGCGCGAGGGGAGCCGGGCCGCGGCGCCAGGCCTCGTCAGCCCATTTGCACCAAAAAGTCCGCCAGCCGCTCGCCGATCAGCAGTGCCGTGAAGTTCGTATTCGCCCGCGTGACCGACGGCATGATCGACGCGTCGCCGATCCACAGGTTGTCCAGCCCGTGGACCCGCAGCCCCTGGTCCACCACCGTCAGCGGGTCCGAGGCCGGCCCCATCCGGCACGTGCCCACCCCGTGGTGGTAGCTGTCGTACGTCCGGCGGGCGAAGTCCGCCCAATCTTCGTCCGCCTCGGGCGTGACCAGCGGCCCGTACCACTCGTCGGTCAGCCCCGGCCGGTGGACCAGCTCGTCCACGAAGCGGAGCGCCTCCACCATGGCGCGCACGTCGTCCGGGTGCTCCAGCATCCCCGAATCGATCTCCACCGGTTCCCCGGGGTCCGCCGAGGAGAGCCGCACCCGACCCTCGCCGCGCTGCTCCAGCAGGTGCGCCGAGACGGGCAGCAGCGGCTTGAGCCCCACCACCTTGGTGGGCGCCCGCATGTTGATGTGGAAGTTCGGTGCGTCCGTCAAGGCGTGGTGCCGGGTGATCAGGCGGAAGCGGGGGACCACCCAGGTGGTGTCGAACGACTGCTTCCCCTCGAACGTGGCGTACACCACGGCGTGGTCCTGGTAGTTGCGGCCCACGCCGGGCAGCTCGTGGCCGACCGCGATGCCGTGGCGGCCCAGCTCCGCGGGATCGCCCACCCCGGACAGCATCAGCAGCTTGGCCGTGCCGTACACCCCGGCCGCCAGCACCACCTGGTCGCCGCTCGCCGTGTGCAGCGCGCCGTCGCGCTCGTACTCCACGCCGGTGAGCCGCCGGCCGGTCGCGTCGAAGCGCAGGCCCCGCGCCGAGGCCCGGTCCACGATGGTCAGGTTCGGCCGCTCGCGCGCGAGCGCCAGGTACGCCACCGTGGCGGACTGCCGGCGCCCGTCGCGGATGTTGTAGGGCGAGACGGCCACGCCGTACGGATCCGCGACGCTCAGGTCCGGGCAGCGCGGCAGGCCCAGCGCGTAGGCGGCGTCAAGGAACGCCTGGACCGGCGGCGACATGGGGTCGTCCAGGCTGAAGCCGCGCCGCACGAAGAGCGGCCCGGTGGTGCCGTGGAGCGCGGGATCGGTGAACTCCTGGTCCGATTCGATCGCTCGCATGAAGGGCAGGCAGCGCTCGTACGTCCAGTCGGGGTTACCGCGGGCCGCCCAGCCGTCCAGGTCCGCGCGCTGCGGCCGGATGACCGACATGACGTTGACCGACGACCCGCCGCCCATGATCCGGCCGGCCAGGGAGTAGTAGTCGCTCCCGTCGGCGTGGCGCCGGGTGGGGATCACCGTGAGGTAGTCGGACTCCATCAGGAGCCGGTTCTGCATCTTGGCGTCGCCGACGATCTCGGGGAGCGGCCACGGGTCCGGGCCGGCCTCCAGCAGCAGCACGCGCCGGTTGGGGTCCTCCGTCAGCCGGGTGGCCGCGACGCAGCCGGCGGTGCCGCCGCCCACGATGACGACGTCGAAGGTGGGGCTGCCGCCCGAACCCGCCGTCCCGCCCGAATTGGACCCGCCTGCCTCGGCCATCCTGGGGCTCCTCCGGTCGCTACGGCTTGGGCTGCCCAAACTTCTGGGCGTTGCCCATGAACGGGCGGACCTGCGACTGGGTCACGGCCAGCATCTGCGCGAGGTGCTCGCGGTCGTGATGGACCCACTCGTTGAGCAGGTCGCCGACGCTCAGCTCGCCGACGGTCGGGTGGATCCCCACGCGGGCCATGACCGCCGGGTCCAGCTCGGCCATGAAGGCCAGGTCCGTCTCCCGGGCCGACATGAACTCCTGGATGAGCTCGCCGGGGTCGCGCAGGTTGTCCTTCCGGGCCGCCGCGACACCGGGCTGGTCCCACTTCACGAACGTGGGCCGATCCTCGGCAATGACCGTCCGAATCCGCCCGGCGAACCCGCGCCTGTCGGCCTCGATCAGGTGGCCCAGCACCTCGTTGGCGCACCACTCGCCCTCGGCGGGACGGGCGGTGGCCTGCGGGCCAAGCGCCCAGACCTCGGCCGCGAGGGCGTTGGTGGACGCGTGCAGGAGGCGGACAAGCTCGAGCGGGGTGCGGTCGGTGTCAGTCATGGCGGGATGCTAGCGCAGCCCGGGCTGCGCGGGCGGCCCCGGGCTCGCGGAGGCGCCGCGGCCGGAGCGGCACGCGGCTCCGGGGGGTCACGCGCCGTCGCTGGTAGCATCGAACCCATGAGCCTGCGACGCATCCTCCTGTGGCTCGGCCGGGCCGTCCTGGTGCTGCTTGCCGTGGTGCTGGCCGCCTCCTACCTGGTCCCGCTGCCGGCCTCGCCGGACGACGACCCCGCCACGCTGCTGCCCGCGGGCGCGCGGTTGATCCAGGTCCCGGGTGAGGCCGGTCGGACCGCCGTCATGGAGGCCGGCGCGCCCGGAGCCCCCGCGGTGGTGCTGATCCACGGCTTCGGCGGGTCGACCTTCTCGTGGCGGCTCACTGTCCCGGCGCTGGCGGCCGCCGGGTATCGTGTCGTTGCGCTGGACCTGCTGGATTTTGGCCTGAGCGAGAAGCGCTGGGATACCGACACGTCGCATGCGGCGCAGGCCCGCCACGTCCTCGCCGTCATGGACGCGCTGGGGATCCGGCGGGCCGTGGTGGCCGGGCACTCGATGGGTGGGAGCGTGGCGTTGCACGTGGCCATGGCGGCGCCGGAGCGGGTGGCGGCGCTGGTCCTGGTGGACGCGGCGGCACGGGAGCCGGGCGAGGGTGGCGCCCTGGCGGGGGTCGGCCAGGCGCTGGCGTCCGGGGCGCTCCAGCTGCCGCCGGTGCAGCAGGTGGCCCGCCAGGCGATCCGCCGGCTGATCTCGCCGGATGCGCTGGTCGACCTGCTCCGCTCCGCGTACGCGGACCCCGCTTTCGTGACGCCCGCCGTCGCCGTGGGCTACCAGGCACAGGCCAGGACGCGCGACTGGGACCTGGCGCTGCTCGCGGTCTCGCGCGACCAGGGCGGGAACGCGCTGCCCCGCGCGCTGAACTCGCTGACCGTCCCGACGCAGGTGATCTGGGGCCGGGTTGACCCGTGGATCCCGCTGGCCCGGGGCGAGGCGCTGGCGGCCGCCATCCCGGGCGCGCGCCTGGACGTCATCGACGGCGCCGGCCACCTTCCCTTCGAGGAGCGGGCGGAGGCGTTCATGGCGGTCATCCTGCCGTTCCTCGCCCAGCATCCTGCCTGACCGGCCTGACCGGCCGTGACGAACGAACTGGAGCCCTTGTGAGCCAGACTCAGCCCGACTCGACCTCCGTTGCACCCACCCCGGCCGGCGCGCCGAACTCCGCGGCGGCCGCCCCACGTCGCGGCCGGAGCCGCCGCCGGAAGGCCGCCTACGCCGTCCTGGTCGTGCTGCTGCTGGCGATCGTTGGCGCCATCGGCTACTTCGCCATCCCGCAGCCCAACCTGCCCGAGGCCTCGGCCGCGCTGGTCTCCACGCCAATGGTCCGGTTCGCCCGCGAGGATGGCCGGCTGGTGTTCGCGCCCGCTTCGGGCGCCCCCACCACCGGGTTCGTCTTCTACCCGGGCGGCAAGGTGGACCCGGCGGCGTACGCGCCGTCGGCGGCGGCCATCGCGGCCCGCGGCTACCTGGTGGAGATCGTGCCGATGCCGCTCAACCTGGCGGTCCTGGGGTTCGAAGGAGCCACGCCGGCGATGGCCGCGCACCCGGAGATCCGCCACTGGGCGATTGGCGGCCACTCGCTGGGCGGGGCGATGGCCGCGCAGTACCTGTCCGGGCATCCCGGGGCGGCCGAAGGGCTCATCTTCTGGGCGGCCTACTCGGCGACGGACATCTCGACGCAGCCGATCCGGGTCCTGATCGCGTATGGGTCGCTCGACGCGGGGGTGGCCAGCTACGCGGGGCCCAAGGCGTTGGCGAACATCCCGGCGACTCCCGTGGTCCTGGTGATCCAGGGCGGCAACCACGAGCAGATGGGCTGGTACACGGGCCAACCCAACGACCCGCCGGCGACAATCTCGCGAGCCGACCAGCAGGCGAAGGTGGTCGACGCGACCGCGGCGCTGCTGGAGTCGCTGGGGCGGTAGGGGGGGGTTCCGCGCCGCGACGGGGCCCGGGTATCATCGGTCCGATGACCGATCGCGGGCTGCCCATCGTCGACGGCGCCCCCGCCTGCCCATTCGTCGCCTTTGATGACGACCGGGAGGGCCGGGCCAGCAGCCCCGACGCGCGCCATCGCTGCTTCGCGGAGGTCCGCCCAGCGCCGCGCGCTCTTGCCCACCAGGACGCGTACTGCCTGTCGAGCGCCTTCGCACTGTGCCCCACGTTCCAGGACTGGGCTCGCCGCGAGGGCGCGAGGGTGCACACCGCCCGGCCGCCAGCCGCGCCCCAGGACCAGGGCGCCGGTGGTCGGAATCCCGCGCGCGGGTGGGCCGCCCCGCCGCCGTGGCTGGGCTCGGTTGAGGATGAGCACCGCACGCGCAGGAATGCTGGCTCTGCGACGGAGCCGGCGGACTTCGCGGGCGTTCGTCGTCGAGAGTCGGGCCTCAGCGGGAGCCTCGCGCACCGGATTGCGATGGACGGTGTGCCAGCGGCGCCCGCGCCCGCGCCCGCGGCCGAGGGACGGGACGGCACCGGCTTGCCGCGGTTTGTGCCGCCCGAGGCGTCCGGCCGTGCCGCGGCAGGGTGGCCGTCCCGTGCCGATGACGACGATGACGACGATGCCGACGACGACGTCCCGGCACGGGTCCGCGATCACGATGACGGCCGGGGGCGCGGCCGCTCCGACGGGCGAGAAGGCCGCTCCGGCGGCGGCGCCTTCGGGCGGGTTTCCGGGCTGATCCCACGTGGCCGCCCCAAGGTCGGGGACACGCGTGGGCGTCGCCGGTCCGGCGATTCGGGGCCGGCCTGGGAGGAGCCGCCGCGCTTTGAGGCCTATCCCATGCTCCGCACGCGGATGGGCGTCCCGGCCGTGCCCAGGGTGGTGCTCCTGTTCCTGGTGCTGGTGCTGGCCGCCGTGGGCCTCTTCTTCCTTCCGGGCATGCTGGGCCTGGGCGGGCCCAAGGCCACGCCGACGCCGCTGCCCGTCCCCAGTCGGAGCCCCGGTGCCACGTTCAGCTTTGCGCCCACCACCACGCCACCGCCGGCCGCGCTGACGTACCAGGTCGCGCCGGGCGACACCATGTCAAAGATCGCGGCCAAGTTTGGGGTCCCGCTCACAGACCTGATCGCCGTCAACAAGGACAAGTACCCCAACCCGGACAGGATCGTCGCGGGCGACACGCTCATCATCCCCGCCGCGGTCCCCAGCGGCTTCAAGGATGCGACGTCACCGGCCCCGTCCAAGGCACCCAGCAAGGCGCCGTAGCATCGGTTTGGAACGTGACCGCGCGGGTGGCGCGGCGGGCGAGTGACGCCGATGGGCCCCCGCGGGGCAGGCTCCGCCCTTGGGCGGGCGCGTCAGCGGCGAGGCGCCAGGTTGATGCTGGTGATCTTGCCGCCCTCGACCCGGAAGGTGGCATCCAGGTGCTGTGATTGGGCGCCGGGCCGGACCACGACGATGTCCGCCTCGTAGGTGTTGCCCGTGTCGCGGACGTCGCCCGGGATCATCTTGAGCCCACGGTCCGAGCGCAGGAACCAGCCGCCCACTCGCTCCACGCCGCGCAGCGTCTGCACGCTGTCGCCCACGTGGACGCGCATCTCCGTGGTCTCCGCCATCAACGCCACGGCACCCACGCGGTCACCGCCGTTGAGGAGTTCGAAGAACTGGTCCATTGTCTCGACTGCGCCCATGCCCGGAGTGTACCCGAGCCCGAAGACCGGCGAGCCGCCCCCGGGGCCACCGACCCTAGAAGCCGCCCCCGCCGCCCCCGCCCCCGCCCGAGCCCCCGCCGCTGAACCCGCCGCCACCACTGCTGGAGCCGCTGGACGCCGGCGAGTTCCCGATGGTCCCCAGGGCGCTCATCATCCCCCCGAGGTCGGGGATCGGCGAGCTGGAGAAGAGGCCACCGGTGGCCCCGCCGCCCGCCGCCGCGCCGAACGATTGGCCGGCGCTGTTGGTGTACCAGATCGGGAAGTACATGGCGGAGTTGGTGGAGCGGCCCGCCTGAACGTCCTCAAGCGAGCGGGCCAGGACCCCCTCGATCTCGGACTGGAGCCCCAGCGCCGTCCCCCAGACCACGGCCTGGTCCGGCGTCTCCAGCCAGGTGAGCCCGGCCTGGTCCACGACCTGCTGCATGGAGCGTGCCTGCTCCATCGTCTTCTGGAGTGTCCGCCGGTAGGCGTGCAGCTGGGCGCGGATCATGGCTCCACCCTTGGTGACCGCCGGCATCGCCCTGGACAGGACCAGGAGCGCGATCCCCCCGAGGATGGCCGCGACGCCCACGATGGTCAGCCCGGCGCTGGGCAGGTTGAAGGCGGCGATCAGGATGACGATCCCGCCGAACAGGCCCAGGAAGCCGCGACCCGCCCAGCGCGCCGTGACCTTGCCGGGGGCCTCGGTCATCCAGCCGTTGGAGGCCAGCGAGGCCTCCAACCTGGTGTCGAAGGTCCCCACGTGCGTCCCGAACTTGGGCACATCGCTGGCCTCCAGGAGGCCGTTGGAGGCCAGCGAGCGGAGCTTCTCCAGCGCGTAGTGCTCCGCATCCCCCAGGGGCCGGCGCGCGTTCAGGGCGCGATGCGCCTCGGCGACCTCGTCGCCGGCCGGCGGATCCGTGTCGATGCCGACCTTGGTGCCGCCCAGGCCCAGGAGCTTCTTCTCCTCGCGGAAGGTGATCTTGCCGCGGCTGGCCAGATCCAGCATCGCCGTGGTCAGCGCGCGTCGCGTCGCCTTGCCCTCCATCAGCGCCGACGCCGTGGCGGCCGTCAGCTTGGGCGGGGGGCCGGCCATCAGGATCGAGTCGTCGTCGAGGTAGACGGGGTCCTTGCCGTAGCGGAGCCAGTTTCGGACGCCCCAACCCACCATCAGGATGAGCACGAGGGGGCCGCCGATGAGGCCCACCGCGGCATCCACCTGGCGTGCGGTCTGGAGCGCGCTGGCGTGCTCGGGCGTGGTGCTGGCATTGACCCGGGCAAGTGCCACCGTGATCGCCCCGTCCAGGTCGGCGGCCTTGAGGAGCGGCAGCATCTCGTTGTCGTACAGGCCCTGGAGATCCGATTCGCTCATGTACGTCGACAGGTAGCCCGCCCCGCCGTACAGGAAGACCTGCCCGTGGATCCTGGTGGGGTCCAGGTCGAACAGGATCACCAGGCCGTCATCGAAGCCCTTCCGGCCGACGCCCCACTGGTCCATCAGCGACGCCGCGTCGGACTTGGCTTCCGACTGGGAGACGCCGTAGCCGGCGATCTGGGTGTAGACGACGACCTCCGCGCCCGTTCGCGCCTCGATCTCGTCGATCGTGGCCTCGACGCTGGCGACCGTCGCGGGCTGGAAGGCGCCCGCATAGTCGTAGACGGCGCGATCGACCTGGGGAGCCGGCCAGGGCGGCCCAGCCGGCGGGCCGGGCGGCGGGCTGGCCGCAAGCGCCGGGGCGGCCGCGAGCAGCAGCACGGCGAGCGCCAGGAGGGTCCGGGCGAGACGCCGGGGCGTCCGCGACCTGGGATCGACGAAGGGCAGGTTCATGGCCTCATGATGCCGACGCGGCGGGTGGCGCGTCAGCCCTGGTGTTCGCGGCTGGCGGCGCGGCGCGCTCCGGGTGACGGGCCCGGATCCGGCGGACCAGCTCGGCGGCCTGCTGGTAGCGGCCGAAGCTGGGCATGACGTAGGTCCCGGCGACCAGCGCTTCGACCTCTTCCAGCAGGGCGAGGGTGATCTCCAGGCCCACCTCGGCGCCCCGGTCACCGGCGCCGTGCATCGCCGCCCGCGTGGGCTCCGGGATGGTGATGCCAGGCACCTCGTTGTGCAGGAACTCCGCGTGACGGGCGCTCTGGAGCGGCAGGACGCCCAGCAGCACCGGGACCGGGAAGCCCCCCGGGCCGAAGCGGCGGAGGGACTCCTCGATCATCGCCTCCACCTGTGGCACGCCGTACAGGGGCTGGGTCATGATCAGGTGCGCGCCGGCGGCCAGCTTCTTCTCCAGCCGGTCCCATTCCCGGCTCTGGTCGGCGGCCGTGGGGTCCAGCGCGCAGGCGATGGTGAAGGCGGCCCGCTGCCCGATGGGGGAGCCGGCCTGGTCCTCGCCGCGATTGAGGCGCGCGAGAATCTCCACCAGCCCGACGGAATCCACGTCCCAGACGCCGGTGCCGGTTGGGTAGTCGCCCACCCGTGGCGGATCCCCGGTCAGCGCGAGGATGTTGCGAACGCCCAGGGCATGCGCCCCCAGCAACTCGGATTCGATGGCCATGAGGTTTCGATCGCGCGTGGTCAGGTGGACCACGCACTCCAGGTCCACGTCGTGCTGGATGCCAAACGCGACGGCCAGCGCGCCCATGCGGACCCGCGCCATCGCTGAGTCGCTGATGTTCACCGCGTCCACGCCGGCGGCCTGGAGGAGCCGGGCTGCCTCGATGGTCCGCTCGATTCGGATGGAGCGCGGCGGGTCGATCTCCACGGAGATCACGAACCGGCGTTCGGCCAGCGCGACGGCCAGGCGACTTGGCGGCGGCGCGTCCTCGTTGGCGGCGGGGGCCGGCCGGGTGGCGCGCGGCGCCACGGCCGCGGGCTCGGGGGGCGACGAACGCTCCGTGGACGCGGCGCGGTAGCCCGCCAACACGCCCGTGGTGCGGTCCGCGTCCTCGGCGTGGGCCGGCGGCCGGTCCACGGCCGCCCGGATCGCCGCGACGTGGGCCGGCGTGGTCCCGCAGCAGCCGCCGATGATCGCCGCCCCGGCGGCGACGAAGCTGGGCACCATGCGGCCGAAGTAGTCGGCGTCCGCGGCGTACACGAACTGGCCTTCGATGCGCTGCGGGAGGCCGGCATTGGGCATGATCGAGAGGCGCGGCCCGCTCGCGCCGCCCGACGCGCTGGCCATGCCGCGCAATGCTTCGAGGCAAGCCTGCGGGCCCACGCCGCAGTTGACGCCGATCACGTCGGCGTCCGAGGCGAAGAGGGCGGTCGCGGCGGCCTCGGGGGTGGTCCCGTCGGCGAGCACCAGCTCCTCGCCGAACGTGAGCTCGGCCAGGATGGGCAGGTCCGTCGTGACGCGGCGGACCTCGTCGATGGCCAGCAGGAGGTGGCGCAGGTCGACGAACGTCTCCAGGATGAACGCGTCGACGCCGCCCTCCAGCAGGCCCTCGATCTGCTCCCGGAAGATGGAGCGAACCAGGGCGTCGTCCAGGGTCAGGAGCTCGCGCGTGGGTGCGCCGAGCGGGCCGATGGAGCCGGCCACCAGCACCTCGCGTCCGGCCACGTCGCGGGCCTCGCGCGCCACCTGGGCCGCGCGCCGGTTGAGACGAAGCGTGCTGCCCGCCTCGCCGTAGGCGGCCAGCCGGTGGCGGTTGGCGCCGAAGGTCCCCGTCTCGATGATGTCGGCGCCCGCGTCGATGTACTCGCGGTGGATGGCGCCCACCAGGTCGGGGCGGCTGCTGGGCAGCTCGTCGAGGCAGGCGCGCTGGGGGATGCCGCGGCTGAACAGGAGGGTGCCGAAGGCGCCATCGGCGACGAGTGGGCCGCGGTCGAGGCGGGCGCGCAGTTGCTGACGGGCATTCACGGGTACAGCCTAGCGCGCCGCGCGTCGATGATGGGGCTCACGCGTCCGGCAGCGTCTCGCCCAGGAGCCGCAGCACGTTCTCGCCCATGACGGCCCGGATCTCCGGCTCGCCGAGGCCCACCGCCAGCAGCGCGTCGGTGAGGTGGACCAGCCCGGCGGCATCGAAGGGGACCCGCACCGCGCCATCCCAGTCCGAGCCCAGGGCGACGTGGTCGGCGCCGACCCGCTCCACGGCGTAGGCGATGGACCGTGCGATCCACGACGGGTCCGGCCCGCCGCACGCCGTCTCCCAGAAGCCGATGCCCACCAGGCCGCCGGTGGCGGCGATCCCGTCCAGGTGCGCGTCGGACAGGTTCCGGGCGTTGTCGAGGACACCGCGGACGCCCGTGTGTGAGGCCACGACCGGCCGGGTGGCGAGCGCAAGGGCGTCGTCGATGGTCCGGGCCGAGGCGTGCGCGACGTCGAAGATCACGCCGCCCGCCTCCATCCGGCGGAGCATGTCGCGGCCGCGCTCGGTCAGGCCGCCCTGCTCAACGCCGTGGGCGCTGCCGCCGAAGGCGGTGTCGAAGAAGTGGGCGGGCGAGATCATCCGGATCCCGGCGTGGGCGACCACCTCGACGTTGGCCGGGTCGTCCTCGAGCGCGTGCGCGCCCTCGATGGACAGCAGGCCGGCGGTGATCCGGGGGTTGGCCGCCCGGTCGGCGAGGTAGGCGGCCAGCGATGCCCGCGAGTCGATCAGCCGGAACCGCCCCTCCGAAGTGGTCTCCAGCCGGCGCGCCTGGGCGGCGAGGTGGAGGACGCGGGCCAGGAGGCTCCGCCAGGTGGCGGGTGGCCAGCGCCGGGCGATGGCGATGAGCGTGACGTCGTCGCTGGTGGGCTCGTTGCGCTCGATGTTGAGGTGGCGCGGCGTCTTCACCGGCATCGACAGGACCTGGAGCGCGACGTTTCCCTCGATCAGGCGGGGGACGTCCACGTGGCCCCGCGTCCCGCGCCGGCGGAGATCGCGGCCCCAGAGGAGCGAATCCGCGTGGAGGTCGGCGATCCGGAGGGTGGCATGGAGCTGCCGCGCCGCGTCGGAGGGCGGCGGGAGCGGCCCCGGCCCCACCGGGTTCATGCGCCGCTCCGTTCGTGCGAGGACGGCACCCAGCACGGGGCCGCTGACGGCCAGGGCGCCGGCGGCGATGGCCGCGCCGAGGGCCGCGCCGGCGGAGCGCCTCATGGCGTGGGCCGGGGGAGCGGCGTCGGAACGATCCGCATCGCTCCGGGCCGGCGCAGGTGTCGCGTGTCGCTAGGAGACGATCTTGCGCCCGCGATTGACCAACCCAAGGAGCGTGGACACCACGCTGATCACGAACGCCGCGGCGATTGCGCCGACCACGGCGTCCGCGTTCAGGGTCGGCGGGAAGGCGCCGATCTTGAAGCCAAGCTTGAACTGGTCGGAGGCCAGGGCCACCAGGAGCAGCATCGCGCCGTTGATCACGAACCCAACCAGCCCCAGGGTGAGCAGGCTGACCGGGAACGAGAGGAGCTTGACGATCGGCTTGATGAAGCTGTTGACCAGGGCCAGGATCAGGGCGACCGCCAGGAGCTTCCACCAGTCGTTGCCGACGTTGAACGTGATGTTGGTGAACGGCAGCATGGTGGCGACATAGACGCCGGCCGCGTTGATCAGGACGCGGATGATCCAATCGATCACGGGATGCTCCTCTGTGGGCGCTCGTCGGTCTTGCGCGGCTGGCCGGATGATGGCAGAACCGGCCACCGATGCGCCAGCCCCGGTATCGGCCGGATGTTGGCCGGATTGCGGCCCGGGTGTCTGCTCAGCCCGGGGTGGCGGCTCAGCCCCGGGCGGCGGCTCAGCCCCGGGCGGCGAGGCCCGCCTCGAGGCGGTCACGGACCGCGGGCCAGTCCTCGACCGTCACGCTGTACCAGGCCGAGTGTCGGATGCCCTGCGGCGTGAGCATGTGGTTCCGGAAGATCCCCTCGAACTGGGCCCCGATCCCGAGCAGCGCCGCACGGGACTTGTCGTTGCGCGAGTCCGTCTTGAACTCGACGCGGTTGGCACCCAGGGTCTCGAAGGCGTGGGCGAGGAGCAGTCGCTTGGCCTCGCGGTTGGCGCCCGTCCGCTGGTGGTCGAGCCCCAACCAGGTCCAGCCGATTTCCAACCGCCGGTGCTCCGGCGCGATGGCCATGTAGCGCGTGCTGCCGATCGGCTCTCCCGTTGCCTGCCGAACGATGGTGAACGGGACTTCCTCGCCGCTGGTCGCCGTGGCGAGGGCCGTTCCGACCCAGGCACGCAGATCGTCCTCGCCGGTCGGGCGGAGACGGGTCCAGCGGTGGATTGCGGGGTCAAGCCCGATCCGGGCCAACCCGGGCACGTGCTCCAGGGCGAGCGGCTCCAGGCGGACCAGGCGGCCCTGCAGCGTGACGGGGCCGGCCCAGCCGGGCGGGGCGGGATCGACGCGTGGCTCCATGGCTGGATAGTAGCCGCCCGTCGAGGTCGCACGAGTCACGCGAATGTCACCAGCGCCGCCGGCCGTTTCTCGCTATTCCCATGGGGTGAGGAGTACGGATGATCAGGACGTCAAGCTGGCCGGCCCGCTCGGCTGCCACGGCGAGATTCATGCCGGCGCACGCTCGCGTCGGCACATTCCGGAGGCGCGGCGAGTCCGGTGAGGGGCGGCAACCCGCGTAGTCCTCACTGGGTGTGAATAGCGCGAGTTCGCTGGCAGGAGCCTGCGCGTTCGCACGCGGCGCCGTCACCCGAGACGCCGCGGCATGGCCCGGCCCGGTGCCTCGCGCCCGGCTACTCGGCGCGGCGGGCCCGGAGGACCTTGTTGGTGAAGGGCACCCGGAACTCGCGGAAGACCTCGATGGAGGCGAGGAAGCCCAGGAAGAGGAAGACCACACCCAGCAGCTCGCCCAGGAAGAACGCCGAGGTGACGCCGAACCGGTTGAGGCTGCTCGTGATGGAGGGGACCACGCCGCCCACCGCGAGGAGCAACGTCGCGGGCACCCGGCTGTTGAGCGTCCCGCTCCGGTAGGCCCGCACGGCAGATGGGATCGAGGCCAGGAAGTTGACCGGAATCGCCACGATCCCGAGCAGGACGTTGAAGGCCACCCGCAGCCAGCCCTGCTCGCGTTCGAGGTCGTAGTTGATGACCCGGCGCTTGGGCATGAACACGTAAGCGCTGAACACGGCGCCAAAGGTCAGCGTCAGGCCGCCCGCGATGTTGAAGACCGGCGAGAGCACCCGCACGGAGCCGGGGAACAGCTCGCCAATGGGGACGCCCTGGGCGTTCAGCACGTAGCCGGGCGCCGGCAGCGGGGCTGTGAGGACGACCACGGCGGCGGCGATGCTCCCCGCGACCAGCACCGCGGCCACGGCGTGCGCCCAGACGTGGCGCTCGCGGAAGGTGAGGATGACGACCACCACGGCCAGGATGGCCGCGATCGCGAGGATCACGGTGCCGGCCTCAGCGGCGTCGGCGTACTTCGTTCGGCCGGCGAAGCTGGCCAGCCCGCCTCCCAGGAGCAGCGCGGCCAGCATGTAGCCATAGCGCGTTCGCGCCAGCAGGAGCGCCGTGCCCATGCCCAGCCACGCGGCGACGAAGACCGCCCCGAACAGGTACCAGGCACGGTACAGGCCCTCGGACCAGCCACCCGCGGCGCCCAGGAACTCTGTTCCGGCGCTGATGGCGTACCAGAGCATCCCCAGCGCCCACGCGGCCTGGAAGGACCGACGACGGACGCGCCACTGGTCAACCAGCAGCACGAAGAAGATGAAGCTCAGCAGCGACGAGAGCAGCGGCAGCACGACGTCGGGATTCACGCGACTCCTCAGTCCCTGGACCGTCCCGCTCCGTCCAAAAATCTGGACAAATCTTGGCAAAAGGCGGGCGGCGGTTCGGGCGCATGGTAGCGACGCCCGGAGGGCCGCGTCAAATCGGGCTCAACGAGCCCCCGGAGACGGATTCGCGGGACCCGCGGCGAGGCGCTCCACCCGGTAGCCGGCGGCCCGGGCGGCCTCCCGGAGACCCGTCGACAACCCCGCGATGGCGGCCAGGCCGGCGGGCGACGTGAGGGGCGGGGCATGCAGGGCGAGCACGGCCGCGGCCGAAACGGCGAAGGCGTCCCAGGCGTCGCCGGCCACCCACTCCACGCCGTCCCAGGTGTTGACGCCGGCCGCGGCGCGGGCGGCCGGGTCGCGCAGCAGCGCGGCGGCGTACGGTCCCGCGGCGGGCGGGTCGCCGGGTCGAGGGAGAGCCAGCAGCGCGCGGAGGCGGAGCAACAGCCCCGTGATCGCCTCGCGGTCCAGCCCGGCATCCCGGAGGCCGCGGGCGATCGGGCGATCCAGCCGGCAGGCATCGAAGCGGGCGCGGGCCGCCTCTCCCTGGCGGGCATCGAGGGAGCCGCCGCCCAGGGCCAGCACGAGGACGGTCTCCAGCCGGACGACGTCGTCGGCGAGGAGCGGCGAGACGGCGGCGAGCCGTCGGGCCGCGGTGGGGCCGCCGGCGAGGCGGTCGCGGGGCGTGCGCGGATCGGTCGCGCGACGGGTGTCCGGGATCCCGCGCCGGGCTCCCTCCGCGCGCAGCTCGGCGTCCATGGCGGCAACCGCGTCCAGGGCCGCCTCCCGGGCGCCAGGCTCGGCCATGCCGACAGCCCTGGGCCCTTCGGGGGCCGCGGATCCCGCGGCTTCGATGGCCCCGGCACTCTCTGCGCCGGCGGCTTCGATGGCCGCGGCCCTGCCTGCGTTGGCCCCGGCTGCGCCCGCGGCTGCGCCCGCCGGTTCGGCCCCCGTGGCTCCGGAGGCCCTGGGGGCGTCGCCGAGCCCGGCTGGCCCGGCTGGCACGGTCGCGACGAGTGCCAGGGGCGCCAGGTCGGCGGCCAACCGGTGGAGGTGACCGCCGGTGAAGAGCGCGGCCACCAGGTCATGCAGCGTCGCCAGCTCCAGGTCCGCCAGCGCGTCGTCCAGGGAGGGCACCCCCGCCTCGCCCAGGCGCTCGGCCAGCGCCGCCCAGCCCGGGCCGGCCGGCAGGTCCCGGAACTCGTCGTAGACATGGCAGGCATAGGCGTCAAGCGACAGGCGGAGCCCATCGGCGCGCAGCGCGCCAACGCGGCGGAGGTGCTCCAGGCCCGTGGTCCGGTCGCGGAACGCCAGGAATGCGTGGTCGTCGGCCGCCAGGCCCAGCGCCTCGGCGAGCGTCTCGCGCCGGAGGGACTTGGACCCATCCCCGGCCTTGACCGCGAACCGGGCGCTCTCGCGCAAGTGCCCCGTCACGGATGCGAACCGGTTGTGGAAGACCACGAGGGAGCGGCCGGCCCCGCGGCCGTTGGAGTACGCCAGCACGGCCTCGGCCACGCTCCCGTCGTCCGTGACCAGGTCGAACAGCCGGAAGGCCGCCGCGGTCGCGAACCGGCCGCGCTCACGCAGGAGCGGGAAGATCTCGCGCTCGTGGCGGGCCACCAGGCCGCGGTTGGGCGACTCGTCGAGCATCGCCCGGCGGAACTCCATCCCGTACTTCTCGCCGAAGCCCTCCACCTGGCCGTGGCCCACCATCGGCAGCCCGGGGAGCGTGGCCAGCACCGTCGCCACCCCGAAGTACTTGTCGCCGGTCCCGAACTGCTCGACCGCCGTGGCCTCGTCCGGGTTGCTCATGAAGTTGACGTAGCGCTCCAGGATCTCTGGGTCAAACTCGAGGGTCTCGCGGATGACTCGCCGGTAGCCGGCGTTGTCCTCGTCCCGGAACATGTGCATGAACGCGCTGTTGTAGACCCGGTGCATCCCCAGGGTCCGGACGAAGTAGCCCTCCAGCAGCCAGAACGCCTCGGCCAGGAGGAGCGTGTCCGGCACCTCGGCGGCGACCCGGTCCACCACCTCGCGCCAGAACTCGGCGGGCATGAGGCGGTCGAAGTCGGCCGGGGCCAGGGCGTGCGCCGCCCGCGATGGGACGCCGCCACCGACACCCGGCGCCGGCCACCAGAGGCGGGCGACGTGCTTGCGCGCGAGGACCATGGCGGCGTCGAAGCGGATGATCGGGAACCGGCGGGCGACGTCGATGATGGCCTGGATCACCCGCTCGCGGACGGGCGCCTGCAGGAAGTCCAGCTGGGCCGTGTCGTTCCAGGGCAGGCTGGTCCCGTCGTTCCCGTGGTAGATGAAGCGCACCTCGCCGGTCGTGGCGTCCTGGTGCATGAAGACCACGGCCGCGTCCGTGCCGTCCCAGTAGTGGTCCTCCAGCACGATCCGCGCCCGCGGGTCGGGGGAGAGATCCGGGCCGGTGAAGGAGTACGACGGGTAGGGCGGCTCCGGGAGGGAGAGAAACCAGCCCGGATGCTCCACGACCCAGCGCGAGTCGATGCCCATGTGATTGGGCACCATGTCGCTGGCCAGCCGGATCCCCCGGGCGCCGGCCCGCACCCGCAGGTTGGAGAGCGCCTGCTCGCCGCCCAGCTCCGCGGCGATCTCGTAGTCGTCGAGGGCATACGCGGAGGCCACGGCATCGGCGTTGCCGCGCCGGCGCTTGACGGTTGCGGACGCCGTGGAGCGCTCCCACAGGCCGATCAGCCAGATCCCGGTCACGCCCCAGTGGGCCAGCGTGTCGAGCTCCTCGTCCGGGATGGCATCCAGCGTCCGGATCTCGCGCCCGTGCCGGCGCGACAGCTGGTCCAGCCAGACCAGCGTGCTCTTGGCCAGCAGGACCACGCCGGGCATCCAGGCCGAATCCGCGCTGAACCGCTCGACGTCGGCATCGAGGCCGGCCAGCAGCGGCGTCTCCACCGAGGCCTCCGGCGTGCCCGGCGCGCCGGCCCCGAAGCGGCGATGGACCGCGCGCTCGTCCTCTTCCAGCTCGCCCAGGGCCAGGTCCAGCTCCAGCGCCAGGCGGCCACCCAGCTCGCCCAGCACGGAGCCCCAGCGGTCGCGGATGTAGCGCAGCTGGCCGGCGAGGGATGTCGGTGCCTGGGCGGCCGGCTCACGCAGGACCGCCAGGAGCCCATCCGTGCCCAGCCCGCGCCCCGGCCCCCCGCCGATGCTCGCCCCCAGCGCGTCGATGGCCTCGCGGTAGCGGGTCTCTTGGAGCAGCACGGTGTCGTCGAACAGGTCGCGCAGGTGGTCGGCGGCCGGATTCTCGTTGGCGACGCGGTTCAGGAGCAGCTCGGCGAGGAGGGACGACCCGGATTC
The DNA here is from genome assembly GCA_903822495.1 of uncultured Chloroflexota bacterium. Lineage (GTDB taxonomy): Bacteria > Chloroflexota > Limnocylindria > Limnocylindrales > CSP1-4 > CAIJPD01. Next base: position 16,324 of record CAIJPD010000022.1, on the reverse strand, counting down.
GGCGCGGGCCGCCCGGCTCCCGCTGGGGAACAGGTGCGCGAAGCGCACGAGCAGCAGATCCAGGTCGGGGCCCAGGGCGGCCCGCAGGCCGCGCAGCGCGCTGCGGAGTGGCGGGGGCGTCACGCTGGCCTGGTAGTGGTCGATCAGCAGGTGGCCGGCCTCGTGGAGGACGACCAGCGCGGCGATCTCACCCGCGAGCGCCGGCTGCTCCCCGGGCGCGCGCCGGGCGTTCATCCGCGCGGCCAGGCGCCTGATCGCGGGGCGGTCCGAGGCGCGCAGGAGGCCGCCGGGGACCACGGCCGGCGCCGCCGGGAAGCCCGGCGCGGGTGCTGCGGCCGGATCGTCGAGGCCGAACCGCTCCCGGGCGGGGCGCGCGACGCGGAACGCGCGGGCGTCCGCGTCGGAGGTGGCCATCAGCCCCCGCTTTCCGCCCGCGGTTCCCGGCCCGCGGCAGGCCGGACGCGGAAGATCCGGGCGGGGCAGGCGGCCGGGTCGATGGAGACCTCCAGGCGGCGGCCCTGCCGTGTCTCGACCGAGCCGTCGAGCAGGTCCTCCAGCTCGAACGGCTGATCCACGTCGATGCCCAGGGTGGCCGGGTCCAGGTGGACGGGGGAGCGGCGGGGATAGACCGGGTCCAGGCTCACGACGACCAGGATCACGTCGGCCGCGCCCGGCGCGACAGCGGGCCGGTTCGCCGGGTCGTCCGCGGGACCACCTGGCACGACCTGGGCCCGCTTGGAGTAGGCCAGGGCGAAGTCGTCCTCCATCGGGTGGAAGGCGAGGCTCCCGTTCGACTGGAGCGCCGGGTGCGCCCGCCGGATCGCGTTGAGCCGGGTGATCAGCGGCGCGAGGCTGTCCGGATCCTCCAGGTCCCAGTGGCGAAGCTGGTACTTCTCGGAGTCCAGGTACTCCTCCATCCCGGGCTCGCGCGGGACACGCTCCTGCAACTCGAACGCCGGCCCGTAGATGCCGTAGCTGGACGACAGCGTGGCGGCCAGGACCAGGCGGGCCTGGAACATCGGCCGGCCGCCGTGCTGGAGCGTCTCGTGCAGGATGTCGGGCGTGTTGGGCCAGGCGTTGGGCCCAAAGAAGTCGCTGACCGGCGGGCGGCTGAGCTCCGTGAAGTACTCGGCGATGTCCTGCTTGGTGGTCCGCCACGTGAAGTACGTGTACGACTGGCTGAAGCCCAGCTTGCCCAGCCGGTACATCACCTTGGGCCGGGTGAACGCCTCGGCGAGGAAGATCACGTCCGGGTCCTGGCGGCGGATCCCCTCGATCAGCCACTCCCACAGCGCGAATGGCTTGGTGTGCGGGTTGTCCACCCGGAAGACGCGGATCCCCTGGGCGATCCAGTGGCGGACGATCTGGCGGACGTGGAGCCAGAGGCCCGGCCAGTCATTGGACTCGAAGTCGAACGGGTAGATGTCCTGGTACTTCTTCGGCGGGTTCTCGGCGTACTGGACGGACCCATCCGGCCGCTGGCGGAACCAGGCGGGGTGCTCCTGCACGGCGGGGTGGTCCGGCGAGGCCTGGAGGGCGAGGTCCAGGGCCACGGCGATCCCCAGCCGGCCGGCCTCCTGGACCAGCGCGCGCAGGTCCTCGGCGGTTCCCAGGTCCGGGTGGATGGCCAGGTGGCCGCCCGTCGCGGCGCCGATCGCCCACGGCACGCCCGGATCGCCCGGCGAAGCGGTGGTGACGTTGTTGGGCCCCTTGCGGAACGTGGTCCCGATGGGGTGGATGGGCGGCAGGTACAGGACGTCGAAGCCCATCCCGGCGACGTACGGCAGGCGGGCGATGACGTCGCGGAAGGTCCCGTGGCGACCCGGCTCCGGCGATGCCGAGCGCGGGAAGAGCTCGTACCAGGCCGAGAAACGGGCCAGGACGGGCTCCACCTGGAGCTGCCGGACGGGGTGGACGGCGGCGTCGCGCCGGTCCGCGTGGCGCCGCATCAGCCCGTGGAGATCGTCGTCCAGGGCCAGTGCGGTGCGGGCCTCCGCGGTCCCATCGCCGCGCAGCCCCACGGACCACGTGGCGAGGGCCTCGGCATCCTGTCCCCCCGCCCGTCCCGCCGCGCCGTCCACCAGCCCGGCGCCGATCAGCAGGTCCACCGTCACGTCCTGCCCGGCCGCGACGCGCTTCTCCAGGTCGTGTCGCCAGGTCTCCCAGCGGTCCGCCCAGCCCTCGACCGTGTACTCGTGGCGTCCCAGGCGTGTCACCTGGAATGCCGCCCGCCAGCGGTCGTTGCCGAGGGGCTCCATGCGCACCTCGGACCAGTCATGCGGCCCGCCGCCGTGTGGCCCGACGCCGGGGGCGGCCTGGCCCGGAGCGCCGGGTTGGCGGTGGCGGAGGACCGCGACCACCTCGTCGTGGCCGTCCGCGAAGACGTCGGCCTCCACGATCACCGTGTCGCCCATGACCCGCTTGGCGGGGAAGCGGCCGCCGTCCACCTGGGGCGTCACGGCCTCGATGACGGCGCGGCGGCGCCCGTCCTGCGGGAGCGGCTCATCGATCACGCCGTCGATGCTCGCCGGTGCGTGGCCGGGTGTCAACCGAGCGGCGCTTCCGGTGGACTCGGCGCTTCCGCCCGCCCGATCGGCCGCTATCGTGCGCCCCGGATGCCGACACCCTGGAGCACGACGATGCTCCGTCCATCGAACGTCGCGAGGTCTCCGGGCACCAGGGCCAGGCCTGTCGCCGGGAACGGGTCCGCCGACCCGGTGTCGAGGGTCATCCGCCAGGCACGCCGACCCGGAGCCTCCGGCAGGCGGACACGATGCGCGTCCTGGCAGGCGTGGAAGACCAGGAGGAGCGGGTCCGCCGGGTAGATTCGGCCGGCCGCGTCGGTGAGGGTCTCGCCGCCCAGGCGGAGGAGCAGTCCGTCGACCGGGCCCTGCTCCCAGCGCCCCGGCGTCATCGGCGTGCCGTCATGGGCGAACCAGTCGGCCACGTGCGGCGGCCCCTCGCCCACCCAGTGCCGGCGCCGGAGCGCGGGATGCTGCTGGCGGAGCGCGATGAGCCGACAGGTGAAGTCCATGAGCGCGAGATCCGCGCCGGCCCAGTCCAGCCACGAGACCTCGTTGTCCTGGCAGTAGGCGTTGTTGTTGCCGCGCTGCGTCCGCCCGATCTCGTCGCCGGCCAGCAGCATCGGGACACCCTGGGCGAGGAAGAGGGTGGCGAGCAGGTTGCGCTGCGTCCGTCCCCGGCCCGCCAGGACGGCGGCGTCGTCGGTGGGACCTTCGACCCCGTGGTTCCAGGCGATCTCCTGTCCGGCCCCATCGCGGCCGGCCTCCCCGTTGGCCTCGTTGTGCTTCCGGTCGTAGGCGACCACGTCCGCGAGGGTGAACCCGTCGTGCGACGTCACGTAGTTGATCGACGCCGTCGGGAAGCGCCCCGTGGCCGCAAACCGGTCCTGGCTGGCGGTCAGCCGGTAGCCCAGGTCGGCGGGGCTGGGGAGTGCGCCGCGCCAGAGGCGCCGCGCTGTGTCGCGGAAGCGGTCGTTCCACTCCGACCAGGGCGCGGGGAAGCGGCCCGCGGCGTAGCCACCCGGCCCGGCGTCCCACGGCTCGGCGATCAGCTTGACCCGGCCGACCACCGGGTCCGTGCGAATGGCCTCGAGCAACGGGCCGCGCGGGTCGAACCCGTCGTCGCCGCGGCCCAGCGCGCCGGCGAGGTCAAACCGGAAGCCGTCCACGTGGAACTCCTCGACCCAGCAGCGCAGGCTGTCCACGATCAGGCGCGTGACCACGGGATGGCGGGCGTCCAGGGTGTTGCCGGTCGCCGTCACGTCGTCGTGGCGGGTGGTCCGACCGTCCCGGCCCGGCACCAGGCGGTAGTAGGCGGCGTTGTCCAGGCCCTTGAACGACAGGATGGGGCCATTGCCGTCGCCCTCGCCCGTGTGGTTGTAGACCACATCCAGGATCACTTCGAGGCCCGCCGCATGGAGCGCCCGGACCATGGCCCTGAACTCGGCCGCCGGTGCCTCCGGGCCCGCCGCCCGGCTCGCCGCGGTGGCGTAGCCGGCGTACGGGGCGAAGAACCCGATCGAGTTGTAGCCCCAGTAGTTGCGCAGGCCGTCGCGGGTGAGGCGCTCGTCCTGGACGAAGTGGTGGACCGGCAACAGCTCGACCGCCGTGACGCCCAGCGAGAGCAGGTGGGCGATGGCGGCGGGGTGGGCGAGCCCCGCGTACGTCCCGCGCAGCTCCGCCGGGATTCCGGGGTGGAGCTGCGTGAGGCCCTTGACGTGAACCTCGTAGATCACCGTCTCGGCCAGCGTCCTGGCGGGCGGGTGGTCGTTGCCCCAGTAGAAGGCAGGGTCCACCACGATGGAGCGCGGGACGAAGGGGGCCGTGTCCGTGGCGGCCAGGCCGCGCTTCCGTCCCCGGCCCGGAGAGCGGCTTGGGAAGAGCGAGGGCTGCCAGTCGAACTCACCCTCGATCGCCCGCGCGTACGGGTCCAGCAGGAGCCGGCTGGGATCGCACAGCGCGCCGTCAGTCGCCGACCCCCAGGAGCCGTGGACGCGGTAGCCGTAGCGCTGCCCCGCCCGGATCCCCTCGAGGTACGTCTGCCACACGCCGCTGCCGTCCGACGGACGGGTCATGGCGTGCCGGGTCTCGTGTCCCCCGGCGTCAAACAGGCACAGCTCCACCAGGTCGGCGACGCTGGACCAGGCCGCGAATGCGGTGCCGTGGCCGTCGGGGGTGGCGCCCAGGGGGATCGGCACGGGGCTCGTTGTCTCCTGCTGCCTGGTGGGACCGGCGTTGATCGGTGACGGCGGATGAGTAGCGTCGCGTGCGTGGCGCCGGCGAGGGTGAGGGTGAGGGTGAGGGTGAGGGTGGGTTGCGCGTCCGGGCTCAGTCCGCTGGCGGCGCGGCCTCGGGGAGTGATCCATCGGGGAGGGCGGCATCCCGGCCCGTCGTCGCGCGGCTGCTGATCGACGCGCTGAACCGCTCGCCCGGACCCAGCGTCCGCACCCAGGACAGGAGCAGCGCGCCGCCCTGGTAGACGCGCTCGAAGCCGGACTCCGAGTTGGAGATCGTCTCGATCGGCGCCCACCAGGCGTCGGCCGGCGGCAGGGCCATGCTCTCGATCGCGAGGCCCACCTGGTCGTTGCCCTGCCCGATGGCCGTGACGCCGCTGGCGACCCCGGATCCATCGTGGGGCGATCGCTCGCCACCCACGGACCACCAGGCCGCGGGGTTGCCACCGCCGCCCAGCATCATGGTGGGCAGCTCCAGCGCGATCCGTGCCCGGACCGGGGCGGCGCCGTGGTTCTCGACCACCAGCCCAAGCTCCAGCGTGGGGCTTCGGCGGTCGCCGGCCAGGCGGATCACCTTCTCGACCCGGACCGGCTGCGGGTTGCCGGCGGCATCCATCGCCCGCCCCTCGCGCGCCACCGTGAGCGTGGCGGGCGCCAGGTCGATGACCGTGAATGGAGCCGTCGCGAAGTCGCCCAGGTCCGGGGCGGTCCCGGATGCGGCGACCTCCGGCGTGATGTCGCCCGGGAAGAGCCGAACCAGCCCAAACCGCCGCTCATGGTCGTCGTACAGGAGGTGGCGGGAGAGGTCCTTCTCCTTCGCGACGACGATGTCGTGGATGCTCGCCGGACCACCCGGGTCGCGAAGCGTGTCGGCAGCGGCGGGTGCGCTGGCCAGCCCGGCGTCCTCGGCCTGCGTGGCCTCGGCGGCGCGGGCCGAGGCTTCGGCGGCCACCCGGATCTCCATGTCGCGCAGGACCTGGTGGTATGACTCCGCGCGCCGGCGGAGCACGGCCAGCACCGGATGGCGGACCGCCCGGACGTCCCACGAGCCCAGGCCTGCGCCTTCGGCCAGGTCCACGGTGACCACCTGCCCGGCGTCGGCCAGGAGCACCTCGTCGTGTCCGTCGGCGTCCAGGTCGATCAGCTTGCCCAGCGGCCGATGCCCGCCCGCGGCGGCCGCGAGGTCCTGCGCCGCAATCAGGTGGTGGAGCGCGGCGACTCGCAGATCGGTGAGGTAGAGCCCGCCGAAGAGCCCGTGCCAGTAGCAGTCGTTGGACTGGCCGCGGTGGAGGTGGTCGGTGGCCAACTCACGGGCCGGGCCGGCCGGCATCGCGTGCACCTGCCGGCTGGTGCGCTCCATCTGCTTGTGGAGGTCGTTGGCCTCGCGGTACTTGACCTGGAAGTTGCGCCACGACGCGCCGCGCAGCCAGCGGGCCTCCGGTCGCCCCTCGGCGAGGGCACGGTGGAGCAGCGCCCCGAACGTCCGGCTCTCCTCGGCGGGCAGCGCCCACTCGCCCATCTCGGCGTACGACCCGGCCGGGACGTAGGCAAGGCCGCGTGCCGGGTGCGCGTCGAGCCAGCCGGAGGGCGTCGTGGTGTGGAGCCAGTCCGCGTTGGCCTCCAGCAGGGAGAAGAACTGCTCAACCCACTGGCCCGAGCCCCAGCAGTGCTCGAACGTGGTGGGCCAGGCGCCGAACTTCTCGCCGTCGTCGCCCATGGTGCCCAGCCGGCTGCCGTCCGCGGTGGCGTGGCGGCGGAGGTGTTCGATGACGTCCTCAGCCCGCCCGAACGGGATCCGGTAGCGGAGCCCCTGCTCGGTGCCGAAGATGGTGATGCGCGAGCCCTGGTCCTCGGTCCGCCATGAACCCCAGAGCGCCTCCTCGGGGAGGGCCGCCGCGCGGAAGTGGTTGTCGTCGAGGATGGTGTACTGGTAGCCGGCGCCGGCGATGGCGCGCGGGAGGGACGGCTCCCAGACGCGCTCGGCGAGCCACGCCCCACGCGGCCGGGCGCCGGTCAGCGCCTGCACCCGATCCGCCATCCGGTCCAGCTGGGCCAGCCGGTCCGCGTCCGGGAGAGAGATGAGGATGGGCTCGTACAGCCCGCCACCCAGCAGCTCCACCTGGCCACGCGCGACCAGCCCCTGGAGCTGGCGAATGAACTGCGGTCGCTCCGCCTCGAGCCAATCGAGGAGGGGGCCCGAGTAGTGGAGGCCCACGCGGACGCCCGGGTGCCGATCCAGGGCGTCGAGCATCGGCTTGTAGGCCTGGTCGTAGACCTCCGCCAGCACCCACCCGAAGTTCCCGATGGGCTGGTGGTTGTGGAGCGTCAGCGCCAGGGAGATGCTGGAGCTCATGGCTCCCCGGCCGGGGTCGGTGCCGTGCTCACCGCCGGCGCCGCGACGCCGGCGGCCGGCAGGTAGAGCCGTTCGACGTACTCCTCGAGCATGCGCGTGGTGGAGAAACGCCACAGCGACGACGCCATGCTCTTGCGCATCAGGTCCACCCAGCCCGCCGGGATCCCGTGCTCGTCGCGCTCGTAGTAGAGCGGGATGACCTCGGTCTCCAGGGTCCGGTAGAGGTCCTGTGCGTCGGCCCAGTCCTGGGCGCCTTCGTCCGGGTTGCTGTCGCGGCCGCCGATGGCCCAGCCGTTGTCGCCCGTCCATCCCTCGTCCCACCAGCCGTCCAGGACGCTGAGATTGATGGCGCCGTTCATGGCCGCCTTCATGCCGGACGTGCCGGAGGCCTCCAGCGGACGCCGCGGGTTGTTCAGCCAGACGTCCACTCCCTGGACCAGGTACCACCCGACCCGGATGTCGTAGTCCTCCAGGATGTAGATCCGGCCCCGGAGGTTGGCCGAGCGCGAGCGTTCGAAGATCTCCTGGATGACGGCCTGGCCGGGTCGGTCGCCCGGGTGGGCCTTCCCCGCGAAGACGATCTGGATGGGTCGATCCGCACGCCAGAGCATCCGTGACAGGCGCTCCGCGTCCGCGAACAGCATGGCCGCGCGCTTGTACGTGGCGAACCGCCGGGCGAAGCCAATGGTCAGGATGTCGGGGTCAAGCGCCCCGTTGATCGCCTCGAGCGTCGCGGGCGCCTCGCCGTGGCGGGCAAACTGCCGGCGCAGGCGGCGTCGCGCGAAGATCGCCAGCTCGCGGCGCTGGCGACGGTGCGCCTCCCAGAGCTCGCGATCCGGCACCTGGTCGAGCCGCTCCCACCACCGCCCGGCCGCCGTCGCGGCGTCCAGGTTGTCCAGGTTGGCGCCCATCCGGCGTTCCAGCAGATTGCGGATGGCCCGGCCCGTCCACGAGGGCGGGTGCACGCCGTTGGTCACCGCGAGGATGGGCCGCGGGGCGATCTCCCGCCACGTGTCGTTGGCGGTCTGCCCATGGAGCTGGCTGACGGCGTTGGCGCCGTTGCTGAGCCGGAGGCAGAAGGCCGTCATGTCGAACTGGCCGAAGTCGTTGTCGACGCCGCGGCCCAGCTCCAGCAGCCGCTCCACCGGGACGCCGCCGGTCCCGGGCCGGCCGTCACCGTCGAACAGCGGACCCGCCACCCGGCGGATCAGGTCGGCATCGAAGCGCTCATTGCCCGCGGCGACCGGCGTGTGGATGGTGAAGACGGAATTGCGAGACACGTCCCGAAGGGCTGCCTCCAGCTCCGCCCCGTCCTCGACCAGCTCCCGGGTCCGCTCCGCGAGGAGGAACGCCGAGTGGCCCTCGTTGACGTGCCAGGCCGCCGGGTAGATCCCCAGCGCGCGCAGCGCACGCACGCCGCCCACGCCCAGGATCAACTCCTGGTGGAGCCGCATCTCGCGGCCACGCACGTACAGGATGTGGCTGATGGGCCGATCCGCCTCGCTGTTGAGCGGGGTGTCCGTGTCCAGCAGCAGGACCGGGACGCGGCCCACCTGCACGGTCCAGACCGTCGCCGTGACGTCGCGACCAACCAGCGGCACCGACACGTTGAGCGGCTCGCCGTCGCGGCCCAGGACGCGCGAGACGGGCAGGTGCGACGGGTCGTACTGCGGGTACGCGTGCTCCTGGTGCCCGTCCGCGTCGATCTGCTGGCGGAAGTACCCGTTCCGGTACATGAGCCCCACGCCCATCAGCGGGAGGGCCAGGTCGCTGGCGGCCTTCATGTGGTCGCCGGCGAGGATGCCGAGCCCTCCGGCGTAGATCGCGAGCGACTCGTACAGCCCGTATTCGGCGCAGAAGTAGGCGACGGGGTGCTGCAGCTGACCGTCGTGATGGCGCCGGAACCACGACTCGTGGCCGTCCGCCATGTAGCGCTCGAACTCCGCCAGCACGTCCTCGCACTCCGCCATGAAGACGGGGTCGTCCAGGAGCGCGTCCCAGGCCACGGGCGCGGTCAGGATGGGGATGGGGTTGCGGAACGTGGTCCAGGTGTGCGCATCGATGCGGCTGAAGAGCGCCTGCGCCCGCGGGTGCCAGGACCACCAGAAGTTGTAGGCAAGCCGACGCAGTCCCTCCAGCTGCGGGGGCAGCCGGAACGACGCGGCGTGGATCGAGGGAACGACGATGGGCTGGCTCATCCGGTGGCCATCATACCGGCGGTCCGCCGTGCTCACACGCCGCATGTGAACCGGTTTGCATGCCACGGTATCGCCGGGGCTGGCGGCCCGCTAGAATCAGGCTCCAGCCACCGCGGAGGGTCGCATGTCCAAGCAGTTCGTCGTCCAGCTGAAGAATGAGCCCGGCTCGCTCGCCAACCTGTCGGAGCGGCTCGCCGCCGCAGGCGTCGACCTCCGGGCCATCGGGGGCGGTGGCATCGGTGACAGCGGTCACGTGATCATGACCACGGCGGATGACGTCCATGCGCGGGCCGTCCTGACCGAGGACGGCTACGCCTTCATCGAGGGCGATTCCATCCTCGCGGAGGTCGACGACAAGCCGGGCGGCATGGCCCGCCTGTCGAGGGCGCTCGCGGATGCCGGCGTCAACGTGTACGGGCACCTCTTCCTGGGCCGCTGGGGCGACCGGGCGATGTTCACCTTCGTGGTCGACAAGCCCGAGATCGCGCGGCCCATCCTGGAGCGCAAGCGCTAGCACGCGGGCACGGCGGGCTCCGCCCGCGGCGTCCCCTCGCGCGGCGTCCCCTCGCGCGGCCTGGCCCGGTCCGGGGCCTTTCAGGGTCGTTTCATGGCGCCCTTCCACCGTCGGTGAGCGTGACGCTGCCTGCGCCACCTCCGACCTCGGACTGGGAGTGATCGCCACGTGAAGCTCAGGATTGCCGCCGTCATCGGCTTGCTAGTGGTGGGTCTTGGCGCTGTGGTATTCGCCATGGGCGGACCCGGGCTCCTCGTCTCGACCCCGGCGTCAACGTATCTCACCGGTACGGCCGCGGTCGCCAACGTCGTCAAGGCTGTTGCCGCGACCGGCAAGATCCAGGCGGTCAGCAACTACGCCATCCGGTTCGGCCAGGCGCCGGTCTCCACCTCGGCGAGCGGCACCACGAGCGGCGGTGGGGGCGGCGGGGCCGGCACCACGTGGCCGGTCACCGCCGTCAACGTCACGGTGGGTCAGGCGGTCAAGAAGGGCGACGTGCTGGCCACGGCCGACACCACCTACGCCAACGCGCAGCTCGCGGTGGCCCAGTCCAATCTGGACGCGGCCACCACCAAGCTGACCACGGACCAGAACGGTGCCGATGACGCGACCAAGGCGACCCTCCAGGACACCATCAACCAGGCCACCCAGTCGGTCTCCAATGCCAAGCAGAACCAGACGATCACGGCCTCCCAGAACGCGCTGACCCTGCAGGGCGCCCAGGACTCGGCCGACGCCGCGCAGGCCAAGTTCGACGCCGATACCGCGGCAAGTGCCGCGGCCAACGTCATCAGCGCCGACCAGACCGCGCTGACCACCGCCCTGAACAAGCTTGCCAGCACCAAGCTCCAGATCCAGCAGTCCAACACCAACGCCGCCCAGTCGGTCTCCAACGCCGCCCTGGCGGTCACGGCGGCGCAGAACAACTACACGCTGAAGACCTCGCCGACCAGCGCGGCGACCATCGCCGGGGACCAGGCCGCCCTGCTGACGGCCCAGACCGCCCTGACGGCCGCGCAGACCGCGATCAAGTACGCCAATCTCGTCGCCCCGGACAACGGCGTGGTGGTCTCGGTCAACCTGACGGTGGGCGTCAACGCCCCCGCGGGCGACGCCGTCACCTTGCAGTCGGCCGCCCTCACCGTGGTGGCCTCGGCGTCCGAGACGGACGTCAGTTCGCTCCAGGTCGGCATGGCCGCCACGATCCTGACCAGTGCCTCCAACACGTCGCTGACGGGCAAGCTCCAGACCATCTCGCCTGTGGCGTCCGGTGGCAGCGGCGCGAGCGTGGTGACCTACCAGATCATCCTGAGCCTCGACAGCGTCCCTGCCGGCATCCTCTCCGGGATGTCGGCCCAGATCACGATCCAACTGGGCCAGGCCAGCAACGTCATCGCGGTGCCGGCAGCGGCCCTGTACGGGACGAGCGGGAACTACTACGTCCGCGTCATGGGCGCCAACGGCACGCCGGCCAACGTGCAGGTGCAGGTGGGCCTGGTGACCACGTCGCTGGTGGAGATCAAGAGCGGCCTGACCCCCGGCGAGGTCGTGGTGACCGGGACGGTGTCGCAGCGGACGACCACTACCACCAACACCACGCAGGGCGCGGGCGCCCTGGGTGGCTTTGGCGGAGCCGGTCCGGCCGGAGTCGTGAATGGCCGCGGCGGTGCGACAGGCCTGGGCCAGTGAGCATCTGGTCGCGCACGGGCGGCGCGCACCCAGCCGCCAAGATCCCGCCTGCTCCCAGCGTGCCTGTGGCAGGGGTAGGCGCGCCGCCGGCAGCGGGTAGCGTCAAGCCCCCGGTCATCGAGATGCGCAGACTCACCCGGACGTACCGGACGGGCCGCCTCGAGGTGCACGCGCTGCGAGGCGTGGACGTGACCGTCAAGCAGGGTGAGTTCGTCGCCATCGTGGGACCGTCAGGTTCGGGGAAGACCACGCTCATGAACCTGATCGGCTGTCTCGACCGTCCCACATCCGGCGGCTACCGGCTTGCCGGCAGGTCGGTGGCGGGCCTGGGCGACGATGATCTGGCCCTCGTCCGGAGCCGGACCATCGGGTTCATCTTTCAGTCGTTCAACCTCCTGCCGCGGACCAGCGCACTCGAGAACGTGGCGACGCCGCTCCTCTACCAGGCGGTGCCGCGTCGTGAGCGCATGGCTCGCGCCAAGGCCGCCCTCGAGCGACTTGGCCTGGGGGATCGGCTGGACCACGAGCCGTCCGAGCTGTCCGGCGGCCAGCAGCAGCGCGTGGCCATCGCCCGCGCCATCGTCACCAACCCGGCGCTGCTCCTCGCGGACGAGCCGACCGGCAATCTCGACAGCACGTCGGGGGCTGACGTCATGGCGGTCCTCCGGGAGTTGAATGGCGCCGGCGCAACCATCGTCCTGATCACCCACGATCTGAATATCGCCGCCAACGCGACTCGGCAGATCCACGTATCGGACGGGAGGATCGTGGAATGAAGCTCCTCGAACTCACCCGTCTCGCACTGTCCCGCCTTGGGACCAACCGTGCGCGGGCCGTCCTCACGATGCTGGGCATCATCATCGGCGTCGGGTCGGTCGTCGCGCTGGTCAACAGCGTCGAGGGCGCCACCAGCGGCATCACCGGCCGTCTGGCCGGCCTCGGCACCAACCTCCTCACGGTCACCCCTGGTCGCGTGACCACGGGCTTCACGCGAGGCGCGGCCGGGTCCGCCACCACCCTCTCGCTGGCCGACGCCGGGGCGCTCGCCACCATCCCGGGCGTTGCCTCGATCGCACCCGAGGTGCAGTCCAGCCAGCTGGTGGTGGCCGGGACCAAGAACACCACGACCACCATCATCGGCACGACGAGCGGCTACCTGACGGTCCGCGCGTACGACATCTGGGCGGGTGCCTTCGTCACCGATGCCGCGGTCGAGAATGGCCTTCGAGTCGCCGTGCTCGGGGCGACGACCGCGGACGACCTTGGCCTCGACGAGTCGTCGATCGGCAGCCAGGTCTCCATTGGCGGGCTCCCGTTTCAGCTGATCGGGATCCTGCAGCCGAAGGGCAGCGCGGGCGGCGCCAGCTCGGATGATCTCGTCATCACCCCGATCTCGACGGCACGCAACTACTTCGTCTCCGGGACCTCGGTGCGAACGGTCGCGGTCAGCGTCGCCTCAGCCGCCCAGATGGACACCGTCCAGGCGGCAATCGCAACGACGCTCGACACGCGCCACAACGTGACCCCCACCACCGAGGACTTCACGATCGCCAACCAGGCACAGCTCATCAACACCGCCGCGTCGGTCAATGACGTGCTGACCGGCCTCCTGGCCGGCATCGCGTCCATCTCGCTCATCGTGGGCGGCATCGGGATCATGAACATCATGCTGGTCTCGGTGCGCGAGCGGACCCGCGAGATCGGCATCCGCAAGGCCATCGGCGCCCGGGGCCGCGATATCCTCGCCCAGTTCCTGATCGAGGCGCTGACGCTCTCGTTCGTCGGTGGCCTGATCGGTCTCGTGATCGGGGTCGTCCTGACCGCGGTGATCGGCACGATCGCCGGCTGGGGCACGCACATCAACCCCGCGATCATCCTCCTTGCCGTTGGCTTCAGCCTGATCGTCGGCGTCGTCTTCGGCGTCTGGCCGGCCCGGCAGGCCGCCCGGCTCGACCCAATCACCGCCCTTCGCTACGAATAGGAGCACGCGTCCAGATGACTGAAGAGTTCGATTTCGAGCCCAACCCGGTCGTGTCCACACCCACCAAGCAGAAGCGCAATCCGCTCGACGCCGTCCTGATGATTGCGGCCGTGGTGGCGCTTGCCGGTATCGCCTTTGCGACGGGCCGGCTGACAGCGCCCGCGTCAGCCACAACAGCCGCAGCCAATGGCGCGGCCAACGGTGCGGCCGGCGCCAGCGGTGCCCAGGGAGGCCCGGGCGGCCGGACCCGGGGCAGCTTCGACCCCAACGCCAGCTTCGCACCGGGGCAGGGCGGGTTTGGTGGCCAGGCCGGCGGGCAGCCCGGTGGGGGCGCGCTGGGTGGCGGCGCCCTGGGTGGCGGCGGTGCGAGCATCACCGGCTCCGTCGTCTCCGTCAGCGCGACCGAGATCACGGTGCAGCTGGCGAACGGCACCACCATCAACATCCCGATCGATTCGTCCACGGCGTACCACGCCCAGACCAGCGCGAAGGGCTCGGACGTGAAGGCCGGTGCCAAGGTCGAGATCCAGGTCACCGCCGGGGTTCGCGCCCCGAATGCGTCGGGCGCTCCGGCCCCGAATGCCTCCGGCGCACCCCGGGCCGCCAACCTGGGGACCGCTTCGTCGATCACGATCCTCCCCTGACAGAGTCGGATCGGTGCATCTCCTGATCGTCGAGGACGACCCGCGGCTTGGTCCGCTGCTCGTTCGCATGCTGTCGGAGGACCGCCACGTCGTCGAGCTGGCGGCCACGGGGCAGGACGGCCTGGAGATGGCCGCCCTCGACGGCCTCGACGCCGTGATCCTCGACGTGGGGCTCCCGGACCTCAGCGGCTTCGAGGTGGCCCGGCGACTGCGCGCGAAGCGCAGCTCCGTGGCCATCCTGATGCTGACGGCCCGGGATTCCATCCGTGACCGCGTGGACGGCCTGGATGCCGGCGCCGACGACTACCTGGTCAAGCCTTTTGCCTTCGAGGAGCTGGCGGCGCGTCTCAGGGCGCTCGTCCGGCGCAAGGCCAACGCGATCGGCCAGGACGGGAGCATGCTCCGCAACGGCCCCATCGTGCTCGACGAGATCCGGCGGTCCGTGACGGTCGCGGGCAAGGCCGTCTCCCTCAGCCCCCGGGAGTTCTCGCTCCTGGAGTGCCTCCTCCGCCATCCCGGCGCCGTGCTGAGCCGCGACCAGCTGCTGGATGCCGCCTGGCCGTACGGGGTCGCGGTCACACCCAACACCGTCGACGCCTACGTCCACCTCCTGCGCGAGAAGCTGGGACCCGAGGGCGCCGCCCGGATCAGGACCGAGCGCGGCATCGGCTACCGGATGCCCGACGAGTGATCGGCGCCGGCGACCCGCGGAGCCGCTCCGGCCCTTCGGCGGCGGCCGCCGACGGGGAGCTGATCCGGCGCACCCGCCGTCGCCTGGTGGCATGGAGCGGCGGGCTCACGCTGGTGATCCTCCTGGCGCTGGGCGTGGCAGTGGCATCCGCGGTGGACGGCTCGCTGGCCGCCTCCGGCGAGGTCCAGCTGGCCCAGCGCGCCACGCTCCTCGCGGCCGCCATTCGCGGCGTGCAGCCCAACCGTCCAGGCAACCCGGAGATCGAGCGGGGCGGCAATCCCGGGTTTGCGTTCGGGGGCCCCGGCTCCGGCAGCTTTGCGATGGTCATCAAGCCCGACGACACCCTCCTGGAGGGCTCCTCGCGCCTCGCCGTCAGCCTCCCCGACATGGCCGCAGCCGCAGCCGCGCGAGCCACCGGCAAGGACGTCCGTGAGGCGCGGGTTGACGATGTGCCGGTCCGGATCTTCAGCCTCGCCGCCGACCGCGGCGGGGTCCAGTACGTCGTCCAGGTCGTGGGCGACCGCACCGCCGAGGAGCAAACGCTCGAGGTGCTCTACCTGGTCCTGGGCATCGGCGCGCTGGTGGCGCTGGCGCTGGCCCTCGTCGGCGGCCGCATCTACGCCGAGCGGGCCCTCGTGCCCATCCGCGATTCCCTGACCCGCCAGCGCGACTTCGCCGCGGATGCCAGCCACGAGCTCCGGACGCCGCTCGCCGTCGTGCGCACCAGCGTGGAGCACCTGCTGCGCAACCCCGATCGGAAGGTGGGCGAAGTAGGCACGGCCCTGGCCGACATCAGCGCGGAGGTGGACCGTCTCGCCGCCATGGTCGGCGACCTGCTCCTCCTGGCCCGCGCGGATTCCGGCGCGGTCGAGATGACCAGGGCGCCGGTCGACCTGGCCGACCTGGCTACCATGGTCCTGGCGGACCTCCAGCCGATCGCGGCCGTTGCCAACGTGCGGCTCGAAGTTGACGCGGTCCCGGGGGACGTCCTGGGTGATGCGGATCGGCTCCGTCAGCTGGTCACGATCCTGGTGGACAACGCGATCAAGCACGCGCCCGCTTCCGGGACCGTCACGGCCCGGGTGATGCGCTCGGGCAAGCACCTGGTGCTGGCCGTGGAGGACACCGGGACCGGCCTGCGGGACGAGGACATCCCGCACCTCTTCGAGCGCTTCTGGCGGTCCCCGCACGCGCCGCAGGGTGGCTCCGGGCTGGGGTTGGCGATCGCCTCGTGGATCGTGGCCGCGCACCACGGGAAGATCAGCGCGACCAACCGCCCCGAGGGCGGCGCCCGCTTCGAGGTGGAGCTCGCGGCCAGCGAGGGCTGATCGACCGGTGGCCGCGCGGCTGCTACCCAGCCGCCATCGCCCCTCGGCGCGGCCCGCTACCCGGCCTTGCGGACCCTGACCTTGATGCACGCATCGAGCGCCGCGGCGACGGTGTCCATGCGCTCGAAGTTGTATGTCATGAGGCTGTTGAAGTGGACGCCCTTGCCCTG
>CAIJPD010000021.1 GCA_903822495.1 uncultured Chloroflexota bacterium | reverse complement strand
TGTCACGGTCAGGATGCCGGTGACGGCGGCGGCATTCGCCGGGACCCCGCCCCGGCCGGTGACCTGGAAGGTGCGTGGCACGCCGGCGCTGAAGGGACCCGGCAGGCCGTTGGCGGAGCGGGTATCGAGCAGGCGGGTGGGAGACAGGGCCGTGTAGGTGGAGCCGGGGATGGGCGTCGGACTCGGCGTCGGGCTCGGCGTCGGGCTCGGCGTCGGCGTCGGCACAGGCGTCGGCGTCGGACTCGGCGTCTGCACAGGCGTCGGCGTCGGACTCGGCGTCGGCGTCGGGAGGCTGTACCGGACGGAGAGGGCCGGGCGCACCGTGACGGTGGCGCTCTCGCGGCTGTGGACATCCACCCCGTCAGTCGTCGCGCTATCAGCAATCACGAAGCCGCGGTTTGCCTTCGACCCATCCACCCACGCCTGGATCAGGGCCACCCCGGACGCGTTCATGGGCACGCCCAGCAGCCCCAGCGACGGCGCGTTGACCGTCCCCAGGATCGTGCTTCCGCGGTCCGCGAGGCCAGAGGCCCCGGCCGTCCCCCACGGCACCCCGTTGCTCGCCACGTTCCATGTCGCCTGGCTCTCGGTCCAGCCGGACAGGGCCTCGTACACCTGGTACGCGCCGGCCGACACGTTGGTCACCGTCAGCTGGATGCTGGCCGACTGGATCGTGGCGCCGGCGGGGACCGTCGAGAGGTCCCAGGCGAGCAGCGAGGCGTGATCCTGGCCCGAGCCGGCCGGATCATCGCCGTCCAGGTAGAGGCTGGTCTCGCCGCCCCGGGCCGTCGTGGGCACCGATTGGCTGATCGTCACGTCGCGCGTTCCGGCATAGCCGGCGGTCGGCGAGCTGCCGTCGCGAAAGACCAGCGAGGGTGTCACGGCGGAGGCCGAGAACGTGTCCTGCGTGTCGCCGTCGATCGTCACGAGGCTCCCGCTCAGTGTCGTGTCGTCGGCGGTCAGTCGGAGGGCTCCGTAGTTGCCGCTGTACCGGACGACCGAGCCGGTCACCGGCGTTCCAAACGCGTACAGGCTCGCGCCGCCCAGCCCGTTTACAACGTACGTGATGCCCTCCTGGGCGACCCGCTCGTACGTGTGATCGTGGCCATTCATCACGAGGTCGATGCCCCAGTCCGCAAAGGGCCAGCGCATCCCTACGGTGCTGCCGTGCGTCGATGACGAGGAGTACGGCGGGTGATGGAAGATCACGACTTGCCACGCGGCCGTGGATGCCCGGGCGGCGCCTTCGAGCCAGGCCTTCTGGGCGTCCATGTCGGCCGTGTTCCGGAGTGCCTCGTCGGAGTCGATGACGAACACCTCCGCCGACCCGATCACCACGCTGAAGTAGCGCTCGTTGCCCGGGAATGGGAAGTAGCCGAGGAAGTTGGCCAGGGGCGTGGCGCCGCCGGCATCGCTGTAGTCGTGGTTGCCGGTGCTCGACCAGAACCGGTTGGCGATCGCCGTCCCGCCCGACGGGCAGTTCGCGCCTGCGTATGCGCCCCGCAGGAAGGCGCAGTAATACTTGCCCACCGTGATGTCGTACTTGTCCAGCCCGGTGCCGCCGGCGGTGTTGTAGTAGTCATCACCCAGGCCCAGGACGGCGTCCGGGGACCAGCCGGCCACCAGGGCCGCGACCTGCGCCTCCGGGGTGTTGTTGAAGCCAAAGTCGCCGACGACCGCGATGGTCGTCGCGGGGCCGGCGGCGCGCGTCGCCGGGACCCCCAGGCCATGGCCGTCGCGGGAGCCGAACAGCCCGCCAACCACCAGCAGGCCCACGGCGAACGTCGCGAGGAAGCGCTTCCGGCGGATGGAATGGCGCGGGGCGGCGCCGCTGGCAGCCCCGTGCGGCGTCTGAGCCTCGGTCCTGGTTGGCACCAGCCAATGGTGGACCTGTCCTGCTCTCCTTGCCAACCCGGCCAAAGGAACCCCTGGGGCGACCGGACCCTAGCCGGACGCCCCCACGATGGCGCGGGCCACGATCGAGGCATCTTCGCCCATGCCCAGGATGACGCTGGACTTGCGCTTGCGCTGGAAATGCGCACCCACGAAGTGGAGCCCCGGCCAGGTGGTGCTGGCGCCGTCGACCTGGATCGGGAAGCCCATGGGATCGAAGGCCTCCGGGAGGCGGATCCACGATGCATAGCCGGGCCGAAAGCCCCCGGTGAAGATCACGGCCCCGACGCCGTCGAGGTCCACTCGCTCCGGCCCGGGATCGACGAATTGGACAGGGTCGGGCATCTCCGGAGCGGCGATGCCGCGCTCGCCGGCAAACCGCGTGAACAGCCCACGGAGGTCGCGGTACCGGTCGTCGCCCCACGCGATGCTCGCGGCCAGGTCCGGGGCGAAGACGGCCGTCCCGCCCTCGGCACGCAGGAAGCGGCCCGTCAGCGTGACACCCATGGCCTGCAGCGTCCGGAGGTGGAGGTCATGGCCGCCGCCGTGCCCCGATGCCAGGAGGTTGGCGCCAAGGCGGGCCATGGGGGAGGGGAGGGCCGAGGCGCCCTGATCGAGGAACCCGCTCTCCAATGCCCACCAGACGATGTCCCGGCCGTTGATGCGCCGTGGGACCCACGGAGCCTTGCCGCAGGCCAGGACCACCTCGCGGCCGGCCTCCGCCAGCTCCTCCGCGAGCTGGCAGCCCGTCTGCCCGCTCCCCACGATCAGGACCCGGCCCGATGGCAGCTCCGATGGATTCCGGTAGCCGGTCGCGTCCAGCGTTGGCAGTCCCGCCGGGAGTGACGCGGCCTCCGCCGGGACGAACGGCTCGCGAAACGTGCCGGTGGCCACCACGACGCGGCGGGCCTCAAGGTCTCCGGCGGGCGAGCGGGCCACGAAGCCGCCGTCGGCGCCGGGCTCCAGCGACGTGATGGTCACGCCTTCTCGAACGGGGGCATGGAAGCCGCTGGCGTAGCGCTCCAGGTAGCCGACGATGGCGTCCCGCTCCAGGAATCCGTCCGGATCGGGGCCGGCGTAGGCGCCGCCGGGGAGCTGCAGCGTCCAGTTGGGCGTGACGAGGCAGAAGCTGTCCCAGCGTGTCCGCCAGGATTCGCCGACGCGCCCGCGCTCCACCACGATGTGATCGGTTCCCGCTGCCGTGAGCTCGTGGCTGACCGCGAGGCCCGCCGGGCCACCGCCGATGACGAGGACGTCGACCTGTTCCATCCGGCGGATTGTA
>CAIJPD010000020.1 GCA_903822495.1 uncultured Chloroflexota bacterium | reverse complement strand
TTCGATGCCATCTGGCTGGGCTCACTGCTGGGCACGGCCTCGTTCATGGGCAACGTGGACGTGGGGTTGATGGGGGCATCGGATCGCCTCGACCAGCTCCGGAAGATCCGCGCCGTCTCGAGCCTGCCCGTGATCGTCGATGGGGAGGAGGGCTGGGGCGATGCGCCGCAGGCCGCGTACTGGGTGCGTGAGTTCGCGCGCGCCGGGGCCACCGGGATCATGTTCGACGACAAGTCGGGCGACTTCATGACGCCATACATCAAGGGCAGCGTCGGCGATGTGCTGCCCGTGGACGTCGCGGCGCGGAAGTACCGCGCCGCCGTGGACGCCCGGCCCTCGGACGACTTCCTCGTCGTCGCCCGGACCGGATCGCGCCGGCTGTACGGGCTGGATGAGCAGATCCGCCGGCTGGGCGCCTACAAGGCGGCGGGCGTCGACGTGCTGTGGGCCACGTCGTCGGACGAAGCCACGCTCCGTCGGCACCGAGCCGAGCTCGAAGGGCCGCTCTGGGCGGTCTGCAACGAGCACTCCGGAGCCCAGGGCCGACTCTCCCTGGCCGAGTTCGCGGCGCTGGGGATCCAGGCGGTGAGCTACGAGCTGCCGATCGCGCTGGTGGGCCTGCGGGCGATGATCGACGCCGCCCGTGAGCTGCGCGAGACGGGCAGCATCGTGGGCCTCCTGGATCGGTCTGCCTCATTCGAGGAGTTCCTGGCGCTCGCCGGCTTCGGCGAGATGGAGGCCCTCGCCCGGCAGTACGGGGTCATCCCGGGCGGGAAGTGAGCGGTCGCGGCGACGTCCGCGCCTCACCTGGGCGCCGCATCTCCGGCCCGCGGGCACGAGGTCGGTGCGGGCGGGACGCGTTCCGTCCCCGCGATGGATCGTCCACCGCACGCCGCCACTGGTCCATGACCGCCTCCGGTACCGGGTCCACGTCGACGGCGGTCAAGCCGCGGCGCAAGGCTTGACCGGGGACGGCCCGATGGGCAATCCTGCGCTGGCGCAGCGGGCCGGGTCGGCCCCCATCGTCCGCGTTACCACCAGGAGCCCCACGTGCGCCCTTCCAATCGGACGCTCTCGATCTTCGGTGCCTACGGGCTGACCTTCGTCCTTGCCGGGGCGCTGCAGGCGGTGAGCGCGCCGGCCGTGGTGGTCTTCGCGGGCGCCACCGTGGCGTTGGCGGCTGGCGCCGTCGCGGTGGGCGAGGCGACGGAGCGGCTGTCCACCCGGCTCTCCCCCGCCGCGACCGGGATCGTGCAGTCCGTGCTGGGCAACCTGCCGGAGCTCTTCCTCGCCATCTTCGCGCTGCAAGCCGGGCTCGTGGGGGTGGTCCTGGCGGCGCTGGTGGGCTCCGTCCTTGGCAACGCACTGTTCGTGCTGGGCGTCGCGCTGCTGGCGGGTGGCCTGCGCCACGGGACGCTGCGCTTTGCCGGCGCCGCCAACCGGCTGCTCGCCGTCCAGCTGCTGCTGGGCGTTGCGGCGCTCGTCGTCCCGTTCCTGGCGACCCAGCCGGGCGAGCCCGACGCCGGCCACGGGGTCGAGCTGTCGGTGATCGTGGCCATCGTCCTGCTGGCGGTCTTCGCGTTCTCGGTCCCGGTGGCGATCCGGTCCGCGCAGCCCGGTCCGGGCACCAAGCCGGACGTGTCCAACGAACACCATGTCCCCGCGCCCATCGCCACCACCCTCGCCCTGCTGGGCCTGTCGGCCGGCAGCGCGGCCTTCGTGGCCGACTGGTTCGTCGGGGCGCTCCGGCCCGCGATGGCCACGCTGGGGATGAGCGAGGCGTTCGCCGGGCTCATCGTCGTGGCCCTGGCTGGCAATGCGGTCGAGAACCTGGCCGGGGTCACCGCCGCGTGGCGCGGACGGGCCGACCTGGCACTCTCCCTGATCCTCAACTCGGCGCTCCAGGTCACGCTGTTCCTGGCGCCGGTGCTCGTGATCCTGAGCCTGTTCCTGGCGCCCACGCCGCTGACGCTGATCCTCGACCCGCTCCTGCTGGGCTCGCTCACGGTCAGCGCGCTGCTGGTCTTCGCCATCGTGCTCGACGGCGAGGCCAACGCCCTGGAGGGCGCCGCCCTGCTCGGGCTGTACGTGGTGCTCGCGGCGGCCGTCTGGTGGGGGCCGGCCATCGCGGCCTGAGACGGCGGGCGGCTAGCCCTCGATCAGGAGATCCTCGCCGTCCTGCGAGATGGCCCGGATCCGGATCGGCTCGGGGGGCGGACCGTCCAGCACCTCGCCGTTGCGGAGGTCGAACCGACCCTTGTGGCAGCGGCAGGTGACCGTGGGCCCAGCCAGCGTGCCGTTCGCGAGCGAGCAGCCGCGGTGGGTGCAGGCGTCGTCGAACGCGCGCAGCTTCCCGCCGACGTTGGCGACGGCGACCGCGGTCCCGTCGATGTCGACGGTCGCGATCTCGCCCGGACCGGGCGCGACCATGCGGATCCGAACCATCTGTGCGTCGCCGGCCACGGTCACCTCCCGATGTGTTGGATGTACTCCCGGGGAGCATAGACCGGAACCACGACGGCGGGCGCACGGTACCCGGCAGCACGGCTGCGCGGACGGCGGGCGCGCCGGCAGTTCCCAGGCCGAAGCCTCGGGGGTACCCTCTGAGCACGGCCCCACGCCCGCCCAGAGGTTCTGCCTGATGACGACTGTCAAGCCATACCTGACACCCGACGAGCTGACGGGCGTCGACGCGTGGTGGCGGGCCGCCAACTACCTGTCGGTCGGCCAGATCTACCTGCTGGCCGATCCCCTCCTCCGCCGCCCCCTGGTGGCCGCGGACGTGAAGCCCCGCCTCCTGGGCCACTGGGGCACGTCGCCCGGCCTGAGCCTGGTCTACGCGCACATGAATCGCGCGATCCGGGCGCGGGACCTCGACGCGATCTACATCACGGGACCCGGCCACGGCGGGCCCGCGCTGGTGGCCAATGCCTTCCTCGAGGGCACCTGGTCCGAGGTCTATCCGGACATCACGCCGGACGAGGCCGGCCTGGCCCGCCTCTTCCGCCAGTTCAGCTTCCCGGGCGGCATCCCCAGCCATGTCGCGCCCACCACGCCTGGCTCCATCCACGAGGGCGGCGAGCTGGGCTATGCGCTGGCTCATGCCTATGGCGCCGCGTTCGACGCCCCCGAGCTGGTGGTCTGCTGCGTGATCGGCGACGGCGAGGCCGAGACGGGTCCGCTCGCGGCCAGCTGGCACTCGAACAAGTTCCTCGACCCGGTTCGTGATGGCGCCGTCCTCCCGATCCTCCACCTCAACGGCTACAAGATCGCGAACCCGACCGTGCTGGCGCGGATCCCGGAGTCGGAGCTTCGGGCGCTGCTCGAGGGCTACGGGCACGAGGTCCACATCGTGTCCGGCGACGACCCCGCCGCGGTGCACCAGGCGATGGCGAGGACGCTCGACGCCTGCCTCGACCGGATCGCGGAGATCCAGCTGACGGCCCGGACGGCGGCCGCCGCCGGCGGGCGTGGCGCGCTGGAGCGGCCCCGCTGGCCGATGATCGTGCTCCGCACCCCCAAGGGATGGACGGGGCCGGACGTCGTGGACGGCAAGCAGGTCCAGGGGACATGGCGCTCGCACCAGGTCCCGCTCGACGATGTCCGCAACAACCCGGCACACCTCGTCGCGCTGGAGGCGTGGCTGCGCAGCTACCGTCCCGCCGAGCTGTTCGACGAGGCCGGCCGGCTCCGTCCCGAGATCGCGGGCCTCGCGCCCCGGGGCGACCGGCGCATGAGCGCGAACCCGAGGGCGAACGGCGGCCAGCTGCTCCGCGACCTCCGGCTCCCGGACTTCCGCGAGCACGCCGTCCCCGTCCCGGCGCCCGGGGCGACGTCGGCCGAGCCGACGCGCGTGCTGGGTGGCTGGCTGCGGGACGTCATCCGCGCGAACCCCACTTCGTTCCGCCTGTTCGGGCCGGACGAGACGGCCTCGAACCGGCTTGGCAGCGTCTTCGAGGCCACGGACCGTGCCTGGGTCGCGGAGCGGCTGCCCGGTGATGACCATCTCGCCCCCGACGGCCGCGTCATGGAGGTGCTCTCCGAGCACCTCTGCCAGGGCTGGCTGGAGGGGTACCTCCTGACCGGCCGGCACGGCCTGTTCAACTGCTACGAGGCGTTCATCCACATCATCGATGCCATGTTCAACCAGCACGCCAAGTGGCTGAAGGCCACGCGCGAGATCGGCTGGCGTCGGCCCATCGCCTCGCTCAACTACCTGCTCACCAGCCACGTCTGGCGCCAGGACCACAACGGGTTCAGCCACCAGGACCCGGGCTTCATCGACCACGTGATGACCAAGAAGCCCGAGGTGGTCCGGGTCTACCTGCCGCCGGACGCCAACACGCTGCTGGTCGTCGCAGAGGAGTGCCTGCGCAGCCGGAACCTCGTCAACGTCGTCGTGGCGGGCAAGCAGCCGGGGCCCAACTGGCTGTCGATGGACGCCGCGATCCGGCACGTGGAGCGCGGGGCGGGCATCTGGGAGTGGGCAAGCACGGACCACGACGGCCCGCCCGACGTGGTCCTGGCCTGCGCCGGGGACGTCCCCACCCTGGAGACCCTGGCGGCCGCGGACCTCCTGCACCGCCATCTCCCGGAGCTGCGCGTCCGGGTCGTGAACGTCGTGGACCTCCAGCGACTGATGGACCAGCGCGAGACGCCCCACGGGCTCCCGGACAACGAGTTCGACGCCCTGTTCACGGTCGATCGGCCGGTGATCTTCGCCTACCACGGCTACCCGTTCCTGATCCACCGGCTCACCTACCGGCGCCACAACCACGACAACCTCCACGTCCGCGGCTACCGGGAGGAGGGCACGACCACCACGCCGTTCGACATGGTCATGCTCAACGACCTGGACCGCTACCACCTCGTGATCGATGTGATCGACCGGGTGCCGGGGCTGGCCGAGCGGGCCGGCGAACTGCGCGAGCTGATGGTGGAGCGGCGCCTCGAGGCCCGGGCGTGGACCCGTGCCACCGGCGAGGACCTGCCCGAGGTCCGCGACTGGGCCTGGTCGGCCCCGCGGGCATGAGCGGCACGGCCGGACGGGGGCGAGGCCCAGCCGAGCCGGGGTCGAACCGGAGCGGAGCCCCCGTGCTGGTCTTCAACGCCGGATCCAGCACGCTCAAGGCGTCGATCGTGGGGGCGACCACCGCGGGTCATCCGGTGCCCCCACCGCTCGCGGCCCTGACCATCGAGTGGGGCAACGACGCCAGTCGCGATGCGGCGGTGGCGGCCGGGGTCGATTCGGCCCTCGCCGGGCTGCGCGACCTCGGGGCGGATCCGGCCGACTGCGTCGCCGTCGCCCACCGCGTAGTCCACGGTGGCGACCGCTTCCGCGAGCCGGTCCTGCTGGATGACGCGGCCATCGTGGCGATCGAGGCCATGGCCTCGCTGGCCCCGCTCCACAACCCGGTGGCCACGGCCGCGATCCGGGCAGCCCGCGAGCGCCTGTCGAGCGCGCCGCACGTGGCGGCGTTCGACACCGCGTTTCACGCCGCCCTGCCGGAATCGGCGTGGCGCTATCCCCTCCCGGCCGAATGGGCGTCGTGGGGGATCCGCCGGTACGGCTTCCACGGCCTCTCCGTCGAATGGTCGGTGGAGCGGGCGGCCGTGCTGCTGGGTCGCCCAGCCGGCGACCTGGCGTTGGTCGTCGCCCACCTGGGCAGCGGCTGCTCGGTCACGGCGGTCGATGGCGGGCGATCGGTGGCAACCTCCATGGGCATGACGCCGCTCGAGGGGCTGATGATGGGGACGCGGGCGGGATCCGTGGACCCGGGCATCCTCCTCGCCGTGCTGCGCGACGGGCGTCGAACGCTCGGGGCGCTGGCCGAAGACCTCGACCACCGGTCGGGCCTCCTCGGCGTGTCGGGATCCGCTGCCGGGATGCGGGAGCTGGAGATCTCGGCCGGCGGCGGCGACGAACGGGCCGCCCTGGCCATCGCCATGTTCGTGGACCGCGCGGCGGCCGGGATTGCCGCAGCAGCCACGGCCCTGCCACGGCTGGACGCCCTGGTGTTCACGGGCGGGATCGGCGAGCACGCGCGCGATGTGCTTGCAGCCATCGTCCGGCGCCTCCGGGTCCTGGCGGTGCCGCCGATCACCGGTGACGGTCGCGAGGATCCAGGCGCGGATACCGTGCTCGCCGACGCCGGGCGCCGAGGCGTGCCGGTGGTGCTCCGCGTTCGGGCCCGCGAGGACGTGGTGGTGGCGCGGGCGGCGCTCCGGCTCGCCGTGCCGGGCCATCCATCGGGCGGGTAGGCGTGACGGAGGCACGAGCCGGGCGACAGGCGCCGGGCACGCCCGGTGAGGTCTTCCGGGCCGCGCTGGCCCTCGGCCTCACGTCCTTCGGGGGGCCCGTCGCCCACATCGGCTACTTCCGGCGCGAGTACGTCGAGCGCCGACGCTGGCTCGGCGACGCCGCGTTCGCGGACCTGGTCGCCCTCGCGCAGCTCCTCCCCGGGCCGGCCAGCAGCCAGCTTGGCATCGCCATCGGGGCGCGCCGCGCCGGGATCGCCGGCGGGGTCGCCGCCTGGCTGGGCTTCACCCTGCCGTCGGCGCTGATCCTCCTGGGGTTCGGCCTCGCGCTGTCCGCGGCGGACCTCGCGTCGGCGGGCTGGGTCCACGGGCTCAAGGTGGCCGCTGTCGCGGTCGTCGCGCAGGCGATCTGGGCGATGGGCCGGACCCTTGCGCCGGACCGGCAACGCGTCACCATCGCAGGCATCGCGGCGGTCATCTCCCTGGCCTGGGCGTCGTCCGCCGCCCAGTTTGTCCTCATCGCGGCGGGCGCCATCGCCGGCCGTCTCTTCCTGGCTCCGCCGGCGGGCTCGATGGCAGGTCCGGGCTGGACCGCGACGTCCCGCCGCGCCGGCCTCGGCTTCCTGGGCGCGTACGCCGTCCTGCTCGTCGCCCTCCCCGTGGCGGCGGGCGGAACAGCCGGCCTCGCCTCGCTCTTCTCCGCGTTCTACGTCGCCGGCGCCCTGGTTTTCGGTGGCGGGCACGTGGTCCTGCCACTGCTCCACGGCACGGTGGTCGAGCCCGGCTGGGTGACGAACGGAGAGTTCCTGGCGGGCTACGGGGCGGCGCAGGCGGTCCCGGGTCCATTGTTCACGGTGGCGGCGTTCCTGGGCGCCGTCGCAGTGTTGCCCCATGCGGCGGGCGGGACCGCCGTGGCAGCGACGCCCGGCGGGATCCTCGGCGCGGGCGTTGCGCTCGCGGGGATCTTCCTCCCGTCGTTCCTCCTGGTCTTCGGGACCCTGCCGTTCTGGGATCGCCTGCGCCGCTCGCCGGGGTTCCGGAGGGCGCTCGCGGGGACCAACGCGGTCGTGGTCGGCATCCTGGTCGCGGCGTTCTGGGATCCGATCTGGACGGGCGCGGTGCGCGGCCCAGTCGACCTCGCGGTCGCCGGCACGGGCCTGGCGCTCCTGCTGACGCGGCGCGTGCCGCCGATCGTCGTGGTGGGTCTCTCGGCCTGCGCGGGACAGGCGCTGGGATAGCCGCGTGGTGCGTGGTGGGCCCTCCATCGAGGCCACGCGCCGGGTACCCTTGATCGCCGGCCGGCTGACGGCCCGCGGCCAGGACGACCATGGGAGGGACGATGACCGACGCCCTGCTGGGCAGCGCATTCGCCCTGGCCAGCGCCGCCTCCTACGCCGCCATGTACTTCCTGGTGCGGGCGGGCGTCCGCAAGTCCGACGTCGACGGCGGCGCCTTCGTCACGACCGTCGTCAATGCGCTCCTGCTGGGTGGCGCCGTCGCCTTCCTGACACTCACCGGCCACCCGTTTGCCTGGGACCTGCGTGCGCTGGCGTGGTTTGCCGTCGCGGGGCTGCTCGGCACCTTCACGGGGCGAGTCTTCATGCTGGCAGGCCTGCGCCGAATCGGGCCCGTGCGCACGGCAGCCATCGTCAACACGGCGCCGGTCCTGACGATCGGCATCAGCGTCCTGGTCCTCGGCGAGGTGCTCTCCGGCGTGGGCGTCGCCGCCGCGGCGCTGGTCCTGACCGGCCTCGCCCTGCTCGGCGCCGACGCCTTTCGAACGGCCGACCCGACACGGGCGAGGGACGGCGGGCAGGCCGCGGCGGCCTCGGGGACGCCAGGCCTGGACCGGACGACGCCGGCCGTCTGGGGGCTCCTGCTCTCCACGCTGTCGGCGCTCTCCTTCGGGAGTGCCCGGATTGCCCGCCGGGTGGGTTTCGGGTTCATGCCCGACCCGCTGGCCGGCGCCATGGTCGGTGCGACCGCCGGTCTGCTGGGGAACCTCCTCCTCCAGGTCCTCCAGGGCCGGGTCCGATCGGTGGTCCTGACCAGCTTCCGCGACGTCCGGCCCGCACTCTGGGCAGCGGGCACGTGC
The DNA here is from genome assembly GCA_903822495.1 of uncultured Chloroflexota bacterium. Classification (GTDB taxonomy): domain Bacteria; phylum Chloroflexota; class Limnocylindria; order Limnocylindrales; family CSP1-4; genus CAIJPD01. Next base: position 60,615 of record CAIJPD010000020.1, on the reverse strand, counting down.
TCCACGCTGGGCCTGCTCTTCTTCTTCACGGCGCTCCAGTTCGCGCCGCTCTCCCACGTCGCGGTGGTCTCCGCCTCGGAGACGGTGATCACCATGCTCCTCAGTCGCGTCCTGTTCCCGCAGCGCGAGCAGCTGTCGCCACGCGTCCTGGTTGCGGCGGCCTGCGTGTTCGGCGCAGGGGTGCTGATCTCACTGGGCTGATCCGGACGCGGCCCCGCAGACACCGCGTCCAGCGGGAGGCGACCCGCGTCGCCGGATCCATGGTCAGCCGATGCGCACCGAGCCCACCCCGCCCTGGATGTCGATCTCGACACGGTTCGTGGCCGCCTCCCAATCGGGCGAGGCATAGCCGTCCGCCGTCCGGGGGAATCGCGCTTCGTCCACGACGACCGAACCCAGCGCCATCCGCATCCGGATCCTGGCGGCCACGCCCTGCGGCACCTCGATGGCCAGGGACGCGGCGCCGGTCTCGGCCGTGACGGCGGTCCGCCCGGCGGCGGCCGGCAACCGCAGGCGCGTCTCACTGGCGCCCATCCTGAGATCCAGGCGACGGAGCTGGAGGTCGGTCAGGTCCAGGACCGCCCGCGCCGCACCCATCTCCACGCGCAGGTCCAGCGGGACCTCGCCGGTCAGCCCGAGGCGCCAGTCCAGCGGCCGATCCCAGCCGACCCAGCCACCCGCGACGTCTGGCTGCAGGTCCACGCTGCCGGACCGATCGCGCGTGACCCGGATGCCGCCGGTGCCGGTTCCCGACAGGAGCGCGCCACCGCGGTCCCGGGTGACCGCGAGCTGGCCGGCCCCAAACCGGAGCGCGACCGCGGCGTGCTGTGCCCCGGCCAGCGGCAGGCTCACCGTCTCGGAGGGAACGGCACGACCGGGCCAGACCGCGGCGACAAGGAACCAGGCCCCGATGCCGATCGGGATCAGGGGCCACCAGTGGCTGACCAGGTCCCCGGGCGAGACGGCCAGGCGTCCGGTCGTGCTCATCAGCAGCACGAACCCGACCCCGATCCAGGCGACGGGCCAGACGCGCCACCACGAGCCCGACCAGTGCCGGGGACCCCACGCGACGGACGAGGCCAGCATCCCCAGGCCGACCAGCATCACGAACATCGGCCACGCCTGGCCCCAGCTGAGGCCCGCGTAGTCGCGCACGAGGAAGATCGTGCCGAGGCCCATGAGCCAGGCGGCCGCCACGAGCGCCCCGCCACGAGGCCGGCCGGCCATGCCGGTCACGCGCCGCCAGCCGGCCTGCCGGCCGGTCCGCCCCCGGCTCCCCCGCCAGCGCCGCGATCACCGCCGCGCCCGCCGAAGGAGAACACCAGCATGCCGACGCCGATGGCCAGCAGCAGGAACGGCCAGATTCGGTCGAAATCGATCTCCGGCACGTACTCACGCACGAGGAACCAGACCCCCAGGAGGATCAGCACGACCCCCACCACAACCCCGCCCCGCCCGGGCCCATGCTGGGCCCTGCGGGCCTCCCGTGCCGCCCGGCGCTGGGCGCGCACCTGGGAGCGAAGCTGCGACGTGGTCGGGCCCGGTGCGCTGGCCCAGCCCGAGCCGCCTGGGCTCGCGGATGCCGCCGGGGCAGGCTGGCTGGCCGGGTCCGTGGGGGCCGGCGCCCCGAACCCGTAGGCAACACCCGCGGGCGGCGGCATCGGCGAGAAGCCCCCGAGGTCCTCCTCCTCGGGGACGACGATCGCCATGATGATGTAGATCACGAGAAAGACGCCGCTGCTGGCGATGATCAGCAGGGCCCAGATGATGCGCACGAGGGACGGGTCGAGACCCATCCGCTCGGCGAGGCCGCCGGCGACGCCAGCGACCACGCGGTCGTCGACCGAGCGATAGAGCCGATCGTTCACCTGCAGCCTCCAGTCGGATCCAGGTTGAAGCCGCCGAGATTGACCGAGACGTCCAGGCGGATCAGCGGCCCACTCCCGGACCGGGTCCAGACATCGCCACTCCGGCTCAGGCCGCGCTCGGCGAGGTTGGTCCCCGACAGGCTCTCCTGCGTGATCCTGAACTGCAGCTGGACGTCCGACGGGACGCATAGGTCAATCCCCCCGGCGTTGGCGCCGACGGCGCCGTCCACCGGACCGGCGAGGGTCAGGGCGACCCGTCCGGCGTTGGCCTTGGCGTCGAGGCGGCCGATCGTCGCGCCGTTGGCGAGGAGGATCAGGTTGCCGGCGTTGACGTCGAGCCGGAGACCCGCGAGGTGGCTGCCCGCCAGGTCCAGTGTCGCGTTGCCCGCGTTGACGCTGGCCTCGACGGAGGTGACCTGGTCACGCGGCAGGACGACCTTCCAGTCCTGGCCCTGCGTCCCGCCCCTCGGGGTTGTCACCTCGAGTCGCGTGCCGCCGGCGCTGACGACGGGCGGGCTGCCCCGGTACGCGGCACCCACGCTCCAGCCGTTGCCGGCCTGGGTGGTCACGTCCAGCGTCCCGCAGTTCAACGAGAAGACCGCCGAGGCGCCCGAGGCGAGCGTCCCCGACTTCGTCTCCCGCGTGAGCGCCTGCGATCCCGCGGGGAAGCAGGTGTCCCCGCTGATGACGAAACCGCCCGCGCCGGCGATGGCGCCCCCGGCGAGCGTCCCGACCACGGCGGCGACCAGCACGGTGCCCAGGATGGCGAACCGCGTCCGCGAGACCAGGATCGCCACCCCCGCCGCGATGATCGCCAGCGGCCAGAGCCGCCCCACGCCACCCAGCGCCGACGCATCGATCAGCCCCGTGCGGTCGGCCAGCGGGATGCCGCCCAGGAGCAGGAAGAAGAGACCCCAGAAGAGGGATCCGCGGTGCACGCGCACGATCGACCTCCGTCCCTACCCGTGCGTGATCTCCTGGCCGCCCCGGGGCGCGAGCCGCGACGTAGTCGAGCGGCACCCGGGCGGCCTTCGATCCCAAGCATCGCACCGCCGGTCAACAGTGGCCGCTGCCATCCGGCCCGACCTTCCGGGTCCGTCGAACCATGACCTAGCCTGGATCGGCCGCCGGGGGCCGCGAGGCCGGTCGGGTAGAGTTGCACCCGCCAAGTTGGGCCGCGAACGGGAGTCCACCACCTTGTCCTGCTCGAACTGTGGTTTCGAGATCACCACCGGGGCGAAGTTCTGCCCGGAGTGCGGCGCGCGCCAGGCGACGAGCTGCCCGTCGTGCGGCACGCCCTCGGCACCCGGGGCCAAGTTCTGCGCCGAGTGCGGAACCCCCATGGGCGCGTCCGCCGCCCGGCCCGTGACGGCACCGCCGCACGCACCGAGCGCGGCCGACGAGCCCGTCACCGACGGCGCAGGCCCCGCGCGGCTCGGCGCCGTCGCCGAGCGCCGCGTGGTGACCGTGCTGTTCGCGGACCTGGTGGGCTTCACCACCTATGCGGAGGGCCGCGACGCCGAGGATGTGCGCGAATCGCTGTCTGCCTACTTCGACCTGACCCGCGGCGTGATCGAGCGTCACGGGGGCGTCGTCGAGAAGTTCATCGGCGACGCGGTGATGGCCGTCTGGGGCGCGCCCGTGGCCCACGAGGACGATGCTGAGCGGGCGGTCCGCACCGGGCTCGAGCTGGTCGCCGCCATTCGGGCGCTGGGGCCGGGGACCATGGCACGCGTCGGGATCCTGACCGGCGAGGCCGCCGTCACCCTCGGCGCGACCAACCAGGGAATGGTCGCCGGCGATCTGGTCAACACCGCCGCCCGCCTCCAGTCGATCGCCGAGCCGGGCACCGTGCTGGTCGGCGAGCCCACCGCCCGCGCCGCCGCCGCGGCGATCGCGTTCGAGCCGATCGGCGAACAGCAGCTCAAGGGCAAGGCCATGCCCGTCCCCGCGCTGCGAGCACTGCGCGTCATCGCCGAGCGGGGCGGGCGGCGCCGGACCGACGTGCTGGAGGCCCCGTTCGTTGGCCGCGACGATGAGCTGCGCCTGATCAAGGACCTGTTCCATGCCACGCAGCGCGAGGGCAGGGCCCGGCTGGTCTCGGTGATCGGGCCGGCCGGGATCGGCAAGAGCCGGCTGGCGTGGGAGTTCGAGAAGTACCTCGACGGCATCGTGGACACCGTCTGGTGGCACCACGGCCGCGCGCCGGCTTACGGCGACGGCATGACGTTCTGGTCCCTGGGCGAGATGGTCCGTGGCCGGCTGGGCCTCGCCGAGACCGACGACGAGCGCACCGGTCGCCGCCAGATCGCCGACGCCCTCGCCCGGTTCGTCCCCGACGAGGCGGAGCGACGATGGATCGAACCCGCCCTCCTCGCCCTGCTGGGGATCGAGGCCGGCTCGGGGGCACCCGAGCAGCTGTTCGCAGCCTGGCGGACGTTCTTCGAGCGGTTGTCCGCCACGGGGACGGTGGTCTTCGTGTTCGAGGACCTCCACTGGGCTGACGCCGGCACCCTCGACTTCATCGACCACATGCTGGAGTGGAGCCGCAACGTCCCGTTCTACCTCGTGACCCTGGCGCGGCCGGAGCTGACCACGCGGCGCCCGGACTGGGGCGCGGGCAAGCGCAACTTCACCAGCATCTACCTGGAACCGCTGAGCGAGCCCTCCATGCGACAGCTGCTGGCGGGCCTGGTCCCGGGGCTCCCGGAGAGCACGGTCCGGACCATCATCGGCCGGGCGGACGGCATGCCGCTCTACGCGGTCGAGACCATCCGCATGCTCGTCGCGGACCGGCGGCTGGTCCAGGAAGGCGACCGGTATGTGCCGATCGGCGACCTGACGACGCTGGCCATCCCGGACACGCTGACGGCACTCATCGGCGCCCGGCTCGACAGCCTCGCGGCGGCGGACCGGGCCCTCCTGCAGGATGCCTCCGTCCTCGGCCAGAGCTTCACGCCCATCGCCCTCGCCACGGTGGCCGGGCAGGAGGTCGCCGCCGTCGAGGCACGCCTCCGGACCCTGGTGCGCGTGGAGATGGTCACCCACGAGGTGGACCCCCGCTCCCCCGAGCGCGGCCAGTACGCCTTCGTCCAGGCCTTGCTCCGCGAGGTCACCTACAACACGCTCGCGAAGCGCGATCGGAAGGTCCGCCACCTGGCCGCGGCCCGCTACTTCGAGAGCCTCGACAGCGACGAGCTGGCCGGCGCCCTGGCAACGCACTTTCTCGACGCCTTCCGGAACGCGGATGGCGCCGAGGCCGAGGCGCTCGCGGCCCAGGCCCGCCTGGCGCTGGTCGGCGCGGCGGGCCGCGCCGCCGCCCTCGGGTCGAAGGAGCAGGCGGCCGGCTTGTACCTCCAGGCCATTGCCGTCTCGCGGGATCCCCGCGAGGAGCTCGACCTCCTCGCACAGGCCGGCCTCGCGCTCGTCGGCGCCGGTCGCTACGACGACGCCATCGCGCACCTGCAGCGCGCCCATGGGTTGGCGGGCCAGGCCGGCGGAACCGCCGACCGGATCCGCGCGGGAACCGCTCTGGGCCGGGCCCTGGTGGCGGCGCGCCGCTCCAGCGAAGGAGCGGCCGTCCTGGAGCCCCTGGCGGCGGAGCTTGCTGAGGCGCCGGACGTGCCGGCGATCGTTGCCGTCAGCCTCCTGGTGAGCCTGGGCGGCACGCGGATGCGGATGGAGAACCCGGCCGGCGCCATCGAGCTGGCCGAGCGCGCCTTGCAGCTGGCCGAGGCCAACCAGCTGTTCGATGGCCTGGCCGAGGCGCTCACCATGAAGGGCACGGCGCTGGCGGCTATCGGCCGCCGCATCGAGGGCCTGGGGCTCATGCAGCTCGGGGGCGAGGTCGCGGATCGCCACGGGTTCCCCCTGATCGCCCTGCGGGCACTGGGCAATCGTGGCGCCTACCTCCTCGACGATCCGCGCGCGGCGCTGGAGGCAGAGCGCCAGGCGATCACGATGGCCCGTCGACTGGGCGAGCGGCCGCTCCTGGTCATCAACGTGATGAATGCGATGGAAGACGCGTTCCGGCTGGGCGAGTGGGACTGGGGCGTCGCGCAGGTGCGCGCCGAGCTCACCGGCGACCTGGCGCCGCTGGACCGGGCCCAGATGCTGGCCGGCCTGATCCAGGTGGCGGCCTTCCGGGGTGAGCCGGTCGATGCGATGCGCCAGGAGATGAGCGACCTCGTGGCCGGCAACGACGACCCGATGATCGTGTCGAGCGTCACCAGCCTCGAGGCCATGCATGCCCTGGCCCGCGGCGACTTCCCCGAGGCCCGGCGCCAGGCGCGGATCACCAGCGAGGCCAGCGCGCTGAACGCGCCGCTCTTCTGCCTCATCGCCGCCCGGGCGGCCGTGTGGGACCGCGACCCGACCGAAGCCGCCCGCGACCTTGCGGACCTGGAGGCCACGGGTGCCCGGGGCGCCGCGATGGAGATCGGCAGGACCACCACGCTGGCCGCGATCGCCGCCCTGGAGGGCCGCCCGGATGACGCGCGCGCCGGGTTCCGCGAGGCGATCCGCGGCTGGCGGACGCTGGGCCTGGACTGGGATGAGGCATTGACCGCGATCGACATGGCCACGGTCCTCGACCCTGCCGATGCCGACGTCCAGGAGGCCGTCCAGCGAGCAAGGCTCGTGTTCGATCGCCTTGGCGCCGTGCCCATGCTCCAGCGACTCGACACCCTCGTGGGCCAACTCCAACCACGCGACCGGGATGCTGCCGGCCGCGCAACCAGCACCGAACGGAGCGCGCGTGTCGACGCCTGAGATTCCCTCGCCGACCGCCACCCCGGGCGCCCCGGCTGGTCCGGTCACCAGCCCAGCCGCCGAAGCTGGCGCCTTCCTGGAGCGCGCCGAGGAGCGCCTCCACCATCTCTCGAAGCGTGCCTCCCGCGCCGCCTGGGTGCAGCAGACCTACATCACCGAAGAGACGGAGATCATCGCCGCGGAGTACGCCCAGGAGCTCATGGCGGCAAGCCTGGAGACGGCCATCGAGGCCCGCCGCTTCGACGGACTCAGCCTCCCGCCGGAGCAGTCCCGCAAGCTGATGCTGCTCAAGCTTTCGGAGGCGCTCCCCGGCCCCGCGGATCCGGCGCGCCTGGCCGAGCTCGCCGAGCAGGCCGCGTGGCTGGAAGGGTCATACGGCCGCGCCAAGTACAGCCCCCCGGGTCGGCAGCCCATGGACCTGGACGCGCTGGAGCGAGTCATGGGTCGGAGCCGCAACCCCGCGGAGCTGCGGGAGGCGTGGGCGGGCTGGCACGGCATCGGCGGGCCGCTGCGCGATGGCTACCAGCGGCTGGTGGAGCTGGGCAACGAGGGCGCCCGAACCGTTGGCTTCCCCGACATGGGCCTCCTCTGGCGGTCCAGCTACGACGTGTCGCCAGAGGCGTTTGAAGCGCAGCTGGACGACCTCTGGGCCGAGCTGAAGCCGCTCTACCAGTCGCTCCACGCCTACGTCCGGACGCGGCTCAACCGCCACTACGGCGAGGAGGTGGTACCCGCCCGCGGTCCCCTGCCCGCCCACCTGCTGGGCAACATGTGGGCCCAGGAGTGGCAGCAGATCCTCCCGCTCGTCGCCCCGGCCGGCGGCACCCCCGGCTATGACCTGACCGAGCGCCTGCAGCACGCCGGGTACGACCCGGTCCGGATGATGCGGACCGGGGAGGCCTTCTTCAGCTCGATCGGCTTCGAGCCGCTCCCCCAGACCTTCTGGGAGCGAAGCATGCTCACCCGACCTGCGGACCGCGAGGTGGTCTGCCACGCCAGCGCCTGGAGCCTGGATGGCGACCTGGACCTGCGCATCAAGATGTGCACCCAGGTCACGGGCGAGGACTTCCAGACCGTCCACCACGAGTTGGGCCACATCTACTACGACCGCGCCTACCGCCACCAGCCGCTCCTGTTCCGGGGCGGCGCCAACGACGGCTTCCACGAGGCCATCGGCGATGCCGTCGCGCTGTCCGTCACGCCGGAGTACCTCGTCCGCCTGGGGCTGATCGACCGGGCGCCGGACGCCTCCTCCGACATCGGGCTACTCCTCGCCCGCGCCCTGGAGAAGGTGGTCTTCGTCCCGTTCGCCCTGGCCGTCGACCGCTGGCGCTGGGGCGTCTTCTCCGGGAAGATCGCCCCATCCGAGTACAACGCCGCGTGGTGGGAGATCCGGCGCGAGTACCAGGGGATCGTCCCGCCCATGGAGCGCTCGGAGGAGGACTTCGACGCGGGGGCCAAGTACCACATCCCGGCCCACGTCCCGTACGCGCGCTACTTCATCGCGGCGTTCCTCCAGTACCAGTTCCACCGGTCCCTGACCGAGATCGCGGGCGTGCCCGGGCCGCTCCACCGGCGGTCCATCCACGGCAGCGTGGCGGCGGGGCGGCGCCTGGAGGCGATGCTGGAGCTGGGCGCCAGCCGCCCGTGGCCCGAGACGCTGGAGGTGCTCACGGGCTCCCGGAAGATGGAGGCCAGCGGGATCCTGGAGTACTACGCCCCGCTCAAGGCCTGGCTCGACGTCCAGAACGAGGGGCAGCTGGTCGGCTGGTAGGCGGGTCAGCCCGGCGATTGCTGCCGGCTCGGGTCAGCGGGTCAGCAGGGCGCGCATGGGCGGCCCGCCAGCGCTCTCGCCGGGATCCCCAGTACGTCCATGGGGTGAGCACGATCCCGGACCCAGCGGCGCCGTCGGCTCGGTCCGTGCGTGGCCGCGCCCGAGGTTTCGGTCAGATGCTCACCAGCGCGGGCAGATGACAGGAATGCCTCTGATCGTGCTCATGGGGTGGACGTACCGCAGATTCGGGCGTCGGCTGGCTGGGCGGCCAACCGCACCATGACGCTGAGCTCGCCGCACCGAACCCCAACCACCGGCCGCGCCGAAGCGTGGCCACGCCGGACCCGGACCCGAACCCGGGCGGGCGCCGGGCAGGCCCAGCCTGCGCCGAGCAGCCCTATAGCAGGATCACCCCGCCGACCACCGCGGCGGCGCCCAGGGCCATGCGTCCCGTGACCCGGTCCGTCTGGCGCAGGAAGATCCAACTGAGCAGCACCGTGATGAGCGGGGCGCTCGATGTGATGGGGTACACCACACTGACATCGCTGCCCGCGAGCGCGGCGGTGATGAACACGATCCCCAGCGTCTGCATGACGCCGGACGCCATGAACCAGGGCGTCGCCGGCTCGCGAGCCAGGGTGCCCAGGTCGAAGTCCGCGCGGCCCATCCGCCAGGGGCGCGACATGATCGTGGCGTAGACCAGGCCCGTGGCCGCTCCGATCAGGGCGGCGGTGACCGGGATGGCGGCCGCGTCGAGGCCAACCTTCACGATGATGGGCCGGATGCCGTAGGACAGGGCCGAGCCGAACGCCGCCAGCATGCCGTAGTCGAGCAGGCTGACTCGTTTGCCCGGCTTCCAGCTGACCAGGGCCACTCCGGCCACGATCGCGATGGTCGCCAGCCAGTGGACGACGGTGACCGGCTCATGGAAGAGCACGATGGCAAACGCGGTGCTGAAGAGGGGCGCCGCGTTCTTGATCGCCGTCGCGGGCGAGGCCCCAAGCCGCTCGATCGCGACGTACAGCCAGCGCCGCCCGATCCCGGCCCCAAACAACCCCCCGATCGCGAACCCGGCGAACGCCTGGGGCGTGACCTCGTCCCAGCGCAGCCCGCCCTGGAACGGCAGCAGCAGCGCATTGACGGGGATGGCGATGGCCAGGGCGATGACGACGGCGCTGTCGACCCGGCCCTTCCGGGCGAAGCCCTGGCGGATGAGGACCGGGCTCAGGCCGAAGCTGAGCGCGCACAGGATGGCGAACACCTTGTCATCCACGGCGCAGGTCCGGCATGTCCCCTCCCCCGCTCCCGGCCGGGAGCCCCGCGGCATTCTAGCGCCGCCCGGGCTGGTCCCCGGGGGCCTCGACCCGGCTCCGGGCCCGAATTGATCCATGACGGCCCACATGGAGGCCGCTTTCGCGTATGGTTCCTTTCACACAAGGAGGACCCCCAAGCCAGTGCCCAAGCGCAAGGTCAACTACCCGCCCGCGAAGACGGCCACCCGCCCCACCGACCGGCCCGGCGCCGGCCCGGAGGCGCCCATGGTTCGCCCCACCGTGGCGTCGATCAATCTCGCTGCAGCGACCGGCCGCGCCGGGCTGAGCGTCGGCGACCGCGTCCGCATCACCGGGAGCGGCCTGTACTCCGGCGAGCAAGCCGTGATCGAGCGATTGGCCGGTGGTGTCATCCCCACCGCGCTGGTCCGGACCGACAGCGGCCGGACGCGCCAGGTCCGCACCATCGACCTGGAGCCGGTCCGCGAGCCGCAGCCCCCGCGCGAAACGCAGCCTCCGCGCGAGGCGTAGCCTCCCGGGCCCGCTCGGCGAGTTCCAGCCGGCCCGGTTTCGGCACGCCAAGCGGCCCCCCCGCAAGGGGCGCTCCGGACGGGCATTCCGGTGCCCCTCGTGGCGCACAATAAGTCGAATGCGTCCGATTCCGTCACCCTTCGATAGCATCACCGCCGGTGAGCCTGCCTGGATCGCGCCCAGGGGCGCCGAACTGCTGGGCGACCTGCTCCTGAACAAGGACCAGGCATTCCCGCCCGACGAGCGCAGCATGTTCGGCCTCCACGGCCTCCTCCCCACCGCCGTCCTGACCATCGAGCAGCAGGTCTCGCTCGAGGTCGAGAAGCTCCGGCGGAAGGTGGACCCGCTCGAGCAGTACATCGGCCTGGCGGCGCTCCAGGATCGAAATACCACGCTCTTCTACCGGGTGATGGCCACCCACCTCGAGGAGTTCCTCCCGATCGTCTATACGCCCACCGTGGGGCGCGCATGCCAGGAGTACAGCCACATCATCCGGCGCACCCGCGGCGTCTGGATCTCGACACGGGACATCGGCCGGATCCCCAATCTGCTCCGGGCTGCGGCGGCGCACGACGTGCGGCTGATCGTGGTGACCGATGCCGAGCGGATCCTGGGCCTGGGTGACCTTGGCGCCGGCGGGATGCCCATCCCGGTCGGCAAGCTGGCCCTGTACACCGCCGCCGGCGGGATCTACCCCGCGCTCACGCTGCCGGTCTGCCTGGACGTCGGCACCAACAACCAGGCCCTGCTGGACGACCCGCTCTACCTGGGCGTCCGCCAGCCGCGGCTGCGCGGTCCCGCCTACGACGAGCTGGTCGAGGCCTTCGTGGTCGGCGTCCAGGAGGTCTGGCCCGGCTGCATCATCCAGTGGGAAGACTTCAAGCAGTACAACGCGCTGCGGATCCTGGAGCGCTTCCGTCACCGCGTCCCGTCGTTCAACGATGACGTCCAGGGCACGGCGGCCGTGGTCCTGGCCGGCGTCCTGGCCGGCCTCCGCGCCCAGGGCGCGCGCATGTCGGAGCAGCGCATCGTCATGGCCGGCGCCGGCGCGGCCGGCCTCGGGATCGCGCAGCTCCTCGCGGAGTCGATGATCGACGACGGCCTGCCGTCGGCGCTCGTCCGTGAGCGCATCGTCCTCGTGGACTCACGGGGGCTGGTCCATGACGGGCGCACGGACCTGGATCCCCTGAAGGCCACGGCGGCGCTCCCTGCCGCGGCCGCCGCGGCACTCGGCCTCGGTGGAACGCCGCCTGCCCCGCTGGCGGCGGTGGTGCGCGCCGTCCGGCCCACCATCCTCATCGGCACCACCGGCACGCCCGGGACGTTCGACGAGCCGGTGCTCCGGGCGCTGGGGGAGACCGGCCGGCCCATCGTCATGCCGCTCTCAAACCCCACGTCAGCGTGCGAGGCCACGCCCGAGGACGTCCTGCGCTGGACTGACGGTCGGGCGATCGTGGCCACGGGCTCCCCGTTCCCGCCGGTGACCATCAACGGGACCGTCTACCAGGTCTCGCAGGCCAACAACGTGTACATCTTCCCGGGCCTGGGGCTGGGCTGCATCGTCGCCGAGGTCACCGAGGTGAGCGACGCCATGATCCTCGCCGCGGCCACCACGCTGGCCGGGATGGTCTCGCCGGAGCGCCTCGCCGCCGGCTCCATCTACCCGCCCATCAACGAGATGCGCGAGGTGGCACGCGCGATCGCCGTGGCCGTGGTCCGCGAGGCCGTCGCCGGCGGTCAGTCCCGGCTGGGTCCGGATGTGGACATCGAGGCCGAGGTGGACGCCGCCATCTGGTGGCCCAAGTACGTCCCCTACTGCCCGGTGTCGTCGGCGGGCTGATCGGCCGGATCGACCGGATCGGCCGGGGCCTCGGCCGGCGGATGATCCGCGGGATCATCGCTCTCCCGCGTCCTGAGGTGGACCGAGTGACGCCAGAGCGCTGGGAACGCCCTGGTCACGAGGATCGCCCCGGCCACGCACATCAGACCCCCCGTGACCACCGCCGCCTGCGCCCCAAAGACCGTCGCGACGGTCGCGGCACGGATGTCGCCGAGACGCGGCCCGCTGGTCACCGACATGTTGTTGATGCTCGTCACCCGACCGCGGAGCTGATCGGGCGTCTCCGTCTGGACGATGGTCCAGCGCAGCATGGTCGACAGGACGTCCGCCGCTCCGGACAGGGCCAGGAGCACCAGCGCCACCTGGAACGAGAAGTCCGAGAGGCCGAAGAGCGTGACCATCGTGCCCCAGGCGATCACGGAGAGGACCACCGCGCGGCCCACCCGCTGGATGGACGAGAGGCTGCCGGACAGCAGTGCACCAATGAACGCCCCCACCGCGGGCGCCGCGGCCAGCATCCCCACCCCGGCAGCGCCTGCATGGAAGACGTCGAGCGCCAGGATCGGGAAGAGGCCCACCGGGCGGCCGAAGACCATGGCGTCCAGGTCGATGGCGAAGGCGCCCAGGATGACCTTCCTGCTGCGGACGAACGCGAGGCCCTCCTTGATGGCCGTCAATCCGGGCGCCAGCGTCTGGTGCAGGGGCGGGATGGGCGCCAGGGCAACCAGTGCCCAGATCGAGATCGCGAAGGCCGCGAGGTCCGTGGCAAACGCCCCGGTGGGGCCTACCCAGGCGAGGATGATCCCGCCGAGGGCCGGTCCCATGATGGCCGACGCGTTCTGGCTGAGCTGGGTCAGGGCGATGGCCGACGGTAGGCGCTCCCTGGGCACCAGGCGCGGGACCGCGGCCAGCCGGGCGGGCCAATCGAGCGACAGGAGCGCCCCGATGACCGCCGCGAGCGCGTAGATCGCCCAGACGGGCGGATCCGGCTGGAGCGAGACGATGATGAGGCAGACGTTGGTCAGCGCGAGACCGGCCTGCGTCGCCATCAGCACCTTGCGCCGGTCGAAGGCATCGGCGATGGCGCCGGCGGCGAGCGACAGGACCAGGATCGGCAGCAGCTGGGCGGCCGTGAGCACGGCGATGGCCAGCGGCGAGCCCGTCAGGACGTAGACCTGGTACGGGAGGGCAATCCGCGTCACCTGGTTGCCCATGACGCTGACGATCTGCCCCGTCCAGAGCTTGCGGTACTCCCGGTCGACGCGGAGCGGGCTGATGTCCAGGAACAGGCGGCGGCGGACCGGGGTCAGTCCGCCGCCCTGGGGTGAGCCCGTGGGGGCATCGATCGTCACGCGGCCGGGGACGCGGCGCCGCGCATGGTCAAGCTACTTGTCTCGCTCGACGGCTCGTCCGGCGAGCGCCGCCTGCGCGGCGGCCAGGCGCGCCACCGGCACGCGGAACGGCGAGCAGGAGACGTAGTCCAGGCCGATCGTCTCGCACTTCATGATGGAATCCGGGTCGCCGCCGTGCTCGCCGCAGATGCCCAGCTCCAGGCCCGGCTTGGTTGACCGGCCCTTGTCGGCGGCGATCTTCATCAGCCCGGCGACGGCGTCGTCGAGCGTCTGGAACGGGTTCACCGGCAGGATGCCGTCCTCGACGTACTTGAGGAGGAAGCCGCCTTCGGCGTCGTCCCGGCTGTAGCCAAACGTCATCTGGGTCAGGTCGTTGGTGCCGAAGCTGAAGAAGTCGGCCTCGCGGGCGATCTCGTCGGCGGTCAGGGCGCCGCGCGGCACCTCGATCATCGTCCCGAACTTGTAGTTCACCTCGACGCCGCCGGCGGCGGCGCGGACGGCCTGGGCCTCGGCCTCCAGCAGGCGGCGGGTGGCCGACAGCTCGTTCACGTGCCCGACGAGCGGGATCATGATCTTGGCGTATGGGTTGCCCCCGGCGCGCTGGCGCGCGATCAGGGCGTTGAGAATGGCCCGCGTCTGGACCTTGACGAAGTCCGGGATCATCAGGCCCAGCCGGCAGCCGCGCAGGCCCAGCATCGGGTTCTGCTCGTGCATCGACTTGATGGTGGCCAGCAGGTCGCGGTCCTCCGCGGAGGCGCCACCGGTGGACTCTGCACGAGTGACCTTGACGAGCTGATCCTCGAGGTTCGGCAGGAACTCGTGGAGCGGCGGGTCGATCAGCCGGATCACCACCGGCAGCCCGTCCATCGCCTCGAAGATGCCCTCGAAGTCGCCCTGCTGGAGGACCTCCAGCTTGGCCATCGCCGCGTCGAAGGTGGCGATCGCCTCCTGCTCATCGGCGGTCAGGGTCTCGCCGGCCGCCACCTTGGCCTTCCCGCGGGTTGCGGCATTCGCGACGAGGATCGCGCCACGCACGATCTCCAGCCGCTCACCCTCACGGAACATGTGCTCCGTGCGGCAGAGGCCGATTCCCTGGGCGCCGTAGCCGCGCGCCTGGGCGGCCTCCTCCGGCTTGTCGGCATTGGTCCAGACGCCCATCCGGCGGAACTCGTCGGCCCAATTGAGGATCTGCTGGAGCTCGGGCTGGTCCTCGAACCGCGCGGCGACCGTGGGGAGGGCACCAACGAAGACCTCGCCGGTGGAACCGTCAACGCTGATCCAGTCGCCCTCCGCGAAGGTGTGATCGGACAGCGTCGAGCGCGCGGAGCCCGTCTTGTAGTCCACGATGAGCTCGGCGCAACCCGCGACGCACGGCTTGCCGATCTGGCGCGCCACCACGGCCGCGTGCGACGTGGCGCCGCCCCGGGCGGTCAGGATCCCCTCGGCGACGGCCATGCCATGGAAGTCGTCCGGCGATGTCTCGACACGGACCAGGACCACCTTCTCGCCGCGGGCGACCCACGCGACGGCCGCATCGGCATTGAACACGGCGCGTCCGACGGCGGCGCCGGGCGAGGCATTGAGGCCCTTCGCGATCCGCGGCGCGCCCTGGCGGGCCCGAGGGTCGAACTGGGCGCGCAGGAGCTGGTCCACCTGGACCGGCTCGATACGGCCGACGGCCTCCTCCTTGGTGATCAGGCCCTCGCCGACCATGTCAACGGCGATCTTCACCGCAGCCGCCGCGGTCCGCTTGGCGTCGCGGGTCTGGAGCATGTACAGGCGGCCGCGCTCGATCGTGAACTCCAGGTCCTGGACGTTCCGATAGTGCTGCTCAAGCTGCTGGCCGATGCGCATGAACTCGTCGAAGACCGCCGGCATGTCCTGGGCCATCTGCGCGATCTTGGGCGCGGTCCGGATGCCGGCCACCACGTCCTCGCCCTGCGCGTTGGTCAGGTACTCGCCGTACAGGACCTTCTCGCCGGTGTTTGGATCGCGGGTGAACGCGACGCCCGTGCCCGAGTCATCGCCCATGTTGCCGAAGACCATCGTCACGACGTTGACCGCCGTGCCCAGGTCGTGGGCGATCTTCTGGCTGTTCCGATAGTCGTTCGCGCGCTTGCCGAACCACGACGCGAAGACCGCCTTGATGGCCAGGTCCAGCTGCTCGTTGGGGTCCGTCGGGAAGTCCCGCCCGGTGTCCTCGCGGACCACGACCTTGTAGGCGCCGACCAGCGCCTTGAGGTCATCGACGCCGAGGTCCGTGTCCTTGGCCGTTGGCCCGTACTGGTGCTTGCTGGCCTCGAGCGGATGCTCGAACCGGGCGCCGTCAACGCCCATGACGATCCGCCCGAACATGGCGATGAAGCGGCGATACGCGTCCCAGCCGAAGCGCTCGTTGCCGGTCAGGGCGATCAGCCCCTCCAGCGTGGCCTCGTTGAGTCCCAGGTTCAGGACGGTGTCCATCATGCCGGGCATCGAGAACTTGGCGCCGGAGCGGACCGAGACCAGCAGCGGGTTCTTCGCGTCACCAAAGCCCTTGCCGGAGCGTGCCTCCACCTCGCGCATGGCCTCGAGGGCATCCTCCCAGAGGCCGGCCGGCAGCTGGTTTCCGCTGGCGAAATAGTCGTTGCACGCCTCGGTGGTGATGGTGAAGCCTGGCGGTGTCGGGAGGCCCGCCAGCGTCATCTCGGCGAGCCCGGCGCCCTTCCCGCCCAGGAGGCCCTTCATGGAGCCGTTGCCTTCGGCCGTTCCGGCCCCCCACGCGTAGATGTAGCGCTTCGCGGCCTGGTGCGGACGATCGGCAGGCTGGGCGGATTGGGCCATGGGAGGACTCCTAGTGTTCTGCGCGATGCGGGGCCGCGGCATCGCGGATGGATGACAGGCAGTCCCCGCATTCTACCTTCGCCCGCCGGGGCCGATCCGTGCGCTCCGGCGCCATGGCGGGCCATGGACGCCCCCGGTTGGTACCATCAAGGCCGACACCGTGATGGAGGCAGCCACACCTTGACCGACCCCGACCGCGCCACCGGCATCGCCGCCGACGCCCCCCAGTACAACGCCACGCTGGTGAAGCGCGTGGACGAGTCGCCCAGCCTCGCCTACTTCTTCATCAAGCTCGATGGCGATGCCACGCCGTACGAGCCGGGCCAGTACATGACCATCGGCGTCGTGGAGAACGGCAAGATGGTCCAGCGACCCTATTCGGTCGCCTCGGACCCGGGCACGGCCGGCGCGGACGGCTACGAGATGTACATCCGGCTCGTGCAGGGGGGGCAGTTCACGCCGCTCCTCTGGGAGCTACCGGTGGGCCACCGGATGCGGATGATCGGCCCCAAGGGCAAGTTCGTCCTGGACCCGGATGACGACCGAACCCACATCTTCATCTCGTCCGGCACGGGCAACGCGCCGTTCGTCGCGATGATGCGCAAACTGCTGCGCGAGGGCCGGCCGCGCAAGGCGGTCTTCCTGAACGGCGTCTCCTACGTCCAGGACATCGGGTACCGCCCGCTGCTGGAGGGCTGGCAGGCGTCCGGGGAGTACCCGGTCACGTTCATCCCCTCGGTCTCGCGGCCCAACGCCGCCGAGAACGCGGGCTGGACGGGTCGCTGGGGCCGCGTCGAGAGCATCGTCGGGCCCGTCTGTGAGGAGCTGGGCCTCACGCCGGACAACGCCATCGCCTACATCTGCGGCAACCCCGACATGATCCTCTCCGCCGAGCAGACGCTCCTGGGCCGCGGCTTCCCCGAGGCGCAGGTCAAGAAGGAGCTCTACTGGCCGCAGGGCAAGGAGCCCAAGGGCCGGGGATAGGGGCCGCGGCGGCCAGCGCCTCGCCGGGTACCAGCGCTGCGTGCGACCCCCGCTCGATGCACCGTGGTCGCGGCGATCCTTCCAGATGCGGCGCCGGCACGCCGTAGAGATGGTCGCGACGCGAGGAACTGCCTGATTCGCTCGCGAGTGGCGCCCGGCTGAGCGTGGGCGAGCGTACGCATGGGAGCCGAGCCGGCCCGAACGGGCCCACACCGGGCGGGATTCGAGCCCAAGGCGTGTCAGGCCGGCAGATGACAGGAACCCGGCCGAGAGGCCCGATGCATCGCGCGATGGTGCCGCCCGGCGGCGGGCGCCGTCCGCGCGCCACCGCGCCCCCCGCCCCTCAACCCGGGTAGCGCCCCGGATCCACCCCGCACTCGCGGCAGAGCGCCTCGAACGCGGCGCGCCGCACACCACCGTCCCCGTCCACCAGCTTCAGGAAGAACGGCCGACGCGCCATGTCGAACGGCTCCTTCGCGTGCCCGTGCAGGAACGCCAGCGCCGCGCCCGCGTGGACCGCCGAGTCCGTCCGCAACGCAGCCCGGAAGAGCGCGTCGATCACCGCGGGCGTGGGCTCGGCGACGGCCAGGTCCAGCGCGTCCTTGAGCCCGCCCCCAAAGGCCGTCTCCCCCAGCCCGGCGACGATCGCCGCCTCGCGGTCCGCGGCCAGCGCCGGGTCCGGCCCAAGGAGCCGTGCCGCGGACAGCCGCATCTCCAGGGAACGGCCGCGCAACTGCCCCACCACCGCCGCCCGCGCCCGCACCGTTCCGAGCGCCAGCAGGCCCTCCAGGTCCCGCCAGTCCCGGTCCGCGTGCGCGACCAGCCAGGCCTCGGCGGCGTCGCGTTCGGCCCCAGTCAGCTCCCGGAGGGCGTCGAGGTCGTAGGGCACGCCGTCGTGCCAGCGCTCGTAGTCGATGTTGGTGCTGGCCAGGAATCGCTGGTAGGCGGCCGACTTGCCGCCCCCGGCCATCCCCCGGAGCGCGTCCAGGATCCCCAGCGCCGGTCAGCCCCCCGCGATCGCGCGGCGGGCCGCCTCCATGCGATCCTGGATGGCGCGCTTGATCCCCTCGACCGGGATCCGCTCCTGGGTCATGGTGTCGCGGTCGCGCAGCGTCACCGCCCCGTCCTCCAGCGAATCCACGTCCACGGTGACGCAGAACGGCGTGCCGATCTCATCCTGGCGCCGGTACAACTTCCCGATGGCGGCCGTGTCGTCGTAGACGGCCATCATGTCGCGCTTCAGGTCGTCCTTGATCGCGTGGCAGAGCTGGACGATCTCCGGCCGCTTCTTGAGGAGCGGCAGGACGGCCACCTTGTAGGGGGCCAGATCGGGGTGGAGGGCGAGGGAGACGCGCGTCTCGCCGCGGACCTCCTCCTCGCGGTAGCTGTCGATCAGGAAGGTGAACGCCGCACGGTCGGCGCCGGCCGCGGCCTCCACGATGAACGGGATGAACTTCTCGTTGGTGGCGGGGTCGAAGTACTCGAGGTTCTCGCCGGACATCTCGCTGTGGCGCGAAAGGTCGAAGTTGCCCCGGTTGTGGACCCCCTCCAGCTCCTTCCAGCCGAACGGGAAGCGGTACTCCACGTCCACGGCCTTCTTGGCGTAGTGGGCCAGCTCGTCGGGGGCGTGCTCACGCAGCCGAAGCCGCGACGGCGTGACGCCGTACGCCTTGTACCAGGCCAGCCGGCGCGGGAGCCACGTCTCGAACTGGTCGGCGGCCTCCTCCGGCCGGACGAAGTACTGCATCTCCATCTGCTCGAACTCGCGCATCCGGAAGACGAAGTTGCCCGGGCTGATCTCGTTGCGGAACGACTTGCCGATCTGGGCGATGCCGAACGGCAGCTTCTTGCGCGACGACTGCTGGGCGTTCTTGAAGTTGACGTACGAGCCCTGGGCCGTCTCCGGGCGGAGGTAGACGATGTTCGCCTCCTCCTCCACCGGGCCCATGTACGTCTTGAACATCAGGTTGAAGCGGCGGGGCGCGGAGAGCGGGCCCTGGTCCACGGGGCAGCGGAGCCCCATCCGGGCCACGATGGTGTCGTCGCGCAGCTCCGTCGCGCTCAGGTCTTCCGCGCCCGGCAGCTCGTCCAGGCGGAAGCGCCGACGGCAGGAGCCGCACTCCACGAGCGGATCGGAGAAGGAGCCCACGTGCCCCGATGCGACCCAGACATTGGGGTGCATCAGGATCCCGGCGTCCAGGCCCACGACGTCGTCGCGCTCCTGGATCATGCTCTTCCACCAGGCGCGCTTGACGTTGTTCTTGAGCTCCACGCCGAGGGGCCCGTAATCCCAGACGGCGTTGATGCCGCCGTAGATCTCGGATGAGGGGAAGACGAAGCCGCGCCGCTTGGACAGCGAGACGATGGTCTCCAGGTTGGCCATGCTGGGCGCAACCGCGTTGGGATCGAGTTCGGGGGAGGTGGTCACGAGAGGCTCCGCTCGGGCGGCCGGGCCGTGGCAGGGCCGGACGCGGGGGTCAAGAAGGTCGACGGATCGTACCAGACGGCCGAACGGCGGCCCGGCTGGGGCGCCCGGAAGCTTCGAACGGGGGCCTCGAACGTGGATTCGAACGGGCGGCCGAAGGCCCGCCCTCCCCTGCGACCTACCGCCCGGCCCGGACCTCGTCGAGGAAGGCCAGCGACTTCGCTCGACGCTCCAGGGCGCCCGACATGAAGTCGCGCAGCGCCACCTCCACCTCGCGCTCGGCAGCCGCCCCCACGCGCAGCCCGGCCAGTGCTTCCACGTCCAGGCGCTGGTAGGCCTTGAGCAGCTTGAGCGCGTCCACCGACAGGCCCGCCCGGTCCTGCGGCGGGCCCGGGCACCGCTCGCACACCACGCCACCCAGGGGTGGCACCCAGCGGAAGCGCTCATCTGACTCGAGGAGCCGGTCGCACTCGACGCAGCGGTCCACCTCGGGCCGCATGCCCAGGTCATCCGCGAGATGCATCTCGAACCAGCGCGCCACGCGGCCCGGCGCCATCCCGGCGTCGAGAAGCTCGTAGGCCCGCCGCAGGAGGTGGTAGACCGGATCCGCGGCGTGGCGCTCCTCGAGCGACCGGTCGGCCAGCTCTGCCAGGTACCAGGCCGTGGCCGTGGACTCCAGCGAATCACGCAGCCGGAGCCAGGCGTGACCCACGACCACCTGGGTGACCACGTCGAAGGTCCGGCCCCGGTGGAGCGCGATCTTAAGCTCGGCGAACGGCTCCAGGCTGCCGCCGATCCGCGAGGTGGGTCGCCTGATCCCCTTGGCGATGGCCTTGAGCTTGCCGGTCCCCGGCGTGATCAGCGTGAGGACGCGGTCGGCCTCGCCAAGGTCGAAGCGCGAGAGCACGATGGCGTCCGTGGTGTAGCTGCGGGGCGGGGGCACGCTGCGACGGTACCACCGGCGCCCCCGTATCGGCGTGGGGCCGAACCAACGGCCGAACGCCAGCAAGCCTCGGCCCCGACCGCCGCGAACCGCTGCAGACGCGCCGCAACCCGCTACCTGCACCGCGCCGGTTTGTACGCGTGGCGCTACACTCCCGGTCATGCCCGTGACACCCGACCTGAGCCTCTCCGAGATGATCGCCGACGTCGAGGCCGAGATCCTCCGCCTGGTTGGGGATCGCGATGCGTCCGCCGCGGGCGTCTACGCGATGGTCCGGTACCACCTCGGCCTGGACGGCTCCGGGGCCGCCGCGGGCAAGCGGATGCGGCCCCTGCTGGGCCTCCTCGCCTACGCCTCGATTGCAGGTGACTACGCGGCGGCCCTGCCCGGCGCCGCGGCGGTGGAGCTGGGCCACAACTTCAGCCTGGTCCACGACGACATCGAGGACGGTGACGTGGAGCGCCGGCACCGCGCCACCCTGTGGAATGTCTACGGCATCCCGCAGGCCATCAACGCCGGGGACATGCTCTTCAGCCTCAGCCGCGTCGCGCTCCACCGCCTGAGCGACCTGGGCTTCAGTGACACCAAGGTGCTGCGGCTCATGCGCCTGTACGACCGCACCTGCGTCGCGCTGTGCGAGGGCCAGTACATCGACATCGCCACCAGCGAGACGGCCCAGCTGATGTCGGTGGACCTCTACTTCGACATGATCGGACGCAAGACCGCGGCGCTGATCGCCGCCTCCATCGAGTCGGGCGCCCTGCTGGCGACGGACGACGAGGAGATCATCGGCCGCTACCGGGCGTTTGGCTGGGACCTGGGCCTCGCCTTCCAGCTCAACGACGACCTGCTGGGGATCTGGGGCGAGGAGCAGCTGACGGGCAAGGAGCCCACCGACATCGCCCGCAAGAAGAAGACGCTCCCCGTCATCTACGCCTTCGAGCACGCGGAGCCCGCGGCCCGGGCCCGGCTCGAGGAGCTCTACGGCGGCGCGGAGCCGGGCCCGGATCAGGTTGCCGAGATCGTCCGCATCCTCGAGGACGCCGGCGCCCGCGAGTACACCCGAGATGCCGCCCGACGCCATCGCGATGCGGCGCTGGCATCGCTCGAAGCCGCCGGGGTCGTGGACGGTGAGGCGCGCGAGCGCCTGGGTCAGATCGTGGTCTCGGTGATCGCCGCGTAGGCTTCCCGCCCGGGCGCCGGGGACCTGCCCGCGCCCGCGCCGCGCCGCCTGATGCCCCTCGGTTTCCGCCAAATGACCGCCCCACGGTCGTTGGACGCGTCTCGGACTCACCTGGCAGGTTCCGGGGTCATCCACTTCGCGGGATTCGTCCCGAGCCACGCTCACGCCGGGATGGATTCGACCCCAGTCGTTGTCACGCGCCACCCCGTCAGGCGCAACCATCGCCCAATGCCCACCCGGTGGTCATCTGGCAGCCATTGGCCAGGCCCATGGCCGCGGGCGCCGGCGTGCGTACCCGGACGCCGCGGTGGCTGCCCGCCGCCGCCAGCCCCTACCGATCCGAGGCGTCGGGCTCCGTCGTCGGCTGGTCCCGGACCACCAGGACCCGGCCCACGCGTCGGCCATCGGTGGTCTCCACCGTGATCGTCAGCCCCGAGACCTGGACCCGGTCGCCCGGCGTGGGCACCCCGCCGATCCGGTGGAAGACCAGCCCGCCCACCGTGTCGTACTCGGCTTCGTCCTCCAGCGAGAGTTCGATCCCGAACAGCTCGCTGATCTCGTCCACCGACGCCCGCCCGTCGATCCTGGCCTCGTCGTCCGAGATCCGGACCACCATCGGCTCTTCGGTGTCGTACTCGTCCTGGATCTCGCCGACGATCTCCTCGAGCAGGTCCTCGATGGTGACCAGGCCGGCCGTCCCGCCGTATTCGTCCAGCACGATGGCCATGTGGACGCGCTTGCGCTGGAGCTGGTGGAGCACGTCGTCGACCGGCAGGGACTCGGGCACCAGGATCGGCGGCCGGACCAGCGTCTTGAGGGCCGGCCGGGGAGCCACGCTGGAGCTGAGGAAGGGCAGCAGGTCCTTCGCGTAGAGGATGCCGACGACGTGGTCGATCGATTCCTCGTAGACCGGGATCCGGGAGTGTCCCGCGGCGATGATGACCTCGGTCGCCTCTTCGAACGAGGCCGTGGACGGCAGGCCGGTGATCGCGATGCGCGGGACCATGACCTCGTGGACGCGCACGGAGCCCAGCTCGATGACCGCGTTGATCATCTGCTCCTCCTCGGCCTCCAGCACGCCCTGCTCCCCGCCGCGCTCGATGAGCAGCTTCAGCTCCTCGGTGCTGATCACATCGCGGTCGACCTCGCCGACGCCCAGCACCCGGGTGATCCCGTTGGTGACCTTGGTCAGCGCCCACACGATGGGGGCCAACGCCCGTCCAAAGACGTCCACCGGCGCCGCGAAGAAGATCGCGAAGCGCTCCGGGTGGGCCAGGGCGATGGTCTTGGGGACCAGCTCCCCGAACACGATCGTGAAGAAGCTCAGGATGGCCGTCACCGTGATCAGCGCGAGGGCGCCCGCGTAGTCGCGCAGGGCGCCGAAGCCCCCCAGCCAGGCCTCGAGCTCCTTGGTCAGGCTCACGCCCGCGAATGCGGCCGCCAGGAACCCGATGAAGGTGATCCCCACCTGGATGACGGCCAGGAAGCGGCCCGGATGGGCGATGAGCCGCTGCAGCCGGCGCGCGCCACGGCGGCCCTCCTCCACGAGGTGCTCCACCCGGGTGGGACGGACCGTGACCAGGGCGATCTCGGCGGCCACGAAGAGCGCATTCAGGCCGATCAGGAAGGCGATGATGACCAGCTCGGTGAACGAGCTCATCGGGCGGACTCGTCCTCCGCGGGCGGTCGCGGGGTCCGGATTCGGGCAGGCACGCCGACGGCGAGCGTGCCGGCCGGAACGTCGTGGGTCACGACGGCCCCGGCGCCGGTCTTGGCCCCGTCGCCGACGACCACCGGCGCGATCAGCATGGTGTCCACGCCCAGGAAGGCGCCCTTGCCGATGGTCGTCCGGTGCTTCACCTTCCCGTCGAAGTTGGCGGTGATGGTCCCGGCGCCGACGTTGGTGTCCGCTCCGAGCTCGGCGTCGCCCAGGTAGCTCATGTGGTGCTGCTTCACGCCGGGGCCCAGGCGCGTGTTCTTCAGCTCCGCGTAGTTGCCCACCTCGGCACCGCGACCCACGGACGTGCCCGGGCGCAGGTGCGCGAACGGGCCGACGCGGACCGCGTCCTCCAGCTCGGAGTGCTCGATGATGCTGGCCCAGACGTGGCAATCACGCCCGATCACGCTGTCGATGATCGTGGAGCCGGCGGCGATCGTGGTCCCCTCCCCCACCCGGGTGGAGCCCCGCAGCGTCACGTTTGGCTCCAGCGTGACGTCCTCCGCCAGCTCGACCGTGGCGTCGAGGTAGACCGTCGACGGGTCCCGCATGGTCACCCCCCTGCGCATCCACGACTCGTTGAGCTCGGTCCGCATGTCCCACTCGGCCTGGGCGAGCTGCGCCCGGTCGTTGATGCCCAGCAGCCGGCCATCGTCGTCAACGTCCAGCGAGGCCACCAGCCGCCCGTCGGCGCGGGCCATGTGGACCAGCTCCGTGAGGTACAGCTCGCCGGTGGCCGGGGACGGCATCAGCGTGTGGATCCGATCGCGCAGCCAGTCCACATCGAAGGCGTACAGGCCCGCGTTGATCTCGCCAAGCTCGCGCTCGTCCTCCGTCGCGTCCTTCTCCTCGACGATGCGCTCCACCCCGCCCGCCTCGTTGCGGACCACGCGGCCCAGCCCGGTGGGATCGAAGGCGGCGACGGCCGTCAGCGCGAACGCGGCCTGGTCCAGGCGGCGCTGGTCGAGCAGCTCCTCGAGCAGGTCCCCGCGGAGGCGCGGCACGTCACCCGAGAGCACGAGCACCTCGCCGACATCGGCGGGGAGAACGTCGAGGGCGGCCCGCAGGGCATCGCCCGTGCCACGCGGCGAGGCCTGGAAGGCCCAGTCCACCTCGTCGCCGAAGGCGGCGCGGATGGCGGCGGTCTGCGGCGACGTCACGACCAGCGGACGCTCCCCGGTGGCGGCGCGTGCCGCGTCCAGGACGTACGCCAGCAGGGGCCGGCCGCACAGCGGGTGGAGCACCTTGGGGACGCGTGAATGCATCCGGGTGCCCAGCCCCGCGGCCAGGACGATGGCAACGACGCGCCGCGGCCCGGACGTCGCCTGGGGGCTCATGCGAGCCCCCGCCGCCGGGGCGTGCGCGGCGCGGCGCAGGGTGGGACCAGGTGGGCTGTCATCGGAAGTGGCCGCATCGTAGGGGCGGCTCCGTCAGGGTGTCAACCGAACGGTGCCGCCCCACGGGCGCTACGAGCGGACCGCGACCGCTTCGATCTCGATCAGCGCGTCCTTGGGCAGCGTCTTGACCGCCACCGTGGACCGGGCCGGCGCCGGGTGCGCGGTGAAGACCTGCGTGTACACGGCGTTCATGGCCGCGAAGTCGCTCATGTCGGCCAGGAAGACCGTGACCTTGACGACGTCGGTGACCTCGAACCCGGCCGCGTTCAGCACGGCGACCAGGTTCTTGAGCGCCCGCTGCGCCTGCGCCGCCGTGTCGCCCTCGACGAGGTGGCCCGTCGCCGGGTCCAGCCCCAGCTGCCCCGACGTGAAGAGCATGTCGCGGTTCCGGATCGCCTGGCTGTACGGGCCGATGGCGGCCGGGGCGCTGGTCGTGGAGACGGCTTCGTTGGGCACAGGGGACTCCTACTCGGCCACGGGGCTTGGTGCCTCGGGGCGGCTGACGATGGACATCGCGGCGATGAAGGGCGGAGACGCTCCCGGCGCGACCAGACGGCCGTCGGCCAGGGCGTTGGAGACGAGGGCGGCCGCCTCGCTCGCGGCGGCCTCCGAAGGATAGATCGCCCAGAGCGTGGGCCCGGAGCCCGACAGGCCCACGGCGCCGCCGGTGAGCCGCATCAGGGCCCGGCGGAACGGCAACAACGCGGGCACGACGGTGTAGGCGGCGTTGGCGAGGTCGTTGGCCGTCGCCAGGATCCCCGCCCGGGCGACCAGGTCCGACGCCCGGAGAGCGCCACCCAGCAGCTCGCCGGCGAGATGGACGGACGAGATCCGGGTGGCACCCGGGGCCGCGGGTGCGGCCGGGCCGCCGCCGGCCAGGGCGGCGAACACGGCGGGGGTGGGCACGGGGACGGCGGGGGTGACCAGGAGCACGCCCGGGGCCTCGCCACGGATGCCCCGGAGCGGCGTCAGGCGCTCGCCGCGCCCCTCCGCGAGGGCCGGCCCGCCAGAGAGGAAGAACGGCACGTCGGAGCCCAGGGCCGCGGCCAGGCCCAGCCGACGTGCGTCGTCCAGGTCCGCGCCCCACGCCTCGAGGGCGGCATCCATCGCCGCGGCCGCGTCGCTGCTGCCACCACCCAGCCCCGCCGCCACGGGAATGCGCTTTTCCAGCCGCGCGGCGAGGGGTGGCGTCGCGGCACCCCGGCCCACGGCCGCGCGCGTCGCCGCGATGGCCCGGAGCACCAGGTTGCGCTCCGAAGGGCCGGTATCGGCCCCCTCGACGTGGAGCGTGTCCTCGCCGCCCGGAAGCACGGCCACGCTCAGCCGGTCCGCCAGCGTGACCGGGACCATCACGGAGTGGAGGTTGTGGAAGCCGTCAGCGCGACGACCCAGCACCGCGAGCGTCAGGTTGACCTTGGCGGGCGCCAGGCGGACCACCGGGGTGAGTCGGCGCGCGGGATCGATCACGCGCCGTCTGCGGATTCGTCTGGCGCATCGCTGCCTTCGTCCCCGGTCTCGTCCGGAACGAGGCTCTCCCGTCGGCGGCCGCGCAGGTCGGGTCCAACCGGCCCCAGCGCCTCGCGCAGCGCCAGCCACTCGCCCACACCCAGCGTCTGGGGCCGACGGTCGGGCAGGATCCCGGCGGCGTCCAGCGCCGCGGCGACCTGCGCACCCGACAGCGGCAGCTGGCGGGCCAGGACGTTGTGGATCATCTTCCGTCGCTCGCGGAACGCCGCCTGCACGACGCGCCAGAGGGCATCCTCAGCCGCCGCATCGGGGAGCCGGTCGTCCTCCGGGTAGGGCTCCACCACCAGGATCGCCGAATCCACCTTGGGCGCCGGCTCGAAGGAGTCCGGCCGGACGATGCGGGCGATCCGGACCTTGGCGTGGTATTGCACGAACACCGACAGGTAGCTCATCTGCCCGGGCGGTGCCGCCACTCGCTCGGCGACCTCGCGCTGGACCATGAGCACCATCCGCGCCGGCCGCGGGGACCGTTCCAGCAGGCGATGGAGGATGGGGCTGGTGATGTGGTACGGCAGGTTTGCGACCACGTCGAACGGCGGCGGCACCAGGTCGGGGAGGTCCTGGTCAAGCGCGTCGCCCTCGATCAGGCGGAGTGCCCCCGGCTCGCCGAAGCCCGCCACGGCCCCCCGGGTCACGGCGTCCACGAGCCGGGCCCGGAGGAACGACGCGAGCCCCGCATCCAGCTCCACCGCCGTCACGCACGCGCCGGCCTCGAGCAGCGCCCCCGTCAGGATCCCGAGGCCGGGCCCGATCTCCAGCACGCGCCCGCCGGTTCGAGGCTCCGCCGCCTCGAGGATCGACTCGAGCACCTCGACATCGACCAGGAAGTTCTGCGAGCGGTCATGTCGGGCTCGCAGGCCAGCCGCGCGGAGGAGCGACCGAACAGAAGCGGCATCCAGGAGCGGCCGGGCGCCGGTCACGCGCGCGCCAACGGGAGCGACGGCCGGGCGACCAGGTCCTCATCCGCGGATCCGGCAGCGGTGAAGCGCAGATGGCCGGCCGCGCCGATCATCGCCCCGTTGTCCGTGCACAGGCCGGGTCGCGGGACGATGAGCCTGAGGCCGCGCGCCTCCGTGTCCGCGGCGAGGCGCGCGCGCAGCGCGCCGTTGGCGGCGACCCCGCCGCCCAGGATGATCGCGCGGGCGCCGGTGGCCGCCGCGGCCCGGATCGCCTTGGTCGCCAGCACGTCAACCACGGCGTCCTGGAATCCCCACGCCAGCTCGGCGATCATGCCGTCGGAGAGCAACGCCTGTTCGTCCTCCGCGATCCCCTCGTCGGCCCGCGCCGCCGCGATCCGCCGGCGGGCCGCCGTCTTTAGACCCGAGAAGCTGAAGTCGTACGTGTCGCCCAGCCAGGCTCGCGGGAAGACCAGCTTCCGGTCGATCGCCCGCTCCGCCGCCCGCGAGACCGCCGGCCCGCCCGGGTAGCCCAGGCCCAGCAGGCGGCCCACCTTGTCGAACGCCTCGCCGGCCGCATCGTCGATCGTCTCGCCCATGAGCCGGTAGTCACGCTCGCCGCGCATCTCGAGCAGGAACGTGTGGCCGCCGGAGACGACCAGCGCGACCAGGGGGAAGGGCGGCGCCTCGTGCTCGGGCTCGTCGGGGTCCAGCAGCCAGGCCGCGTACACGTGCCCTTCGAGGTGGTTGACCCCGATCAGCGGCTTGTCGTGCACCCAGGCCAGCGTCCGCGCGACGTTGATGCCCACCAGCAGAGCGCCGATCAGGCCCGGCCCCCGGGTGACCGCGATGCCATCGATGTCGGCCCAGTCGGCCCCGGCGCCGGCCATGGCGTCATCGAGGGCGGGCAGGATCCAGCGCAGGTGCGCCCGGGCGGCCAGTTCCGGGACCACCCCGCCCGACGCCGCATGGAGCGCCGCCTGACTGGCGACCACGTTGGCGTGGATCCGCCGTCCGTCTTCGACCAGCGCCACGCCGGTCTCGTCGCACGAGGTCTCGATCGCCAGGAGGAGGCGTCCGCTCACGACGGCGCCCCGTGGTCGCCGGCGGCGCCCGTGGGGAGCCCATCCACGTCCGTGGCCGCAAGCTCCGCCCTGAGCCGCTCCAGGCGCTCGCGGAGCGCGGGCGTGGCCAGGGGCTCGGTCGTCATGATCAGGGCATCCTCGTTGTCGTCCGTGTAGTAGCGGGGCCGGAGGCCGACCGGGCGAAAGCCGTACTTCTCATACAGCCGGCGGGCCGCCAGGTTCGAGAGCCGGACCTCGAGGGTGGCCTCGTTGGCACCCCGGCCGACGGCGACATCAAGCAGGGCGAGGAGCAGTCGCTCCCCGATCCGGCGGCGACGCATGGGCGGGTCGACGGCAAACGTGGTGATGTGGGCCTCGTCGACCATCAGCCACACGCCGCCGTACGCGACGACCGCGCCGTTGCGCCGGACGACCAGATAGGACGCCAGGCGGTTCGTCTCGATCTCGCTGCGGTAGGCCTGCGTCGGCCAGGGCGTGGTGAAGCTGGCCTTCTCGATCGCCTGCACGGCGGGGAGATCGGCCACAGTCATCGGGCCCACCTCCAGCCTCACCGGTGGTCGCGCGACCATTCGATCTCCCCGGTGGCCTGCGGGACGCCGCGCGGCAGCGTCACGTACTCCGGGACCAGCGTGTGCGGGTCGTCGGTCTGGCCATCAGCCAGGCGAGCCGCGCCCATGGACAGCAGCGTCGTGGCCAGGCCGGCCTGCGCGGCGAGCCCCAGCGCGATGGCGTCATCCGGCGCGCGCCCCGCCAGGTCCACCGCGACGAGGCGTTGCCCGACCGCAACCTCCGGATCGCGGCCGCCCGGCAGGAGTGCCGCCGCTGCGCCGAGCCGGAGGATCAGTCGGTCGGATGATCCGGCGGGCAGGAGCAGCACGCCATCTGGCGCGCCCGCGGCCCGCAGCAGCGCCTCGCCACTGGACAGGCCCACCAGCGGGATCGCGAGCTGGTGGGCCAGCGTCTTGGCGGTCGCGAGCCCCACCCGGAGCCCGGTGAACGCCCCGGGGCCGGCGCCGACGACAATCGCCGCCAGGTCGCCCGGGACCACCCCGGCATCCGTCAGCAGCAGCGCGATCCGGGGCAGGAGCTCCTCGGAGTGGCGCTGACCCGCCGTCCAGGACTGGGACGCGAGCACACGACCGTCCCGCCCGCCGAGGGCGACGACGGCCGTCGACGTCGCGGTGTCAATCGCCAGGATCAGCCCGCCGCTCGGGAGCCCACCGGCCGCCACGCTGCCGCCCATCAGCCCGCTGCAGCCAGGTAGCGCGCCAGGCGCGGTGTCCCGGCGCGGAGCGTGATGGTCCGCGGATCATCACCAGTCCCGGCGATCTCGACGTCGACACGGTCAACGGGCAGGGCATCGCCGAGCCGGTCCGGCCACTCGACGAGCGTGACCCCGCCGGCCCGGCGTTCGTCGAGGAGGCCGCCGGCGAGGGCATCGCTGGCATCGGCCAGCCGGTACAGGTCGACGTGGAAGAGCGGGAGGCGCCCCTCGTGCTCGGCCATCAGGATGAAGGTGGGCGACGTCACCGTGCCCGGCACGCCCAGGCCCGCGCCAAACCCCTTGGCAAAGACGGTCTTGCCCGCGCCAAGGTCGCCCCACAGGCAGAGCAGGTCGCCCGGCTGTGCGACAGCGGCGAGGCGTGATCCCAGCAGCCGCGTCTCGGACGCGTCGGCGCTGCGGACCTGGCGGATCATGGAGCTGGTCGCGGACATGAGGCGAGGGTAGCGGAAGGCGGGATCTTCGGTCAGGCGAACCGCTCGAGGTCGCCCAGCGGGACGGAGATCGTCTCGCCGCCGTCGAGCTCCACGCGGCCCGTCTCCAGCCAGACCCCGCCCGGGAACCGGCGCGGGCCCGCCATGCCGGCCCAACGGCCCTCCGCGCCCGCGAGCGCACCGGCCCGGATCCGGACCAGGTCGGTCGGCGGGACGGGCAGCGCGGGCGCATCGACGGCCATCTCGAAGGCCAGGCAGGGCGGGTCCGCGACGATGCCGACCTCCCGGCCCTCCAGCGTCTCGAGGATCGCCATCACGGGTGAGGAGATCGGCCGCCGAAGCGTTCCGTCCAGGACGAGCACGGCGAACGGCGGGAGCCGCTGGCGAGAGGCCCGCTGGCGTGCCTCCGAGGCCATGAAGTCGCGGCGCTCCTTGCTGGGCATGGCCCCCACCACCACCCCTCGAACACCCATGGCGCGCGCGCGGGTCAGCGCCTCCGCATCGATTCGTGCCCCGACGACGAGGATCTCGCCCGCCCGCCCAACGTCGATCGCCGAGGCCCGCAGCTCCCCACCCGGCGTCGCCGCAATGGCCAGTCGTCCGCGCGCCGGCCCGCCAAGGACGGTCGAGCCGAGGACGCCGGACGCAGTGGTTGCGAGGCTGATCCCGGCGCCACCGCTGACGCTGGTGACGATGCCGTCGACCGGAGCCTCGAGCGGATCGGCAATCTCGCCGGCGATCACCCGCCAGCGCCCGTCGAGCTCGAACAGGTACTCCCCGGCCAGGTCCGGGTCGATCCCGGCGCCGGGCTCCGGTGCCCAGCGCTGGCCCGACCTGGGCGCTACGGCGGCGCGCTCGCCGCGTCCGACACGACCGGCTCCCCGGATCATCGGCTCGCGCAGCCGTCGCGCCAGGGCGCTGCCTGCCACGACCTGGTCCCCCGCCGCGACAAGCGGCTGATCGCCCGGCGCCAGCGCCAGCCGGACCGTCAGGACGGGATCGATGGTGCGGCGAACGGCCAGCAGCGAGAAGCCAGCATCGCCGGCAGGGTCGGCGTCGCGGGCAGGGTCGCCATCGCCGGGCCCGGCGGGCCGGTTGGCGTCGGCCGCCGATCCGGCGGCCGACCAGCGCGCCCTCACGCCGTCCCCCCGGGCCAGGCCGAATCCTCCCAACGGGCCAGCAGCTCGCGGCGCGCCTCCCGGCGATCCGGGAGCCGGAGCGGGACGTCGCGCAGGTCGATCAGCAACCCGCCGACCCCACCGGCGACGTCGACCGAGAGACGGCGCCCGTAGCTCCCCAGGAGCACGGGCTCGGCTGACTCGAGCAGGACCGTGGCCTGCTCCCCCGGCGGAACCGGTGTGAATTCCAGGGCGCCATGATCGAGGCCCATCGTCATCGTCCCGGCCGGGGAGTCGACGATCACGCGGCCGGCCCGTCGGCCGGGCCGGATCCCGCCGGGCATCACGATCGAGCCGAGCGGCAGGAGCAGGTCGCCCGCGAGATCTGCGACCAGGATGTCCCGCTCGACCGGGTCGCTGACAGTACCCAGGGGACCCAGGAGGCGCGCGTGGTCGAAGACCACCTGGATCGCCGCCGGCCGCCGGACGGCGTCCGCCAGCGCCAGGAGGATCGCCGCGGCGGGCGCAGGAGCAAACGCGCCGCCGGCCATCACCACCAGGTCGGGGGCAGGGCCGTCGCCGATCTCCGGGGTGAGTGCCGCCAGGCGGCTGAGCGCGGCCCGGGCCGCCGCCAGGCGGAGCCGGGCACCATCGCCGGCCACCCCCGTCCACGGCGCGGCGCGCAGCTCGAGCAGCCGGTCACGGAGCCGATGGCGGTCGAACGGCTGCGTGGACCACGCCTGGACCGCTTCCAGGCGCGCCTCGCCGAGCTCGTACGGCACCAGCGCCGCGCCGGCGCCCTGGACTGCCCGGACGTGGCTGCTGCCCGCGGTGGGACCCGGTGTCGCGCTGGCCCGCAGCCCCCCGTCCAGGCCGATCTCCAGCAGCTCGACCCGCCGGTCCAGTGCCCCGGCCAGTCCCCCCAGGGCGGCCGTCATGGCCTGGCGCGACTCTGCCGGATCGCGCCGCAACCCCGCCAGCGCCGCGGTCAGGGCGGCCCATTCGACGCCGCCTTCGACGTCGCGGGGCACCAGCAGGACACGAGGGTGGGCCGACACGTCGTTCGATGCGGGTCGTGCCACGCCGGCCGCCGACTCCTGGTCGCCCCTGCGCAGGCCCCGGAGCCGTCCGTCGCGGCCAGGGAGCCCGAACCTCGTCCGCAGGTTGCCTGCCGACCCGGCCAGCACCACCGTGAGATCGGGGCGTCGCTGCGTCGCCGCAGCGGCCAGCGCCACCAACTCCGGGAGGCCGGCCCGCTCATCCCCGCCGGGCGGGTCGCCGGCGCCCACCACGGCAACGGAGACAGTGGGGTCCAGCAGGAGGGCGGTCATCGCTCCCGCGTGCAGCCGATCGCCACTTGCGCCGCGCCAACGCCAGCCCGAGCGGGCCACGGCGACCGTCAGCGGCTCGAGGGCGCGCGCGGAAGCCGCCAGCACGGCCACCGTCCCCGGCACGGAGCTCCGGGCGACCAGGTGCGGGATGTCCTGCGTGGACCCGCGAGCGAGCCCAGCGGCCGCAGCCAGATCGGGATCCGCGAGCCGGATGCGCTCCGCGAGCAACTCGAGCAGGACGTCGGCTGGGGCGGAGGCCGGCGCGGCAAGTGCCCCCAGCAGGCGCCACCGACCGGCGACGCGGCCGATCAACGCCGTCGCGGTCGTGGCGGCCCCAAGGTCCAGCGTGGCGAACGCGCGGGGCGTGCCCTTCACGCCGCCAATGCTACGCGGCACCGAAGGCTCCGGGGCCGGGACCCGGCCGGGCCTCGCCGCGGGACCGGGAGCACGACCCCGGGAGCGTCGGACGTGACCGCCCGACCCAGGTCAGGCGTCCCAGCCGTCATCCTCGTCGATCTCCTCGAGGCGCTCGATGAGGAGCTCGATCCCGGCATCGTCCGCGAGGATGGCGGACGCCGCGGCTAGCTCGCCGCCGAACACGCCACGAAGCACGGGGTCGAAGAAGAGCATGGCGTTGGCGCCGAGGGCCCGGTATGGCCGGCTGGCCTGGAGGAACTGCACCGCCGGGCCGGCAAGGCCGCGCAACATGATCTCGCGGGCAGCCTCTTCGACCAGCTCGCTGCGCTGCTCCTCGGTGGGCTCCATGGGGAGGCTCATGCCCGGCGACCCTCGCTGACGAGCGTCCTGATGCCGGCGACGCCAGCCGCGGCATCGTACACCCGGGGCAGGCGCCGGGAGAGACCCGTCACGACCTCGCGGGAGATCGTTCCGCGGGTCAGCGCCACGTCCCCAGCGGTGATCGCATCGTCGCCCTGGCGGCCGATGAGCACGAACTCGTCGTCCACGGTGACCGGCAGACCCGGGACGTCCGTCACGTCCGCCATGACGGCGTCCATCGCCACGTTGCCCAAGATCGGGACCCGGTGGCCCCGGACCAGGGCCTCGGCGCGGTTGGACAGGGCGCGCGGCCACCCGTCCGCGTAGCCCAATGGCAGGGTCGCGATGCGGCTGGGGTGAGCCGTCACGAAAGTCGGCCCATAGGAGATCCCCCACCCCGCCGGCAGGTCCAGGACGCGCATGGGGCGTGCGTGCAGCGAGAGTGCCGGATGGACCGGCGGCACGTCCCGCGGACCGGCGAGGGCGCGGCCCACGTCGTCCGCCGGGACCGCGTCCAGGGCCAGGCCGTACAGGAGGAGGCCCGGCCGGATCGCCTCCATGGCCGGCACCGGGAGGTGCAGGAGGTCGCCGCTGGCCGAGATGTGCCGGTCAGGCACGGGCAGGCCGGCGGTGCGCAGGGCGGTCGCGGCGGCGTCGAGCAATGCCTCCTGGGCCGCGGTCCGTCCCTCGTCCTCCGGCTCCTGGAGGTGCGTCCAGAGGCCGGCCAGCCGGAGGCCCGGTGTCGCACGGATGCGCCGGGCCGCGGCCACCACGGAGGCGACGGTCACGCCGTCGCGCCCGAGGCCTGTCTCGACGCCGAGATGGACGCGAAGCGCCCGCCGGCTCCTGGCGCCGGCCATGGCTCCCGCGAGGCGCTCGAGCAGGTCCATGTCGCCGACAGATACCGCCACGCCGCGGAGCGCGGCCTCGCGTGCGGCCGCCGCCGGGATGGCATAGAGCACCAGGATGGGAGCCGTGACGCCACCCCGTCGCAACTCGAGTGCCTCGTCCCAGGTGGCAACGCCAAAGCCGTCCGCACCCGCGTCCTGCAACGCCCGCGCCACCGGGACCGAACCGTGGCCGTAGGCGTCCGCCTTGACGACCGGCTCGACCCGCACCCCCGGGGCGACGAGCGACCGCAGGACCCCGAGGTTGTGGACCAGCGCGTCGAGGTCGATCTCCGCCCACGCGGTGCGCGGCAGGGCCGGCAACCCCGCGGCGGCGAGGCGCTCCTCGATGGGGACGCGCCGGTACGGCTCGCTCAGGCGACCGGGCCCCCGGCGTCGGGCAGTGCCGGCTCCCGGACCCCGAAACCCAGGCGCTTGCCGGCACGAGCCCGGGCCGCGACGTCCCCGAGGCGCTTGCGGGCCCGGGCAAGCTCATCCGGCAGGTCCGAGGCGAGCAGGCCGGCATCGCCGATCCGCTCGCGAACCGCATCGCCCGCCAGCCCGTGCAGATAGACGCCCAGGCGGGCGGCGTCGAACGGCGAGCAGCCCTGGGCGAGCAGCGCGCCGATGGCGCCGGCAAGGACATCGCCCGTGCCGCCGCTCGCCAGCGCCGGGTTCTCGAACGGTGCCACCGCGAGCGCGCCATCCGGCGCGGCAATCACCGTCCGCGCCCCCTTCAGCACGACGACCTGGCCCCACGCCAGCGCCGCCGCGCCCGCCGCGGTCGCCCTGGCGCCGTCGTCGCCAACCAGGTCGCCATCACCGTCCAGGGAACCGCCGGCCCCGACCCGCAGGCGAGCGAACTCGCCTGCATGCGGGGTCAGGACGGCGGCCCGGCCCGTGTGCGCCCACCACGCGTCGATGGTGGCCATGCTCCGGAGGGCCTCGGCGTCCAGGACGATCGGACAGGCGGGCGCCTCGCCCTCCGCGGCCAGCAAGAGGCGGACCAGCTCCGCGGTGGCCAGGCCCGGCCGGAGCCCGGGCCCCAGCACGATGGCGTCGTGTTCGTGATCAAGGATCCGGGCCAGCGCCGGCTCGGGGTTGACTTCCTCTACGTCGTCCTCGGGGAGCGAGAGCGTCGTGGCCTCCACGACCTTGGCGGCGAAGAGCGGCTGCAGCGATTCCGGGACGGCCAGCGTGACCAGGCCGGCGCCTGCCCGGCCGGCGGCCCGGCAGACCAGGAGTGCGGCTCCGGCGTAGTCGAGCGATCCCGCGATGACCAGCAGGCGCCCAAAGCTCCCCTTGTGGCCACGGACGGGGCGCGCGGGCAGCAGGCCGGCAGCGGCCGCATCGTCGAGGGTGTCCGGCGTCGCGGCCGCTGCCGGTTCCGCCGTTCTGCCGCGCCCGAAGCCGACTTCGCGACGCGTCATCGTCGGTCCTCCCCCGCCACCCCTGCGCTACTCGCCTGCAGCGCCTGGAGCCGCTCCATCCGCTTGAGCAGCCGCTGCTCACGCTCGTCGAGGCGCGCATCGATGTCGAGCGGGAAGACGTACCGGCCGCCGGCGGTCCGCACGCCGAAGGCGATCGCCACCGCGTAGTCGGACTCATGGCTGATGGAGACGGCGATCCGCTCCATGCCCAACTGCTCGGCCCGGTCCGCCGCCCGCCCGTGGAGACGCACGGCGGGCTGGCCCGTGGGGAGCCGCTCGATCTCGATGTCCCGCCAGCCGATCCCCCGGACACCCAGTCCCAGGACCTTGCTCACCGCCTCCTTGGCGGCCCAGCGACCGGCCATCGTCTCGGGTCGGTCCCGGACGTAGCGCTGCTCTGCGGGCGTCAGGACGCGGTTGGAGAAGCGGGCGCCGAACTTGGCCAGTGTCTGGCGGATCCGGTCGACCCGGATGATGTCGATGCCCAGCTCCGTGGTCCCGGGTGGGACCAGCCCCGGCGGCAGGGCCTGGCCGGGCTCCATGGGGGCCACCACCTACTCCACCGTCACGGACTTCGCGAGGTTGCGCGGCTGGTCGACATCGGTGCCACGAGCGAGCGCGACCTGGTAGGCGAACAGCTGGAGCGGGATGATGGCCAGGATCGGGCTGAGGATGTCGAGCGTGTCCGGCACCCACAGGACGTCCTCGGCAAAGCGCTCGATCTGCGGGTCACCCTCCGTGGCCACCGCGATCACCCTGGCACCGCGCGCCCGCCCTTCCATCACGTTGCTGATCAGCTTGTCGTAGACGTGCGAGCGCGTCGCGATCGCGACCAGCGGGCAGTCCTCGTCGAGCAGCGAGATAGGCCCGTGCTTGAGCTCGCCGGCCGCGTAGCCCTCCGCGTGGACGTAGCTGACCTCCTTGATCTTCAGCGCGCCCTCGAGCGCCGCGGGATACGAGGCGCCACGGCCGATGTACATGAACCCCCGCGAGCGCATGTAGCGCGTCGCGAGGTCGGCCATCCCGGGCCCATTCCTGGCCACCGTCCATGCCGCCTGGTCCGGGAGCGCCCGCAGGGCCTCCCCCAGCGCCAGTTCCTGGTCCACTGGCAGGCGGCCCAGGGCCGCGGCGATGCCGGCCGCGAGGATCACGAGCGTCGTGACCTGGGTGACGAACGTCTTGGACGCGGCGACCGCGATCTCGGGGCCGGCCTGGAGGAAGAGGACGGCATCCGCTTCGCGGGTGATGGCCGAGCCGACGGTGTTGGTCACCGCGATCACCGGGCAGCCGCGCTCACGCGCAAGGCGGGTAGGGGCGATGGTATCGGCCGTCTCGCCGGACTGGGTGACGGCGATGACCAGCGTCCGCTCGTCGAGCGGGGGCGGGTCGTAGCGAAACTCCGAGCCCACGGTGGCTCGGGTCGGCAGGCCGGTCCAGGCCTGGAGCGCATTCGCGCCAATCATGGAGGCGTAGAACGCGCTGCCGCAGGCGACCAGCTCCACCCGATTCACGCGGGCCAGGACATCGCCCAGGGGCACGAGCTCCGGGACGTTGATCCGTCCCGCCCGTCGGACCCGGCCCGCGATTGCCTGGCGGAGCGCCTCGGGCTGCTCGTGGATCTCCTTGAGCATGAAGTGATCGAAGCCGCCCTTCTCCGCGGCCTCGATGGTCCAGTCGATGACCGTGACCGCTCGCGACCGGGGGGCGCCATCGACGCCGGTGATCTCGATCCCCCAGGGCCGAAGGTCGACCACGTCGTCGTTCTCGAGGAAGACCACTCGGTCCGTGTGGGCCAGGATCGCGGACACATCGCTGGCGACGAAGCTCTCGCCCGCCGCCAGGCCGATCACCAGCGGGACATCGCGCCGCGCGCCGACCAGCCGGTCTCTCTCGCCGCGATGCATGACGACCAGCGCGAAGGCGCCCTCCGCCTGGCGGAGTGCCGCGCGGGTGGCCTCGACGAGGTCGCCGTCGTAGGCCTCCTCGATCAGGTGGGCCAGCGCCTCGGTGTCAGTCTCCGAGGCGAGGCGGTGGCCCCGGGCCTCGAGCCCGTCGCGCAGCTCGCGAAAGTTCTCGATGATCCCGTTGTGGATGACCGTCAGGTCGCCCGTGCAGTCCTGGTGGGGATGGGCGTTGAGGTCGTTCGGCCGCCCATGGGTGGCCCAGCGGGTGTGCGCGAGGCCGATGGCCGCATGCGGTGTACGGTCGGCGATGGCCGTCCGGAGGTTCTCCAGCTTGCCGGCCTTCTTCTCGACGAAGAGCGAGCCCCCTTCGTCCACCAGGGCGATGCCGGCCGAGTCATAGCCGCGGTATTCGAGGCGCCGCAGCCCCTCCATGAGGATGGGCCCAGCCTCCCGCGGTCCCACGTAGCCGACGATCCCGCACATGTTCTAGACGCTCCCCGATCTCGTCCGCGACCGCGCCGCCCGGAGCGGGCCCGGGTCGTGGCGAAGACGCGTCAGTTTAGACGCTCCCCGGCGAGGGCAGCGAGGGAGTCGGCCAGCTCGGTCACCAGCGCGTCGTCCTGCCCCTCCACCATGACGCGCAGCGCGGACTCCGTGCCCGACGGACGAACCAGGACACGGCCGGCGGCCCCCAGCCGAGCCTCGGCGCGGCGGATCGCGGCCCGGATCAGCGGATCGCCTTCCCACTGGTCCTTGTGACGGACCGTGATGGCCCGCTGCTGCTGCGGCAGGAGGGGAATGCCCAGCGAGAGCGTCGCGAGGTCGCGACCGCTTCGACCGATCACCGCAAGGAGCTCGAGGGCGCTGACGACGCCGTCCCCCGAGGTCGATGCCTCGGCGATGATGATGTGGCCGCTCTTCTCGCCGCCCAGGCCGGCCCCGGAGACGGCCATGCCGTCGGCGATGTGCTTGTCCCCCACCGGTGTCCGGATCACGGTCCCGCCGGCCGCCTCGACGGCCTGCTGGAGGCCGCCGTTCGAGAGCACCGACACCACCAGCGATCCCTGGGCCAGCGCCCCGCGTGAGAGTCGGTCGAGCGCCATGATGCCGAGGACGATGTCGCCATCCACGACGCGACCGGTCGCATCGACGGCGATCAGGCGGTCCGCGTCCCCGTCCAGCGCGAAGCCCATGTCGGCGCCGCGGGCGACCACCTCGCGCGCCAGCGATTCGGGAGCCGTGGCGCCGCACTCGACGTTGATGTTCCGACCATCGGGCTGGTTGTGGATGGCCTCCACGACGGCGCCGGTCGCCGCGAGGATCCTCGGCCCGACCGTTCCACCGGCACCGTTGGCACAGTCAAGCACGACCCGCATCCCGGTCGCACGAACGTTGCGCGCAAGGCCCAGCCGGTGTTCCACGTAGCGCTCCAGCTCGGTGCGGGCATCCACGACGATCCCGAGGTCGCCGTTCCGTGGACCCACGAGCTCGTCGGATCGCCAGATCAGGGTCTCCAGCTCGTCTTCGACCCCATCGTCGAGCTTGCGGCCGTGTCCGTCCAGCACCTTGAGGCCGTTGTCATCCGCGGGGTTGTGCGACGCCGAGACCATGATCCCGGCGCCAAACCGCCCCGATCCAGCCAGGAACGCCAGGGCGGGCGTCGGCACGACACCCGCCAGGTGGACGTTGACGCCGAGGCTCGTGGCACCGGCGCAGATGGCGGCCACCAGCATGTCGCACGACCGTCGCGTGTCCTGTCCGACGATCAGTGACCCACCGGCCCCTACCAGGCGCTGGGCCGTGGCACGGCCCAGCGCAAAGGCCAGCGTGGGCTTGAGGTCGACGTTCGCGATGCCGCGAATCCCGTCGGTGCCGAAGAGACGGGTCAACAGCGTCCTCCACGTTCGCGATGCTGGTGGTTCGACCGCCCGGGGGCAGTCGGGCCGCACGGGGCGGCCCAGGCGGGGGATGCTGTCATCAGCCTGGCGAGGGGCCGGGAGTCGGCGACGACGACGCGACGGCGGTGACCGTCACGAACTGCGGACTGACCGCGATGAGCGTCACGCCGGCCGGCAGCGTGACCGTGACAAGCGTCGCCCGACTTCCCGGGGCCAGGCCCGTGACATCAAGGCTCACCGTGAACGCTGCGCCGGCGATCCGGTCAAGGTCGATCGTGGTCCCGCCCAGCGTGACGAGGACGCGATCGACCGACAGGCTGTACACGAAATCGGAGCGGGCACCGGCAAGTACGACGCCGGCCGCGAGCGTCCGCGTGGCCGCCACCTGGCGTAGCGTGATTCGAACCGTCACGTTGGCGGTGTTCAGGGCCAGCACCCCGGTCGGCAGGCTGAGCCCGGTCACGATGCTCACCGAGCCGGACGCGCCGGCCACCGAGACCGGGACGGTGTCGATCCGCGACAGGTCGGCCAGCTGGTCCGCGTCGCCCTCGACGGACACGACCGGCGGATCGACGCTGACCGAGGCGATCTCGTAGCCGGGCGCCGGCAGCCCATTGATGATCGGCGCGACAGCCAGCGACTTGGTGTCCCGGTTGGTGAAGATGGCGATCCGAACACGCACCGCCGAAGGCGTGAGGTCCAGCGGGCCGAGTGGCTGGCCCAGTTGGTCGACAGCCACCAGCTCCACCTCGCGATCGACGTCGAGGCCCGATGGGTCGATCCGCAGCCGGGCCTCTGCCGCGACGACGCGGCGCACGACCGATGCCGGCCCGGCGATCGCGACCGAGTCCGTCGCGACGATCGGCTGCCGCACGTCCAGCCCGGCGGGCGGGACCCCGTAGTCCACGCGGACCGGAACACTCCTGGTGACGACCTCGTCGAGCTCGACGTTGATCCTGCTGGGCTCGTACTCGAGCACCTGCACCCGTGGGTCGATGGCGACGACCTTCACCGCGACCGAGACGAGGCCGGCCTTGGGATCCACCGATGCCAGGTCCACCGTTGCCCGGAAGCTGTTGCTGTCCAGTCGGATGCCGGCGTTGTCGGGCGCGTAGTAGCGAACCAGGCGGATGTCACCCAGGTTCGAGAGCAGGACCACGGTCCGCGACTGGTTGGCGCCCTCGATCGGGATCCGACCCTCGAAGGACTGGGCATTCTCCGACAGCACCAGGCCGCCGTAGAGCAGCACGGCCATCACCAGCGCGGCCAGCTTCAGCGGCCAGTTGTGGACCAGGAAGCGAGCGACTCGTCTCATCGGGACCGCTGATCCGGCGGGGGCGGCTGAGGCCCGCGGCGGGGACGAACCAGGTCGCCCAGTCGGAGCGGGTGACTGGCACGGTTCGCGAAGAGCTGTGCCGCCGCCCGGGCAGCGAGGGGTCCCTTGTGCTCCGGCGGGCTCAGCAGGCTGTGGATCGCGCGAGCCAGCTGCGCCTCATCAAGGTTCCGCACGATCCTGGCCCGCTCGACGAAGCTGATCTGGCCGTTCTCCTCGGAGACGACGACCACGAGCGCGTCGCTCTGCTCGGTGATGCCCAGGGCCGCGCGGTGGCGTGTCCCGAAGCGCTCCGACTGGATGCTGGTCTCGGCCAGCGGGAGGAGCGCACCGGCCGCGAGGATGCTGGGCCCGCGGACGATCACGGCGCCGTCATGCAGCGGCGTCCGAGGGGCAAAGATGGTCCGCAGGAGCTCGGCGGACAGGTCGGCGTGGAGCATGACCCCGGTCTCGGCAATCTCCTCGAGGCCTGTCTCCCGCTCCAGCACGATCAGCGCGCCGTGACCCTCGGCGGACAGGGCGGCGGCGGCCCGCGCGATCTGCCCCGAGATCATGTCAACCTCGCGCTCGGCCGCCGGGGAGAGCAGCCAGGACAGCGACCCGACGCGCCCGATCCGATCGAGGGCCCGCCGGAGCTCCGGCTGGAAGATGACAACGAGGGCGAACAGACCGACGACCGCGCCCGCCTGGAGGATCTGCGTCAGCAATCGCAGGCTCAACGCCTGCGCCGCGAAGTAGACCAGGAACAGGAAGATGACCCCCAGGACCAGTCGGACGGCTCGAGTCCCGCGGATCAGGCTGAAGAGCCAGTAGATCAGGACGGCGGTGATGACGACGTCGAGGACCGTGGCCGGCCGGATCTGGCCGAGGAGGGACTCGATGAGCTGCGGCATCGTCTTGGGAGTGTACAGCCTGCGCCGTCCGGGCCGACCGATCGGTCAGGCCATGCCGGTCAGCGGCAGGCCGCGGCCAGGGCTACATCGCCGGGGTAGAGCGCCGCGGCCAGGGCACACGTCCGGTCACGGGCGTCGCGATCGCCGGTCTCGTCGGCCAGGCGCAGCACGAGCCGGAGCTTCTCGGCGGCGAGATCGGGCCAGCCTTGCTCCTCGTACAACTCGGCAAGCACCAGGTGCAGGTCGGGGTCTGCCGGGACGATGGCGAGTGCCTGGTAGCAGGCATCGAGTGCCGCGAGGATCCGGCCGCCCTCGTAGTGCGACCGCGCCGCCATCACGTATCGCTCGCGCGCGTCATCCAGCCGCCCGGCATCCGCCAGGGAATCCGCATCGGCCATGAGCGTGACGCCGATCCCGGACGTGCGCGTCGCCCGGGTCGCCCGGCTCCGCGTGGATGCACCCGGGTCGCGATCCTCGCCGGGTTCGCGCGCTCCGGTCCCGCCCGGATCGCCGGATCGAGCCACGACGGCGCGGAGCGCCGCGGACAGCCGGGCGACCAGCCGGAAGCGGAAGGGCGCGGCGGCAAGGGCCAATGCCTCGTGTGCCAGTTCGAGGGCCTCCGCGAGGCGACCATCCGCCTCCAGCGATTCGGCCAGGCCCGTGAGCGCGGCCGATGCCTCTCCCGGGCGACCGAGCGCCATCAGCGCCGCACCGCGGCCCCGCAGCGCCGTCTCATCGAGCGGCGCGATCACGAGGGCCGCGTCAAATGCCGCGAGCGCCTCCGCGTACTGGCCGAGCTGCCGGAGCGCCGTCCCCTGGCCGACGTGCGGGAGCGGACGGTCTGGCGCGAGCCTCCCGGCATCCCTGTAGGCGGCCGCGGCGGCCGCGTGATCCCCACGGAGGGCCGCCAGGTGTCCCTGGCGGAGCGCCTCCTTGTAGCGCTCGAAGGCCTGGTCGCTCAACCTGCCCGACCGGCCGGCCCCGCGATCGTCTCGACGAGGAGGGCCTTCTGCAGATGGAGACGATTCTCCGACTGATCGAAGATGACGCTCTGGGGACCGTCCATGACGTCGGAGGTGATCTCCTCACCGCGGTGCGCCGGGAGGCAGTGCATCACGAGGGCATCGGGGCGGGCGCCGGCCAGCAGCGCCGCGTTGACCTGGTAGCCGCGGAACGCGTCGCGGCGCTCCTCGGCTTGGGACTCCTGGCCCATCGACGTCCAGGTGTCGGTGTAGATCACGTCGGCGCCGGCCACGACCTCGCCGGGATCGGACGCGAAGACGAGCGTGCCCCCGCTGGTGGCCGCGATCTCCCTGGCCCGATCCACGATCTTTGGACTTGGGGCGTAGCCAGCGGGATGCGACAGGCGCACCTCGACACCCAGCGTGGCGCCAACCAGCGCCAACGAGTGATAGACGTTGTTGCCGTCGCCCACGAACGCGAGCACCAGGCCATCCAACGTGCCGCGATGCTCCAGGATGGTCAGGTAGTCAGCGAGCGCCTGGCACGGATGCTCCCGGATACTGAGCCCGTTGATCACCGGGACAGACGCGTTGGCCGCCAACTCGTCGATGACCTCGTGTGGCCCCGTGCGGGCGACAATCGCGTCCACGAACCGCTCGAGATTGCGCGCCACGTCACGGACGGACTCGCGGGCGCCGAGGACGACGTCGTTGGTGAGGTAGACGGCATGGCCGCCAAGTTGAGCCATGCCCGCCTCGAAGGTGACGCGCGTGCGCAGGCTGGGCTTCTGGAACAGCATGGCCAGTGTCCGGCCCGCGAGCTGTCGCCCCTCGACGCCCGCGCGGCGCTCAGCCTTCAGCTGGCGGGCGCGGTCGAAGAGGATCCAGATCTCGGAGGCGGAGAGGTCGGCCGCGCTGATGAGGTCGCGGCCGAGCAGGCTCTCGCTGGCAGGCATCGGCGGGGTCGGCAGGCCGCCCGCGGTGGCTAGCGCTTGGTGTACTGCGGCGCCTTGCGGGCGCGCTTCAGTCCGTACTTCTTGCGCTCCTTCATCCGCGGATCGCGGGTCAGGAGTCCGGCCTGGCGGAGGGGAAGGCGAAACGCTTCCGGATCGGCCTCGAGCAGCGCCCGGGCGATGCCGTGGCGAATGGCTCCGGCCTGGCCGGTGACGCCACCGCCT
This sequence comes from uncultured Chloroflexota bacterium, assembly GCA_903822495.1. Classification (GTDB taxonomy): domain Bacteria; phylum Chloroflexota; class Limnocylindria; order Limnocylindrales; family CSP1-4; genus CAIJPD01. The sequence continues at coordinate 16,802 of CAIJPD010000020.1, read as the reverse complement.
TCGACCTTGATCATCGCGTTGTAGCGGCCCTCGTTGCCGGTGACCCGGAACGGCAGGCGCAGATCGGCCTCGTTGATGGCGTTGCCGAAGTGCTCGGTCAGTGACCGACCGTTGACGACGATCTGACCCTCACCCGGAAGCAGCCGGACGCGGGCGACCGCGGTCTTGCGACGTCCGGTGCCGGAGTAGAAGGAGGGGGTCGTCATGATGCTCAGGCTCCTCGTCAGGCGAGCGGCTCGGGCCGCTGTGCGACATGGGGATGATCGGCGCCGGCGTAGACCTTCAGCTTGCGCAGCTGCTGGGCACCGAGACGATTACGGGGCAGCATGCCCTTCACGGCGCGGCGGATGACTTCCTCGGGCCTGCGGGCGAGCAGGTGGCCGAGCGTCTCTTCCTTGTAGCCCTGGGGATGGCCGCTGTGGCGGATGTACAGCTTCGACTCCAACTTGTCACTGGTCACGCGGATTCGGCCCGCGTTGAGCACGACGACATGGTCCCCGGAGTCGAGATTGGGGGCCCAGGTGGGCTTGTGCTTGCCTTCGAGGACGCGTGCGATCTTCGACGCCAGGCGGCCGAGCGTCTGGTCCGTGGCGTCAACGACGAACCAGCTGCGGACGATCTCGCCTTCCCGGACTGAGTAGGTCTTGACGCTCATCGTTCCTCGTTGTCTCCGTTCTCGTTCCTCCGCCGCCGACGCCCAAGGGCGACGTGCCGGAGGCAGAGCCCCCGGGCCGGTGCGGCTGCGCCGGCCAGAGCGGGTCGCGTATCGGCGAGCGCCGCCGCAACCCCAGTTGCATCCATTCGTCCCTTGCCGACCTCCAGCAGGGCGGCCACCATGCGGCGGACCATCCCCCGCAGAAAGGCGTCGGCTCGGACGTCAATCGTCACGAGCGCTCCGGCTCGCCGGACCCGGACCGCATGCACGGTCCGTACCGGGTTGCCGATCGCCCCGCCGAAGGCGCTGAAGTCGTGTCGGCCGATGAAGACCGACCCGGCCCGCGCCATCGCCGCGGTGTCGAGCGGGGTCCGAACCAGGAGCGTCGTGCGCTCCAGGAGCGGGCTTCGCGGCCCATTCAAGATGGTGTAGCGGTACTCCCGATACCGCGCCGCAAACCGTGGGTGAAAGCCCTTCGGGGCTCGACGGAGGTCGCGGATCGCGACATCCCTCGGCAGCATCCCGTTGATTGCGTCGAGCAGCCGTTCCGCGGAGAGCCGACCCTGGTAGGTGAATGCGATCACCTGCCCGGAGGCATGCACCCCGGCGTCCGTCCGCCCGGCCCCGTCGACCCGTCGGCGCTCCCCGTTGCTGAGGCGAGCCAATGCGTCTTCGAGTTCCCCCTGGACCGTCCGGGCTTCCGGCTGAAGCTGAAACCCCGAAAAATCCGTTCCGTCATATTCAACCGTTGCGCGATAGCGCACCGGCGTGCCCTCTCGGGCACCTTCGCCAACGCCCGCAAGGGCGTTCATGCTCGGGCTCAGACGAGCTCGAGCTGGACGATCTCGGCAGCATCGCCCTTGCGCAGGCCGACACGCACGATCCGGGTGAACCCGGAGGTGCGGTCCGCGTACTTGGCGGCGATCTCGGTCATGAGCTTGTTCACGACCAGTGGCTCGTTGGGGAGCTCCGACACGATCGTCCGACGCGCGGTGAGGTCACCGCGCTTGGCGATCGTGATCATGCGCTCCACCTGGCCACGGACCTCCTTGGCCTTCGCCTCGGTGGTCTGGATGCGCTCGTAGCGGAAGACCGCCACGGCGAGGCTCTTGAAGAGGGCGAGCCGCGGGCCCTGCTTTCGGCTCAGCTTGCGGCCGTCCACGCGATGTGACATCGATCAGGCCTCCGACTCTTCGTCGAAGGGCTGGTCAGCCTCATCCTCAAGCTCGACGGCCTCGGTCTCCGGCACGATGAAGCCGCGCATGCGAAGGCGCTCCTTCATCTCGTCGAGCGACTTGCGCCCGAAGTTACGCATTCGGAGGAGGTCCTCGTCCTTGAGCTGGAGCAGCTGACCCACCTTGACGATGTTGTTGCGCTTCAGCGAGTTGTATGCCCGCATCGGGAGGTCGAGCTCCTCGATGGGCATGTCGAGCATATTCGACGGCAGCTGCGGGACGTTGCCCGCGGGGATCTCACCCTGCGGCGCCGGCCCACCGACCGTGACAAACGGACGGAACTGGTTGACGAGGATCTCGGCGGAGCGACTGAGCGCCTCCTCCGGGCTGATCGTGCCGTCCGTCTCGATCTCGATGGTCAGCTTGTCGAAGTTGGTCATCTGGCCGACGCGCATCGCCTCGACCCAGTAGTTGACCTTTCGCACCGGCGTGAAGATGGCATCGACCGCGATGACACCGATGGGCAGTGCCTCGGCGCGCTCTGCGCCCAGGTAGCCAACGCCGCGCTCCACGGTGAGGTCCATCTCGATAGTCACGTCGTCGGTGTCGAGGGTCATCAGGAGCAGGTCCGGATTGACGATCTCGACATCCGCCGACTCGGCGATGTCGGCGGCAGTCACCGCGCCGGCGCCGCTCTTGATGAGGCGGAGCTGAACGGGATGCGTGACATAGCTCTTGAGGCGGAGCTTCTTGACGTTCAGGACGATCTGCGTGACGTCTTCCTTGACGCCGGGGATCGTCGAGAACTCCTGGTAGACATCACGGATCTGAATGGACGTGACGGCGGCCCCCTCCAGCGAGGAGAGGAGCACGCGACGCAGGGCGTTCCCCAGCGTGACGCCGTAGCCAGCCTGGAGAGGGCCGGCCTCGTACTTGGCGTAGGTGCCGAGCTCCTCGACCGGCTCGATCTGCGGGCTCTCGAGTTCGATCATGCGGTCTGGATTACCTCGAGTAGTACTCGACGACGAGCTGCTCGTTGAGGTCGAGCGGCATCTGGTCGCGGCGGGGAAGGTCGTTGATGGTGGCGCCGAGCTTGGCCGCGTCGACCGCGAGCCACTCCGGCGCCTGGTGCGAGCGGAGCGTCTCCTTGGCGACCTTGAACGGCTCGCGTGCCTTGTGCGATTCGCGAACCTCGATCCTGTCGCCCGGCTTGAGCTGGTACGACGGGATGTTGGTGGCGCGGCCATTGACCGCAAGGTGGCCATGGCAGACCAGCTGACGTGCCTGGGCACGAGAGGTGGCCAGGCCGGTCCGGAAGACCACGTTGTCGAGGCGCAGCTCAAGGAAGCGCAGCAGGTTCTCGCCCGTCACGCCGGGGCGGCTATCCGCCTCGATGAAGTAGTTGCGGAACTGTCGCTCCATGACGGAGTAGACGCGACGGACCTTCTGCTTCTCGCGAAGCTGGAGGCCGTATTCCCCGACCTTGCGACGGCGAACGCCGTGCTGGCCTGGCGGGCTGGGTCGGCGCTCAAAGGCGCACTTCTTGCTATAGCAGCGCGAGCCCTTCAGGAAGAGCTTGCCGCCTTCGCGGCGGCACAGGCGGCAGACCGCCTCGGTGTATCGAGCCATCAGTTACTCCCTCCGCTCAGACTCGGCGCCGCTTGGGCGGACGGCAGCCGTTGTGCGGGATGGGGGTCACGTCCGTGATCGCCGAGACCTCGAGGCCCGCGGCCTGGAGGGACCTGATGGCCTGCTCGCGGCCGGCACCCGGGCCCTTGACGTAAACCTCGACATGGCGCATGCCGTGCTCCATGGCGCGGCGGGCGGCACCCTCAGCGGAGAGCGCAGCCGCGTACGGCGTGCTCTTGCGCGAGCCCTTGAAGCCGACGATTCCCGCCGAGCCCCAGCTGATGACCGCCCCGGCGAGGTCCGTGATCGTGATGATCGTGTTGTTGAACGACGCCTGGATATGGACGTGCCCGGACGGCACGTTCTTCCGTTCCTTGCGCCGTACCTTGACGGCCCGCTTGCGTTCGGCCATACCTGTCGTCGTCCCTCGTTACTTCTTGCGCCGAACGCCGACCGTCTTCTTCGGTCCGCGCCGCTGACGGGCGTTGGTCTTGGTTCGCTGGCCCCGGACCGGCAGGTTACGCCGATGACGAAGTCCGCGGTATGAACCGATCTCGACGAGGCGCTTGATGTTGAGCGCCACTTCGCGGCGGAGGTCACCCTCAACCTTGTAGCGCCGATCGATCAGCTCTCGCAGGCGGTTGACCTGCTCCTCTGTGAGATCGCGCACCCGGGTATCCGGGTTGATGTTGGTCTGCACCAGGATCTTCTGGCTGGTAGGCAGACCGAGGCCATAGATGTAGGTGAGGGCGACTTCCACGCGCTTTTCACGCGGAATGTCGACGCCGGCGATACGAGCCATCGGACTACCCCTGCCGCTGCTTGTGCTTCGGGTTGGTGCAGATGACCATCACCGTCCCGTGGCGACGGATGACCTTGCAGTTGTCGCAGCGCGCCTTGACGGAGGCTCTGACTTTCAACGGGACCCTCGATCGATCTACTTGAGTCGGTAGGTGATCCGGCCGCGGGTGAGGTCGTAAGGCGACAACTCCACGCGGACACGGTCTCCGGGCAGGATGCGGATGAAGTTCATCCGAAGCTTGCCGCTGATATGGGCCAGCACGCGATGGCCGTTCTCCAGCTCAACAGCGAACATGGTGTTCGGAAGCGGCTCGATGACCGTCCCCTCTACTTCGATCGCGTCTCGCTTGGCCACGGGCGTACGTGCTTCCCTTTCTCGCAATGAATGTCAGCCAACGGCCGACACACGAACGCTTAGGTTACCAGACCCGCGTGCATTTCGGCAACCGTGCCGACATCACAGGGTCGTGAGGATCTGCGGGCCGTGATCCGTCACGGCAATGGAGTGCTCGAAGTGGGCCGCGAGCGACCCGTCGCGGGTCACCACGGTCCATCCGTCGGGCGCGGTCATGACATCTGCGGCCCCCAGGGTCAGCATCGGCTCGATCGCGAGGCAGATGCCGGCCTTGAGCTCCATGCCCCGGCCGCCTGCGCGGTAGTTGGGGACCTGGGGCTCCTCGTGCATGGCGGTACCGATGCCATGCCCTACAAACTGGCGGACGATGCCATAGCCGAGTGGCCTGGCGACGTCCTCGATGGCGGCCCCGATGTCGCCGATCCGGTTGCCCGGGATGGCTGCGGCGATGCCCGCCATCATGGCCAGTCGGGTGTGATCAACGAGGTCGCGCACCTGTTGGGGTGCCTCCCCCACGATAAACGTTCTCGCCGCATCGCCATGCCACCCGTCGAGGATGGCGCCGGCGTCGACCGAGACGACCTGGCCCGCCCTGATCTCCCGGTCGCCGGGGATCCCGTGGACCACCTCGTTGTCGATGGAGATGCACAGGCTGGCGGGAAAGCCGCCTTTGCCCATGGCAGCGTGATAGCCCTTGAAGGACGGGATGGCGTTCTGCTTGCGAATGAAGCGCTCCGCCACCTGGTCGAGGTGGGCGGTCGAGACACCGGGCTTTAATTCGGACTCGACCAGCGCCAGTACCTCGGCGACCACGCGTCCAGCGCGTGCCATCTTCTCGATCTCCTGGCGCGACTTGCGGGTGACCATCAGGCCTCACGCTCGGCTGCCTGGCCCAATTGCACCAGGAGGGCCTCGGCGACCACTGAGATCGAGTAGCAGCCGTCCACGGACCTCAGGAGGCCCTGGGCACGATAGTGCTCCACGACGTCCGCCAGGGCACCCAGCTGGCCCTCCATGCGGGCACGGATCGTCTCGGCCCGGTCGTCGTCACGCTGGTGCAGCTCCGAGCCGTCCAGGTCGCAGACACCGGGGACCGCGGGCGGATTGGCGATGGCGTGGTAGACGTGTCCGGAGGCACGACAGATCCAGCGACCCGACAGCCGGGCCACCAGGTCCTCCGTCGGGACGTCGATCAACAGCGCGTGTTCGACGCGGGCGCCCTGCCCGGCGAGTGCCTCGTCGAGGGCGCGCGCCTGGGCGGCCGTCCTGGGGAAGCCGTCGAGGATTGCGCCTCCGGCGGCATCGGGCCGACTCAGCCGCTCGAGCACCATGCGGATGGTGATCTCGTCGGGCACCAGCTGGCCGTGCTCCATGTAACGCCTCGCCTCCAGGCCGATGGCGCTCCCCTCACCCACGGCCGCCCGGAACAAGTCCCCGGTGGCCACGTGCGGAATGTTGAGTCGCTTCCGGAGGATCTCGGCCTGGGTGCCCTTGCCGGCGCCTGGGGCACCGAGCAGCACCACTACGGTCACCGGATGAATCCCTCGTAGTTACGCATCATCAGCTGAGCCTCGATCTGCTTCATCGTCTCGACCACCACGGAGACCACGATCAGCAGGCCCGTGCCGCCGAGGGCGATGCCCTGGAGTGAGGCGTCCAGCAGGCCCACGATGACAGGCGCTACGGCAACCACGCCGAGGAAGAGCGCCCCGGCGATCGTGATCCGGAAGACGACCCGTGCCAGGTAGTCCTGGGTGGGCCGCCCCGGCCGAATGCCGGGGATGAAGCCGCCGTTCTTGCGAAGGTTCTCGGCGGTCTCGTCCGGCTTGAAGGTGAACGCGGTGTAGAAGTAGGTGAAGCCCACGGTCAGCACGAAGTACAGGAGCGCGTACTGCAGGGTGTTCGGGGCAATAAGGCCGCCGATGAAGGTGGCCACGTCCTTGACGCCCTGGATGGGCGATGCCGTGAAGTACAGGGCCAGCTGGGCCGGGAACTGCAGGATGCTGATGGCGAAGATGATCGGGATCACGCCCGCGAGGTTGACCCGCAGCGGCAGGAAGGTCTGACCGCCCTGGTACATCCGGCGTCCACGGACGCGGCTGGCGTACTGGATGGGGATCCTGCGCTGACCCTCCTGGATGTAGATGATCACGAAGACGGCGACGACCGCGAGGACCGCGAACAGGATGATGTCGCGGAGCTGCGGGCGCGAGAGGATCTGCGAGAGGGCTGTCGGAGCACGGCTCACGATGCCGGCGAAGATGATGAAGCTGATGCCGTTGCCGATCCCCTTCTCGGTGATCAGCTCGCCCAGCCACATGAGGACGACAGCGCCCGCGGTGAGCGTGATCATCTGGATCCACGACTCGGCGCTGGCGAGGCTGAACCCGCCGACGATGATCCCCTGGGCGCTGAACGCCGAGAGGATCCCGAAGCCCTGGAGCAGCGCCATCGGGACCGTCAGGTACCGGGTGTACTGGTTGATCCGGTTGCGGCCGTACTCACCCTCGCGGCTCAGCGCCTGGAGCGACGGGATCACGCCCTGCATCAGCGTCACGATGATCGACGCGTTGATATAGGGATTCATGGCCAGCGCCACGATCGACAGCGACGAGAGCCCGCCGCCCGCGAACAGGTCGAGCAGGCCGATCGCCGAGTTGTTGTCGAAGTACGACTGGAGGGCCGCCCGATCGACGCCGGGCAGCGGCACCTGGGCCAGCAGCCGATAGACGATCAGGATCCCCAGCACATACAGGATCCGTCGCCGGATGTCCGGCGAACGGAAGGCGTTCAGGAGCGAGTCGAACACGGGCGTCAGCCCTCAGCGGCAGCGGATGCCTGGCTGGACGAGCCGAAAGTGCCCGGCACCTCGAGGACGTTCACCGAGCCGCCGGCTGCCTCGATCTTGGCGATCGCGGTCTTGCTGAAGGCATCGGCGACCACGAAGAGCGCCGTGGCGATCTCGCCGTGGCCGAGGATCTTGAGCGGCTTGTCGAGCGTCCGAACCAGGCCCGTGGCCCGGAGGATCTCCTGGTTCACGGTGACAGGCGCCGGCCTGCTCGACGGCTTGGAGCCGGGCATGTCGCCCGCCTCGAGAACGCCCAGCTCCACGAGCCGCGCGATGGCGCCGAGGTTCACGACCTCGTATTCCACCTTGAAGCGGTTGGTGAAGCCGCGCAGCTTCGGAATACGGATATGCAGCGGCGTCTGGCCGCCTTCGAACCACGCCGGGATCGAGCCACCCGCTCGGGCCTTCTGGCCCTTGGTGCCGCGGCCGGCCGTCTTGCCCTGGCCGGCGGCGATGCCGCGACCAACGCGCTTGCGGGCCTTCCGGGAACCGGGAGCCGGGTGAAGATCGTGCAGCTTCATGCCTTCTCCTCGGTATCGGGAATCTCTTCGACCGAGACGAGGAAGCGCACCTGGCGGACCATGCCACGGGTGGCCGGGTTGTCCGCGACGACGACGGTGTCGCCGATCCGGTGCAGCCCCAGCGCCTCGATGGTCGCCCGGTTGCGGGCGATGTGGCTGATCGTGCTCCTGGTCTGGGTCACGCGGAGCTTAGCGCCCACCGGAAACCTCCCGTGGCTCGCTCGGCTGGCCCGCGATGTGGGCGCGGACGGTGATGCCGCGGCTGGCGCTGATCTCCTCCGCCGATCGGAGGCTCCGGAGGGCCTCGATCGTCGCCCTGGTCACGTTGACCGGGTTGGTGGAGCCGTGGATCTTGGCGAGGATGTCGCGGATCCCGGCCGCCTCGACGACCGCGCGCACGGAGCCGCCGGCGATGACGCCGGTGCCCTGCGACGCGGGCTTCAGGAGGACCTTGCTCGCGGAGAACTCCTGGTGGACCTCGTGCGGGATGGTGGTCCCGACGAGGGGCACGCGGATGATGTTCTTCTTTGCGTCCTCGACGCCCTTGCGAATCGCCTCCGGGACCTCGCTGGCCTTGCCCAGCCCGGCACCGACGTGGCCGGCGCCGTCACCGACGACGATGACCGCGCTGAAGCTGAACCGCCGGCCGCCCTTGACGACCTTGGCGACGCGATTGATCTGGACGACGCGCTCCTCGAGCGCGAGTTTGTTCGGGTCGATCCTGGCCATGTCGCTCCTTAGAACTCCAGGCCGGCTTCGCGCGCGGCGTCCGCGAGCGACTTGATCCGTCCGTGGTATCGGAAGCCCGCCCGGTCGAACACGACCCGCTCGACGCCGGCGGCCTTGGCGCGCTCAGCGACGAGACGACCGACGATCCTGGCCTCTTCGACCTTGGTAGCGGTGGAGCCACGAAGCTCCTTCTCGACTGTCGAGGCCGCTGCCAGGGTCGTGCCGGACGCATCGTCGATGACCTGGGCGTAGATGTGGTTAAGACTCCGGAAGACGGCGAGGCGCGGGCGCTCGGTGGTCCCCTCCAGGTGGAGGCGAATCCGTTCGTGACGCTTCTGCCGGGCCGCACTCCGGCTCGGTGCGGTGCTCATCGTGTCCCTCGCGCGGTCATTACTTCTTGCCGCCGATCTTCCCGGCCTTGCCGGCCTTGCGGCGGATCCGCTCGCCCGCGTACTTCACGCCCTTGCCCTTGTACGGCTCCGGCTTGCGGGTCGCGCGGACCTTGGCGGCCACCTGGCCGACGAGCTCCTTGTCGATCCCGACGATCGCCAGGCGAGTAGGGTTCTCGAGCTCGAACGTGATGCCCGACGGCGGAACGATCTCGATGGGGTGGCTATAGCCCAGGCTCAACTGCAGGCTGGTGCCAATCAGTTGGGCCCGGTAGCCGACGCCGGTGATCTCGAGGGGCTTGCGATAGCCCGTCGTCACGCCGACGACCATGTTGTTGACCAGCGTTCGGGTCAGCCCATGGAGTTGCTTGTGCATCTTCTGCTCGGTAGGCCGGCTGACGAGCAGCTTGCCCTCCTCGCGGACGACGGTCATGTCAGGGTGAAGGGCCCGAGTCAATCGGCCCTTTGGTCCGGTCACGGTCAGCTGTCGGCCGTCGATCTCGACGTCCACGCCGGCCGGGACTGCGATGGGAAGGCGTCCAATTCTCGACATGGTCTCGTCTACCAGACGTACGCGAGGATCTCGCCGCCGAGCTGGGCCCGATGGGCCTGCGCGCCGGTCATGATCCCCTGGCTGGTACTGACGATGACGATGCCCAGGCCGCCCAGGACTCGCGGAATCTCGGTCTTCCCGGCGTACACACGCAGGCCGGGCTTGCTGATCCGCTTCAGGCCGGATACGACGGGTGCCTTGCCGCCGACGTACTTGAGGGTCAGCTTGAGGACCATTGCGGGTCCATCCTGCTCCTCGATGACGTCGGCGATGAAGCCCTCGTCCTTGAGAATACGGGCGATCTCACGCTTCGTCCGTGAGGACGGCACCACCACGTCCTGGTGGTGGGCGCGCGACGCATTGCGCACGCGCGTGAGCATGTCCGCGATCGGGTCGGAGATGTTCATCGCTCCCCTACCAGCTCGACTTCGTGACGCCCGGCAGCTCGCCGAGGAGCGCTCGCTCCCGGAAGCAGATGCGGCAGAGCGCGAACCGACGCATGTACGCGCGCGGACGACCGCACACGAAGCACCGGTGATATTGCTGCACCTTGAACTTCGCGGGGCGCTTCGCCTTCGCGATCATCGACTTCTTGGCCATGGTCTCCCTCCCGCGCCTACGAGGCGAAGGGCATGCCGAGGAGTTCGAGCAGACGCTTCGATTCCTCGTCGTTCTTCGCCGTCGTCACGATGCTGATCTCCAGCCCGCGGAGACGGTCGACCTTGTCGTAGTCGATCTCCGGGAACGCAAGCTGCTCCCTGAGGCCGAGCGTGTAGTTGCCCCGTCCATCGAACGACTTGGCCGGGATGCCCCGGAAGTCGCGGATGCGCGGGAGCGCCAGGGTGGTCAGGCGATCGAGGAAGTCCCACATCCGGGCGCCCCGAAGGGTCACCTTCGCGCCGATCGAGTTACCCGTCCGAACCCGGAACTGGGCGATCGATCGTCGAGCCCGCGTCACGACCGGCTTCTGGCCGGCGATGGCGGTCAGGTCCTTCACCGCGGCGTCGATCGCCTTGGCGTTGGTGAGCGCTTCCCCGAGACCGATGTTGATGACGATCTTCGCGACCTTCGGCACCTGGTTCGGGTTGGCGTACTCGAATTGCTTGATGAGCGCCGGGGCCACCTCGGCCTGATAGCGCTCCTGCAGACGTGTGCTCACGCCTTCACCTCCAGGGGTGAGCCGCAGTGCGCGCAGACGCGGATCCGCTTGCCGTCGGCGAGTGTGCTGTGCTTGATGCGGGTGGGCGTGTCGCACTTCGGGCAGACAAGCATCACCTTGCTGATGTCGAGCGGCTGCGCCACCTCGAGGATGCCGCCCGGCTGGACCTGGGGTCCGGTCGTGGACTGGCTCGTGGACTGGCGCGGCTTGGTGTGTCGCTTGGCGATGTTGAGGCCTTCGACCACGACGGCCGTGCCGCTCGTGTTCGTGCCGCGCCGATAGGAGCTGCGGGCGGAGTTGGGTGCCGCGGTCCGCGTGATGACCTTGTCGACCTTGCCCCGCTTCCCGGCATCCTTGCCGGTGATGAGCACGACGGTGTCACCCTTGCGGATCTCGGCCACCTTGGTGGGAGTGCCGTGCTGGTACTCGCGGCCCATCACAGCACCTCCGGGGCGAGCGAGACGATCTTCATGTAGTTGCGATCGCGCAGCTCGCGGGCGACGGGGCCGAAGATCCGGGTGCCGCGCGGGTTGCCCTGGTTGTTGATCAGGACAGCCGCGTTCTCGTCAAACCGGATGTAGCTCCCGTCGGTGCGGCCGTACTCCTTGGCCGTGCGGACGATGACCGCGCGCACAACGTCGCCCTTCTTGACGGCGGCGTTGGGGATCGCCTGCTTGACGCTGGCGATGATCACGTCGCCGACGGTGGCGGTGTTCTTCTGGGAGCGACCCATCACTCGGATGCACTGAATCGTCCGTGCACCTGTGTTGTCCGCGACACGGAGGCGCGACTGCGGCTGGATCACGAGCGCGCCTCCGTCTCGTCATCTGCGTGGCGGCCCGGGTGAGCGGCCCCGTGGATGGCTTCGGACGTGGCGTCTTCGTCGGTCGGGATCACGATGCCGGCCGTCTCCTCGCCGGAGCGGGAGACGACGCTGACGAGACGCCAGCGCTTGGTTGCCGACAGCGGCCGAGACTCCTCGATGAGGACGGTATCGCCGATCCTCGCCTCGTTGGCCTCGTCATGCGCCTTGAACTTGGTCGTCAGGCGGATGACCCGCTTGTACAGCCGGTGTCGCGTCAGGCGCTCGACGGACACGACGATCGTCTTGTCCATCTTGTCGCTCACGACGCGCCCGACCTTGGTCTTGCGCTGGCCCTGCACTGGCTGGTTCGCTCCTGTCATCGCGCTGCTCCCGTTGTGCGGACAACATCGCGCTCGCGCTTGACGGTGAGGATCCGGGCGATCCGCCGCCGCGCCTGCGGGATCGTGGTGTAGTCCTTCAGCTGGCGCGTGGAAAGCGCGAACCGCGCCGCCCACAACTCCTGCCTGGCTTCGTGGAGCGAGTCCTCGAGCTCCGCGTCGGAGAGGGCGCGGACCTTGTCAATGTCCATCGGTGCCCTCCGGCGCAGTCTCGATCACTGTCTCGCGCATCACGAACTTGGTCGCGACCGGAAGCTTGTGTGCCGCCAGGCGCATGGCCTCGACGGCCTCCGCGTGGGGGACGCCTGCCATCTCGAACAGAATCCGACCCGGGCGAACGACCGCGACCCAATGGTCGGGGGCGCCCTTGCCGGAACCCATCCGGGTTTCGGCCGGCTTCTTGGTTGCCGGCTTGTCCGGGAAGATCCGGATCCAGATCTTGCCGCCGCGCTTGACCGAACGGGTCATGGCGCGCCGGGCAGACTCGATCTGTCGGCTGGTGATCCAGGCGGGCTCCTGGGTGGCCAGGCCGAACTCGCCGAAGGCGACGGTCGCGCCGCCCTTGGCTCGACCGGACATCCGTCCGCGCATCACCTTGCGGTGCTTGACCCTCTTGGGCATCAACATTGGTCAGACCCCCTGGGCCACGCCGGCCGGAAGGGCGGCGGGCTCGCGGACGGTGCGCTCAGGGATCTGGTCGCCGCGGTAGATCCAGACCTTGACGCCAATCCGGCCGTACGTGGTATGCGCGTGGACCTGGCCGTAGCTGATGTCGGCCCGGAGCGTGCCCAGCGGGATGCGACCTTCGCGGTCCCACTCGCGGCGACCCATCTCGGACCCGCCGAGTCGGCCGGCGACGGCGATCTTGACGCCCTTGGCGCCCGCCTTCATCGACCGCTGGATGGCCTGCTTCATCGCCTTCTTGAAGGCGATCCGCCGGGCCAGCTGCTGGCTGATGTTGATGGCGACCAGGTAGGCATCGAGCTCAGGCTGTCGGATCTCCTTGATCTCCAGCTTGACCTTGCGCTTCGTGAGCACACCGATCTGCTGACGCAGGATCTCGACGTTCTGGCCGCCCTTGCCGATGACGATCCCCGGCTTGGCTGTGTGGACCGTGACGGTGACGTGATTGATTCCGCGCTCGATCTCGACCTGGCTCACGCTGGCGTTTGACAGGCGAGTCTCGATCAGCTTGCGGATCAGGATGTCCTCCTTGAGGAGGGCGGTGTAATCCTTGTCCGCGTACCACTTGGCCGTCCAGGTACGCGAGATCCCGAGGCGGAAGCCGTAGGGATGGACCTTGTGTCCCATGCTCAGGCCTCCCTGTCCGCGACGACGATGGTGATGTGGGTCATGGGCTTGTGGATCGGGAAGGCCCGACCCTGGGCCCGGGGCCTCCAGCGCTTGATCGTGGGACCCTCGTCGGCCTGCGCGTCCGCGACCACGAGGTCGCTGGCCGACAGGTTGTGATTGTTCTCGGCGTTGGCCGTCGCACTGGCCAGGACCCGGGCGATATCCCGGGCGGCATGCTGCGGCATGAACCGAAGGAGAGCGGCGGCCTCCTCGACCGGCCTGCCCTTGATCACCTGCGTGACCAGACGGGCCTTCCGGGTCGAACCACGGAGGTACTTGGCGGTGGCGCTGACTCGCACGATGCCGCTCCTACTTCAGCGACGTCGACCGGTCGGTGTGCTTGCCGTGCCCGCGATAGTTGCGGGTAGGAGCAAACTCACCGAGCCGATGGCCGACCATGTTCTCGGTCACGTAGACCGGAACGTGCTTCTTGCCGTTGTACACAGCGACCGTATGCCCGATGAACACCGGGAAGATCACGGAAGCCCGAGACCAGGTCTTGACGACCTTCTTCTCGTTGCGCTTGTTCATCTCCTCGATCCGGCCGAGTAGCCGGGGGGCGATGAACGGGCCCTTCTTGACTGAACGGGACATATCTCCTCCCTCCTGCTACTTGCGGGTCCGCGATCGAACGATCAAGCGACCCGAGAGCTTGTTGCGACGGGTCCGATAGCCCATCGCAGGCTTGCCCCACGGCGTCTTGGGCGGCATCCCCGTGGGGGACTTGCCCTCGCCACCGCCGTGCGGATGGTCTCGCGGGTTCATGACGACGCCGCGAACCTCGGGCCGCTGGCCCATGTGGCGGGCTCGACCGGCCTTGCCGAGGTTCTGGTTCTCATGGTCGAGGTTACTGACCTGGCCGATCGTGGCCATGCACCGAATGCTCACGCGGCGAACTTCGCCGGAAGGGAGCCGCACCTGGGCGTAGTCCCCTTCCTTGGCAAGCAGCTGCGCAGACGTGCCGGCGGACCTGACGATCTGCCCACCGCGCCCGGGGACGAGCTCGATGTTGTGGATCGTGGTGCCGAGCGGAATGTTCGAGATGGGCAGTGCATTGCCGACGCGGGCCTCGGCCTCGGGACCGGAGACGATGAGGTCCCCGACCTTGAGACCGTTCGGGAGCAGCAGGTAGCGCTTCTCGCCGTCCCGGTAGTGGAGCAGGCCGATCCGGGCGGATCGGTTCGGGTCGTACTCGATCGTGGCGAGACGCGCCGGCACGCCGGGCTTGTTCCGCTTGAAGTCGATGATCCGATAGTGCTGCTTCTCGCCGCCGCCGCGATGGCGGACCGTGAGTCGCCCGGCATTGTTGCGGCCGGAGCCGCGTGTCTGGGGCTCGAGCAGCGGCTTGTGCGGCTGGGTGGTCGTGATCTCCTCGAAGGTCGAGCGAGTCATCGACCGCAGGCCGGCGGACGTGGGCTTGTAGCTACGAAGCGGCATCCCTAGACCCCCTCGAAGAATGCAATCTTCTGGCCGGGGGCCAGCGTAACGATGGCCTTCCGCCAGGCGGTGGTCCGCCCGACGATGCGGCCGCGCTTGGTGCCGCGCCGCTTCTCGCGGGGTTTCGTCGTGAGGACGTTGACCGCCGTGACGGTCACGTTCTCCTTCTTGTACAGCTCCTCGATCGCCGCCTTGATCTGGATCTTGTTGGCGTCCGAATGAACCGCGAACGTGTACTTGCCGCGCCCCGATTCGTCAATCGACTTCTCGGAGATGACGGGGCGCAGGATGATCTCGGGGGCCGTGAGGGCGCTCACGCGTAGACCTCCTGCATGCGGGCCAGGGCCGGCTGCTCGATGACGACCGTGTTGGCGCGAAGCAGGGCGACCACGTTGAGCGAGTCGGCCAGGATCACGTCGACGGTGGGGAGGTTGCGAGCCGAGAGGCGGAGCTTCTCGTCCGCGTTCGGAGCGACGAGCAGGACGCGACCGCTGGCCGTCAACGCCGCGAGGACGCCGACGAGATCCCGGGTCTTGATTGCATCGAGGCCGAACGAGTCGAGGACCTTGATCTCGCCGTCGGCGAGCTTCGCGGTCAGCGCGCCACGCAGGGCGAGCTGGCGCATCTTCTTGGGCAGCCGCTGCTCATACGAGCGCGGATGCGGGCCAAAGACCACGCCGCCCCCACGGTAGTGGGGAGCCGTGCGAGAACCCTGGCGAGCGCGGCCGGTGCCCTTCTGGCGATACGGCTTGCGACCGCCGCCGCGGACTTCGCCACGGGTCTTGGTATCGCTGGTGCCCAGGCGCCGACCGGCGAGCTGGGCCGTGACCACCTGGTGGATGACGGCCGCGTTGACCGGAGCGGCGAACAGCTCGTCGCTCAGTTCGACACTGCCAATCGATGCGCCGGTGCGGTCATAGAGGGTTGTCTGGGGCATCGGTCAGGCCTTCTTCACGAGCACGAGCGTCCCACGCGAGCCCGGCAGGCTGCCGCTCACGAGGAGCAGGTTGCGCTCGGCGTCCGCGCGAATGACGCGGACCTTCTTGACGGTCACCCGCTCATTGCCCATGTGGCCCGCCATCCGAAGGCCGCGATAGACGCGACCCGGGGTGGTGCCGGGGCCGATGGAGCCGGGCGCCCGATGATGATCGGAACCGTGCGTCTTGGGGCCACGCGCGAAGTTGTGGCGCTTGATGACGCCGGCGAACCCGCGACCCTTGGAGACGCCCGTGACGTCGACCAGGTCGCCCGCGGCGAACAGGTCGGAGATGGCGACCGTCTGGCCCACCTCGTAGCTCCCCACGCTGTCAACGCGGAACTCGCGGATCGTGGAGACCTTGGGGAGGTCCCGGAGCTGACCGGAGTCAGGCTTATTGAGCTTCTTGACTTCGTCCGTGCCGAGTGCGATGGCCGTGTAGCCGTCACGATCGGGGGTGCGCAGTCGCGTCACCGTGTTGGGGGTGATGGCGACGACCGAAACCGCCACCATCGTGCCATCGGGCTGGAAGACCTGCGTCATACCGACCTTGCGGCCGATCAATCCAATGTTCGACATCACATCTTGATCTCGATGTAGACACCCGCTGCCAGCGAGAGCCGCATCAATGCGTCGACCGTCTTGGAAGACGGATCGAGGATGTCGACCAGGCGCTTGTGCGTTCGAATCTCGAACTGCTCGCGGCTGTCCTTGTCGATGAACGGAGACCGAATCACCGTGAACTTCTCGATCCGTGTCGGCAGCGGCACGGGACCGACGACGTCGGCACCGGTTCGCTGCGCGGTCTCCACGATCTGGGCCGCCGACTGATCGAGCAGACGGTGGTCATATGCCTTGAGGCGGATCCTGATCCGCTGCTTTGCCATCGATTACTCCTGGATGCTCACGATGGCGCCGGCACCGACGGTTCGACCGCCTTCGCGGATGGCGAAGCGCTGGCCGATCTCGAGCGCGATCGGGGTGATCAGCTCGACCTTCATCTCGACGTTGTCGCCGGG
>CAIJPD010000019.1 GCA_903822495.1 uncultured Chloroflexota bacterium | reverse complement strand
CGGCTCCGGCCACGCGGCTCCGGCCACGCGGCTCCGGCCACGCGGCTCCGGCCACGCGGCTCCGGCCACGCGGCTCCGGCCACGCGGCTCCGGCCACGCGGCTCCGGCCGGCCTCAGCCCAGCAGGGCCGCGATCGCCGCAGCCGCGTGGACCACGATCTCCTGGCCCTGCTCCAGCGACGCGTTGTGGGCGGTGTAGGCGGCGATGATGTAGGCGTGGCCGTTCAGCTCCACGATCCCGGACGAATTGAACACCCACAGGTCGTCCGGCCCGGGCACCCAGCCGTTCTTCATCATCACGAACGCGCCGTCGGGGGCGGTGCTGCCAACGCCGGTCCGCTGGTCGGAGTCGATGCTGCTCAGCAGCTGGCGGGCCAGCGCCTGGTCTGCTGAGCTGGCCAGGACGTTCCCCTGCTCGAAGAGCGTGAGGAGCCTGACCATGGCGCCCGGCGTCAGCGTGCCCCAGCCCCAGCCCTCGGCGTAGGTGCTGCCCGGGCTGAAGCCGTCCAGTCCCAGCTCCTCGGCAAAGGCCCGGAGGCCCTCGCGGTCACCGACCATGATGTCGATCGCCTCGGCGGCGTCGTTGTCCGACCACTCGATCATGGCGGTCAGCAACTGCAGCTGCTCCTCGCTGGGCGACTGATCGGCCGCCTCCAGCTGGCGGAGCAGCGCAAACATGAGCGCGACCTTGACCGAGCTGGCCGTGACGAACGGCTGGTCGCCGTTGTAGCCGTACGTGATGCCGGAGGCCAGGTCCGTGACGGTCAGGCCCACCTGCGTGCCCCAGCCGGCCAGGTAGTCGGCCAGCTCCGGGCTGAGGGCATCCATCCCCGCGGATGAGGTGGATCCGGCGGCAGGCGGCTGGTAGGTGACGGCCGCGGTCGGGACGTAGCCCTGGCGGTCGAAGCCGATCGTGTTGGGCTTCACCAGGAGCCAGCCGGAGCCAACGACCTGGTCGGCCTCCACCGTGATGGGGAAGTCCTCTCCCAGCACGATGTCGATGGTGGCGTCGCTGCGTGGGTCGGTCAGGACCGCGGTGGTCGCCGTGAGCCAGGCGGCGCGGGCCACCGCGGGCGTGCCACCGCGGATCGCGGCGGGGAGGATGACGTCGCCCTCTCCGTCATCCAGGAGGTAGTCGTACGACAGGCCGGTGCCGAGGAGCGCAGGCGTGGCTGAGGCAGCCCACGCATGACTCGCACGGGCGGTGGTCGCCGCCTCCGCCATTGACGGTGCGCCGGCGCCCAACGAGAGCGTGAAGCCCGCCACGCTCAGTGGCGCCCCCGTCACCACGACCGCGACCGCGATGAGGGCAACATGGGCCCAGATCATCGAGCGGCGTCGTGGGGTGGGTTTCATGTCGTCACTGTGTTCAAGGAGTCTCGCGATTCCATGAAGGCCGCGTGGGACCTTGGTACTGGCCACTCCGGCTGCCCGAGTCGGCGCGCGCTGACCGGGTGGCGGCGAAGGGGACGCGTCATGGGAGTAGCCTGCGCGGCCAGCCCGGCGCCGCCCATGGCCCGGATGGACCGGTGCTGGCCCGTCATCTTGCCTACGGCCGGTGCGGCGCCGCGCCACGCGATCCCACCCGTCCCGGCCGCCTGTCGCCCAATGGCCCGCCCGCGCGATATCCTGACCAGCGGGCGCGGCGTTCGGCCGCGAGCAGGCTCGTGGGAGGTGACCGTGACCGGCGAGATGGCGGACGTGGTCTTCGCGGAGCTCACCGTCTACACCGACGCCCTCGTGATGCGCGGGCGTGCCCGTCTCCCGCGCCGTCCACTCGCCGACGGCCTCGACGCGATGCCGGGCGGCATCCTCGTGCTGTACGACGCCACCGTCGATGAGCCCGGCGCCCGCGGGCGGCCCGTCTCGGCGGCCCTGGCCCACATCCGGACCGACGCCATCCTCTTCGTCCTGGCGGACGGGGTCGTCGGGGAGAGTGGCTCGGCCAGCAATCCCTCACTCCTCATCGCCGTCCCGCCATTCAGCGTGGCCGGCCGCGTGTCGGTCACGTCCGGCGCGGCGGACCTGGGGGAGGCCCTGCGCCAGGTGCCCAGGACGGGGTTCGTGACCGTCACGGGCGCCACCTACTGGTCGGAATCGCTGGGCGAGGGGCGTCGTCGCTCGCCCAGCGCCACCCTCAACGCGGCAAAGATCCAGCTGATCATGCCGTACCGCGACGTGGATCCGTGGGCGGGGCTGGACCAGCCGCGCGCATCCGACGGGGGCATGGGGCTGGATGCAAACCGGGGCTTCGACCAGGGCATGACCCCCGGCGACGAGGCCTAGCCGGCCTCTTCGCCCGGCGAGGCGCCCGTTCCCTGGGGCGCCGGCTCAACCTTCGCGGCCGGGGCGACGACCGACGGCAGCGCAACGCCGTCGATGATGACGACCGCCCCGAAGGGTCCGCCCGCGGTCTTCCGCTGCTGCCCCGCTGCACGGCGCCGGCGGAGCATCACGGCCAGCGCGACGAGCACCAGCAGGACGAGTGCGGCGGTCAGCCGGATGATGCCCCGCTGGGGGGCATCGGCCAGCACCCGGTCGATCGTCGAGGCCGCGGCTGTGGCCGCGGAGGGATCCACGGCGGCAACGGCCGCCACGCCCGTCGCGACCGTCGCGCGCAGGTCGGTCCCGATCAGCCCGATGGTGCTCAGGATGTCGTGCGAGGCGTCCACCTTGTCGCTGGCCGCAACCACGGTCGCCGCGGCCGCGGCCTCGTCGGACAGCGTGGCGGTGATCGAGATGGCCTTGGCCCTGGCCGCCTCCGTCTCCGCGGCGCCGACCGACGTGATCGCTTCGGCCAGGAGCGCCGCCAGGTCCTTGCCGGTCAGGCCAAGCCTGGTGACGTTCTCGCGCGGCGCCGCCAGCTTCGCCTTGGCCGCCGCCACCATGTCCGCCGCCGACCGCAGGTCGGCCGCCTGTGCGGCCACGGCCGTCATGTCGGCGGCCGTCTTGGCGCCCTCGAAGAGCGCCTTGACGGGACCGGCCAGCACGTGGGCTTCGGGCAGCGCATGGTCGGCCGCGGCGACGTCGCTCCAGGCGGCCTTCACCGTGCTGATCAGTCCCTGCGCATCGGTGAAGCGCCACTCGGCCATGGATCGCAGGAGCCCCTCCGGTAGGGCCCAGTCGGTGACGATCGGCGCGAGGTCGTGGTATGCCTTGCGCGCGTCGGCCCGCTGGAGCAGCAGCGGGAGGTCATTGGCGGTCCCGGCGCCGAAGCGCTTGAGGAGATCCTGCGCGTAGGTGAGGCCGGCCCCCCCGGCCGGCACGATCCCCAGCTCGTCCATGGCATCGAGCCATTCGCGCCAGCCGGCCTTGGCGCTGCCGGCCTTCAGCTGGCTTCCGTGGCTCTGGTAGGCGATCCGGCCGTCAAGGAGGGCGGTGATCGCCGCCCTCGTGCCGCTGGTCCCGGCCGCCCGGGCCAGGTCCGATACGACGAAGCAGGACGCGTCGTACTGGTAGGCCACGGCGGCCAGCTCCGTCGTGGTGGCCCGAGGGCCGGCGAAGGACCAGTTGTTGAGGTTGGCGGTGACGCCACTCGGCGGCGCCCCGGGATCCTTGCAGGCGACCCCCGTGATCGTGGACTCTGCCCATCCCGCCGATCCCTCGGACAGCCAGCGGAATCCGAAGAGGGAGCCGTTGAACCACGCGTGCGCCAGCTCGTGGGCCACGACCCCCAGCTGGATGTCCTCGGCGACGTAGGCCACGCCGGCGTCCGTGTCGAAGGAGCCCGCGTAGTTGCCCAGGCTGTTGGACGTGACCTCGCGGACCGCGACCTGACCCGATCCCGGCAACCCGCGCCCGATCAGGGCCTCGAGCGCGCCGACCGCACCCGTCACGTCGGCCGTCACCTGGTCCTTCCAGCCGGCGTCCTCCGGCCAGGCCTGGATGCTGATCTGGCGGCCGCTTGGGCTGGCCACCGTGCTGCTCGTGTAGCCGGCCGGGTTGGTGCCCGCGAAGCACGCCCAGAAGTTGGTGTTGTCGGTGATCGTGCCGCTGGTCCACGTCGTCGTGCTGCCGGTTGTCGCGCTCGTGAAGGCCCCCTTCACCGCGATGAACGTGAACGTGAAGCCGGTCGGAGCCACGACGCGCACGGTGCCGCTGTCGACGCCGTTGGAGATGACGCAGAAGTCCGCGTAGGCGGCACCCACCCGGGTCTCCGCGTCCGAGCGAGGCGCGCCGCCGGGGACGGCGTAAGTGATGGTCAGCGATCGGCTGGATCCGTAATAGATCACCGAGGTGAAGCTGATCTTCCACAGGTCGTAGCCCGAGCCCGACTGGGATCGGGATGCCGAGGCGGAGCCCGAGTCGGCAATCGCCCGCACGTTCGTCGCCCCGCTTTCCAGGTAGATGAACGCGGCGTTGTAGTAGTACTGGGCGCCGCCGCTGTTGGGCGTCGTGTTGCGCATCTGGATCTGGATCGTGATGTCCAGCCGCCCGGCCTCGGGGTTGACCGTGAACGTCGAGGTCGCGGTCAGGTCCAGGCCGTTGGTGGCTTCGATCGCGACAGGCGCCGGCAGCTGGATGGCCAGGAGTGCTGTCGCCAGGGCCGTCGCCAGGCCCACCGCCAGGCGGTGCCGGCCATGCTGCCTCCAACCGCGCGTTTGGGCTCCGGATGCGGCCCGGGTGGCCTCGGTCGGCGACGTGGGGCGAACGGACCGCTGCATAGGTGGGCTCCTGTGCACTGGTCCCGGGTCGGCACCGCGAGCCGATCCGGAGACACCATGGCGCCGGGCAGTCAGGCCGCCCCCTCGCGGGTCAACCGCCAAGCGAGCGGTGGCGCAACTATCGGGCAGCCGCCCGCCCCGCGCAAGCGGGAGTCGGTGCCCGAACCCGGGCG
This sequence comes from uncultured Chloroflexota bacterium, assembly GCA_903822495.1. Lineage (GTDB taxonomy): Bacteria > Chloroflexota > Limnocylindria > Limnocylindrales > CSP1-4 > CAIJPD01. The sequence goes on along the minus strand of CAIJPD010000019.1, from coordinate 15,424 downwards.
ATCCGGGGCGTGCCGGCCAGGTCGTGGATCGTCAGGTCGCGGTGGGCGTCGGCTGACGGCCCGCCATCGCCGCCGTCGCGGCCGGAGCCTGGTGAGGGCCCGTCACCACGACCTCGGTCGTGGGTCCCTCGCCCGAGCCGTCGCGCAGCACGTAGGCGTGGTGGATCTCCACCCCGCCGCTCGAGAGCGTGGCGCCGACCGAGCAGTACTTGGTGGCCGACAGCTCGATCGCCCGCCGGACGGCATCGGGGTCGATCCCGATCCCCTCCACCACGTGGACCACGTCGACCCGCGTGAACGCGTTGGGGTGGTCGTCCTCCTGGTGGCCGCTTGCCCGGATCTCGTAGCGGTCCACGGGTTGGCGCTTCTTGCGCAGGATCGAGATGACGTCCATGGCGGTACAGCCGGCGACGGCGATCGGGATCAACTCCGCCGGGCGCATCGCGCTGTCGCCGTGGCGGTCATCCAGGACGATGGTGTGGCCGCTGCCGGACGTGGCCTCGAAGCGGAGATCGCCGCCGGTCAGGATCAGGGATGCGGTCTTGGTGGCCATTGGCTGGCTCCGATCTTGGGCGGGGCTTGCGGGGAGCCCATCGCCGGGCGGGGGTCAGGATGCGGCATCCAGGGCGGCGACGGCGCGCTCCAGGCGGGCCCGCGCGTCCGACGCGATGTCGTGGACGGCGGGGTCATCGATCAGGCCCAGCACGGCGGCCGGGTCCATGGCCTCGACTACGGTGCCGTCTCCGTCCGCGCGCAGGACGACGTTGCACGGCAGGAGCGCGGCCACCGACGGGTTCGCCGAGACCGCGCGGTTGGCCAGCGGCGGGTTGCAGGCGCCAAGGATCACGAGGGCGGGTCGCTCGATACCGAGCTTGGCCTGCATCGCGCCGGCGAAGTCGATCTCCGTGAGGATGCCGAAGCCCTCGGCCTTGAGCGCGGCCTCGACCCGCGGGCGGTTCTCGGCCACCGTCCCCGCCAGGCGGGTGCCGAACGTGAAGGAAGATAGGGCCACCATGAGCTGCCTCCGCGCAGGCCACACGGTGTCGTGCGCCCGCGATGGTGTCGGCCGGGGACGCGGACGACGGGGTGGGGGAGCGGGCGGCAATCGCCATCCGTCGGTCTCACCCTGCGTGAACCTTGGGCGCTGCTTGCGTCATTGCGCAAGTGACGGACCGGGGCCGAAGGTCACGATCTGGGACCACGCGCGGGCTCGGCCGGGCGGGTGGAAGCGGGGGACGCGGAATGGAGCCAGGGCCGCCCGCTGGGCCGCGGACTGCCCTGGCTCCAGGGGGAGGCGGAGGGGGCGGGTCAGGGGACGGGTGCGAGCCCCAGGAGCGTGCTCCACAGGCCGGCATCGCCCGCGGGGCGCCAGGCGTTGAAGACGCCGACGAACACGTCGCCGGAGACCGTCTTCGAACCCGCACTGCCGACCAGGGTCACGCTGATGAGCCGGCCGGAGACGCCGCGGTCGTGCAGGTCCAGGCCGGTCAGGGTGCCGACATCGGTTCGGCCGTCCTGGACGAAGATCGCGGACAGTTCGGCGATGCTGTACGCCCGCGTCTGCCAGGTCGCGTGCGGTGCCGCCGCGTCAAACGAGGCGTTGCCGGCATCGCGGTCCGAGGATCCGCGCAGGTAGCTCAGCGCGCCGGCCACGATCGACCCGCCGGTCGACACGAAGACGTTCTCGTTGTTCTCGGTCCAGCCGCCGTCGCTCGAGTGGAAGAGCGCGTTGGCGACGGACCCGTTGCTGAGCAGGACCTGGTTGGCGGTCGAGGCGACCACGGCGTCCGTCGTGGCGGCCTCGCGGCGCACACCCAGGTAGACCTGCGAGCGGGTGTCGTCGTAGACGTCGAAGGTGCCCACGCCCCGGATCCGGTAGGCCGCGTAGGAGCGCGCGGCGATGGCCTGAGACGCCAGCGCCTGGGTGGCCCAGCCGGACGACATCTCGGCCGGGACGACGCCACGCAGGTACTGCTCGAGCGGCAGCGCGTTGACCACGTCCAGGTCGGCGGCTGCCGGCAGGATCGTCAGGGTGCCGCGGAAGAGGTCGTAGCTGGTGGGCTTGGTCCACAGCTGGAGCTGGGCCGTGCCGTCGGCCGGTGCCACCACGATGCCGGCCGGGGCCGCGCCGTCGTAGATCGTGGCGCCCGCGGAGGTGGCCGCGACCATCCGCCCGGCGGAGGTGCTGCCGTCGGCGGCCGGATAGACCCTCAGGCTGGCATCCGCGGGGAGCGTCCCGGCGATGCCGGTCACGGTCCAGCCGCCGGTGCGCCCGTAGATGAGCAGCGGCGTCGCCGCCGTGGGGGCGAAGTTGTCCAGGACCAGCACGCGGATCTGGGTGCCAGCCGCGACGGTCCCGATGGTGGTGCCCGCGTAGTAGTGGGCGAGGATCTCGCCCGCGGACTGGCCGGCGTTGGCGCGGCCCAGGGCGCCGTACTGCGAGAGGCCCACACCGTGGCCCCAGCCGCGGCCGTACAGCGTGGTGCTGCTGCCGAGCGGCGTGATGGTGCTGGGCGGGGGCGGCGGCGACACCACGGTGGAGGCGGCCAGGACGCCGGTGGCCGCGTACAGGACCCCCACGCCGTACAGGCTGCTGACGGGTGTTCCATTGATGGCGCTCACGGCGTACCAGGCGGTGCCCGACTTCGCGGTGGGGCAGCTGGTGGCCCAGGCGCCACCGGCCACGCTGCCGGTCACGGTCAGGGTGTTGGCGAGGCTGAGGCGCACGGCCACCCCGGCGCCGGTCGTCGCCCCCGTCCGGATGTTGACGCCATCACAGGCGGGTACGTACGGGCTGCCGAGCGCGGGCGTGGGCACCGGGACCGGGGTGGGCGTGGGGACTGGGGTCGGGGTGGGATTCGGCGTCGGCGTGGGGCTGGCGACGGGCGCCGGGGTGGGGCTCGGGGTGGGGCTCGGGGTGGGCGTGGGCGTGGGCGTGGGCGAAGGCGTGGGCGTCGGGCTGGCGATCGGCGCCGGGGTGGGCGTGGGGGTCGCGACAGGGGCGGGGTCGGGCGTGGGTGTCGGCGCGGGCGCAGGTGCAGGCGCGCTGGCGACGTCGATGACCCCGGTCGCCGCGTAGACCGCCGCCACGCCGAAGCGCGCGGCGACGCTCTGGCCATTGACCTCGATGATCCGGTACCAGGTGCTGCCGGACTTGGCGGTGGGGCAGACCGTGCTCCAGGCGTTGCCGGTCAGGGTCGCGTCGATGGTGACCTGGTCGCCCGGAACCGCGGTCGTGACGATCCCGTAGCCGGTGGAGGTGCCCGATCGCAGATTGATGGTCGCGCACGCCGCCGTCCCGGTCGATGTCTCCGGTGCCGGGGCGGGTGCCGGGGTGCTCTCATTCGCGACCAGCACGCCGGTGGCGGCGTACAGGACGCCGACGCCATAGAGCGAGCTGACGGTGCTGCCGTTGACCGCGGTGATCGTGTACCAGGTGGCACCCGACTTCCAGTCCGGGCAGGTGGTGCCCCACGAGGCCCCGGCGACCGTGCCGGTGACGGTGACGGTGGCGCCGGTCGACAGCGAGGCCTTGATGGTGGCGGAGGTCGAGGCGCTGGTGCGCAGGTTCGCCCCGTTGCAGGCGGGGGACATCGCCTGGGCGGCCTTGACCGGTGCCGCCGCGAGCGAGCCGAAGAGGACCAGCATCGTCAGCGCGGCGGCCGAGCTCAGCCGGGCGGCGCGGACGAAGGAGGACAGGGTGGCGTGCAGTCGTGAGGTCATGGGTGCAATCGTTGCCTGCCCGCACCGCCGCGACCACGACCGAATAGGCCCATGACCGGGCGGCACCAAGGTCCCATGTCCGGACCCAGTACCTCCGGCCTACTGGCCGGTCCTGTTCGACGTTGTGCAGGCAAGGGCAGTCTGGAGATGTTCGCCTGACGTGCTTGGGGCGACGGCCGGGCGCGCGCCATGGCGCGCCATCGCCCGTCCCTCTAGAGTGATCGGCATGCAGCGCGACTTCGTTGAATCCCTGGCCGCGAAACGAGCCGGCCAGGCCCGCATCCTGCCCCTCAAGCGAGACGTGGCGGCGTTCATGGACGGGGTGCTCGGCGTCCTGTTCGCCCAGCTGTCCGATGACGCGGCCGCCGGGGCCGACGACCTGGAGGCCCGCCTGGTCCTGCTCCGCCGGGATCTTCGGGCGCTCGTCGCGCCGTCGACGGGGGCGGAGGAGTCAGCGCGCGTGGTGGACGCCTACTTCGCCGCGCTGCCGGCCGTCCACGGCCTCCTCACGATCGACGCGGACGCCATCACCGCCGGCGACCCGGCGGCCGAATCGGTGGACGAGGTGATCGCCGCCTACCCGGGCTTCCTGGCCATCGCCAGCCACCGGCTGGCCCACGTGCTGCACGGCCTTGGGGTCTCCGTCCTCCCGAGACTGATGTCCGAGGTCGCGCATAGCCGGACCGGCGTCGACATCCACCCGGGCGCCAGCATCGGGCGCGCGTTCTGCATCGACCACGGGACGGGCGTGGTCATCGGCGAGACGGCGGTCATCGGCGACGAGGTCAAGATCTACCAGGGCGTCACCCTGGGCGCGCTGTCCGTGGTCAAGAGCCTGGCCGGCTCCAAGCGCCACCCCTCCATCGGCAACCGCGTGGTCATCTACGCCGGGGCCACGGTCCTGGGCGGCGACACGCTGATCGGCGAGGACAGCGTCATCGGCGGCAACGTGTTCCTGACCAGCAGTGTCCCAGCCGGCAGCATCGTCTACCAGACCAGCCAGTTCCGGGTCCGCCGCGTCCACGACGGCTTCGAAGACGCCGACTTCGTCATCTGACGAGACCGTCCCGCCCGCCGGCCATGCCCTCGCGGACCCGGGACATGGCGATGGGGTATAGTCCGCGAGATGTCGACCCAAGACCGCCTCGCCCTCACCGGCGAATGTTGCTCCTGTCTCCGGCGAGTGCCGGCGCGGAGCATGGTCGTGGTCAACCGCTGACCTCCCGGCTCCCGCGGGCCTCGCGCCCCTGAACCGTTGCCGCCGCATCCACCGCGGCCCGCGACGATCCCCCGCGACGAGCCACCCCGGAGGTCCCGTTCCTTGTCTCTCCTCTCCGTCCTGACGCCGCCCGCCCGCCAGATCGACCCGCGCGGCATGCGCTTTGGCGCCGGCGTCTCCGCGATCATCCTGCTGGTCGCCTTCCTGACGTCCTCGCCCTGGCTGGCCGTGCTGGTGGGCGTCAACCTGGGCGTCTCCGCGCAGTTCGGCACCCGGCTCTTCCTGCCGGGTCGCCTGTGGCCCACCGTCCGCACCGCGCTCCGCCTCGGCAAGCCCAAGGAGCTGGAGCACGAGTATCCGCCGCGCTTCGCGCAGGCCCTGGGCTCCATCTTCCTGATGCTCGCGGCGGTCGCGTTCGTCGTCGGCCTGACGCCGATCGGCTGGCTGCTCACCGCGGGTGTCGGCGCCCTGCAGACGCTCCTGGCGACCACCGGGATCTGCGTCGGGTGCCAGCTCTACGTCCTGCGCTGGTGGGTCCCGGTCCAGTTCGCGAAGCTCTTCCGCCGGACGGACGAGATCGTGGCTCACACCGTGACGCACCGTATCCAGTACACCGACCGCTGATCTCCAACGAGGACCCGTCCCCATGCGTGCCGACAGCATCCTTGCGACCATCGGGAACACCCCGGTCGTTCGCGCCAACCGCCTGTTTGACCCCCGCTACGAGGTCTGGATCAAGGCCGAGCGGGCCAACCCGGGCGGCAGCATCAAGGACCGAATCGCCCTCGCGATGATCGACGACGCCGAGGCACGCGGCGTGATCAAGCCCGGCTCGGTGGTCATCGAGCCCACGTCGGGCAACACCGGCATCGGACTGGCGCTGGTCTGTGCGGTCCGAGGCTACCGGCTGATCCTGACCATGCCCGAGTCGATGTCCATCGAGCGGCGCAAGCTGATGACCGGCTACGGCGCGGAGCTGGAGCTGACGCCCCGCGAGCTGGGGATGAAGGGCGCCATCGCGCGCGCCAACGAGCTGGCGGCGGAGATCCCCAACGCCTGGGTTCCCATGCAGTTCGAGAACTTGGCCAACCCGGCCATCCACCGCACCACCACCGCGCCAGAGATCGAGAAGGACTTCCCGGAGGGTCTCGACTTCCTGGTGACGGGCGTCGGAACCGGCGGCCACCTCACCGGCCTGGCCGAGGCGCTCAAGCCACGCTGGCCCAACCTCAAGGTCTACGCGGTCGAGCCCACGCTGTCGCCGGTCCTTTCCGGCGGAACGCACCAGCCGCACCCCATCCAGGGAATCGGCGCCGGATTCATCCCGGGCGTGATGCGGACGGACCTGCTCGACGGCATCCTGCAGGTGGATCCGGCGGACGCCATGGCCTGGGCCCGCCGCTCGGCGCGCGAAGAAGGAATGCTGGTCGGCATCTCGTCGGGGGCGTCGCTCTCGGCCGTCGCGCAGCTCGTCGCGTCGGGTGTCGTGCCGGACGGCTCACGAATCCTCACGTTCTCGTACGATACGGGTGAGCGGTACCTCTCGATCGACGCCCTCTGGGGCTGATCGGCGGATCGCTCGGGGCGCGCCCACTCCGCGGCGCGCCTGGCATCAGCGTGCCCCTAGGACGTGTCCCCGGCTGGTAGCGCGATGATCGGCCGGTCGAATCACACGGATCAGGAGGCATGGACGCTGCCACATGGAGGCATGGACGCTGCGCGTGAACGCGCCCAGGGAGTGGTACCCGGCGCTGAGCCGCCGCTTCGACCAGGTCCCACTCCGGGTCCTGCTCGTGGCGCCGGCCGTGGCGTTCGTGGCGCTCGTCCTCCTGACGAACTCCTGGGCCCTGCACGGGTTTGCCCTGGATCTTGAGCTCTACCGAGCCTACGGCTTCCGCATCGCGGACGGGCTCCCGTCATCCACGTGGCTCCGGATGGAGTACCCGCCGCTGTCAATCGTGCCGATGCTCTTCCCGCGGATCGGCTTCGGCACCGATGAGCCCAGCGTGGCCGAATACATGTGGCGGTTCCTGGCCGTCGCGGCCGTGATCACCGTGGGCTGCGGCTGGGCGGTCTACCGCGCCGCGGGCCAGTCGCGCACGGCGCTCGCGTCGTGGAGCGCCATGATCTGCCTGTCCTGGATCTCCGCGGCGCTGCGCTTCGACATCTGGCCCGTGGCACTGACGCTGTTCGCGTTCCTCGTCGCGCGGCGGCACCCCGGCCTGGCCGGCGTGCTCCTGGGACTGGGCACCATGCTGAAGCTCTATCCCATCGTCGTGATCGGCGTGCTGGCCGCCCGGCTGCTCGCGAACCGCGACGGCTGGGGGCTGGTCCGCCTGGTGGCCGGCTGCGGGATGGTGTGCGCCGTCGTCACGGCCTGGTCATGGAACATCGCCGGGCCGGACTCGCTGGGATTCCTGTCCTACCAGGGCGATCGCGGGCTCCAGATCGAGAGTCTTGGCTCAAGCCTGGTGCTGGCTATCCACCTGCTGACCGGTGCCCATGTGGAGCCCGTCTTCGGATTTGGCTCCACGCAGATCGCCGGGCCGGGCTCTGACCTGCTGGTCGCCATCTCCACGCCGCTGCTTGGGCTGCTGGTGGTCGGCGCCGGCCTGCTTGCGCTGCGCCGGTTCGTCATCGAGCGGGCCATGACCGGCTCCATCTCCCGGGATTCGCTGGCCCTTGCCTGCGCCGCCGCGATCACGGCGGTCCTCCTGGGCAACAAGGTCCTGTCGCTCCAGTACATCCTCTGGCTGGCGCCGTTCGTGCCGTTCCTGCCCGTCCGCCTGCGCTGGCTGGTCCTGGGGATCGCCGGCCTCTCCACGTGGATCTTCGAGTTTGACTACGCGGGGCTGTGGGCCTTCCGGCCGTGGATGCTCGTCGCCCTCATCGTGCGCAACGGGCTGCTCGTCTGGCTGGGTGTTCAGCTGGCAACCGGCCTGTGGCGGGTCCGGCGCGAGACGGCCAGCCGTCCCACCACCGACCGCTCGAGGCCGCTCCCGGCCCGCGTCCGGACGATCCACGGGCCGGCCTACCCGCACCTGCCGGCGCCGGGACACGTCCCCGGTGTCGCCACCATGTCCAGTGCCGCGCCTGCATCGCGCCGCGTGAACGCCTCCGGCTAGCCCGCGCGTGGTGCAACCACGGGGACCCGGCCGTTCGCCCTGCCTCGCGAGCCCGGCTAGGGCCGCCGCACCCCCAGCGTCGCGTAGATGGCGTCGAGCACCTCCGGCGTCCGGAGGTAGCCCAGGAACCCGTGGTGGTGGCCGACGTCGTTCCGGACCATGGTGGAGTGGACCCGCGCCGTGGGGTGGTAGTCGGCGTGCAGCCCGTCGATGTCCGAGCCCGTGGCGACCGGATCCCCGTGCGCATGAAAGTTGCGCCAGCGTGTCACGGTCGGGGGGATCGCGACCGGCCGTGCGCCGGCCCACGCGGCCAGGCGGTCCTGCAGTGGGCCGAGCCCGAGCGGAGAACCCACGGTGACAAGCGTCAGCTCCCGGCCGGCCAGCTGGGGCTCCGCCAGCACATCGAACGCGATGACCGTCCCCAATGAGTGGGCCACCACCAGTTGCAGGTCGGGGTTCCGGGTGACGGCGGCCCGCACCCGCTCGCGCAGCACCGGGGCGATGTCGCCGTCATTCTCGAGGTAGCCGGCCACGTCCCGATAGAAGTGCCAGAGCGCCTCGGCGCGGCTGCCGTGCCGGTTCTCGACCGACTCGCGCTCGTCGACGGAACCCATGGCCGCCACCAGGCGGAGCAGCAGCGCGCCGCGGCCGCCGCCGGAGGCCAGCCCCAGCGTCCCCGTCCAGAGGGTGCGGGCGCGCCCCAACAGGCGGTCGTCGAGGCCCGGCCGTTCGTCGTCCCCGACGGCATCACCGGTATCCACGCCCGGCCCCGCGTTCTGCCCGTCCCGGGCCTCCCGGGCGGCTTCGTCGGCTTCGTGGGCCGCGTCGGTGACGTCCGCGAACCAGGCGATGTCACTGGGTGGATCGGCCTCGTCGGGAAAGAGGATCTCGTCGATCTCGCGCCGCAGCACCCCGGCCTCGGGCTGTGGGCCGGCGCCGTGGATGTACAGCACCTTCGCGCTCGGCATGTTGGCTGCCTCCCTCAGCGAATGCGGGCGTTCTCCGCGGAGCACCAGGCGAGGTTCCGGCGGACCGGCAGGGCGCTCACGCTGCCAACCGTGCCTGATCGGGCCGAACCCGGCGCGGGAGCACGATCACCAGCGCGGTCAGGGGCACGATCGCCCCGCCGGCCGGGCCATCCGCGACGGCCAGCACGGGCCCAGGGAGCCGGCTCTGGCCGTGCTTGGCCAGCCACGCGCGGACCTCCCGGGCCACGACGTCTGCGATCGCGAAGCCGTCGGCAAAGCCCGGCTCGATCGCCGTGGCCTTCGCCTTGCCGGCAGGCGTGGTGATCTCCGCGCTCACCCTCCGGAACATGTCATAGGCGGCGGCTCTCGACGAGCCGGGCTTGCTCGCAAAGGCCCCAACCACCCCGTCGAGGTAGCCCTCGAAGTTGACGACGACGGTGGACATGTTGATCGAGTCGAGGTTGCGCTGCAGCAGGGTCAGCATCCAGTACGCGTCTTCCGGCGCCGCCCAGGTGTAGTTGGGGTCGAAGTCGATGATCCGGGCGGCCGGCGCGCCGTTCTCCGTGAACAGGCTCATGTTGGCGTAGTGCGGGTCGCTGTTGTACATGGAACCCGGCTGGCCATTCAGGGCGCCATCCGTCTCGAGGAAGATCCGCGCGTCCAGCGCGCCGACGGCACCGGCCCATGCGGGGTCATTGGTGGCCCACATGCCCGGCTCCATGTTCGGCCCCATCCCCTGCGTGAGGCTCTGGGGAATGTCGTTGGGCACGTACTCCGTGATGAGGAGGGCCTGGTCCCCGTCAACGTTCTCCAGGAGCGGTGCCAGCAGCTTCTGGGTGATCTGCTTGGAGCCAAGGAACTTGTAGTTCGCCGCCTCCTTGAGGCCGATCTTGCCCTTGGCGATCACGATCCGCAGGACGGCCGCGCCCTCCTGGTGGATCGTCACGAGCACGGCTACCTTGTTCTGCCCCGGCTTGAGCATCGTCGTCTCCAGCGCCGTCACCTGCTTGCCCGGCGTCCCGGCGAGGTCCTGCGCGGCCTTGACCGCCACGCGGATCGAATCGAGGAGGCGCGGGCTGGCCAGCTCCGTGAAGAACGCGGCCGTGGTCGTGCCCAGGGCCGCCTTGGCCTTCCCAAGTAAGGTCACCGCCTCCTCGGGCGCGTAGAGCCGCTTCACCTTTGGGTCGCGCAGCGCATTGAGCAGGCGCTCGGAGCCCACGGCGGCCTTGAGCAGATATGGCTGGCGGCCCTGGACCGCGGACTCAAACCCAACCGGCGAACCGGGCACGACGTTCGCCGCGTTGCTGGCGGCCTCCTCCACGGCCGCATCGGCGCCGGCGAGCCGCGCCGGCAGGGCCGGGACGCTCGGCGGAGCCGGTGCGGCCGCCGTCACCGGCTCCGCCGCCAGACTCTTGGGGTGGCTGGTGTCCATGGCACGGAGCCACGCCGTGCTCATCCCGCTCCACGCGAGGTCCTCGGGTGACCCTTCCTTGCCGGCCTTGGCAAGCTCCCAGATCTTCTCCGCTCGGAGGATGCTCGGCTTGTCGGCCACGATCAGGTCCCGGATGACGGACTGCTCGAGGGCGGTGCACGAGTCGTAGCCGACCTTGGCGATGGCGTCGAGGACGAGCCCTCGACGCCCTTCCGGCAGGGCGTCCACGACGGCCTTGAGGGCCGGCTCCAAGGGCGGCGGGGCGACGGCCGCAACGTCGCTGATCGTGTCGCCCCGCGGCACGGTGATCTCCCCCTGCTCTTCCAGCGAGAGCCCGGCGGTCCGGCCGCGCGTGAACAGCGCCTTGACGTCGATCATCTTGGACGGCGCGTACTTCAGCTGGGCCGGGGTCCAGGCGCGGGCCGCCGCGGCCGTCCCATACACGCCGGCGAGTGTCAGGAGCGAGCCGGCGGCCACGCCACAGATGCCGGAGCTGGCGGCCACGGTGTCGAGCGTCTCCCACGCCTGGGTCAGGTCATAGCCGCCCACGGCCGTGGTGACCAGCCCAAACCCCACGAACAGGACGCCGCCCACAACGGCCGCCGTGCTTCCGACGTACGCGGCCGCCGAGCCCAGCACGACCATCAGGATCCCCTCGCCAGACACGAAGCCCATGGCCACCCCTGACACGCACTGGGCGATGCCGCGGAGCCCATCCGGGATCTTGGCCAGGCTGAACTCCTTGGCGCGCTTCTCTGCGATGGCCTGGATCTGACCGGTGGCGATGACCAGCCGGTCCACGGCCGGCAAGGTCGTGTCCCAGTCGGCCGCCGTGACGCCTGCCGCGTGGCGCGCCTGGGCCGCCTGCACCTCGGCGAGGGCCGCGGCGAGGAGGCTCAACTGCGCGGTGACCAGGTCCAGGTCACGCCCGGCGGCCTTGTAGATGGCCTCAAAGGTGCCCGAACGGAGGCCGATCGCCAGGAGCCGATAGCGGTCGGTCCGTCCCGCGGTCGGTGCCTGGTCCACGCACGGGATCCCACCGGTGTATTCGCGACCCGCGGTCAGCTGGATCACCCGGGCCAGCGGCTGCGGGCCCGGGAACGTCTTGACGCACGTCGCCACGGCGCCCATGGCGGTCCGCTCCAGCTGGCTCTGCAGCATCACCATCCGGATCATCGGCGCCGTGGCGCCGTGGAGATCCCCGGAAGCGACCGTGGCCAGCCTCGCGTAGTCGTCCAGGGCGAAGTCCGTCGCGATGTCGGCGTCATGGCCGGGTTGGTTGCCCGACGCCTGCAGGGCCTTGGCGTGGGCGAAGGCGACCTGGCCGTACGTCTGCGGCGTGCTGCCGGTCAGGGAGGCCAGGTAGGCCAGCGTTGGGTTTGCCACCAGGCCCGTGTTGATGGCCTTGCTCAGGAACGCGACGGCGCTCCCGCCGCCACTCCAGATGGCCTTCTGGTACCCCGGCCAGTGCTTGCTTGGGTGCAGCACGAAGTCTCCCAGGCAGGCCTGGGCCGCGGCGGAGGCCTCCGGGATGTCGGCGGGCCGGGCCATGACCCGGACGATCGCCGCGACGCCGATCCCCTCCTGGTTGCAGTGGAGCACGGCGCGCACCGCCAGCAGCTGGCGCCAGTAGCCGAGCAGCTTGGCCACCGGCTTCAGGTAGAGCATGGCGACGAGCCCGGCGCTCTCGTTCGCGAGCCGCAGGTTGCCCTCCAGGAACGCGCTCTCGAACACCAGCCACCGCCGCTCGAAGGCGATGCTCTCCGGCAGCGTCGTGGGGGCCGTGATCACCGGGGTCGTCCCCGACTCCACGATCGTCAGGGTGGGCGCGTACACCTCGTTGGATCCCAGGAATCGCCCGCTGATCTTGACGACGGCGGCCGTCCGGCCCGTCACTTCGGTGGCGCAGTGCGGCGCCCCGGTGCCCGAGGCTGCCTGGTCCAGGCTGACCAGCCGGTAGACCGTCGCATCCCGGTTGCCGAAGGTCAGTTCCCAGTTGGTGACGCTCTCGGATCTGGCCAGCGGGAGACTGGTCCCCAGCGACGCGATGGTCTGTGCGGTCAGCACCAGTCGGGCGTCGTCCCACGAGGTGCACCCGGTGAGGACCGTGGGCTGGACCTCCAGGCCGGCGAGACACGAGCCCAGCGCCGAGTTCGCGGCCTGGGCAGCCGTGAACGTGGTGGTGGAGTTGGGCTTGAGGAGCAGCCCGTTGCCGCCCTCGCACGGGATGGAGTTGGGGAGGGCGATGTTGTTGGTGACGATCCAGTGCTCATCCGGGCCCGCGAAGTGGATCGCCTCGCTGGTGATGTCACTGGCGACCGCGCGCGAATCGGGTTCGAACGTGTGCAGACGCGTGTTCTCGACGAGCAGGATCAGGCTGACGTCGCGGGTGTCGGGGGCCCCGTCCTTCGTCTTGGTCTCCACCGTGACGGCGCCCGCCATGGCGCGGGCGGGGATGTCGCCGTCCGACGCCGTCTCGTTCTGGGCGCGCAGGTCCGCCACCACGCGGTAGAAGCGGTAACCGTTGTCGGTCACCACGCCCTGGCTGGTGACATAGGCCGCCAGCTCGCCCTTGACTGGACCCGCCTTGCCGTTCGGGCCCAGCGCCACGTAGAAGGCGGCGCTGGGGATCAGCTGGGAGACCGACTCGATCGCGTTGTACGTGCTGGCCGTCGCCGCCGGCTTGGTGGTGTTCAGCGTGTACCCGCCGTCCCCCAGGAACAGGAAGCGCAGGTCGCCCACCTTCGCGAACGTGTTGAAGGGGACGTCGCGGGCCGTGCCGACGTACGGGGTCGCCGCACCGCCGGGGAACATTGGGTAGCGCGCGTTGAACCCTGTCGCCCCGCCGACCACGGTCACCGAGGCGGGCGGCGGGCTGTTCATGAGCTTCGTCGCGGTCCATGAGCCCCCAGCCGGCGCGAGCGACACCACGCCGTCATCGCGCTGGACCACCACCCTGGGCTGGTCGCCCTCCAGGACCATGAGGACCCAGTCGGGCTGGTGGGCCACGATGCGGAAGGGGTCCACCACGCCGGGCGCGGTCTTGCCCAACCGGGCCGGGTGCGTGTCCACGAGGACCGGGTACGAGACGCCCAGGAGGCGGCTGATCACGCCGGGCTCGGCGGCGCCCTTGACCACCGTGTCGGCGCCCAGCCGGGCGATGACCGGCAAGCCGGCTCCGCCCTGGGCCGCGGCGACCAGGGCCGTCACGGCAGCCGAGAGGCCGCCAGGGTTCTCCTTGAACGGCACGCCGGCGGCCTTCAGCCAGGCGCGGGCCGCGTCGCAGGCGGGGCAATCCGCCTTCGTGAACAGCGCAACGGAGTCGTAGGCGACCTTCTGGCGCGAGAAGTACTCGTAGTAGACCTTGACGTCGCTGAGGGTGGCCGGGGCGGAGGCCAGCGTCCCCACCCGGAATGCCGCCTGCACGTTGCCGCCGCTGTCGATGGCCGTCGCGAGGTAGTTGAGCGACGGGGCAGTGGCGCCCAGGAGCCCGCCCCAGATGGCGGCGGGGACACTCCCCAGGAGGACCGGGACGCCCTTCTCCAGCACGTACACCCGCCCGCGATTGTGATCAAGGAGGTAGAGGGTCCCGTCCGGCCCGATCCTGAGCTCCTCCGAGCGCTCAGTGCCCTTGGGCGCGCCGGCCTCCAGGGTGTAGGTGGTCTCCAGGACCGGCGCCGCCCCCTTGCGGGCCACGTAGATGTACCCCTTCACGTCGCCGCTGCCGCCGTCCCGCGCGAGGAAGTAGTCCGCGTCCTTGTACGAGCCCTGGTAGGTGACGCCGCAGCACAATGGCGCCAGGTCGTTCGCGGTCTCGCCGCCGTCGCGCGTGTTGAGGACGGTGGTCGCCACGGTGCGAACCTGGTTGTACGTGGCCAGGTCCAACTGGCTCATGCCGTAGCGCGAGATGGCCGAGGTCGACGTCACGGTCTTGTACGGCCCGCTTCCGGCCTCGACCAGCGATGGGCCGGTGTACGGGGCCACCAGCGACGTCATGTAGCGGCCCGGGTTGGGGCGCTGGTAGCAGAGCGGGTCGGTGTCGTCCTCGCGGCAGTAGGTGGTCCCGTTGTAGCCTCCCCCCAGGCCGTCCCAGACTCTCAGCAGCTCCTGGGGCTGGTCCCACGTGATCTTGGTGGCGTACACGGCCACACCGCCCTCGGGCCGGGGAACCATCGCCCAGATCGACCACTCCTCGATCTTCCGCTGGTGGTAGTAGGCCCGGACCCAGCGCGACTTGAGATCGCCGGGCTTGCCCGACAACCACTGGGCGTCATCGAACCGGGCGCTGGTCCACTCGCGGGAGGTGAAGCTTCCGGTCCACGACTTGATCAGGGTCCAGGTCAGCCCGTCATCGGAGGACCGCGCGACGCCAACCGTGGACACGGTGGTGTGGTCGGACTTGAGCCACCCGTTGATGTTGTCGAACTCGGTCGGCTCGGCGAAGGTGATCTCGACCACCTTCGAGTTGGCAAAGGAGATGTAGTCGGCGCCGTCCTTGTCGCGCACGTAGCCCGTGATGACGAAGTCGCCGTTGGCGAACCCATTGCCTCCGAGCAGGCCGATGATGGTGTTGGGTCGAACCCAGTTGAAGGAGCCCTCGTTGCCGCCGTCGAGCGCCTCGAGCGGTGCCGGGACGTTGGTCGGGACGCCGGCCGCCACCTGGACGACATGGCTGAACGGCACGAAGCCGGCCTTGGTGATCCGGACCAGGTACACCCCGGGCGGCACCGCCACGTCGAGGGGCGTGATGCCGGCCTCGATGCCGTTCAGGGCGACGGTGGCCCCCGCCGGATCCGAACGGATGGTCAGGCTGCCCGTGTTGGCATCCGCCTGCAGGTCGCCCAGCGCCGCGGTGAGGCCCGCGGCGAAGTCCGCGTAGGACGCGGCTCCAGCGCAGGCACTCAGCAGGCCGCCCCCGGCGCTGCTGGTGAGGGCGCACGCCGCGGCGGCGCCGGCG
>CAIJPD010000018.1 GCA_903822495.1 uncultured Chloroflexota bacterium | reverse complement strand
GGGTCCTGTAGTCCGGCGCAGACGGCGACGGGCCGCCTTCGTCTACGATTGACGCGCCCTTCCGAGCGGGAGTAGCTCAGTCGGTAGAGCGTCAGCCTTCCAAGCTGAATGTCGCGGGTTCGAGACCCGTCTCCCGCTCCAACTTCCTCCTGCACTTGCCGCCCACCCGGCGCGGCCGAGGCCCACGGACGCCTGCTGCATGGCACCGTGGTCCGGGACGTTCAGGCCTTGTGCCCGCGTGCCGACGGTAGACCCTTGACCCAACAGGATCCGCGTCCCGCCACGAAAGGCAGTGGATCATGGCGGGTCGCCCGGCTGCGTCGGCAGCCACTCCTCCGCGAGGCCTGACCGGCCCCCGCGAATCGACGGGCGCGGCGCAATTCCGGGCCAGCGTCGTCGTCGTTGCCTGGGTCGTCGTCGTGGCGCTGTCGCTCCTGCCCACGGTGATCGCGCAGGAGGTGCTGGGCCGGACCGTCTCCGCCGACCTGCGGGCCGGGGCGTCCGCGGCCGTGCTTGCCCTGGCCCTCGCGGCCACGGTCCCGTGGGCGGCGGGTCGCCCGCTCCGCCCGCTCTTGTGGCTCTTCGCCGTGCTCGTCGGCGCGCAATGGCTGGTCTTCACCCGGCTGGACAGCGTGGCGCCCTTCGACGCCTGGCTGCGCGACCCGTCCTTCGCCGTCTACATGCCCGCCGAGCTGGTGCTGAACCTGGTGGTCACCCTGGCGGTGATCGCGACGATGCTCGTCCTGACACGCGACCGCCGGGCGTTCTTCCTGGCGAAGGGCGACCCGTCCGCCCCGGCCGCACCGATTCCGTGGCTCGCGGTCAGGCCGGGCGACCGGTGGACCAGCCTGGGGCGCAACCTGGCCGTCATCCTCACCCTCGGCACGCTGGCCTTCCTGGTCCTGTCCGGCAGCCCGTCAACGGAGACGCTCGGCCGGCTGTTGCCGTTCCTGCCCGTCGTCCTGGCGGCCGCAGCCCTGAACGCCTTCAACGAGGAGGTCACCTACAAGGCCTCGTTCCTGGCCGTCCTCGTTGGGCCCGTTGGCTCGCGGCAGGCGCTCCGGATGGTGGCGGCCTACTTCGGGCTGGCCCATTTCTACGGCGTCCCGTACGGGGTCATCGGCGTGGCGCTGGCCTGGTTCCTGGGGTGGATCCTGGCCCGGTCGATGCTGGAGACCCGCGGCCTCTGGTGGGCCTGGTTCATCCACTTCGTCCAGGACGTCGCGATCTTCGGGTTCATGGCCGTCGGCGCGATCACGCCGGGCGGCTGAACGTCGGGCGTCGTCGCCTCGAGGGCGGGCTGCCCCATCCGCTCGGCTGACTCCACGACACGCCCCTGGCCCCGACGCTGCCGGCCGTCGCGTCGTGGCCGGACGGATCACGTAGGCTTCAGTTGTCGGGCGGCATCCACATGGCTGGGCAAGAGCGCCCCTGGAGGCGATCATGACAACGGCACCGCTGGGGCCGACACGGCTCCTGTCGCGCTCGGCCATCGAGCGCTGGCTGACCATGGACGACGCGATCCGGGGCGTCGAGACGGTCTACCGGGCGCATGGCGACGGGACGGTGGCGATGCCGGCCAAGATCACGCTGGACCTTCGCCCGTTCGGCCTGGAGGCGTGGCACAACGCCATGCCCGGGTATGTGCAACCCCTGGGTGCCGCGGGGATCAAGTGGGCCGGTGGCTACTCGCAGAACCCCGCGCGCCACGGTCTCCCGTACGTCATGGCCATGATCATCCTGGACGACCCCGAGACCGGATATCCGCTGGCGGTGCTCGACGGCGCCTTCATCACGAACATCCGGACCGGCGCCTCGGCGGCCGTGTTCGCGCGGGTCCTGTCGAGGCCCGGTGCGGACCACGTGGCGCTGATCGGCGCAGGCGTCCAGGCCAGGTTCGCGACCGACGCGCTCGTTCGCACGCACGCCATCCGGCGCATCTCCGTCTACGACATCAGCCCCGACGCCGCGGCGCGCTACGCGCGCTACGTCCGGGATCGCCACGACATCGAGGTCATCGTGGCCGATTCGCCCGAGGCTGCCGTCAGCGCCGCCGACATCGTCATCACCGTGACGTTCGCCGACGCCGCCCTCGTGGAGGGCCGCTGGCTGCGACCGGGCGTCACCGCCCTGTCGATGGGTTCCTACCAGGAGTTTGACGACGCGGCCGTCCTGTCGGCCGACAAGATCGTCGTCGACTCGTGGGACCAGTGCGCGCATCGCGGGGAGCTCAAGCGGTTCGCGGACGCGGGGCGACTCCAGCGCAGCGACATGCATGCGGAGATCGGCGAGATCATGATCGGGGCGAAGCCCGGACGCGAACGCGATGACGAGCGGATCTTCTCCATTCCGATTGGCCTGGGGACCAATGACGTGGCCCTCGCCCGCCTCGTGTATGACCGTGTCGTCGCCAGCGGCGAAGACGTCCCGACCTTCGACTTCCTGGGCTGACCTTCGTCTGGCACCGCGCCGATCTGCGCGGGGACGGCCCGGCGCCGCCGAGCGCGCACTCGAACCCGACCATGGGCTCTTGTCGCGCCGCCGTCATCGGGGCACCATCGACCCGTCGTCCGGCCCGGACCCCCGGGGTAGCGCGTTGAGGTGACCGCAGATGAACGCCGACCAGCCCGTCGATCTCATCGTCCGCTCGAGGCGGATCCTGACCACGAACGGCTGGCTGGACGGCGCCATCGAGATTCGGGGCGGGTGGATCTCGGCGACGGCCACCCCGGACCCGTCCACCCCGGTCCAGCACCCCACGGCCCGGACCATCGATGTCGGGAATCATCTGGTCCTGCCCGGCCTGGTGGACAGCCACGCCCATATCCGCGAGCCGGGGTTCACCGACAAGGAGGACTGGGCGCATGGCAGCGC
The DNA here is from genome assembly GCA_903822495.1 of uncultured Chloroflexota bacterium. Classification (GTDB taxonomy): domain Bacteria; phylum Chloroflexota; class Limnocylindria; order Limnocylindrales; family CSP1-4; genus CAIJPD01. The sequence continues at coordinate 260,093 of CAIJPD010000018.1, read as the reverse complement.
AGCCGCACTGGCCGGCGGCGTGACGACGGTCGTGGACATGCCCAACGTCAACCCGCCGCCCAACACCGTCGAGCGGTTCCTGGCGCATCGAGCGCTGGCGCAGGCGGGCGCCCGGTCTGACTTCGCCCACAACGTCGCGGGGACCGTTCCCAGCGAGATCGCGGGCCTCGCGGACGCCGGCGCGGCGGCGTTCAAGGTGTTCATGGTCCGCGACGCCCGGCGAACGTACCCGCACATGCCCGGCATCGCCGTGGACGACCACGCCGAGCTGCTGGCGGTCTGTGAGGCCGTGGCGACGACCGGCAAGGTCCTGATGGTCCATCCGCACGACAGCTCGCTGGGCGAGCTGTACAGCCAGCGCGCCATCGCGCAATGGGGTCGCGGGCCGGTCTCGTACGCGCGCTCCCTGCGCATGAACGACGGGCTGGTGATGGACACCGGGATCGCCACGATGCTGCTGCTCCAGCGGGCCACCGGAGTCCGCCTGCACCTGCTCCATGTCTCCACGCCCAACGGGATCGCGATGATCCGGGCCGCCAAGGCGGAGGGCCGCGCCGTCACGGCCGAGGCGAACCCGTTCCACATGCTCGTCGTGAACTCGATGGCGACCATCGAGCGCCACGGGCCGTTTGCCATGGGCCAGTGGCTGCCGGAGGCCCACGCCGAGGCCCTCTGGGCGGCCGTCCTCGACGGCACCATCGACGTCATCGGCTCGGACCACACGCCTCACACCCGGGCCGAGAAGGAGCCCGGCTGGCAGGACATGTTCGCCACGCCGGGTGGCAGCCCGACCATCCAGCACTACCTGTCGCTGCTGTTGACGGCCGCGGCCGAAGGCCAGATCTCCGTGGAGCGGATCGTGGAGCTGTGCGCCACGGCCCCGGCGCGCCTGCTGGGGTGGGCGGGCCGGAAGGGATCGATCCAGGTGGGTGCCGACGCCGACCTGGTGGTCGTGGACCCGGACGCGCAGGCGACGATCCGCGAGGCGGACGTCCTCTCCAAGTGCGGCTGGACCATCCTGGACGGCCGCCCGGTCACGGGCGTCCCAACCATGACGATCCGGCGCGGCGAGGTGGCGATGGTGGACGGGACGGTCCTGGCCACACCGGGATCCGGCCGGCACGTCACCGCCTGATCGGCGGTCCCGGGGCCCGGAAACGCCGAAGGGGAGTCCGCCCCGCGGCCTCCCCTTCGAGCCGACATGCTCCGACGAGCCTGGTTCAGGCCGTCTTGCCGGCCCCCATCCGGGAGCCAAGCCAGTAGATGAGCGCCGCGACCACGAAACCCACCTCGAAGCCGAGGTCGGCGCCGTGCAGCTGGTTCACGGAGATCGTGTTGACCGGCAGGCCGGCATCCATGAGCTCGAAGCCAACCGACGAGGCCTGGAACGGCAGCGAGACGATGAATCCGATGAGCAGCGACGCCAGGCCGAGGATGCCGCTCGGCAGCTTCGCGAAGTTGGTGAGCCCGGTCACGTCGGCCTTGCCACCGCGCAGCCGCCAGTCGACCAGGAGCACCGCCGACCACGGCGCGATCCAGTAGGCGAGGAAGAGCAGGTAGTTCTCGAACTTGCTGGCGAAGCCGCCCTGGTTGAGGTAGATCGTGAACAGGAATCCGAGGACGGCCACGACGATCGCCGAGTAGACCCGCTTCACGTTGACGCCCGCCGCCTGGAGCGAGAGCGATCCGGTGTAGTCGTTCATCGCGTTGATCGCGATGGTCCCGATGGCGATGGCGACCATGGCGATGCCGCCGATGAGGCCGCCGCCCAGGAGGTTGTTGATGGTGTCGACCGAGGTATCGGTGGCCTGGTCGGCCACGGCGAGGCCCAGGATCTCCAGCCAGCCGCAGGCGATGGTCAGGCTCAGCGTGGTCAGCCAGAAGATGCGCGACCGGGACGCGTTGACCGGCAGGTAGCGCGTGTAGTCGGACGCGTACAGGGCCCACGCCAGGGCGAAGCTGGCCACGATGGCGATGTACGTCACGACGGCGCCCAGGTTGTCCAGCCCTTCGAGCCCGTCGACCCGGGCCATGCCGGAGGCTGACTTGCCGAGGACCACGACGGTGACCGCGGCGAAGACGACGCCAAGGACGATCGCCATGTACTTCTCGAAGGTGTGGATCGCCTCGTAGCCCAGGATGCTCAGGCCGCCTTGGAGGACCACGAGGATCAGGAGGGAGACCAGAAACGGCAGGCCCGTCAGGAGGGTCAGCGCGGCCGCGCCAAAGATCGAGTTGATGCCGTCCCAGCCGATGCAGCTGATCCAGTTCAGCAGGCCGGGCAGGATCACCGACTTGCCGTAGGCCAGCCGTGCCAGCGGCATCTGGGCCATCCCGGTCGACGGGCCCATGCCCGCCATGGCGCCGACCACGATGGAGCCGACCAGGTTGCCGATGATGATGGCGATCACGCCGGTCAGGAACCCGATCTTCAGGAAGTCGGCCGCCACCAGCGTCCCGATGAAGAACGCCGCCGGCACCAGGTTGGGGCTGAAGAAGACGGTGAAGACGCGGCCCACCGAGCCGTAGCGCTTGTCGGCCGGGATCGGCTCGAAGCCGTGGCCCTCGACGCTCAGGTCGCCCTCGTGGGTCGGCATCCCGTCTGCCGTGAGCGCGCCCACCCCTGCACCAGTCATCGGTTCGCTCCCTCCTTCACGTAGCCAACCGGCAGATCACCGCCGGCGGCGTGGATGACGCTGTGGGCGGGTTCCGTCTCTGCCACCAGCCTCCCCAGCCGGACCACCCACCTGGCCGCCGGCCGCAGGCGGATCGCCTCGGCCTCGTCGCGACAATCGAACACCACGAAGTTGGCGGGGTTGCCCTCCTTCACGCCGTACTCGACCTCCGCCGCTCGTGCGGCGTTGCAGGTGACGAAGCGAAACGCGCGAAAGAGCTCACCCCGCCCGGTCATCTGACCCACGTGGACCAGCATCGAGAGCGCGTCGAGCATCGAGCCGCGGCCCAGGGGGTACCAGGGGTCCATGATCGAATCGTGGCCGCAGGCCACGTTGACGCCGGCCGCGTCGAGCTCCTTGACGCGGGTCATCCCGCGTCGCTTGGGGTACGTGTCGAACCGGCCCTGGAGCGAGATGTTGTCGAGCGGGTTGGCGACGATGGTGACCCCCGCCACCCTCAGGATCTGGAGCAGCTTGAAGGCGTACGCGTCGTTGTACGAGCCCATCGCCGTGGTGTGGCCGGCCACCACCCGGCCCTGCATGCCGTTGCGCATCGTGTCCGCGGCGACCACCTCCAGGAAGCGCGACTGGTCGTCGTCGGTCTCGTCGCAGTGCAGGTCGATGGGCTTGCCCGTCTCGCGTGCCAGCTCGAACAGGTAGTGGACCTCCTCGACGCCGTCCTCCCTGGTCCACTCGTAGTGGGGGATGCCGCCGATGGCGTCACAGCCCAGCCGCATGGCCTCGCGCATGAGCGCCTTGCCATCCGGGAATGACAGGATCCCATCCTGTGGGAACGCGATCAGGCGCAGGTCCACGAGATCGCGCAACTCGGTGCGCAGCTCCAGGAGGGCCCGCAGCGCGGTCAGGTTGGGGTCACACACGTCGACGTGGGACCGGATCAGCCCCGTGCCCTGGGCCACCTCCCAGAGGATCGCCTCCCGGGCGCGCCGCTTGACGTCCTCGATCGTCAGGGTCCGCTTCCGCTCGGCCCAGGTCTGGATCCCCTCGATGAGCGTCCCGGACTCGTTGTAGCGCGGCTCGCCGACGGTGAGCGCGGCATCCATGTGGACGTGGGGATCCACGAGGGGCGGCGAGAGGAGGGATCCGTCCGCGTCGAGCTCCATGGCCCCGTCGGCCGTGATCTGCCCGCGCGGCCGGATGGCCGCGATCCGATCTCCGGCCACGCCCACGTCCACCGGCTCCGACGATGCCGGGAACGTCGGGTGTACTCGCGCGTTCCGGATGATCAGGTCCATGGAGCCTCCCGGGCGATGCGTTGGGCGCTGTTGGTCCCCCGGTCAGTCGCTCGTCGCGGCGCGACGCGACTGGACGAGGGCATCGATATTGGCAATCATCCCGTCGGCCAGCTCCCGGGCCTTCGCCTCGATGACGCGCTGTCCGAAGGTCGCGAGCCGGCCAGCCACCTGGACATCGGCGACGATGCGGACCAGCGTGCCGTCACCCTCGGGCTGGAACGAGATCTCCTGGTGCTGGTGGACGCGGGCGGCCAGTCGCCGGTCCTCGCCATCGATCTCGATGACCGCACGCGAGGGGCGGTCCAGCTCGGCCAGGCGGACGTGGACCTGGAACGTGAGGCCGATGGGCCCAACCTGCTGGTGGAGCGTTGCCTCCAGCCGGTCCGGGCCGGTGACGCGCACGTCGCTGGCCCCAGGCATGCACCCGCCGAGCGCAGCGAGGTCGTCGACCAGGGCCCACAGCTCGTCGAGCCTGGCTGCGACCCGCGACTCCGCCTCGATCCTCATCGCTGACTGCCGACTCGGGCGAGGATCGCGGCGCGGACCTTCTCCGCCGAGATCGGAAGGGACGTGATCGGCACGCCGATCGCATCGAAGACGGCACAGGCGATGGCCGCCGCCGGCGGCGTGATGCCGCTCTCGCCGATCCCCTTGTGGCCCATCGGGTGGACGGGGTCGTGGCTCTCGACGTGGATCAGCCGCTCCTCCATCAGGGGGATCATCAAGGACGTCGGGACCTGGTAGTCCGCCATCGAGCCGTTCATCAGCGTGCCGCTCTCGTCCAGGATCAGCTCCTCACCGAGGGCGAAGCCGATCCCCTGGGCAATGCCGCCCTGCAGCTGGGTCGTCACGATCGCGGGGTTGAGCGCACGCCCCACATCCTCCGCGCAGGCCCAGTCAACGACCGTCACCTTGCCCGTCTCCGGGTCGACGTCCACGACGGCGATGGTCGTGGAGCACGAGTAGTTCCCGGAGAAGCTGCCGCGTCCATTCGCGTCGGGGATCTCGTTTGGCTCATCCCAGGTGGCCGACACCACCAGCGCCGACGGCTCCATGCCCGGTGGGAGCGCCGACCGGTCGTAGTGGATGACCGCGGCCACGTCGCCGACCGGCACGCCCCGGTCCGTCCCGGCCACCACGAACCGCCCCGCCTCGAGGACGAGGTCGCGTTCATCGGCCTCCAGCAGGTGCGCGGCGACCACCGCCAGCCGGTCGCGCAGCAGCGTGAGCGCGCGGTACGCGGCGGATCCCTGGACCACGGCCGTCCGGCTCCCGTACGTGCCCAGCCCCCACGGGGTGGCGTCCGTGTCGGCCATGACCACTCGCACCTGGTCGGCGCGCACGCCCAGGATCTCGCCGGCGATCTGGGTGAACAACGTGGCGTGGCCCTGCCCCGAATCGGCGGCGTCCGTGCCGAGCGTGAGGCTCCCGTCGGGTGCCATGGTCACCGTCACGGAGCCGGTGTCGGCGTCGTATCCGGGGTGCCAGCGGCAGCTCCCGCCCCATTCGATCATGTTGACGATCCCCACGCCCCGCCAGGGGATCCGCGCGCGGCGCAGGCCGTCGTAGTCGATCGCCGCCATGGCGCGCTCCGCGCATTCCCCGATCGGCAGGGTCTGGAGCCGCAGGCCGTTGGCCGTCGTGCCGGGCAGGTCTTCCGAGCGGAGGAGGTTGCGCCGCCGAAACTCGGCCGGGTCGAGACCCAGCCGTCGCGCCGCGATGTCGAACATGAGCTCGCGGGTGAAGGTGGCCTGCGGGTTCCCGAAGCCGCGGAAGGCGCCGGCTGGCGGGGTGTTCGTGTAGGCCACGACGCCCTGGATGTCCAGGGCCGGGGTCCGGTAGGGCCCCACGGTCACGAACTCGGAGAGCGCCAGCACGGACGGGCTGATGGATGCGTAGGCCCCGCAGTCCTGGACGATCCGCTCGCGCCAGGCCAGGACCGTGCCGTCGTTGCGGAGGGCCAGCTCGACATCGCGGACCATCACGTTCCGACTCACGGTCGCGCCGAACTCCTCGTGGCGGGTGAGCAGGAACCGGACGGGTCGCCCGGTCCGCATGGCGCCCAGCGCGGCGAGGGCCTCGTGGCTGTGGAGCCCCTCCTTGTGGCCGAATGCGCCGCCGACGTACGGCTTGATCACGCGCACCCGGCTCCGGGCCAGCCCGAGCGTGTCGGCCAGGTCGTCGCGCAGGGTGTGCGCGTTCTGGGTCGACGACCAGAGCGTCAGGTGTTCCTCGGCGGCGTCCCATTCGGCCAGGGCGCCGTGCGTCTCCATGGGCATGGCGTGGGCCTTGCTGGTCCGGAAGCGCTCGCGGAGGACCAGGTCGGCCGCCGCGAAGGCCGCGTCGATGTCGCCGGCCCGGCACACCTGGCGCCAGCAGACGTTGCCATCCACGCCGTCGAGTGGCTCGGGGTGGATGACCGGGGCATCGGCGGCGAGCGCCGCCTCGCCGTCGAAGACCGCCGGAAGCTCCTGGTACTCCACGATGACCAGGTCGAGGGCCTCCTCGGCGATGGCCTCGGAGACGGCGATCACCGCCGCCACCGGGTCGCCGACGAACCGGACGCGGTCGGCGGCCAGCACGCGCTGGTCCTTGATGTGGGCCAGCGAGAACCCGGGCAGGTCCGCGACGTCCTCCGGTCGGATCACGCAGACGACGCCCGGGAGCGCCAGGGCGGCCGAGGCATCGACGCCCAGGACCATGGCATGGGCCAGCGGGCTCCGGACGATCCGACCGTGCAGCAGGCCCGCCGGACGCAGGTCGCCCACGTAGCGGGCCGAGCCGGTGGCCAGCGCGACGTTGTCCACCTTGGGGAGCGACTGGCCCAGGCGGGCCGCGACCGTCACGGTTTGCCGCCCGCGGGGTCGCTGGCAAGCCCGGCGCGCGTGGCGCGCAGCGCACGCCCGGCCTGGGCCGCCGCCCGGGCGGCCTGGACGATCCGCACGTAGCCGGTGCACCGGCAGATGTTGCCGACGAGCGCCTCCCTGATCTGGTCCGTGGACGGGTCGGGGTTGTCCTCCAGGAAGGCCGCGATGGTCATGACCATTCCCGGCGTGCAGAACCCGCACTGGATGGCGAACGCCTCGGCCATGGCCGCCTGCACCGGGTGGAGCGCACCCGGCCGGCCCATGCCCTCGATGGTCGTGATGGCGCGGCCGTCGGCCTCGACGGCGAGCACCAGGCACGACTTGACGGGCGCGCCGTCCAGGTGGACGGCGCAGGCGCCACACATGCCGTCATCGCAGGCCGCCTTGGTGCCGGTCAGGCCCAGGTCGTCCCGGATGAAGTCCCGGAGGAGGGACTCGACCGCCAGCGTACGGGTGACCGGCGCCCCGTTGACCAGCAGGGTGATCCTGCGCTCACGCATGGGACGGGTCCTCCAGGGCGGACGCAACGGCCCGGGCGACGACCGCCGCGACGACATCGCGCTTCCAGGCGGCCGAGCCGCGGACGTCGGCGAACGGCCGCGCCGCCGCGCGTGCCGCCTCGCGGACGCCGTCGACGGTGCTCGGCTGGCCCCTGCGGGCCCCCGCCAGGACCATCTCTGCGCCGGTCATGCGCGCCGGGCAGGGCCCGCCGCCACCCACGGCGACCCGCGCCTCGCGCACGACGTCACCGTCCCACGTGAGCCGGACCGCGGCCTGGGCCAACGGCAGCTCCCCCTCGCGCAGGCAGAAGCGTTCGAAGCCCACGGTGGTTGTGGGGGGCTGGGCCGGGAGCTCGATGGATTCCAGCAACTCGCCCGCGCGGAGGCCGGTCCGGAACAGGCCGGTGGCGAACCCGTCCGCCGCGATCCGCCGAGTTCTGCCGGGCCCGGCGACCATGATCGCCGCATCCAGGGCGATCAGGGCGACAGGGACGTCGCCCGCCGGATCCGCGTGGCAGAGACTCCCGCCGATGGTCCCGCGGACCCGGATGTGCGGCGAGCCGACGCGGCTGGCCGCGGTCGCCAGCAGGCCCCAGCCGGTCGTCACCTCGGTGGTCGCGGCAAGGCTGGCGTACGTGGTCATGGCGCCCAGGACCAGCCCGTCGCCGGTCCGGACGACCCGGCGGAGGCCCGCGACACGTCCAAGGCTCACCAGCACGCCCGGTGCCGCCAGGCGCTGGCGCATGAGGATCAGCAACGACTGGCCGCCCGCCAGCAGCGCTGCGTCCGGGCCGTGCCCGGCCAGCAGCCCAAGGGCGTCGTCGAGACGCTCGGGTTCCTCGAAGTCGAACGATCGCACCTTGCCCCGCCCGTGGTGCCATCCGGCCCTTGACCGGCACACCCTAGCAAAGCGAGGGCGGCGGGGGAAGGGCTCGTCTTCGCGATGGGCCTTGGCCGGGGCCCCGGCCGCGTTGCCGCCGCCCAGGGTCGCCAGCCGTCACGACGGCACGCGGGCCGTGCCCGCGCGACAGCGCTGCTGACAGCGTTTCCCCTTGCGGGCGGCGCAGCCATGGTCGATCGCGAGGAGTGGCGGGACCGCTTCGGAGGCGAGGGGCGGCGCGGCCACGCTTGGCGCGACATTCCTGTTCCTGGCCGGCATGGCCGCCCACACCCAGACGGCAAACGGCCAGCTCGTGACCATCGTGTTCGCGGGCACGCCCGTGGCAGCCCGCGATCGATCGCCCGGGCGATCGAGTACCACGAGCCCCGTCTCCCGGCGGGGCTCGTCCATCCGGCGGGGCTCGCTCATCCTCCGCGGCTCGCGACCCAGCCGGCGCACCGCGCTCATCCATCGGCGGCACAATCCCCGTACATCGTCACTTGCTGGAGGCCGGACCCTTGCGGATCGTCGCGTTCAATGACCAGGCGGGTGACGCGTGGGGCGTCGTGCGGGGCGACGGTATCGCCGACGCGCGGGGCGTGCCCGGTGCCCCGGAGGACATCCTGGCCCTGCTCCGTGCCGCTGACCCGGGCGCCTGGCTGGCGCGTGTCGCCGCCCAGGCACCCACCGTGGACCTGGCCGCCGTCCGGCTCCTGCCGCCCATCGCCCGTCCGCCCAGCGACGTGATCGCGCTCGGCCTCAACTACGTCGAGCACATCGACGAGACGGCCGACGCCACGAAGCAGGCAACGCTGCCCAAGGTCCCCATCCTGTTCTCGAAGGCCGCGGGCTCCATCACCGGGCCCAGCGATGAGATCCGGGTCGATCGAGCCGTGGTCCAGAAGGTGGACTGGGAGGTGGAGCTGGCCCTGGTGATCGGGACGGGCGGCCGCGACATCCAGCCCGCCGACGCCTACGACCACGTGTTTGGCTACATGGTCGCCAACGATGTCTCCGGCCGCGACCTCCAGTTTCTCGACGGCGGCCAGTGGTATCGCGGGAAGGGCCTGGACAGCTTCTGCCCAACCGGCCCGTGGATCGTGACGCGCGACGAGTTGGGCGAGGCCCGCGACCTCCACCTGGAGATGCGCATCAACGGCGTGGTGAAGCAGTCCGCCAGCACGGCCCTGATGATCTTCGACATCCCCACGACCATCGCCAGCGTGTCGGCCGGCCGGACGCTCTCGCCGGGGGACATCATCCTGACCGGCACGCCCAGCGGCGTCGGGATTGGGCGCAACCCGCAGGAGTTCCTCCAGCACGGCGACGTGGCGGAGGCGGAGATCGAGGGGATCGGCCTGATCCGCAACGCGGTCCGCGAGGTGGGCCGGGCCTGACGGCGGGCCCGCGGGTGCCTCGATGCGGGCGGGGCCCGCGAACCGTCCCGTCTCAGCCCGGGCGGCAGACCCGCAGCTCGATGCTGTTGCTGCCGGCAGCCGCCGGGGCCCGCGTGGTGCCCCAGGCGTTGCTCGCCTCCGCGTAATACGCGATGGATCCGGCGGTTGCGCCCGGCGTGTCGACGGACGTGTCCATCGTCGCGGCGTACACGATGCCCGTCGAAGCCTGCGTGGCCGTCATCTCGCGGGCCACGAACGGCCCGCCGTTGATGGACAGGAAGAGCCGGACCGACGCGACCTGGGTCAGTCCTGAGGCCGCCAGGCCGAACCGGATGGTCCGCGGCAGGCTCGGGCAGGCGTTCCCGGGGTCGTACGCGACGATCGTGGCGGAGGCCGTCGTGGCGCCCACGAGCGGCGGCTGGGCGAGGGGCGCGGCGGTGACGCGCGGCAGGCCCGTGGGGAGTGGGAAGAGCGAGCCGCGTGGCGCGACGGACCGGGCAGGGGCGGCGCTGGGTGCCGGTTCGCCCAGCAGGATGGCCATGGCCCGGCCGGCGTCCACCCGCCCGCAGCCAAACCACGAGTCCCGGCCGGCCGGGCCCAGGTCGGCCGCACCGGCGCACAGGGCGGCTTCCAGCGCCGATTCGGAGGCCCTCGGGGAGACGGAGCGAAGGAGGGCCACGACCCCCGCGACGTGCGGCGTGGCCATGCTGGTGCCGCTCATCACCGCGTACCCGCCGCCCGGCGCCAGGGAGACGATGCTCTCGCCCGGTGCCGCGATGAACAGCCCCGGCCCGGCGTTGGAGAACCACGACAGCCGGTCGGCCGGGCCCGTGCTGCCGACCGCGAGCACACCCGGGTAGGCCGCGGGGTAGATGTCGGTCACGTTGTTCCGCCCATCGTTGCCCGACGCCGCCACGATGGTCATCCCCGCCGCGATGGCCGCCTCGAACGCCGGGGCGTAGATGGCGGCCTCATCGGCGCCCATCTGGCCGCCCAGCGAGAGGCTGACGACCACGGCGCCGTGCGCCCTCGCCCAGTCCAGGCCGCGGACCAGGTCGGAGAAGTAGCCCTGGCCGGCGTCGTCCAGCACCTTGACCGGCATCAGGCTGATTCCGGGCGCGATGCCAGCGACGCCGGCCGCGTTGTCCGTCGCGGCCGCGATCGTGCCCGCGACGTGGGTCCCGTGGCCGTGGCCGTCGGTCGGGTTCAGCCCGCCCGTCACCGCGTCGAAGGGGCTGACGATCCGGGCGGCCAGGTCGGGATGGGCCGCCAGGCCGGTGTCCAGGATGGCGACGACCACCGCGGCGACGCCCGTGGTCCGGGCCCAGGCGGCCTCCAGGCCGATCACGGGGAGGTCCCACTGGTAGCGGGCGAAGTACGGGTCGTTCGGCGGCGTGGTTCCGTCGACGGGCCAGCCGGCGATGGAGACCCGGGCGTCGGGCGCGGAGCGGACGGCACCGGGACGGGCGGCCAGGATTCCGGCGACGGCCGCTGCCCGGCCGGGCGCCGTGGTCAGGACCTGGAGGCGGGGAGCGATCAGGGTGCTGTTGGTGACCCCGGGGTCGGGCGTGGCGGCCTGGCGGGCGATCTCCGCGGCCGCGGTCGCGTCGTCAGCCCAGCGCACCACGACACGATCCGTGACCGGCTGGGCCGGGACGCGCGATTCCAGCGGCATGTGTTCGCCGCGCAGCGGTGCCAGGACCGAGGCCCACGGCGCCCAGATGTCGACGCTGCGGCTGCCCCCGAGCATCGCGCCGCCGAGGGCGATGACCGCGAACATCGTTGCCGTGGTTCGTCGTCGCACCCCGGAGGTATCGGCCGCGGCGAGCAGGGCTGGAGGGTTCGGCCCCGCCGGGTTCGGTCCCGCAGGGTTCGGCCCGGCTGCGTTCGGCCGTCACGGGTGCGATAGGCTGGCCGGCATGAACGAGACATCGGCTTCGGGCGCCCGGCCCGTCCTCCTCTTCGACGTCAACGAGACGCTCCTGGACCTGCGGGCCCTGGACCCGTTGTTCGAGCGGTGGTTCGGGAGTGCGGCGGTCCGGGCCAACTGGTTTGCCCAGATGCTGCAGATCTCGTTCGTCGGCGCGTTGACCGGGGACTACGTGGACTTCACCACCGCCCAGCACGCGGCACTCCGGATGCTCGCGCTGCGGATGGGCGTCACGCTGGGCAACGACGGTGCCGACGAGATCGTGGGCACGATGTCGCGGCTGCCCGTCCACCCGGATGTCCCCGCGGCGCTCGACAGCCTGGCCGCCGCCGGCTTCCGGATGGCAACCCTGACGAATTCGTTGGAGGCGGTCGCCGAGGCGCAGCTGGTGAGCGCCGGGATCCGCGACCGGTTTGAGCGCGCCTTCTCCGCCGACGTCGTGGGCCGGCTCAAGCCCGCGCCGGAGCCGTACCGGATGGCGGCCGACGCCATGGGCGTGGCGCCGGGCGACACCGTCCTGATCGCGGCGCACGCGTGGGACGTGGCGGGGGCGCTGGCGGCGGGCTGCCGCGCGGCCTTCGTGGCGCGCCCCGGGGCCGTGATGTTCCCGATCGGCCGCCAGCCGGAGATCACCGGCCGCGACATCGCGGACGTGGCACAGCAGCTCGTCGCGCGCTCGGACTAGCGCCGCCCGCCGCCGGGTCGCCGCAGCCGTCGCCCACTCCTCGCCCTACTATCCCGGCATGCCCAACCCTGACCGCGCCGCCTCGGAAGCGCTCCTTGCGGCCATCCGTGCCGGCGTCATCGGCGATGACGCCGCGGTGAATGGCCCGTTCGGCGTGCGGCGCGTCACGTATGCCGACTACACCGCCTCGGGCCGCTCACTCGCCTTCATCGAGGACTACCTGCGCGAGGCCGTGCTCCCGCTGTACGCCAACACCCACACCGAATCCAGCGGCACGGGCCTCCAGACCTCGCGCTTCCGCGAGGAGGCACGCCGGATCATCCGCGACGCCGTGGGCGGGTCCAAGGCGCGCCACGCCGTGATCTTCTGCGGCTCGGGCTCCACGGCCGCGATCAACCGGCTGGTGGACATCCTGAACCTGCGAATCCCCAACGACCTCGACGACCGCTATCACCTCCGCGACCAGATCCCCGAGGCGGAGCGGCCGGTGGTCTTCATCGGCCCGTACGAGCACCACAGCAACGAGCTTCCATGGCGTGAGTCCATCGCCGACGTGGTCGTCATCCACGAGGACCGGAATGGCCGGATCGACCAGGGCCACCTGGCGCAGGAGCTGGATCGCTACGCCGCGCGCCCCGTGAAGATCGGCAGCTTCTCGGCGGCCAGCAACGTGACCGGCATCGTGTCGGACGTCGATGCGATCTCCCGCCTGCTCCACGGCCACGGCGCGCTCTCGTTCTGGGACTACGCCGCCGCCGCGCCGTACGTGCCGATCGCGATGGATCCGCCGGGCGATCCGCTCGCGGCCAGGGACGCGATCTTCATCTCGCCCCACAAGTTCATCGGCGGCCCCGGGACCCCGGGCATCCTCGTCGCCCGCCGCGACCTGTTCCGCAACCGCGTCCCCGCGGTCCCCGGCGGCGGCACCGTGATGTACGTCAACACCGCCGAGCACGTGTACCTCTCGGATCCCGAGCATCGCGAAGAGGGCGGGACGCCGGCCATCGTGGAGTCCATTCGCGCGGGCCTGGTCTTCCAGCTCAAGGAGGCCGTGGGCACGGACCTGATCCGCGAGCACGAGCACGACTTCATTCGCCGCGCGATGGCCCGCTGGGGTGCCAACCCCAACATCCAGGTCCTGGGCAGCCCCGACGCCGAGCGCCTGTCCATCGTGAGCTTCGTGGTTCGCCGGGGCAGCCGCTACCTGCACCACAACTTCGTGGTCGCGCTGCTCAACGACCTGTTCGGCATCCAGTCGCGCGGCGGCTGCTCGTGTGCGGGCCCGTATGGTCACCGGCTGCTGGGGATCGACGTGGAGACCTCGCACGAGTTCGAGCGCGAGATCGCCCGTGGCTGCGAGGGCATCAAGCCCGGCTGGGTCCGCGTGAACTTCAACTACTTCTTGAGCGAGCGCGTGGTCGAGTACATCCTCGACGCCGTGGACCTGGTCGCCCGGGACGGCTGGAAGCTGCTCCCCCTCTACGAGTTCGACCCAGCGAACGGGCTCTGGCGCCACCTCGACGGCCAGCCGGAGCCGCCGCTCAGCCTGGACGCGATCGACTACAGCGCCGGCCGGATGGCCTGGGAGCCGCGTCGCCACCGCGCGCCCGAGGCCAGCCTGGTCGCCTATCTCGAGGAGGCGCGCGAGCTGATGTCAGGCTCGCCGGTGCCGCCACCACCACCGGAGTCGTACTCGGTGGGGCCGGATTTCGAGACGCTCCGCTGGTTCCTGCTCCCCAGCGAAGTGACCGGGGTCTCCGGCTTCTAGGCCGCGGGAGGCTCCGGGGCGGGAGCGTCCGGGGCGGGAGCCTCGTCGGCCTGGGCGTCCGCGGCCGAGACCATGGCCCCGGCCTCCAGCTGCGCCGGCGCGCCGGCCTCGGCGATGACGCTGAGCGAGACCCGGAAGCCGGCGCGGCGCTGGAGCGCCGTCAGCACGCTCAGCTGCCCGCCCGGCGCGTCGGCTGGGAACCAGCGGATCCATTCCTCGTTGAAGTGATCCCAGTCGGACGGATCCCGCAGCGACCAGGTTGCCCACACGATCCGGTCCAGCGTGGTGCCTGCATCGTGCAGGCGGTCCTTGAGGTTGCTCATCGCCTGGTTGGTCTGGTCGAAGATGGAGCCCTTGACGACCTCGCCGGTCGCCATGTCGATGGGGCCCACCGACGTCACGTAGACCATGCCTCCCGCAGCCACGGTCCGGCCCCGACCCAGGGCCAGTGGCTCGGCGTGGGGGATGATCACGGCCTCGACGCCGCCCCGGCGCGACTTCAGGTGACGCGGCTTGGGCATGGTGGAATCGGCCGGCGGGATGCCGAACTCGCCCGCCGGGAGCACGATCCCGTTGGCGTGGAAGACATCCATGAACGTTGGCCGGACGCCGGTCGACTGCAGCTGGCCGTCGATCCGGCCATCCACGATGCCCGCGTACTGGAACTTGAAGATGTCCTGGGTGAGGATCTCGTCGTCCTCGATCCCGTAGATCTCCGTGATGCTGATGATCCGGCGCGACCCATCCTTGAGCCGGGCCTGGTGGACCACCAGGTCGACGGCCGAGGCGATCTGCTCACGGACCGCGCGCAGCGGCAGCTCGACCGACGACATGAGGACCATGGTCTCCAGCCGGCGGAGCATGTCCTCCGCGCTGTTGGCATGGCCGGTGGAGAGGGACCCGTCGTGGCCGGTCGTCATGGCCTGGAGCATGTCCAGCGCCTCGCCGCCGCGGCACTCGCCCACGATGATCCGGTCAGGCCGCATATGGAGCGAGTTGCGCAGCAGGTCACGGATCGTGATCTCGCCCTCGCCCTCCAGGTTTGATGGGCGTGACTCCAGCGTGATCACGTGGTCCTGTCGGAGCTGGAGCTCGGCGGCGTCCTCGATGGTGACGATGCGCTCAGTCTTGGGGATGAACGATGACAGGACGTTGAGGGTCGTGGTCTTGCCCGATCCGGTGCCGCCCGACACGAAGATGTTGAGCTTGGCTTCGATGCACGCCTGCAGGAAGTCGAACATCTCCTGGCTGGCCGTCCCGAATCGGACCAGGTCGGCGACCGTGAAGGGCCGCGCGGAGAACTTCCGGATGGTGATGACCGGGCCGACCAGCGAGAGCGGCGGGATGATCGCATTGACGCGGGAGCCGTCCGGGAGGCGTGCATCCACCCGAGGGCTGGAGTCGTCAATCCTGCGCCCCATCGGCGTGATGATCCGGTCGATGATCCGGAGGACATGCTCGTCATCCACGAAGACGGCATCAATCCGCTCGATCCTGCCGTTGCGCTCGACGTAGATCTGCTTTGGCCCATTGACCATGATCTCGGAGATGGTCTCGTCCTGGAGGAGCGGCTCCAGCGGGCCCAGGCCGAGGAGGTCGTCGAGGACCTCCTCCAGCACGCGCTGCTTCTCGTCGCGCGTGACGATGTAGTTGCCCCACGCCGTCAGCCCCTCGATGAAGGCGGCCACCTTCTCGCGCGCTTCCGATCCGGTCAGCTCGCTCTGGTCGCGGAACGCGGCCATGACCTCGGCCTGGATCTGGCGGCGGATGTCGCGCAGCAGGGTCTCGCGACCGGGCGCGATGGGGGTCCGGACGGGCGGGCCGGGCGGCGCGACCGGGACCAGGGCATCGGCCGCGATCGCGGCCCGCCTCTGGGCTCGTTCCATCCGCTGCAGCAATGACAAGCGTCGGTCTCCTGGTGTGGCGCCTCGCCTGGGGAGCGCCGCCGCGATCGAACTCGGTGGGCACGGAGGCGCGCCTCCCAAAGTCACGTACGAGAATACCTCGGACGCATAGCCCTGACCACCGGCGTTGATCTGAACGCGGTGCGCTGTCGCGACACACGGCCGGCGGGGCCACCGGTGAGGCCGGCCCGGGAGATCCCCGTTCTCGTCATTGACAGGCCGTGGCTCATCACAAACAGTAGGGACGTGCGCCTCGCCATAGCCGCGGTGCTGGGTTCCCTGGTTCCCGGTATCGGCCACCTGATCACCGACGGGCGGCGAGTGGCCGTCCTCTTCCTCCTGCCAATCGTCGTGCTGGCGGTTGCCCTGCTGGTGGGGCTGCTGCTGGGCGGTCCGTATGGCCTCGTCGCCTTCGCGGTCACGCCCGGGGTCCTGCCCGCTCTCGCCGTGCTGAACGTGCTCCTCGCGACCTGGCGGATCGTGGCCAGCGCGGATGCGGCCCGCCGCGTGGAGCCCACCCGCCGGGCCGCACTGCTGGTCGCCGTGGTGGCCGTGATCCTCGTGGGGGCGCCGCACATCGTGATCGGGCGCGCCATCGCGTCCGCCAATGACCTGCTCGACTCCATGTTCGCCTCCGCTCCCGTGGCGTCGCCCAGCCCGGAGGGCACCGTACCCCCAACATCGGGCCCGTTCCGGCTGCTGCCGGTGCCCACGGACGTCGAGATCGCCCCGGGCTACTCGCTGCCGCCCGCCGAGGCGTCACTCATTCCGACGCCATCGCCGACGCCCCGGCGGATCCTGACCGGCGACACCTCGGACCCGCTGCCGGCTCTCGGCGCCGCCGTGCCGTGGCAGGCGCCCGGTGCGGTGCCGTGGGGGAGCGACGGCCGGTTTGACCTGCTCTTGATGGGCTCGGACGCGGGCAGCGACCGCTGGAGCCGGCGCATGGACGTGATGCTGCTCGTGGAGGTGGACGTGGCCACGGGCCAGGTGGCGATGGTGGGGATGCCGCGCAACCTGCTGAACGCACCGCTCCCCCCGGGGCCGGCCCACGACGCGATCGCGTGCGGCTGCCTGCCGTTGCTGCTGAACGAGGCGTACGAGGAGGCGGTCTGGAACCAACCGTCGCTCTGGCCCGGCGACGGGGCCGTGGCGGGGATCGGGGCCGTCCGGTCGATCGTGTCGGAGCTGGCGGGGCGGCCGATCGACGCCGTCCTCGTGGCCGACCTGATCGGCGTGGTCCGCGTGGTGGACGCCCTGGGCGGGATCGACATCAACGTGCCGTACTCGGTCTACGACGAGAACTACCCCGATCCGGTCCGCGGCAGCATCGTGCTCAACATCCGGGCCGGCCAGCAGCACCTCGACGGGCGGATGGCGCTCGCGTATGCCCGCAGCCGGCACCAGGACTCGGACTACGGCCGAATGGATCGCCAGCAGACGCTCCTCCTCGCGATCCGCCAGCAACTGGGCCCCGCCACCATCCTCCAGGCGCCGGACCTCGTGACCGCCGCCAAGGGCGCGGCCTGGACCGACCTGCCCCGCGAAAGCCTGCCCAACCTGGTGACGCTCTTCGGCCGGGCCGCATCGGCCGCCGTCCACCAGTTGCGGATCGTGCCACCCACCTACCCGGAGTGGCTGACCCCGGCCGTGATCACCAGGATCCGGGGCGACGTGGCCGCGCTGCTGCCGCCGGTCCCAACCCCAACGCCGTCGCCCTCCGCCTTCCCGGTCCCGACGACCCTCCCCACGGGGACGCCGAAGCCGTCCGGGTCGCCCTCTGCCGCGCCCAGCCCGACGCCGACGCCCAGCCCCATCCCCCCGAGCCCGACGCCCAGCTAGCTCACGCCCGCAGGCCCGAGGTCGCGGCGGCGCCCGCCGGCCGGCGACGAACCGGCTGGCGCAGGACCGTCTTCAGCTTCGCCGGATCGGCGCGGCGCGGGTCACCCAGGTAGATCTCGTGGTGGCGGCCGTGCGGCTCGCAGCCCGCGGCCTGCGCGAAGTCCCGCATGCGCTGGATCGTCGCGGGCTCGGTCGCATACGGGCCCACGTGCAGGGCCTGGACAGACAGGCCCTCCTCGAGCCGCTCCAGGCGCACGTGGTCGAGGGCCGGGTTGGGTCCGCGCTTCGCCCGGACGGCCGCGATCGCCGCGGCCAGGTCGGCGGCTCCCACCAGGTCGGGCACGAGCATCAGGAGCGTGTACGCCCACGCCTCGGTCCGGGCGCCCTCGAAGCCGACGATGTCGGCCGGCCAGAGCCCCTCGAGCGCCATCACCGGGAAGTCGACCGGATCGACGGGGCGCTTCTTGAACGCGAACTTCAGGGTGTAAGCGGCACCGTACAGCGCGCCAACCGACGCCTGGAACGCCGCCGAGTCCCCAGGCTGCTCGCCGGCCGGCACCTCCCCGTCGATGGCCAGGAACTGGAAGGCCGGGACCTCGATGAGCTCGACGACGCCGGGTCGCGGTGCGTAGTAGCGCTTGAGGTCGCGCCGAAGGTCGATCGTCCGCATGCCGCAAGCCTGCTCGGGGCAGGCGTCGATTCAAGAGCCGGGCGACACCCGGCGGCGGCCCATCAGGCCCCACGGCCCGCCGGGGTCAGCGCCAGAGGTGGCCGTACGGGTGCTCGCCCACGATGAGCGCGCCCCGGGCGAAGCGTCCCAGGTCGTAGATCGTGAGATCGGCCAAACGTGGCGCGCCGTCCAGCATCCACTCGGTCAACGCGCAGCCGATCGCCGGCGCGGTCTTGAACCCGGTGCCCGAGTAGGCGACCGACAGCCACAGCCCATCCGGACCGGCGGGGCCGATGATCGGGTGCTGGTCCGGCGTGATGCCGTCCTGGCCGCCGTGCGCCGTGCGCAGCGTGCCCTGGTCCATCCATGGGAGCCGGGCACAGACCCGGGTGATCATGTCGATGGTCTCCTCGTCCGGCATCGGCGCCATGGGCCCGTCCGGATCGCCCCCGAACTCGTTGCCGCCGTGCAGCCCGACCAGCATCAGCCCCTGGCCTTCGGGCCGCCAGTAGACCCCGTTGGCCTCGTCGATCACGACCGGGAAGTTGGGCCCGTGGCCCTGCGGCAGCCCGAAGTACGCGGTGTTGTGGCGCCAGGCCTCCACGGGCAGGTCCAGGCCCGCGGTCCTGGCGAGCGGGGTGGCCCAGACGCCGTTGACCAGCACGATGGCGGGCGCCTGGAAGATGCCCTTGGATGACTCGACGCCCGTGATGCGCGATCCGGCGACGATCAGCCGGTGGACCTCGCAGCCGGTCAGCACCCGCGCTCCCAGCTTGCGAGCCGCGGCCAGGAACCCCGCCGCGGTCCCGGAAGGATCCGCGTACCCGGAGCCGGGCTCCCAGGCGGCCACCTCGATGTCGTCCACGATGGCGCCCGGCACGATGCGTGCGACATCCGCGGGCGAGATCAGCTTGGTGCCCACGCCCAGCGCCTGCTGGTTGGCCACGTTCGCCCGGAGGTTGTCTGACAGCTCCGGCGGGACCAGCTGGATGAACCCGGTCTTGACGAAGGAGCAGTCCCCGGCACCGACGCGCTCCTGCCAGTCGCGGAAGTACGGGTACGACGCCCAGGCGAGGTAGGACTCGCTGGCGAGGTCGTAGTGCATCCGCACGAAGCCGGACGACCGGCCCGTGGCGCCCGCCGCGACGGCGCTGCGCTCCAGGACGATCACCCGCTGCCCGCGGCTGGCCAGGTGGAAGGCGAGGCTGGCGCCCTGGACGCCGGCCCCAACGATGATGACGTCCGCAGTCTCACTCATGGGCGAATGATGCTCCGGCGACGGGTCGGGCGCCACCGTCGCGTGCGCGACCCCAGGCATCCGCCGGGGGGTCCGGCCTCATCGCTGCCCTCGCCCTGGCATCGGCCGGAGCGCCACGGCGCGGGGAAGCCGTACCATCGCCCCGCCGTGCCGTCCTTTCCGCCGCTTCCGTCCATTCGCGCGCTTCCGGGCCTCCCCGCGCCGTCGGCGCGGCGGCCGGCCGTGCCGCCACCCGCGACGGTGGCCGCGTTCGCGGCCGTGCTGCTGGCCATCGGGCTCTCGATGGAGGCCAGGGGCCCCTTTGGCGTTGACCCCGGCGCCGCCGCCGCGGGCGTCGTGGGACAGCTTGGCACGACCCTTCCGGCCGCGATCCTGGTCCTCGCCGCCACCGGGCTGAACGTCGCGGCCGGCCTCGTGCTCCTCCGGGTCGGCCTCGGGCGGCCGTTCTGGACGCCCGGCGAGGCGCTGCTGGCCGGCTTCGTGGGGGCGACGCTCCTCGACATCATCCTGCTGGGGGCCCTCGGCGGCACGGGCACCTTCCGCTGGCCGGTCCTGGTGGCCGTGCACGGGGCGGTCCTTGGGGTCGGGCACCTCGCCCGGGGCCGCATCGGACCCGTCCTGGTCGCGGCATTGCCGTCACCCGACACTCGCCTCGCCCCGAGCGGGGGATCGATCGTGGGCTCGTCGGCCGGCCCGCGACCGCTGCCGTGGCCCGCCGCCATGGGTCCGCGCCCGGGCTGGTGGGTGCTCACCGACTGGTGGCCGCTCTGGGTCGTGGTCGGCATCGCCTGGTCCGGGCTGCTCCTCCTCCAGCTCGCGTCGCCGGTCGTGCCTTTCGTGGACGTGCTGCCCAACCACGTGGCGCCGGTGGAGCACCTGCGGACCTTCGGCGACTTCGCGTCCGTCACCACGACCGCCTCGCCCATCTACGGTCCGTCACGCACCTTCCTGGGCTATGCGGCCCTCCTCGGCGTGATCGACACGCTGGCGATGCTCCCGGCCGCGCTGGGCGTCGCCGCGTTCGCCTTGCCCGGGGCCATCGCGGTGGCCCTGGGCGTCCACCGGCTGGGGACGGCCCTGGGCGGCGGGAAGACCGGCGCGTGGGCCGTGCTTGCGTTCGTCCTGACCACGTCGTTCGTCCGCCTGCCGGATGCGCGTGCGACCGTCCTCGTGCTGCCGCTGGCCGCCTGGTGCCTCGCCGAGGTGGCCGACCGGGTCGCCGGCCGTGAGCCGGCGTCGCTCCGCCGGTCGGTGCTGCTCGGCGCCGGCCTCGCCGCGGCCATCCTGGTCCACCCGGTGATCGGCGCGCTGACCGTGCTCTCGGTGGGCCTGGTGCTGGCCGGCTGGCCGGACCGGACCAAGGAGCAGCTGGTGCCGGCGCTCCTGGCGGCTGGGGTCCTGGCGTTGCCGCAGCTCGCCGCGATGACCGAGGTGGCGCTGCCCACCGCCGTCGCGCTGGTCGCCATCCCGGCGGCGATCGTCCCGGCCTGGGTTGCCGCCCGATTCGGCGCGGTGCGCAACCTGCTGCTGTGGATCGGTCGGCTGGCGGTGTTGATGGCCGCGCTCGTCGCACTGGTCGACGCGGCCGACGTCTGGGACGCCGGCTGGGCCGCGCTCGACAAGCTCCTGCCCACGATCCCCATCCTGGTCTGGGTCAGCGTGGCCGGGCTGGTCCTCGCCACGCGGCGGGTGCTCAACCCGGTGCTCCTGGGCGCGCTGGCCGCCGGGGTGATCGCGGCGACCGCCACGAACCTCGTGCCGCCCGAGGGCACCCTGCAGGCCGCGCTCCGCTTCGAGGTCCCCAAGACGCTCCACTACTGGCTGCCGGTGATCTTCGTCCTGTCCGCGGCGATCGCGCTGGAGGCGGCCTGGACCGATGCTCGGCTTCCCGTGGTGGTGCCGCCCGCGCTCCTCGCCATCTTCCTCGCCATGGCGATCCTGCCCATCCGCCAGGCGCCCCTGACCGACGCGTACTACCTCGGCGAGCGCCGGGTCAGCGAGACGATCTCGCTCCAGCTCAGGACCGCCCAACAGGGCTACTGGGTGGGCTACCCCGATGCACGGCGGATCGTGGTCCCCGAGCAGGAGGCGCTCCTGGCGGCGCTCCGGGCCGAGATCGCCGCCGGCCGGCTCACGGCGTCCAGCGAGGTCCTGCACGTGGCTCGCAGCTTCCAGCAGTGGGCGGCCGTGCCGCTCGGGGTCTTCGCCGGGGTGATCGAGACGGACGTCACGCCCGATGCGGAGGTCAGCATCCACACCGTCGGGGGCCGCCTCCACAGGTACGCCGAGCTGGAGAGCCTGCTTGGTGCGGGCTGTCCGTACGTCCTGCTGGAGCCCGCGGGCCTGCCCTCCGACGCACGGGCGAGGGTCGTGGCCGCCGGCTACCGGTCCCTCTTCGCGAACTCGCGCGGGGAGCTGTTCATCCGCGAGGGTGGGTAAGGCGACAGTCGCAACGACCCGCTGTTGCAACACCGTGCAATACTGCGGTCACGCACGGGAGCCCACATGATCACCTCCGTCCTTGCCGTCTCCGTCATTGCCGCTGTCGCGCTCGGCGCCGCCGGCTCCGATGGCTCCGACGGCGCCGTGTCCCTGCTGGTGACCGCGCTGCTGCTGGGCATCCGCCATGGGATCGACTGGGACCACATCGCGGCGATCACCGACATCACCAGCACCACGACCGTGGCCGACGCCGGCGACCGCGCTCATGAGGCCGCCCACGCGGTGGGAGACCGTGCGGCCGGCGCGCACGGTCATGACCACGGCGGCGCGGGGGAGCTGGCCCGGCATCGCCCCGCCGGGGCCGGCCACCATGCCGTGGTGGTCGCGCCGTCGGCGGTGGCGCCCAGCAAGGCGCGCCTCCGGGCCGAGCAGCGGCGCGCGCTGCTGCTGGGCACGCTCTATGCGCTGGGTCACGGCTCGCTGGTTGCCGTCCTGGGCCTGCTGGCGCTGGTCTTCGGCACGCTGCTGCCCTCCTGGGTGGACCCGCTGATGGGCCGCGTGGTGGGCCTGACGCTGATCGTGCTGGGGGTGTGGGTCTTCTACAGCATCTACGCGTACATCCGGCATGGCGAGGAGTTCCACCTGCGCAGCCGCTGGATGGTGGTCTTTGCCCTTGCCCGCGCGGCCTGGCGGCGCTTCCAGGCGCGGCTCCACGGCCACGAGCACGCCGAGCCGGTCGAGATGGCATCGTATGGGCCAAAGACCGCATTTGGCGTGGGGATGATCCACGGGATCGGCGCAGAGACCGGGACGCAGGTGCTGATCATCGCCGCCATCGGCGGGGCCAGCGGCATCGGACTGGGCATCCCCATGATGCTGGCCTTCATCGTGGGGCTCCTGATCTCCAACTCGGCCATCGTGGTGATCACGGCGACGGGCTTCGTGGCCAGCCAGACGCGGCAGCGGATCTACGTGGTGGCTGGGGCCGTCGCCGGGGCGTTGAGCCTGGTCGTGGGCCTCCTCTTCTTCTTCGAGCTCCAGGACAGCCTCCCGGATCTCGACGCGATTCTTCGGTCGATCGGGCTGGGGAGCTAGGCGCGATGACCGCCCGGGCGGCGTCCGAACGAGCGCCGCAGCCAGCGGAACCGGCGCCGTGGGCATCGGTGCGTGAGCGACTGCGGGCCCGGGGGCTGCGCTGGACGCCCCAGCGCCGCGTGCTCATCGACGTGCTTGCCGCCAGCACCGGACACGTCACCGGGTCCGAGCTGGTCGATCGCTGCCGCGCCGTGGACCCGGCCACCGTGCCCTCGACCGTCTACCGGGCCCTGGACGTGCTGGAGGAGCTGGGGCTGGTCAGCCACAGCCACGGCCACGACGGCCGCGAGGAGTTCCACATCCTCCCCGATGCGGCGCACGGTCATCTCCACTGCACGCGCTGCCGCCGGACCTGGGAGCTGCCGGCGGGGGAGGCCGCCGAGCTGACGATCGGCCTGCACGACGCCCGCGGGTTCAGCGTTGACCTGAGCCACCTGTCCGTGGGCGGCCTGTGTGCTGACTGCCGCGGCGCCTAGGGAAGCAGGTGGGCGACCTGGTCCCACGTGTCGTTGGCGAAGTGGCGGGTCTCCACCCAGCCGCGCGCCCCGGCGTATGCGCCCGACCCACCGGTGATCGGCCGGATGGTCACCGACCCGCTGGCCAGCGTGCCGCCGTCCTTCGGGTAGGCAGCCTGCCCGCCGATGACGATCTGGTCGCCCGCGCCACCCGCCTGCAGCACCAGGTCCACGTTCCGGATCTCGTCGCCCGGCCCGGGCTGGTTCTCCGCCGTGGTGGTGACCGTGCCGCGGAGCCAGCCCAGCGCGGCACCCGAATCGTCGGTCAGCGCGGCGGTCAGCACCCAGACGTCGCCCACGGACGGGCCCGGAGCGCCGAGGTCCACGTACTCCGATGTGACGTGGCCGTGGTGGAGCGTGACCACCCGCGGCGTCGGGACGGGGCGGAGTGCCGACTCGCCGGCGAGGGCGAGTGCGCCTCCGAGCGCCGCGACGATCACGAGGGACACGGCGGTGCGCAGCGGGCTGATCATGACGGGCGGCTCCCCTGGGGTGAGGTTATCAGTTGATCCGGCCGCAGGGAGCGCTCGGCCGCCGATCAGCATAGGAGCCCGACGACAGCCGGGCCCCCCGGGAAGACCCTCGAAATTCGCCCGGTCAGCCCTCGGCGAGCGGCACCCCCAGGACGTTGAACCCACCGTCCACGTAGTGGACCTCGCCGGTCACGGCCGACGAGAGGTCCGACGCCAGGTAGACCGCGCTCTTGCCCACGTCCTCGATGGTGATGTTGGAGCGCAGCGGGGCGGTCTCCGCGAACGAGCCGTACAGCTTCTTGAAGCCCGCGATGCCGCTGGCCGCCAGCGTCCGGACCGGCCCGGCCGAGATCGCGTTGACCCGGATCCCGGACGGCCCCAGGTCCGCGGCGAGGTAGCGAACGCACGCCTCCAGCGCCGCCTTGGCGACGCCCATGACGTTGTAGTTGGCAACCACCTTCTCCGCGCCGTAGTAGGTCAGGGTCAGGACCGACGAGCCGGGGTGGAGGAGTGGCCGTGCCTCGCGGACCAGGGCGACCAGCGAGTAGGCGGAGACGTCCATCGCCAGGGCGAAGCCGTCGCGCGACGTGGCCACGAACTCGCCGTCGAGGTCCTCGCGCTTGGCGAACGCCAGGGCGTGGACCAGGATGTCGATCTGGCCGTGGGCCGCCTGCCACTTCTCCATCACGCCGCGGATCTGCTCGTCCGACTGGACATCGCACGGCTCGACGAAGGTGGAGCCGATGGACGTCGCCAGCGGCCGGACGCGCCGCTCCACCAGGCTCTCGACGGAGCTGAAGCCCACGATCGCGCCCTCGGCGTGGAGGGCCTGGGCGATGCCCCAGGCGATGGAGTGGTCGTTCGCCACCCCGAAGATCAGGGCGCGGCGCCCCTCCAGCAGGCCCATGTTCCTCACTCCTCCTCGTCGCGCCTAGGGTGCGGGCGCCAGGCCGCCAATCGGCTGCCCGGGAGCCTAGCACCCGGCGGCCCGGCTGGCACCCGGCGCTAGACTGGCGGCAATGACCTGGGCTGCCGCCCCGCGGCCCGCCAGCCCCTGGCTCCAGCGCGAGGAACCACCATGACGAGCGATTCCGGGCCGCGGATGAAGATCACGTACGCCACCCTGCGGGCCGACAACGAGGAGCTCCACGCGGGCTTCGAGGCGGGCGTGGAGCGGGTTCGGGTCCGCCTGGGCGCCAGCCATCGGAACCTGGTCGATGGGGCGTGGCGGGACGGCAACGGCACGTTCGAGGTTCGATCGCCCATCGACACGGACATCGTGCTGGGGCAGTTCGCCATGGGGACGCGGGCGGACGTGGACGCGGCGGTGGCCGCGGCGCGACGGGCGCAGCCCGCCTGGGCCGCCACGCCGTGGGGGGAGCGGCTGCGGATCCTCCGCGCGGCCGCGGAGCTGATCAGCGAGCGGCTGATGGACTACGCCGCCGTCATGGCCTTCGAGTGCGGCAAGACACGCATGGAGGCGCTGGGCGAGGTCGAGGAAGCCGCGGACCTCATCCGCTACTACGCCCAGACCATGGAGGACAACAACGGGTACGACCACCCGATGGGCAACCTCGGCGACGCCGCGGTGCATACCCGGACCATCCTCCGGCCGCACGGCGTGTTCGGCGTGATCAGCCCATTCAACTTCCCGATGGCATTGGCGTCCGGGCCCATTGCGGGCGCGCTGATCGCCGGCAACACCGTGGTCTTCAAGCCCGCCTCGGTCACCTCGTGGTCGGCCGTCGTGCTGACCCAGGCATACGTGGACGCGGGGGTCCCCGCCGGGGTGCTGAACCTGGTCATGGGACCCGGCGCCACGGTGGGCCAGGCGCTCCAGGACCACCCGGGCATCGATGGGATGGTCTTCACCGGCTCGTACGAGGTGGGGATGGCGCTCTACCGCTCGTTCACCACGCGCTGGCCGCGGCCGTGCATCGTGGAGATGGGCGGCAAGAACCCGGCGATCGTGACGCGCCACGCCGACCTCGACGAGGCGGCCGAGGGGATCGTCCGCGCCTCCTTCGGGTTCGACGGGCAGAAGTGCTCCGCCAACTCGCGGGTGTACGTGGAGCAGGCCGTCCACGACGACCTGGTGGCGCGGCTGGTGGCGCGGACGCAGGCGCTGCGCGTGGGCGACCCGCTGCTGCGCGAGACGTTCATGGGGCCGGTCATCGACCAGCGGGCGGTGGATCGCTGGGGCGCGGCCGTGGCCGATGCCAGGCGCGACGGGCGGGTGTTCACCGGCGGGGAGCGCCTGGCCGGCGGCATCATGGCGCGCGGGTTCTTCGTGGAGCCCACGGTCGTGGGTGGCCTGCCCGCCGCACACCGGCTCTTCCAGGACGAGCTGTTCGCGCCGTTCGTGGCGGTGCACCCGGTGGCCTCGCTGGACGAGGCGATCGGCCTGGCCAACGACTCGCTGTACGGGCTGACGGCCGGCATCTACTCCGAGGACCGCGCCGAGGTGGACCGCTTCCTGGATCGAATGCAGGCCGGCGTCCTGTACGTCAACCGCCGGGCCGGCTCCACTACGGGTGCATGGCCGGGGATCCAGTCATTCGGTGGCTGGAAGGGGAGCGGGTCCACGGGCAAGGCCGGGCTGGGCATGTACTACGTCGCGCAGTTCCTGCGGGAGCAGAGCCACACGATCGTGGACTGAGGGCGCCCTATTCGCGCGCCGTCGCCTGCATGGACCCCCCGGGGACAGCCGGCGCCCTATCCGCCCACCGGGCCCAACGCCTCGGCGACCGCCCGACTGGGCCCCTCTACCGCTCTGGCAGGGACTGGCGGACGACGACGACCGGGCAGTGCGCGCTGCGGATCACCTCGTCCGAGACGCTTCCGATGAGTGCCCGGCCCATCCCGCTGTGGCCCCGGTTGCCGATCACGATCAGGTCCACGTCCTCGGACTGGGAGGCCTCGATGATCGATTCCGCCGGATCGCCCTCCCAGATCAGGTAGGAGACTTCGACGCCATGGGCTCGGCCGCGAGCGACCAGCTCGGACATCGCCAGCTCCTTGCTGGCACGCACCTGGTGCACCGCCAGCCCGCGTCCCGTGGTGCGCCGCAGGGCACCCGGGTCGATGACATTGACGACGAGGACGGCGGCACCCATCTGGGCGGCCAGGCGGAACGCCTCGGATGTGGCCATCTCGGAGCTGGGGGCGAGGTCGGTCGCGAGCAGCAACTTGGCATGGCGCCGCAGCTCGGGGAGGGGCCCGGCCGGCAAGAGCGGCGCCACCATCAGTCGATGGCGGCGGACGCCGCGGGACGCGATCGCGGGGGCTGCACGGTCATGACGTCATTCTTCGGCCGCACAGGGAACCCTGTAGGGACTTGTGGACCCATCGCCGGGGGCCGCCCGGCCCCAACTGCCCGCGGGGCTTCGGTCCGCCGCTGCTACCCTACATGGGATGTCCCACCAGCCCACCCCTGCCCGCCCGCGCCACGACCTCGCGTTCAGAGAGCCAGAGACCGCGATCAGCGCGCTCGAGGCCTTCGACGAGGCGACCCGCGCCATCGCCGGGATCATGGACCTGGAGTCCGTGCTGCAGATCATCACCGATCGCGTTCGGACCCTCGTCGGCGCGGAGTACGCGGCGCTGGGGATTGTTGATGCGCACGGGCGGATCGAGCAGTTCATCACCAGCGGGCTCCGCCGCGAGGAGCGCCGCGCGATCGGCGCACCGCCCAGTGGCCTGGGGATCCTGGGGTTGATCATCCACCAGGGACGGAGCTACCGCATCCAGGAGATTGGCACCCACCCGGAGGCCCACGGGTTCCCGCCGAACCACCCGGAGATGCGCTCCTTCCTGGGCGTGCCTGTCGCGGCCAAGGGGGGGTCGCTGGGCAACCTCTACCTCAGCAACAAGATCGGTGCCGCCGAGTTCACGGTGACCGACGAGCTGCTCGTCGAGATGTTCGCCCGGCACGCGGCCATCGCCATCGAGAACGCCCACCTCCACGCCCGGGTCTCGCAGCTGGCGGTGGTCGAGGAGCGCGACCGAATCGGGCGTGACCTGCACGACGGGATCATCCAGGGCATCTATGCAGTCGCCCTCTCCCTCGAGGATGTCCCGGACATGGTCAAGGACAACCCGGTCGAAGCGGCCACCAGGGTTGACCGCGCCATCGACCGCCTGAACCTCACGATCCGTGACATCCGCAACTTCATCCTGGGCCTCGAATCCGAGCTGGTCGACGCGGGCGACCTCGTGGTGGGCCTGGCCGGGCTGGCCGAGGAGGTCCGGATCAACACGATGATCGAGTTCGAGCTGGACCTCGACGCCCAGCATGGCCACCACGTGCAGCTGGTGCTGCCCAGCACGCACCGCGCACAGCTGCTCCAGATGGCGCGCGAGGCGCTCAGCAACATGGCACGCCACTCGCGGGCGACCCGCGGCCGGATCTCGCTGCGCGAGGAGGACGGCAGCGCAGTGCTCGAGATCTCGGACAATGGCCGCGGGTTTGACCCCGCCGCGCCGGTCCAGCCCGGCCACCATGGCCTCGACAATCTCCACGACCGGGCGGCGGCCATGTCCGGCATGCTGGTCATCGACAGTGAGCCGGGCGCCGGGACGCGTATCATCGTGCGCGTACCGCTCGAAGCCACGCCGGAGGCCCAACTGTGACCGAAGCTCAACCCGTCCTGCGCCTGCTCGTGGTGGACGACCACGAGGTGGTGCGCCAGGGACTCGTCGCGCTCCTCGACAGGCGCGAGGGCTTCCACGTGATTGCCGAGGCGGGGACCGTCGCGGAGTCGATCGAGGCAGCACGCCGCTTCCAGCCGGACATCGTGATCATGGACGTCCGGCTCCCCGATGGCTCCGGGATCGAGGCCTGCCGCGAGATCCGCGCGGAGCTGCCCGAGACGCGCGTCGTGATGCTGACCTCCTACCCGGACGAGGAGGCGGTCCTGTCCGCCATCGTCGCCGGTGCCAGCGGCTACCTGCTCAAGCAGGTCCGCGCCCGGGATCTGGTCGCCGCCCTGGAGGCCGTCGGCCGCGGCGAGTCGCTGCTTGATCCCGCCGTGACGGAGAAGGTCCTGGAGCGGGTCCGGCGGATCGCCACGGGGTCGCGCACCGACGAACTGGCTCAGCTGACCGCGCAGGAGCAGAAGATCCTCCTCCTGGTGGCCGAGGGGAAGACCAACAAGGAGATCGCGAGCGAGATCTTCCTGTCGGACAAGACCGTGAAGAACTACGTCAGTTCGATCCTGTCGAAGCTCAACCTCGAGCGTCGCGCGCAGGCGGCGGCCTTCGTGGCCAAGCATCGGATCGACCGCGGCGGCTGAATCGGGGCCCGTGCGGCGGCGGCGCGGCGCGGGCCGACCGGCCCGCGATCCGTCGCATTCCGGCCCCCGCACTCCGGCGTTCCGGCCCACTGGCGTCGCGCAGCCCACGGCCTAGACTGGCCCAGTGCGAATCGTCTCCGCCCAGGAGGCCGTGGCCGGCATCCGCTCGGGCGACACCATCTACCTGCACGGCCAGGCGGCCACGCCGAGCACCTTGCTTCAGGCCCTTGTCGACCGCGCGCCGGAGCTGACCGGCGTCACTGTCGCGCACCTCCACGCGGAGGGGCCTGCGCCGCACCTGGCGCCCGAGATGGCGCCCCACTTTCGGCACCGCGCGCTGTTCATCGGGCCGAATGCCCGGGCCGCCGTCAACGAGGGGCGCGCCGACTACGTCCCGATCTTCCTGTCCGACATCCCGCAGCTCTTCCTGTCGGGCGAGATGCCCCTCGACGCCGTGCTGATCAACGTGACGCCGCCCGACGCGCACGGCTTCTGCTCGCTGGGCACCTCGGTCGAGGCGATGCACGCGGCGATCCGCTCCGCCCGGACGGTGATCGCGCAGCTCAACCCGGCGGTGCCGCGGACCCTGGGCGAGAGCTTCGTCCACGTCGACGACATCGACCTGGGCGTCGAGGTGGATCCCGCACCCCCGTACAGCCACCCGCCCGTGCCGATCGGCGAGATCGAACGGCGGATCGGCGAGTACGTGGCGGACCTGGTCGAAGACGGGGCGACGCTCCAATTGGGGATCGGCGGCATTCCGGGCGCGGTCTGCGCGGCGCTCACCGGCAAGAGGGACCTGGGCGTCCACACCGAGATGTTCACCGACGGCGTGGTCGATCTCGTGGAGGCCGGGGTCATCAACGGCTCGCGCAAGGAGCGCAACCGGGGGAAGATCGTGGCGGCGTTCATGATGGGCAGCCCGCGCCTGTACGAGTTTGCCCGGGATAATCCGATGGTGGAGATGCGCCAGGTCGACTTCACCAATGACACCGCGGTCATCCGTACCTTCCGGAAGATGACGGCGATCAACTCGGCGATCGAGGTCGACCTGTCCGGCCAGGTCGTGTCGGATTCGATCGGCCATCGGCTCTACTCCGGGGTAGGCGGCCAAGTCGACTTCGTCCGGGGCGCCTCCCTCGCCCCGGAGGGTCGGGTGATCATCGCCCTCCCATCAACGGCGTCCGGCGGCGCGGCATCGCGAATCGTGGGGTCGCTGCGCGAGGGCGCGGGGGTGGTGACGACGCGCGCCCATGCGCGGACGATCGTCACCGAATGGGGTGTGGCTCAGCTGCACGGTCGGAGCCTGCGCGAGCGCGCCCTGTCGTTGATCGCGGTGGCGCACCCGGATGCCCGCGAACGGCTCCGCGACGAGGCCCGGCGCAGCGGCCTCCTCTAGCCCGGGCGCGGACCGACGCCTGGCGGACGGCCCTGTCTCCCGTCGCGCACTTCGTGCTCCCATGGGCCGCGTCGCGACTCCCGTGGGCCACGCCGGCCCCCGTCCGCGGCCGGGAGGTCGTTTCCACGGTCAGGCGACACGCCCGCCAAGGGGCCGCCCGAGGGCGCGCCGAAGGCGGGAGGGGAAGGTGGGGGAGTGGGGACGGAGGGAAAGCGAGAAGGGCATCGGGCGTCCCCTCCGATGCCCTTCTTGTGCGGAATCTTGGTCTCAGCCCATGGCCCGTGGTAGGGCCGGATGGCCTATCGATTCGGGACCACGGGACCGCCTCGGCGGCCGGGGCCTCGAGATGGTCCGCCCGGCAGGTGACTTCCGGCACGGCCACGGCAGGCCGATCGGCAATCGCGCCTCCCGCGGGCGCGCACGTACGGTTCTGGGGTGGCGGCTCGGGAATGCCGGGCGTCGCTGCGTACTGACCCTCTCCCGCACCGTCCCGTGCGGCGTGGACCGCCGTCGAACCACCCGGGAGTGCACCTGATGAGCCATGCGGCGAGCCTGCGAATCCTGGTCTGCGGTGATGCGGATCGGGGAGACAACGGCGCGCCGCTGATTGCCATCGCCCACCTCCTGCCCACGCTCCCGCGCCAGGTGCTGGATCAGGTCGAGGTGCGTCGTCGCGAGTTGCTCGACGTGAGCGACCTCATCGATCTGGGCGAGGGTGAGGCCTGCGTCATCATCGACACCGCCGCCAACGTCGAGCCCGGTGCCATCGTCACCGTCTCCCTGCTTGATCTCGCCAACCGGTCGGATGGCCCGGTTCCTCGTTCGGCCCACGTGGCCAGGATCGACGAGGGGATCCGCAGCATCTCGACCGCCCGTGGCTGCCTGCCCCCCGGCTCGTTCGTGGGGATCGGCGGCCGCTCGTTCGGCTTCGGCGTCCCGCTCTCCATCCCGGTGCGAACCGCCCTGCCGGGCTTCACGCTGGCGATCGGCACCGAGATCATGCGCATCCTCGGCATCCGCGTGCCGGATCCCCGCTGACCGCCAGTCGCCACCACGTCACCTCGGCCCCGTCCTCGGCGGGGATCAACCCGCCTGCGCCGACGCTCCCCGGGCGTGCCCAGGCGTGGTGTAGTCGCACCACGTCCGGGCGATGTGCCAACCGGCCCCCGAACTACGTGCCACCCGCCACTCCCGATCCAAAAGCCTTGGAGGACATCCTCGCACCATGACGTCCCAAGCAGTCTCGCGCCCGTCGGCGTCGGGCATCCTTCCGAATGCGGCAGCCACCTTCGAGATTCGGTTCGAGTCGATCGGGGGTCTGGGCGCGCATGGCGCCGGTCAGATCCTCGCCACGGCCGCCGTGCTGCGTCTCGGCCTGAATGGGGCGAGCTTCTCGTCCTACGGTTCGGAGAAGAAGGGCTCCCCGGTCCGCTCCTTCGTCCGCCTCACGCCCTCCGAGGCGCCCATCCGCACCAGCGAGCCGGTCGAGCTGCCGGATTGCCTCGTGGTCTTCCACGCGGCGCTGATCCGGAATCCGGCCACCTTCGCCGGCATCAAGGCCGACGGGACGGTGATCCTCAACGCCCCCGCCGGGCCACTCCCGGAGCTGAAGGTCCTGCCCAAGACCGTCCGCGTCTTCCGGGTGGACGCCGGGGTGATCGCCCTCCAGGAGAAGTCGCGGCCCAACGCGGTCCTGCTGGGCACCCTGTGCGAGGCATTCCCGTTCCTCGACGCCGAGATCGTTCGCGAGGCGCTGTCCGAGGAGTTCGCGGGCAAGCACCCCGAGGCCGTCGCCTCCAATGATCGTGCCTTCCGGCGCGGCCAGACCGAGGTGGAGGTCGTCACCGGGATCGGCGAGGCGGTCGGCGCCCTGCCGGCCGCGCGGAGCGAACCCGCCTGGGGCTTCACCACCCAGCCCGAGGGCGGGATCGTGATGGCGCCAGGCAGCACCTTCTGGAACGACCTCTCCATGTCGCGGGTGGGCTGGATGCCCGTCCTGGACACCGAGAAGTGTGTGCACTGCGGCACCTGTGACCTCGTCTGCCCGGACCTGTGCCTCGTCTGGGGCGACGGAGAGCCGGGCGCCAAGTACCTGCGCGTGCTGCAGGGCGTGGATTACCGCTATTGCAAGGGTTGCCTGCGCTGCGTCGAGTCCTGCCCCACCGGAGCGTTGGCGAAGACCGCCGAGACGCCCGGCCTGGCCGACTCCCTGCGCGTCCCGCTCTTCCCCGAATTCATCAAGTGAGGAAGCCCGCATGACGACCGAGATGCGCGAGGCCGAGCCGACCGCGGCCGGACTCCCGCCGCGCGGCAGCGCCCGCCAGAAGATGGACTTCCGGAGCGGCAACGAGGCCGCGGCCCTGGCTGCCCGGGACGTGGGCTTCCACGTGATGGGCTACTTCCCGATCACGCCGTCGACGGAGGTCGCCGAGAGCCTCTCGAAGATGCACGCGGACGGCGACCACGAGATCGTGATGATCGCCGGCGACGGCGAGCACGGCGCGGCCGGCATCTGCTACGGCGCGGCGCTGGGCGGCGGCCGGGTGCTGAACGCGACCAGCTCGCAGGGCCTGCTCTACTCGCTGGAGCAGCTGCCGGTCCAGGCCGGGACGCGCGTGCCCATGGTGCTCAACATCGCCGCCCGCACGGTCTCCGGACCGCTCGATATCCGCGGCGACCACTCGGACATCTACTTCGCGCTCAACACCGGCTGGATCATCCTGCTGGCGCGCGACCCGCAGGCCGTCTACGACATGAACTTCGCAGCGGTGAAGATCGGGGAGCACCCCGACGTGCGGCTGCCGGTCATCGTCTGCTACGACGGCTTCTTCACCAGCCACCAGAAGCGCCGGATCCAGATCTTCGACGACCTTGATCCCATCAAGGCGTTCCTGGGCGTGCGGCCGCATTTCCCGACGCCGCTGGACTTCGACCACCCCACGACGTTCGGGCCGTACATGAACGACCCCGACCTGATCAACAACAAGGTCCAGCTCTGGGAGGCCATGGAGGCCGCCCGCCGGGTCATCCCGGAGGTGCTGACCGAGCTGGAGGGCCTGACCGGCCGTCACTACCCGCTCCTCGACGAGTACCGGATGGAGGGTGCCGACGCGGCCGTCATCCTGATGAACTCCGCGGCTGAGACGGCCAAGGAGGCCGTGGACCTGTTCCGCGACCGGGGCGAGAAGGTCGGCGTCATCTCGCCGAACGTCCTGCGCCCGTTCCCCACCCACGAGTTCCGCGCCGCGCTGCGCAACGTCAAGGCCGCGACGATCGGCGACCGCGCCGATTCGTACGGTGCCGACGGCGGCAACCTGTCGCTCGAGGTCCGCGCCGCCATCCAGCAGGACAAGGCCAACGAGACCGTCGTCGCCTCCCGGATCTACGGGCTGGGCGGCAAGGACTTCCGCGCCTCGGACGCCCAGACATTCATCCAGCTGGCCATCGACACGGCCCAGGCGGGCAAGGTCGCCGAGGCATTCGCCTATCACGGCGCCACGGCCGGCGTGGCCACGCGCGTGGGCCCGGTGGGCCTGCCGCCGATCACCGGCAAGGACATCCCGCGCGGCATGGCGATGGTCAACAAGGACCCCGTGACCGGCGCCCTCTCGGTGGAGCTGGCACCCGTCTGGGAGATGACCAAGGTCCCCAGCCGCCTGGCCCCCGGCCATGGCGCCTGCCCGGGCTGCGGCATCGTGCCCACCCTGCACCAGGTCGGCCGCGTGCTGGAAGGCGACGTGGTCATGCTCTTCCAGACCGGCTGCGCCATGGTCACCACCACCGGCTACCCGGCCACGGCCCACCGCGTCAACTACGTGCACAACCTCTTCCAGAACGGCGCGGCGACGCTGTCCGGGCTGGTCGAGATGTACTGGGAGCGGGTCCGCCGCGGCGAGCTGCCCAAGCCCGTCGAGGATCCCACCTTCGTGATGGTGTCCGGCGACGGCGGGATGGACATCGGCATGGGCGCGGCACTGGGCGCGGCCCACCGCAACCACAAGATGATGATCCTGGAGTACGACAACCAGGGCTACATGAACACGGGCGCCCAGCTGTCCTACTCCACCCCGATCGGCAACCGGACCTCCACCAGCGAGATCGGGAAGGTCGACAGCGGGAAGCGCTATCACCACAAGGACACGGCGCAGATCTTCGCGGCCTGCAATGTCCCGTACGTCTTCACGGCGAGCGAGGGCTTCCCCGAGGACCTGATGCGCAAGGTCGCCAAGGCCCAGTACTACGCCAAGCGCGAGGGCCTGGTCTACGGGAAGATCCTCAGCTTCTGCCCGCTCAACTGGCGCACCCCCGATGACGGCGCCGCGCCGGTGCTCCAGGCCGCCATCGACACGTGCTTCTTCCCCCTCTACGAGGTGGATCACGGCCACACCACCATCACGTACGACCCCGACGCGATGGGCCGGCGGCGCCCCGCCACCGACTGGCTGAAGCAGATGGGCAAGACCCGCCATCTCCTCACGGACGGCAACTCGGAGCTGGAGCTTCGGCTGCAGGCCGAGGTGGACCGGCGGTGGAGCCGTCTCAAGGCGATGCACGCCAACCCGGAGCTGTAGGCATGTCACGGATCGTCGAGACACGGCAGCTCACGCCGGTCACCAAGATGTTCGTCCTGGACAACCGCCTCATCGCGGAATCCGCCCAGGCCGGCCAGTTCGTCATGCTCCGCGTCCACAAGGACGGGGAGCGGATCCCGGTGACCATCGCGGACTACGACCGCGAGGCGGGCACCATCACGATCGTCGTCCAGGCCGTGGGCGCCACCACCCGTCGGGTGGATGCGCTTGACGTCGGCGACGAGATCCTCGACGTGGCCGGCCCGCTGGGCAGCCCCATCGAGATCCCCGACGGCGGGGCCCACGTGGTGGGCGTCGGCGGCGGGTTCGGCGCGGCGGCGCTCCTCTGCCTCATGCGCGAGATCCACGCCAAGGGCAACACGGCGACGGCGATCGTCGGGGCCCGGAACCAGGATCTCCTGATCATGACCAACGAGCTCCTGGGCGTGGCCGACAACGTCGAGATCTGCACGGACGATGGCTCGGCCGGGATGAAGGGCTTCGTGACCCAGCGTCTCGCCCAGCTGATCGAGGGACAGGGCCCGGGACGCCCGGACCGCGTGATCGCGATCGGGCCGATGGCCATGATGCGGGCGATCGCCGCCACCACCAAGGAATCGGGCATCAAGACGATGGTCTCGATGGACCCGCTCATGGTCGATGGCACCGGGATGTGCGGCGGCTGCCGCGTCATCGTGGACGGCAAGTCGCAGTTTGCCTGCATCGACGGGCCGGTCTTCGACGCCCAGCTGGTTGACTTTGACCTCGCGATGCGCCGCAACAAGGCGTACGCGGAACAGGAAAAGGCCGCCGCCGAACGGCTGGCGTGCGCCACGGCCGAGGCGGTCTGAGATGCCAGTCAAGCGATTTGACAAGACGCCCATGCCCACCCAGGTGGCGGGGATGCGGGCACACAACTTCCTCGAAGTCAACGAGGGCTACACCGAGGACCACGCGCGGTTCGAGGCCGAGCGCTGCCTGCGCTGCCAGGACCCGATCTGCGTGACCGGCTGCCCGGTGGGCGTGCCCATCCCGCAGTTCATCCATGCGGTCGCCCTGGGCGACATGCAGGGCGCATCCAGGCTCCTCCGCTCGGCCAACCCGCTCGCCTCCGTGTGCGGACGCGTCTGCGCGCAGGAGAACCAGTGCGAGGCGCGCTGCAGCCTGGCCGGACGCTTCAACCCGGTCGCCATCGGCCACCTCGAGCGCTTCGTCGCCGACTGGGAGCGGACGCAGACCCAAGAGGCCAAGCCCCAGATCACCCGGACCGAGAAGGTCGCCATCATCGGCTCGGGCCCCGCCGGCCTGGTGTGTGCCGGCGAGCTGGCTCGGCTGGGCTACTCCGTCACGATCTACGAGGCACTCCACGCGCCGGGCGGCGTGCTCCGCTACGGCATCCCGGAGTTCCGGCTCCCCAAGGACATCCTGGACTGGGAGATCTCGCTCCTCACGGACCTGGGTGTGAAGATCGAGTGCAACGTCATCATCGGCCGCACGCTCTCGCTGGATCAGCTCACCACGAAGATGGGCTACTCGGCCGTCTTCATCGGGACCGGTGCGGGCCTGCCGCAGTTCCTGGGCATCCCGGGTGAGAACCTGGTCGGCGTCTACTCGGCCAACGAGTACCTGACCCGCGTCAACCTGATGCGCGGCTACAGCGCGGACGCGGACACCCCCGTGGCGCACGGCGAGTCCGTGGCGATCGTGGGTGCGGGCAACACGGCCATGGACGCCGTCCGGACGGCGATGCGCATGGGCGCCTCCAAGGCGATGGTCATCTACCGGCGGAGCGAGACCGAGATGTCCGCCCGCGAGGAGGAGTACCACCACGCGAAGGAAGAGGGCGTCGAGTTCCACTGGCTGACCAACCCGCTCGAGATCATCGACGACGGGAACGGGCGCGTCTCCGGCCTTCGCTGCCAGCGGATGGTCCTTGGTGAGCCGGACAAGTCCGGCCGAGCCCGACCGGTGGCGATCCCCGACAGCGAGTTCGTCATCCCGGTCGACAACGTCGTCCTGGCCATCGGCACCACGCCGAACCCCATGCTGACGCGAACCACCGCGGGCCTGTCCACCACGCCGAGTGGCTGCATCGTGGCCGACGAGCGGACCGGATCCACGTCGCGCTCGCTGGTCTTCGCCGGCGGCGACGCGGTCTCCGGGGCGGCCACGGTCATCCTCGCGGCGGGTGCCGGCAAGCGTGCCGCCTCCGCGATCCACGAGACGCTCAACCCCGGTTGATGGCGCGGCGGGCTACCGGCCCGCCGGTCCGACCAGGGTCGGCCAGGCCCTGCGCCTGACCTCGAGCCGCCGTTGTCGCCATGCGCCGCGGCGGCTTGGCTGCGTCAGGCCCGGTGGTGCGCCGAATGACGGTTGTCCTACAGGACTATCGGCCGATTGCGACGGATGCGACAGCCTGTTGTCGCCATTGCTGGTAGCAGTCGCGTACGTCGAGTGGTTGCCGCCGCTGATGGTGGCGACGCGGCTTGCGCGCGACGATATCGGCGTGGTCGACTCCTTGGCACCCATGGCCCGCGAGGGGCCGTGGGCCTCGATGCCGCTGGAGCCGACGCTCCGTCCAGGCGCTTCCAGCTGTGGACGCGATCTGAACCGCCAGCCGGGCAAGCGCCCGGTGACGCGGTGGCGCCAAGGAGCTATGACATGCAGCAGACCATCGCCGAGTCTGTCGCCCCCAGTGCCAACCTTCGCGTTGGAGCCGACCCGGGCTTCGCGTTCGTCGGCAGCGTGGCCGTCGGCGACCGGCTGGACATCCGCGGCATCCGATCCGGTGGCCCGTGGAGCATCGTGGGGCCCGTGCCGGCCACCGGTACGACGTGGTATCGCGTCGCGGCGATCAATGGCGTGAGCGTCGCCAAGCGGTTCGGGCTCCCGTACGCCTACGTGGCGACCGGGGCCGTCAGGATGGTCGGCACCGCCCTCCAGACCCAGGTGCTGCTGGCCTCCTAGCGGCGGGACCCCGGGATTGGGTCCCTCGCCACTCCTCCCTGGGAAGCAGCTCGTTCGCGTCGGCGGGACGCTCACCGCCAACCCGGTCTCCCGCCGGCTGAAGTCGGAGATCGATGACGACCACGCCAGCGTGACCCTCGTCGACGCCACCGGCGCCCATGTCTACCAGCCCGGCTTCATGTACATCGCCCTGGGCAATGAGAAGCCGGAGCATCTCCAGAGGCCCGAGCGATCCCTCCTCGACGACCGCGTGGACCTGGTCACCCGGGTGGTGGAGAGGGCGGACGAGGCGACGAGGCAGGTGGTCCTGGTCGACGGCACCACGTGCGGCTACGACTACCTGGTCCTGGCCACGGGCGCCCGGATCCTGCCCGAGTCGAACGAGCACGTTGAGCAGGAGGCGCATTACTTCTACGCCGCCGGGGCCTCCGGCCGCCTTCGGACGGCGCTCGTCGCGTTCACCGGCGGGAAGATCGTGATCGGCATCGCGTCCATGCCCTACAAGTGCTCGCCGATCGGGCGCGCGTTCAGCATCGAGTCCGTCAACGAGATGGCGACGCCGATCCTCGAACAGAAGGGCATCGAGCTCCACACGTTCTTCAACGTCTCGACCATCGGCGCCGAGCGCAAGGTGGACCAGAGCCTCGAGGGCGAGGAGCTGCCCGATGACCCGCTCATCCTCCTGCCCGCGCACAAGGGCCAGCGGCACCTCATGGACTCCAGGCTCGCCCCGGCGCCCGGCGGCTGGCTCCCGACCGAACGCCATACCCTGCGTCTCGGCGGCCGCCACGACGTCTTCGCCCTGGGCGACGCGACCGACCTGCCGTTTCGAAGGCCGGCTCCACCGCGCACTTCGAGGCGCCCGTCGTCGCGGAGCAGATCGGGGCGGGCATCCAGGGCCGCGCGACCGATGGGAA
This sequence comes from uncultured Chloroflexota bacterium, assembly GCA_903822495.1. Taxonomy (GTDB): domain Bacteria; phylum Chloroflexota; class Limnocylindria; order Limnocylindrales; family CSP1-4; genus CAIJPD01. Next base: position 220,788 of record CAIJPD010000018.1, on the reverse strand, counting down.
TCACGCCTCGTACGAGGGCAAGGTCATGTGCTTCTTCGAGGTGGGTGACGGGAAGGGGACGCTCCTCCAGTTCGACTACGACCACCCGCCCAAGCCGCCCAAGCCCAGCCAGATCTGGCACCTGGGCAAGCTGGTCTTCAACAAGGCGTACTCCCGGACGGTCCGTCGCGGCCGCATCTGACCTTCGACCACCGCGCCTCGCCACTCAGGTTCGTGCTCGCGATGCCCTGGCCCTTCGCCGGGGCATCGGCCCGTTCGCGCCCCGGGGCGCCGACCCCGCCCCCGGGGCGCCGACCCGGAGCGCTAGGGTGTGACCCCGCTCGCCGGGAGCCCCGCATTCGGCCCGACCGGGTCGTCGTCCTCGACATGGCTGAACCCGAACCGATCGGCAATTCGCCGGAGCGACCCCGGCGCCCACCAGTTCCAGTCGCCCAGCAGGCGCATGGTCGCCGGCACCAGGAGGACCCGCACGACGGTGGCGTCCACCAGGACGGCGATGGCCATCCCCACGCCGATGCTCTTGATGGTGATGGCCTGGGCGAGCGCGAACGCGGCGAACACGGTGACCATGATCAGTGCGGCGCCCGTGATGACACTGGCGGTCCGGGCCAGCCCCTCGGCGACCGACGCGGTGTTGTCGCCCGTCCGGCGATACGCCTCCTGGATCCTGGAGAGGAGCAGGACCTCGTAGTCCATCGACAGGCCGAACAGGACCGAGAACATGATGATCGGGTTGCCCGCCGTGGTGTAGCCGAGGGCCTCGAAGTCGAGCAGGTTGGCCAGGTTCCCGTCCTGGAAGATCCAGACCAGGGCGCCGAAGCTGGCGCTGATCGAGAGCAGCGTGACGATCACCGCCTTGATCGGGATCGCCAGGGACCCAAAGAGCAGGAAAAGGACCAGCGCGCTGACCAGCAGGGTGGTGGCGATGGCGAAGGGCATGCGCTCGTTCTGGGCGACCAGGAAGTCGTGCGCCACCGCGGCCACGCCGCCGACCGTCACGTTGCTGACGCCGGCCGGCCGCTGGACGCCGCGGACCAGCGGCACGATCGCCGCGCCGGCCGGCCGGGCCGGTGGCAGCGGGCTGATGGCGTTGAGACGCACCGTGGTCCCGCGCACGTACGTCTCCAGGAGGCGCGTGACGCCGGGAGGACGGATGGTGGCCGGCAGCTGGTAGAGGGCCACGACCTGGTCCGTGGTCAACGGCTGACCGGACGCCGGGTCGCGGATCACGAACGGCCCCTCCACCCGGTCGATCCCTCCCACCGCGTCGATCCGCTCGCTGAGGGCGATGACGGCCCGGATGGACTCCGGATCGGTGGCCGGCTTCACAAGGTCAACCACGACCACCAGCGGGTTGGTCTCGCCGGCAGGGAACTCGGAGCGGAGCGCCATGTACGTGTCGCGGCTGGGCAGGCCAGCCGGGAAGCTCGCTGCGTCCGGGACCCCCTGCTCCAGGTGGAGGAACGGCGATCCGGCAATGGCCAGGCCGATCACGACCGGCACCAGCACGGACCACGGCCGGGCCATGACGGCGTGGGCGACGCCCTCCCAGCGCGAGGCCCGGGCCACCGTGGGGCGGTTGCCACGGACGTGACGGACGAGGCCCGCCACGCTGAGCGAGTTCACCCGGTGGCCCAGCACGCCAAGGACGGCCGGCAGAAACGTGAGGCCATAGAAGACCGAGACCAGGACCGTGAGGCTGCCGGCGATGCCGATCGAGCTGAGGGCACTGGCGGAAAACCAGAGCAGGCCTGACAGGCCGATGGCCACCGCAAGACCGGAGAAGGTGATCGCCTTGCCGGCGGTTCCCACGGCGCGCTCCACCGCCTGCTCCACCGTGCGGCCGCGCTTGAGCTCCTCCCGGAAGCGGCTGACGACGAAGAGCGAGTAGTCGATGGCGAGCGCCAGCCCCAGCATCGTGGCGATGTTCAGGACGTAGACGCTCATCTCGGTCCATTGGGCGACCAGGTAGACGAGAGCCAGCGTGGTGGGGATCGACATGCCGGCGACCAGCAGCGGCATCCCGGCCGCGATCAGCGACGCGAAGACGATCACCAGGATGATGGCCGCGATCGGCAGCGAGACCGTCTCCGCGCGCTGGAGGTCCTTCTCCGACGAGACGGCAAAGTCCTTGGTGAGGGGACCAAACCCCGTGATGCCCGCCGTCATCCCCGCCGACGGGACGATCTTCGCCGTCAGGTCATCCACGACCTCGGCGGACTGGTTGTCGGTGAGCGTCAGCTGGACCAGCGCGTAGGCGGCGTCGCCCTTGGTGCTGATGAACCGGCTGTCGCCGGTCTGCGCGTAACCGATGATGCCGGCGACTCGGGCATCGCCCTGGAGCCCCTTGAGGGTCTCGGCGAGCGCGGCCTGGAACGCCGGCGACGTGGCGTCCTTCTCGGTCGCGGATCGGAACAGCACGATCAGGCTGCTCTTGCCCGAGCCGAACTCCTGGGCCAGCCGGTCGGCCACCCTGGACGATTCGGCGGCAGGGTCGAACCAGCCGCCGGAGCTGAGCTCCCCGGCGGCCCTGGTCGCCAGCGTGGTCGACGCGAGGGCCACCAGGACGGTCAGGAGCAGGATGGGCTTCCGGAACCGGTAGACGAAGGCGCCCCAGCGGCTGAACATCTGGTCGACGAGTCCTCTCGGTTGGCCAGCCGGGGAGAGCTGGGGCGGGCTGGGCCGCAGACGAGCCGCGACCATCGAGTCCCGGACGAGCCGCGGACGAGCCGCGGACGAGCCGCAACTGACGGGCCGCAGACGACCGTGCTGTCGAACGCAGGGACCCCGGGGCGGCGGGTGCTGCCACCCGCCCGTGTCTCAGGCCAGGGTTGCCTCGACGCTGAGGGCCACATTGCCCTTGAGGGCGCCCGACACCGGGCAGCCATCCTTGGCCGATAGCGCCAGCTCCTGGAACTTGGCGGCGTCAATGCCGGGCACCTTGCCGGTCACGGCCAGCGCGCTCGAGGCGATGCCCCAGCCCGCGTCCGTCTTGTCGAAGGTGACGGTCGCGCTGACGCTCAGCTCGTCGGCGGGCGTCTCGTTCTTGGCGAGGCGTGCCGAGAGGGCCATCGAGAAGCAGGCCGCGTGAGCCGCGGCGATCAGCTCCTCGGGGCTGGTCTTGCCGTTGGCCTCTTCGGTCCGGGCGGGCCAGCTGACCGGAAGGCCGCCAAAGGCCCCGCTGGTGACGTCGGTGATGGTCCCCGAGCCGGTGGCCAGATTGCCGTTCCAGGTGACCGATGCACGCCGCTGGACTGCCATGGTCGTTCTCCCTGTGGTTGACGCCTGTCTGCGCGTCCGGACGCGACGCGGCCGTGGCCCGATGCCTGTGGTCTGGTGGCCGGCACGTGCATCGTGCCACGGATGCGCGCGGGATGGGATTCCGGGCCGGCATGGCCAGGGGCGCGGGCTTCAACCCGCGCGCAGGGCCCGTGCCAGAGGGCGGTGGCGAGCCGTCCGAGGGAGCACCATGCGCGTCGCGCCCCCGAACGCCCGGTGCGCCTCCAGGGCCGCGGCCAGCGCGGGAACAAGGCCGGGTTCCGCCACGGGGTCAACGGCGGCCTCCCACCACAGGTCGATGACCCGGAGGATCCGTGTGCCGCCCGCCGCGCGCTCCAGGCGCGGCTCGATCCGGCCCACCAGGCGGTCCCCGAAGAGGACCGGCAGGACGTAGTAGCCCCACCGACGCCTCGCCGCGGGCACGTAGACCTCCCAGACGTAGTCGAAGCCGAAGAGCGAGCGCAGGAGGTCGCGGTCCCAGGCCAGCGGATCGAGCGGCGCCAGGAACGTCACGCCCGGCGGCTGACCCCCCGGCGGAAGCCCCGCCGCCAGCTCCGCGGCCGCCTGGTCCAGGAACAGCAGGTCCGCCGCCGGCACGAACCGGTCGCCGCGGATCCCGTCGACGGCGACCGGGACCAGGCTGCCCGCCGCGAGCAGGTCGGCCAACAGTTCCGGGCGGGTGGCCGGCGGCGGATCGACCGGTGGCTCGCCGGGCAGGAGCTTCGCGGGCTGGGTGCCAGACCACAGCTCTGCGCCGCCGGAGCGCCCCAGCAGGCCGTGAGCCCGATACCGCGAGAGCAGCTTGTGCGCGCGCTGCTCGCGCTCCCCGTGGCGCTCCGCGAGGAGCGCCACGGGGAAGAGGCGCTCCGCGAGGTCGTAGACGCGCCGGTTCCCCTCGCGTCGGGCCAGTCCCAGGATCCCCGCCTCGCCCAGGGCCTCCAGGATCGCCCGGACCTGGTTGGTGGGCCGCCAGTACCAGTCGATCGCGGGGCGCGGCGCCACGTCGATGGACGAGAGTGGGCCCTGGGTGCGGACCCGGGTCAGCAGCTCGTCCACCAGCGCCGCGTGCTCCACGAACGTCGCCGCCTCGTGGCGCCGGCGCGCGCGGTCCCACGAGACGCGGTACCAGGGCAGCTCGGCGATCGGCAGCAGCGAGAGGCCCTTGTTGTAGGCCTCGAACAGGGCGCGGTCGCGGTACAGGAGGTCGTCGGTCCAGGCTCGCCGGTAGCCGCCGATCCGGGCCGCCAGGACCAGGTCGTGGTTGCGGCCGGCGATATCGAGCGGGTCGAACTGGAGGGAGCCCAGCCGGTCCACGACGCGCAGGACGCTGGCGGGCTCCCGCGGCAGCGCGCGCGGCGGTGCCAGGAGGTGGCGCAGGACCAGGTAGCGCCGCGCATGCTCGGCGGAGATCCGGATGGGTGCGCGGGTGCCGGGTGAGGCCATGGGCGGCGAGCTAGAAGCGGCGACGGTAGCGGCGACGCCTGGTATGCAGCTGGATGGGCCCGCCCTCGACCGGCACGATGCTCAGCGTGCCGTCGTGCTCCAGGACGGCCAGGCGCATCTCCGCTGGAGATTCGAGGCCGTGCTCGCGCAGCGCGGCGCTCAGGTCGTCGTCATCCAGGCCCTCGCGTGCCAGCGCCTCCGGGATCCACTTCCCGTCCTTCCCGATGACTCGCGGCGGCAGCTCCAGCAGTTGGCGGATGAAGGACGATCGGCGCCGGCCTGCGGCCACCAGCCTGTTGAGGGTGAACAGCGTGCCCACGATGATCGCCGCGCCGGGGATGGAGACATCAGGCCCGGTGATCGCCGGCTGCAGGGCGTTCGCGGCCAGCAGGATCAGGGCGAGGTCGAAGATCGTGACCTGGCCCAGCTCGCGCTTGCCCGACAGGCGCAGGGCGATCACGAAGATCACGTAGACGGCCACGCTCCGCGCGACCAGCTCAAGCGGCGAGACGGCGAGCGTCCACATGTCGGCGCGATGGTCGCACACGGGCCCCGCGGGCGGCAGTGCCACCCGTCCGCGATCACGGCTTGGCCGCGAGTGCTGCCTCCAGCCGGTCGATCAGGGCCATCTGCGCGTCCCGGATCCGGACGCGGGCCTCCGACGGCTCGAACCAGGCGACCCGGTCGATCTCCGGGAAGGTGCCAACGCGGCCCGAGCGGGGCGGCCACTCCATCTGGAAGGTGTTGGACGAGGCGAGTGCCGGGTCGAGGTCGCCTTCGGCGGCCCAGGCGTGGACCACCTTGCCACCCTTCTGCACCACCGCTCCGAGTGGGATCAGCGTCCCGGCAGGCACCGGATGGCCAGTCTCCTCCTCGAACTCCCGGCGGGCCACGGCGAGGAGATCGGTGGCGCCCGTCTCGGCGGATTCGGCGCGGTGGGGCTGACCCTTGGGGATGCCCCACGATCCGGCGTCCGTGCCGCCCGACCAGGGACCGCCGGGGTGGCCCAGGAGGACCTCAAGGCTGCCGGCCGGACGGCGGAAGAGGAGGATCCCGGCACTCACGATCTCGGCCATGGCCGGGATGGTACCCGCCCGGGCCGATTCGGCACCCGGGAGGCGTATCCGGGCTGGCTGCTCAGGCCTGGCGCCGGTGCATGGTGGCCGCCGCGTCCGCGTCGTGGATCCGGAGGGCGATCACGGCACCGATCGCGGCGAACCCGGCGCCGACCAGGAAGGCCACCCGGAACGCGGGGAGGAGCACCGCCCCGGCGAGTGGCGCATCACCGGCCGCCAGCGCCGGCGTGAGGCTGGTCAGGATCGTCGCCATCGCGGCGACCCCGAAGGCGGCCGCGGACCGGCGCTGCGTGTTGAAGATCGCCGATGCATGACCCGTGTCGGCCTTGGAGATGCGCGCGAACATCGAGGTGTTCATGGGGAGCAGCACCCCGGCCATGCCCCAGCCGCTCATGAAGACCAGCAGCCGCGTGAGCCCCGTGTCCGTGGTGTCGCTCAGCTGCGTGGCCACGAGGAGGGCCAGGCCGATCCACGCGCTGCCCGCGGCCACCAGCCGGCGCGGCCCCACGATCGGGTAGAGGCGGCCCACCACGCGGGATGCCGCCAGGACCCCGACCGCCTCCACGAACGTGGTCAGGCCGGATTCGGCCGGACCCACCTGGCGGACTTGCTGCAGGTAGAGCGGGAGCAGGAAGAGCCAGCCCAGGTAGGCGGACCACGACCAGAACGAGGCCAGGTTCGTGGTGCCGAACAGCCGCTCGCCCAGGAGTCGCAGGTTGAGCAGCGGTTCCGCGGTCCGCAACTCCACGAAGACCAGGGCGACCAGCGACGCGAGCCCGATGCCGCCGCTCGCCAGCACGGCCGGCGATCCCCAGCCATGGCGCGAGCCCTCCGTCAGCGCGTACAGCGTCAGCGAGAGCCCGGCGGCCGAGAGGATGAAGCCGGGGATGTCGAAGCGCCGGTCGCCGGGCTCTCGGTGCTCGTGCAGGAACCGGATGCCGAAGAGGACGGCCACGACCCCGATGGGGGCGTTGATCCAGAAGATCCAGTGCCAGGAGAGCCGGTCGACCAGGATCCCGCCCAGGAGCGGCCCCAGCGCGGGCGCCAGCGAGGTGGGCACGATCAGGATGCCGGCGATCTTCGCCCGGCGCTCCGGCGGGAAGGCCCGGAAGAGCATCGCGGTCCCCACCGGCGAGACCATCCCGGCGGCGCCGCCCTGCAGCGCTCGGAACAGGATCAGCTGCTCCAGGCTGCCCGAGAGCCCGCACAGCATCGACGCGACCGTGAACAGGCCCAGCGCCAGGAGGAAGATCCGCTTGGTGCCCACCCGGTCGCCGATCCAGCCCGACGCGGGGATCCAGACGGCCATGCTCACCAGGTAGCCCACCACGACCCAGCCGATCGAAGCGGGCGAGACGCGGAACTCGGCGGCCATGGCCGGCAGGGCGACGTTGACGATGGTCGAATCGAGGATGGTGACGAACAGCGCCACGACGTACGTCGCGCCCACCACCAGCTCCTGGTTGGCATCGATTCGGGCGGCAAGGGCTGACAGCCCGCGGGGGTTGCCGGGGGCCGGGGAGGGGGAGGGCATCCCCACCACGATACGTGGCCGCCCCCGTCGGCGGCAAATTGGTGTCCCAAGGGGCGGCAGTCGGCGCCCCCGGCGGCGGCAAGTCGGCCCCCCGGCGGACGGGTTTTGGGCCGCGTTGACGCCGTCCCCGGGAATTCCGATAATATGACTCGGGATTAGCCCGGCGCCCTCGCGGCGCCGGCGTCCCGACCTTCAGGCACCTCCCGCTCGCCCCCGGCGCCCGTCCCGGCGCCGGTCCGGCGAATCCCCTCAGCCAGGGGCCCAGGCCCCCACCACCGGGTACAGATCGCAGGTGATTCGATGACCTCGACCAGGGACCTCGTCAGCGATCGGCGCGACGAATACGCCTTCCACGACGACATCGTCTATCTCGCCGAGACCAAGCGTGGCCTGACGCGGGACACGGTCGAGGAGATCAGCCGGTTCAAGAACGAGCCGGACTGGATGCTCCAGTACCGCCTGCGCGCCTACGAGCACTTCCTCAAGCGCCCCATGCCCACCTGGGGCGGCCGCCTGTCGGACATCGACCTCGGCAAGATCGTCTACTACCGCAAGCCGTCCGAGCGCGAAGAGAAGTCGTGGGACGACGTGCCGGACAAGATCAAGGCGACGTTCGAGCGCCTGGGCATCCCGGAGGCGGAGCGCAAGTTCCTCGCCGGCGTCGGCGCCCAGTACGACTCCGAGGTGGTCTACCACTCGGTCCGCGAGGAGCTGACCAAGATCGGCGTCGTGTTCATGGGCACGGACCAGGCCCTGATCGAGTACCCGGAGATCTTCCGCAAGTACTTCGGCACGGTGGTCCCGGCGGAGGACAACAAGTTCGCGGCGCTCAACGCCGCGGTCTGGTCGGGCGGCTCGTTCGTGTACGTGCCCAAGGGCGTGGAGGTCCCACTCCCGCTCCAGGCCTACTTCCGGATCAACGGCGAGAACACCGGCCAGTTCGAGCGCACCCTGATCGTCGTTGAAGAGGGCGCCAGGCTCCACTACATCGAGGGCTGCACGGCGCCCATCTACGCCACGGACAGCCTCCACGCGGCCGTGGTCGAGGTCATCGCGCTGCCCGGCTCCAAGGTCCGCTACACCACCATCCAGAACTGGTCCAACGACGTCTACAACCTGGTCACCAAGCGGGCACATGCGTACGAGAACTCCACCGTGGAGTGGATCGACGCCAACACCGGTTCGCGCCTGACCATGAAGTACCCGGCCATCTACCTGCGCGGCGAGAACGCCACGGCGGACATCATCTCCGTGGCCGTCGCCGGCCGCGGCCAGCACCAGGACACCGGCGCCAAGGCGGTCCACCTGGCGCCCAACACCCGCTCCCGCATCGTCTCCAAGTCCGTCTCCAAGGACGGCGGCCGGACCAGCTATCGCGGCCAGCTCAAGGTCAGCCCTGGGGCCACCAACGTCGTGGCCTCGGTCCGCTGCGACGCGCTGATGCTGGACGACGAGAGCCGGAGCGACACGTACCCGTACATCGACATCCAGGAAGACGACACCACCATGACCCACGAGGCCACGGTGGGCAAGATCAGCGCGGAGCAGGTCTTCTACATCATGAGCCGCGGTCTCTCGGAGAACGAGGCCACCAACCTGATCGTGCAGGGCTTCCTGGAGGTCTTCACCAAGGAGCTCCCCATGGAGTACGCGATCGAGTTCAACCGGCTCGTGAAGCTGGAGATGGAGGGTTCGCTCGGGTGAGCACCGCTGCCGACGCCGCCGGGACCACCCCGTCGATTCCCCGCCCGGCCCGCCGCGGCCCAGCCGACGTCCCCTTCGGCTTCCCCACGCCCGCGCTTGCCGGCGAGCTCGCCGCCCGGCGCGGTGAGCCCGACTGGCTCCGTGACGAGCGTCTGGCGGCCGCGGCCGCCTACGACGCGCTCCCATCGGAGTCCAACCTCCTGTACACCCCGTACATCGACCTGCGTGGGGCCTCCCTGGACGGCGTCCAGCCGTACATCGTGACCGCCTCCGGGCCCGTCGCGGGTGCCGAGGGCACGCTCCCCGACGGCACGGCAGGCCTGATCGAGCTCCGCGAGGACGGCGTCGCCGCGCTGGTCCTGGAGCCGTCCCTGGTCGCGGCGGGCGTGGTCCTGGAGACCTTCGCCTCGGCCCTCTCCCGCGACGACGCCGGCTTCCGCGCCGCCCTCCAGAGCGGTGCCACGCTCCAGCTGGACGACAAGTTCGCGCAGCTCGCCCGCGGCTTCTGGAACCAGGGCGTCCACCTGCACGTGCCAGCGGGCGTCAAGGTGGATCGGCCCATCCTGGTCCGCTGGGCCGTGGGTCAGCCCAACCGCGCGGTCATCGGCAGGATGCTCTTCCGCCTCGACGAGGGCGCATCCGCGTCCGTCGTGGAGGAGCTGGTGCCGTCCGTCACGGGCGTCCAGCCGGCCCAGGCGCTGATGGCCGGCACCACCGAGGTGATCCTGGGCACGGATGCCACCCTGGCGTTCGCCTCCATCCAGGATCTGGCACCCACCCAGATCGTCTTCCAGCACCGCCAGGCGCTGATCGGCGAGGCGGCCATGCTCCGCTGGGCGCTGGCGCAGATGGGCTCGCGGCTGGTCCGCTCCCGCGTGGACAACCGCCTCGAGGGCGACCGGAGCGAGGTCGAGCAGGTGGAGATCCTGTTCGGCACGGAGGATCAGCTCTTCGACCTGACCTCGTACACCCGCCACGTCGGGCGGGACACCACCGGGAACCTGCTCTCCAAGGGCGCGCTCCTGGACTCGGCCCGGTCCTACATGAAGGGCATGATCGTCATCGAGAAGTCGGCCGTCGGGTCGGACAGCTTCCTCGGCGAATACGGCATGAACCTGTCCAAGAAGACGCGCGCCGTCGCGGTGCCGTCCCTGGAGATCGACCAGCCCGACTGCCGCCGCGCGGCACATTCGTCCGCGGTTGGCCCCATCGACGAGGCCCAGCTCTTCTACCTGGAGAGCCGAGGGATCCCGCCGGACGAGGCGCGCAAGTTCATCGTCCTGGGCTACCTGGAGCCGGTCGTGGCCCGCGTCCCGCTGGTCGAGGCGCAGGACATGCTCCGCGAGTTGCTCGAGGAGAAGTGGGCGGCCGGCCTGGTCGCGCCGTCCACCGCGGCCTGAGGCGGCCCGCCGGTTGCCGACCCAGGACGCCAGCCCCTTGCCGCCCCAGGAGGCCAGCCACATGCGGCGGATCGATCTGCTGGCGCTGAGCGAGGTCCCCGACGGGACGCTGACGATGGCGTGGGTGGATGGGGTCGAACCGGTCCTGGTCTCCAATGTGGGTGGCCGCATCCGCGCCGCGCAGGGGATCTGCAGCCACGAGTACTTCGAGCTGGACCGCGGCTTCCTGACGGGCGACACGGTGACCTGCGCGCTCCACCTCTCGCGCTTCGACCTCGACATGGGCGATCCGCTGGACCCGCCCGCGGACCTGCCGCTCGCGATCTACGACGTGGTGGTGGAGGACGGTCGCATCCTCATCGAGGTGCCGGAGGGGCCGCTCCTGGTGTTCGAGTAGGGGAGCGGCGGCGCAGACCGGTGGCGCGGCGCAGACGGGCCACGTTTCGTCGGCCCCGGCCGCGTCGCCGCGCCGCGATATTGCAGTACGTCCACCCCCTGAGCACTATCCAGGGATTCCCTCCAGTACGTCCACGGGGTGCTCATTACGCAAGACCCGGCCAGGCCGCCACGCTCACGTGGAGATCCCGCGCTGACCCTGCGCTCGATAGTGCTCACTCCTTGGACGTACCGAAGGATTTCGCAGGCGCGCTCGACATCACGTGACGTAGCGCACACACGAACGCGCGCTCCAGGTCGTGTGCCGGAGTCGCCATCCGGAGCGGTGGCGCAGGCTCGCCCCGGCTAGCGGGGCAGCTCCGTGCCCAGCCCCAGCTCGCGGGCGCGGCGGACGATGGCGTCGCCGAAGACCACGTCGGCCAGGCCCACGCCCAGGTGCGTGCCCACCACCCGGCCGTCCGGCCGCGGCGTGTTCGCCAGGATGGCCTCGCCGATGGACAGCGTGGGGTCCGGGTAGCTGTCGAAGTGGCCCTCGTCGCGCTTGGCCAGGAACTGGAACTTCTCGTCGACCAGCCAGAGCGCGGCGTCCCGGACCACCTGCGCCGAGCAGTACGTGGCGTAGTCCACGGGCACCACGGTGACGCGCTCGGCCAGCCAGTCGTTGGTCATGACCTGCCGGATGGGGCCGAATGACGCCACCGTCACCACCACGTCGGCGCCGTCCACCGCGTCGCGCGGGGAGGCGGCCACGCGGGCGCCGGCGATCCCCGGCGTGGCGGCCGCCTGCTCCCGCAGCGCGCCGGCCCGGCCCGCGTCCACGTCCGTGATCGCCACCTCGCAGCCGGGCAGCACGCCGCCCAGGACGGGGAGGTGGCTGGCGCCCTGCGCCCCCGCGCCGACCAGCGCCACGCGCGTCGCCCGGCCGGTGACGCCGGGCCCCCAGCGGCGGAGGATCACGCCGCTGACCGCGGCGGTCCGGTGGGCCGTGATTGGCCCGCCGTCAAGGATGGCGACGGGGAAGCCCGTGTGGGGATCGTTGAGGATCACCGTGGCGCCGATCGCCGGCTGCCCCAGCGGGTTGTTCGTGGGGAAGACCGTGACCCACTTCACGCCGAGCAGGTCACCCCCCGGGAGGTCGCCGGCGCCGCGGAGCCAGGCCGGCATGGCATCGGTGAAGGAGCCTTCGTCGCGGGCATGGACCCCGACCTTGGGCGGCAGCTGGCTGCCGCCGGGCACCGCCAGCGCGGTCTGCGTGATCTCCGCGAGCCGGAGGCGCTCCTCGAGCGGCGGGAGTGCAGCCAGGACGTCCGCGGCGTTCAGCCAGAGGAGGGGAGCGAGGTCGTCGGTACGCATTCCGCGAGAGTGTACAGTCCGTCCATGAGCACGATCGACGTTGGCCAGAGTCTCGCCAACCTCAAGCTTGAACGGGACGCGATCCAGCTCTACGACGCCCTCGCGGCGATCGAGAAGCGACCGGAGCGCGCCGAGGCGTTCCGGAGGATCGCCGGCAACGAACGCCGCCACGCGGAGATCTGGGCCGCCCGGCTCGCGGAGCTGGGTGCCACCGTCCCGCCGACCGGCGCAGCGCGGGCGCGCGTCCGGTTCATCATCCTGCTCGCGCGGCTCTTCGGGACCCACGCCGTCAGCGGGCTGGTGCAGGTGCTGGAGGGTGACGAGGACGCCGTCTACGGCGGCCAGGCATCGCCCGAGGTCGCCTCGATCGGCGCCGACGAGCGGGAACACGCCCAGATCTGGCAGCAGATGGACGGCAAGCCCGCGACCCCCGTGGCCACCGCGACGCCGGCGCAGGCGGCCGCGTTCGCGACCATCAGCGCGGCCCGCAATGACGGGACGCTCGCCCGGAGCGGCGGGCTCAAGGCGAGGGAGATCGGCGCCAACGAGCGATGGCATCGGTCCAGCCGCTCGGGCACGCTGCGCGCCTCCATCTTCGGTGCGTCGGACGGTCTGGTCAGCAACCTGTCGCTGGTCATGGGCGTGGCCGGCGCCTCGTCCAACGACCCCAAGTTCATCCTGCTGGCCGGTGTCGCCGGGCTGCTCGCCGGCGCCGGCAGCATGGCCGCGGGCGAGTACATCTCGATGACTTCGCAGCGCGAGCAGTTCGAGCACCAGATCGCCCTGGAGCGCGCGGAGTTCGAGATCCTGCCCGAGGCGGAGGAAGCGGAGCTGGCGGCCATCTACCGCGCGAAGGGGCTCACGGACGAGGAGGCAACCGCGTTCGCGAGCCGCCTCATGCAGGATCCCAAGCAGGCCCTCGACACGCTGATCCGCGAGGAGCTTGGCCTGGATCCCGACGAGCTGGGATCCACCTGGGGCGCGGCCGGGGGCTCCTTCCTGGCGTTCGCCGTGGGCGCCGTGATCCCGGTGGTTCCGTTCCTGTTCGGCGGCGGCACGCTGGCCTTCGGGCTATCGATCGGGCTGAGCCTGGTCGCGCTCTTCGGCGTCGGCGCGGGCGTGAGCCTGGTCACCGGCCGGAGCCTCGTCTACTCGGGCGTGCGGCAGGTCATGATCGGCACGCTGGCGGCGGGCATCACCTACGCGGTGGGCCTCGTCGTCGGCGTCTCGGTGGGGTAAGGCGATGGCACGAACGCTCCGGACCCTCGCGATCGCCGCAGCCACCAGCCTGGGCCTCGTTCTCTACCTGATCCTCTGGTTCCACTGGCCGGTGACGCTGTCGCTGGGGGTCGCCGCCCTGCTCGGGATGCTGGTCGTGGTGACCTCGACGTCACTCGGCGAGGATTCCGCTGCGGCCGACGCGGCATGGCAGGCGGCGGCGCCTGACCTGCTGGATCAGCCGGGGCCGGCGCTCGCGCCGTCGCCGTCGGCGGGTGTTGCGGAGGGCGACGAAGCAGCCGACGTGGACTCGGGCGTCGACGCCATGGCCGCCGCCGCCGCGTCGGGTGCCGCCGCGTCCGGCGCCGCCGCGTCGGGCGCATCGTCGGGCGGCGGGAGCTTCAAGTAGGCCCGGTGCTCACGCAGCACGGCCGTGACGGCCGCCGGATCCCAGCGCCGGTCCGTCGGGCGCAGTTGCGCGGCGATCCAGGCGGCCTCCACTTCCAGCTCCGCCTCGCCGATCTCGACATCGCGGCGCGGCAGCTCCGCGAGGATCAGCCAGACCAGCCCGGCCCCGATCACGAGGCCCAGGATCAGCAACCACCAGTCGAACTCGGCCGTCATCGGCGCGAGTCTAGGGCATCCGGGGGCCCGACAGCGGGACGAGGCCGCCGCCGCTGGTCACGGCCTCGGGCTACACTGCCGGCACGATGATCCCGATCACCCCCACCTCGATCGCCATCCAGTTGGGCCCGCTCCCGGTCTACTGGTACGGCATCTGCTACGCCGTCGGCCTGGCGCTCGCGTACGTCGTGATGTCGAGCGAGGCGCGCCGGCGCGGGTTCGACATCGAGCTCCTGGCCAACGGCATGATCGTCGTGGCCATCGCCGCCCTGGTGGGGGGCCGCGCGTACCACGTCATCGACCAATGGGCGCTCTACAAGGACGACCTGCTCAAGATCGTCCTGCCGCCGTATTCGGGCCTGGGCGTCTTTGGCGGGCTGGTGACCGGGGTCATCGCCGCCGTCCTGTATGCCCGCTTCAAGGGTGTGCCGTTCTGGCCCTGGGCCGACGTCGTCGCGCCCGGGTTGTTCGCCATGCAGGCGATCGGGCGCTGGGGCAACTTCTTCAACCAGGAGCTGTACGGGCCGCCCACCAGCCTCCCGTGGGGCATCCAGATCGACTGTGCCCACCGGCTCGTCGAGTTCCCGTGCGAGACCTACCCGCTGGCGACGACGGGCTTCCATCCGCTCTTCCTGTACGAGAGCGTCGCCGGACTTCTCGGGATGCTGTTCCTGCTCTGGCTCGCGCGGAGCAGCCGCATCCGCCTGCGCCATGGGGACCTGCTGCTGGTCTTCTTCATCTGGTATCCCATCGTGCGCTTCCTGCTGGAGACGCTCCGGACGGACAACTGGAAGGTGGGCGGGATCCCCACGGCGCAACTGGTGTCCGTGATCTTCGTGCTGATCGCATTCCTGGTGGTGCTCTACCGCCACCGGTCCGGGGTCGTGGACCCGGATCCGCTCCTGGGTCCTTCGGCCGCCAAGGCTCGGGAGCCGGAGCCGGACCCGTTCGCCGACGACGACTGGGACGATGGGGACGATGAGCCAGAGCCCGACCCCCAGCCCGACGCCCCGCCCGCCTGACGCGGCCACCGGGCCGGATCCCGAGCCCGGATTCGGGCCCGATCCGGCCCTCGGGCCCGAGGAGGATCCCGAGTCGGCGACGGAGCGCAGGCGCCGCCCCGCCGCCCGCGTCCGGCCAGAGGCGCTCGCCCGCACCCGTGGCGGCGTCCGCGAGGGCCTCGACTGGCTGGGTGGTCCACCGGCCTCCAGCGCCGGCCTGGCTTGCCGGGTCACCAGCGTGGTCGCCCGCGCGCTGCTCTTCGGCGTCTTCCGCTTCCGGGTCTCGACGTCGGGCCGCGAGCTGCTGCCCAAGGGGGGTGGCTTCCTGGTGGTCGCGGGTGCGCACCGGGGCTGGATGGATCCGCTCCTGGTCCTCCACGCGCTCCCGCTGGAGCCGCGTGGCTGGTTCCTCGGGAGTGGCGCCTCCGCGTTCAGCTCGCCCTGGAAGGAGTGGCTGATCCGCCGCGTGGGCGGGCTGCTGCCGGTCTGGCGCGGCGGCATCGGGATCGACGGCCACGTCCGGTCCGCCAGGGCCGTGCTCGATAACGGCGGCGTCTTCATCCAGATGCCGGAGGGCACCGTCAACGGCCCGGCCGGTCGCCTGGGCCCGTTCCGGCCGGGCGCCGCGGTGATCGCGCTGCGCACGGGCGCGGCGATCGTGCCGATCGCTATCGCCGGCACGGAAGAGCTGTACATCGGTCGCCGGATGGCGTCCCGCGTGCTGGCCCCCACCAGCGTCGCCGAGCTCCTGGGTCCCGGCTGGGATGGCGTGCTGCCGCCACCGGACACGCGCGCGGAGCTGGCGCTGGCCCGTCGCGTCAGCGAGGCGCTGGCGGCGCGCCTCGACCCGGTCGTCCGGGAGCTCCACCCCGGCACCGTGGATCCCCCCGATCACCCGCGCCGGCTGCGCCGGCGCCTGACCTGGCTCCTCCTGGGGCCGGGGCGGCTGGAGCATGACGCCCCCTGACGAGTCCGGGGCGCTCGCCCGGCCGACGCCGGTGGCCCTGGCTCACCTACCTCCGGCGCTGACTTCCTCGTACACTCCCGCCATGGAGTACGCCGAGACCATCCTGGACCTGGTCGGGAACACGCCCCTCGTCCGCCTCAACCGGGTGACCGCTGACTTGGGGCCCGCCGACACCCAGCCGCTGATCCTCGCGAAGATGGAGACGCTCAACCCCGGCGGCTCCGTCAAGGACCGGATCGGCCTGCCGATGATCGAGGCCGCCGAGCGGGCCGGCCTCCTGAAGCCGGGCGGGACCATCGTGGAGCCCACGTCCGGCAACACGGGCCACGGCCTGGCGATCGCCGCCGCGCTCAAGGGCTACCGGTGCGTCTTCGTGATGGCCGACAAGCAGTCCATCGAGAAGCAGCAGCTCCTGCGCGCGTACGGCGCCGAGGTGGTCCTGTGCCCCACCAACGTGGATCCGGAGTCGCCGGAGTCGTACTACTCCGTCGCCGCCCGGCTGGCCCGCGACATCCCGGGCGCCTTCAAGCCGGACCAGTACTGGAACATGGAGAACCCGCGCGCCCATGAGCGGACCACGGGTCCCGAGATCTGGCGCCAGACGGAGGGCCGGATCACGCACCTGGTCGCCAGCGTCGGCACCGGCGGGACCATCTCGGGCACGGCGCACTACCTGCGCGCGCAGCAGCCGGGCATCCGGATCATCGGCGCCGACCCCGAGGGGAGCGTCCTGTCCGGCGACACCGCGCGGCCATACCTGACCGAGGGGATCGGCGAGGACTTCTTCCCCGGCACCTACGACGCCGCCGTGGTGGACCGCTGGGTGCGCGTCTCCGACCGGGACGCGTTTGCGATGGCCCGCCGGATCACCCGCGAGGAGGGGATCCTGGCCGGCGGCTCGTGCGGGACCGCGGTGGTGGCCGTCCTGGACGAGGCGGCGCGGCTGATGTCCGAGGACCCGGCCGCGGCTCGCCGGGCCGTGATGGTGGTGATCCTCCCGGACAGCGGCCGGAACTACATCTCCAAGATCTACAACGACGAGTGGCTTCGCTCCAACGGCCTGCTGGCCACCACGGGCGCGGTGCTCCGCGTGCTTGACGTCCTGGCCGAGCGCCACCACGAGCTCGGCGGCAAGTTGCCGCCGGTGCTCATCGCCCGGACCACCCAGACGGTGGGCGAGGCCATCGGGCTGCTCCAGGAGTACGGGATCAGCCAGCTGCCCGTCTCGCAGGACGCGGACGGCGACGCGGTCCACTCGCTGGTGGGCTCCATCACCGAGAAGGGCCTGCTGGATCGCGCCTACCGGAACCCCACCGTGGTCGAGCGAACGGTGGGCGAGGTGATGGATCGCCCGCTGCCCATCCTGGCGGCCGACGCGGGGCTCGACGACGCCTTCGCCATCCTGTCGGGCGGGGCCCAGGCGCTGGTGGCGGTCCAGGCGGGCCGGGCGGTGGGCATCCTCACGAAGCTCGACGTCCTCGAGTACCTGGCCCATCGGCAGGCCTGAGATGGCTCACGAGCCGGGCGCGCCGGGCAGCGATGCGCCGGGCAGCGATGCGCCGGGCGGGGGTGCGCCCGGCAGCAAGGCACCGGCGCTGGGCTTCGAGACGCTGGCCGTTCATGCCGGCGCAGAGCCGGATGAGCTGACCGGGGCGGTCTCCCCGCCCATCTACCAGACCAGCACCTACGCCCAGGACGGGGTCGGCCGCCCGCGTCTCGGCTTCGAGTACGCCCGGACCCAGAACCCCACCCGGGAGCGCCTCGAGCGTGCCGTGGCGGCGCTGGAGGGCGGCGGCCACGGCATCGCCTTCGCGTCGGGGTCCGCCACCACGGCCGCCATCGCGGAGCTGGCCCTGGCCGGCGACGAGGTGCTCATCGGCGACGACGTCTACGGCGGTACCTACCGCTACTTCGAGCGCGTTCGCCGGCCGGGTGGCCTGGCCGCCACGTACGTCAACCTGGCCACCGGACAGGATGCGCTCTGGGAGGCGCTCACCGACCGCACGCGCCTGGTCTGGTTCGAGACGCCCACCAACCCGCTGCTCAAGCTGGTCGACATCGCGGGCACGGCCGCGGCTGTTCGACAGCGATATGCTGGCCAGGCGACGCGGCCGCTGGTCGTGGTCGACAACACGTTCGCCTCGCCCGCGCTCCAGCGGCCGCTTGACCTGGGCGCGGACATCGTCTTTCACTCGGCGACCAAGTACCTCGCCGGGCACAGCGACACGGTGGTCGGGGTCGCGGTGACGCGCGACCCGGCGGTCGCCGATCGGCTCCACTTCATCCAGAACGCAGCGGGCGCCGTCCCCGGGCCGTTTGACTGCTTCCTGGTCCTGCGCGGCCTGCGCACGCTGGCGCTAAGGATGGAGCGCCACGTCGCCAACGCGGGCGCCGTGGCCGGCTTCCTCGCCGCACGCGATGACATCGCGTGGGTCAGCTACCCGGGCCTGGCCGAGGGGCGGCACGCCCACGCGCAGGCCGCCATCGCCGCCAGCCAGATGCGGGGCGCCGGCGGCATGATCTCGTTTGTCCCCGCGGATGGCGGCCGCCACGGGCGCACGGCCCGGGACCGCGCCATCGCCATCTGCGAGGCCACCCGGCTCTTCACGCTCGCGGAATCGCTGGGCGGCGTGGAGTCCCTCATCGAGGTGCCAGCGGTCATGACCCACGCCTCCGTGGCCGGCTCGCCGCTGGCGGTGCCCGAGGCCCTCATCCGGCTCTCGGTAGGCATCGAGGCGGCCGCGGACCTGATCGCGGACCTGGCCCAGGCGCTGGACGGGGCATAGCCCCGCGGGCCGGGGCCGCCGGGGTGGACGTCCGACGTGTCGAACCGCAGCCGGGCTGACCTGATCGCGCTGGCCCGCTTCGGCCTGTCGGCGTCCGGCTACGTCTTCCTGGCGGGGGTTCTGGCGTGGGGCTTTGCCACCGGCTCCTTCACCATCCCGGGCGGGGACGTCCTGGTCTACGACCGGGTCGGCGATGACCTGCGGGCTGGCCTGGACGTCTACGTCCGCCAGGTGGATCCCGTGACCACGTTCTTCTACGCGCCGCCGTGGGCCGTGGCGTTCGCCGCCGTGTCGTGGCTGCCGACCCAGACATGGGGCCTGGCGATTGTCGCCATCGAGACGGCGGCGCTCCGCTACCTGGCCGGCTCGTGGCTCCGGTTCGGCTGGTTCTGCCTCTGGCCGTTCGTGGCCTGGGAGCTGCCATCCGGGAACATCAACCTGCTCATGGCGGCCGCCGTCGTGGCGGCGGTCCGCGGCGAGCCACGCGCGGCGGTGGTGATGGCCCTGGCCAAGATCTCCCCGGCGCTCGCCATCAGGCGGCAGGACTGGCGGAAGGCGCTCACGGTGCTGGCCATCGCCGGGGCGCTGACGCTCCCGTGGCTCTGGCTGTGGCCCGCCTACGTTGGCCACCTGGTCGCCGCCATGTCGGGGCCGCTGCCCGGTCCGCAGGTCCCCATCTCCTTCCCGGTTCGGCTGGCGATGGCCGCCGCGCTGTTGATCGTGCGGCGGCCCTGGGCGGTCGCGTTGGCCGCCGTGATCGCCACGCCGGCGCTCTACTTCGGCTCGCTGGTGCTGCTGGTGGCCCCGGCCGCACTCCTCGTGGGCCCTCGACGCAGGGCTCCGGTCGAGGCCTGAGCCACCCGCGTTCGGGCGGTTGGGAGGTGCCGAATGGACCTCGCACTCCGTTGCATGCATTGCTACACTCGCCGCCTATCAGGCGACTGCGGAAGCCGACTCCTCCCCAACCTCCGGGGTGTGACGCGCGGCCGGTCGATCGGAAACGTTCGTTCGGCATGCGCAGGAGAGGCAAATCCATGACCGCGTCTACCACCATCGGCGGCAGCCTGAAGACCAACCTGTCGGTCGCGCAACTCTATGAGTCGGCGCTCCAGGCGGGTGAAGGCCAGCTGGCTGCCGAAGGGCCGCTCGTCGTCCGGACGGGCAAGCACACGGGCCGCTCGCCCCTGGACAAGTTCATCGTCGTGGAGCCCTCCAGCGAGGCCCACGTCTGGTGGGGCGACGTGAACCACCCCATTTCCGAAGAGCACTACGACCGGCTCCGCAACCGGCTCCTGGCCTACGTCAGCGACAAGCAGCTGTATGCCCAGGACATGTACATCGGTGCGGACCCGGAGCACCAGCGCTCGCTGCGCGTCTACACCGAGACGGCGTGGGCCAGCATCTTCGCCCGCAACCTCTTCCGCCGTCCGGCGCGCGAGGACCTTGAGGCCTTCAAGCCCAACTTCACGATCCTGGACGTCCCGTCGTTCCAGGCGGACCCGGCGACCGAGGGAACCCGGACCGGGACCGCGATCCTCCTCCACATCAAGCGGATGGAGATCATCATCGTCGGGACGATGTACGCCGGCGAGATCAAGAAGTCGGCCTTCACGGTCATGAACTACCTGATGCCGGACGAGGACGTGCTGCCCATGCACTCCTCGATCAACGTCGGCAAGGCGGGTGACACGGTCATCTTCTTCGGCCTGTCGGGCACCGGCAAGACCACCCTTTCGGCGGACCCGCTCCGCGCGCTCATCGGCGACGACGAGCACGGCTGGGGCCCCAAGGGCACGTTCAACTTCGAGGGCGGCTGCTACGCCAAGACGATCCGCCTCTCGTCCATGTACGAGCCGGACATCTTCGCGACCACCAAGCGGTTCGGGACCATCCTGGAGAACACGGACCTCGACCCGTTCACGCGCGACCTGGACCTGGACTCCGAGCGGTTCACGGAGAACACCCGGGCGGCCTATCCGCTCCACTTCATCGGCAACGCGGATCCCACGGGCATGGCCGGCCAGCCGAGTCACGTGGTCTTCCTCACCGCCGACGCGTTCGGCGTCCTGCCGCCGATCAGCCGGCTGACCCTCGACCAGGCCGCCTACCACTTCATCAGCGGCTACACCGCCAAGCTGGCCGGCACCGAGATCGGCGTGAAGGAGCCCAGCGCCACCTTCTCCGCGGGATTCGGGGCGCCGTTCCTGCCGCGTCACCCCGGCGTCTACGCGAAGCAGCTCGTGGAGCGACTGGTCAAGTACAACGTCCCGGTCTGGCTGGTGAACACCGGCTGGACGGGCGGCCCGTACGGCGTCGGCAGCCGGATGAACATCAACCACACCCGGAACATGGTCCGCGCCGCGATCAACGGCGACCTCAACGACGTCGAGTTCGTCCAGGACCCGATCTTCAGGGTCGACGTCCCGGTCGCCGTACCGGGCGTGCCCGACGAGATCCTGCAGCCGCGCAACACGTGGGCCGACAAGGCCGCCTTCGACGCGCAGGCGGCCAAGCTGGCCTACATGTTTGCCCAGAACTTCGAGTACTACGCCGACGGCGTCACGCCCGAGGTGGCTTCTTCCGGCCCGGTCGTCCCCGAGAACGTGGACACGTCCAACCTCCGCTTCTCGAAGCCCGGCGAGGGCTGACCGCCGCCGTCTCACCAACTCATCGTCGCTGAAAGGAGCCCAATCGGGATGGCCCGCAGCAAGATCACCGTCATCGGCGCCGGAAACGTCGGCGCCACCACCGCCCAGCGCATCGCGGAGGCCGGCCTGGCCGACGTCGTGCTGGTGGACATCGTCGAGGGCCTGCCGCAGGGCAAGGGCCTCGATCTCGCGGAGGCGGCACCGGTCGTCGGCCACGATGCCCACATCCTCGGCACCAACGACTACGCCGACACGGCCGGCTCGGACATCATCGTGGTCACCTCGGGGATCGCCCGCAAGCCGGGCATGAGCCGCGATGACCTGATGAACACCAATGCCGGGATCGTGAAGGCCGTGGTTGCGGCCGCCACCGCGGTCTCGCCCAACGCGATCCTGATCCTCGTCACCAACCCGCTCGACGTCATGTGTCACGTCGCGCTGCAGGCCTCGGGCTTCCCGCGCGAGCGGGTCCTGGGGATGGCCGGCGTCCTGGACTCCGCCCGCTTCCGCACGTTCATCGCACGGGAGCTCAACGTGTCGGTCGAGGACACCCACGCCTTCGTGCTGGGCGGCCACGGCGACACCATGGTGCCGCTCCCGCGCTACTCCACCGTGGCTGGGATCCCGATCACGGAGCTCATGTCGCCGGAGCGCGTCGCCGCGCTGGTCGACCGGACGGCCAACGGCGGGGCCGAGATCGTCGGGCTGCTCAAGACGGGCTCCGCGTTCTACGCGCCCGCGGCGTCGGTCTTCGAGATGGTCGAGAGCATCGTGCTGGATCGTCGCCGCGTGCTTCCGTGCGCGGTGCTCCTCCAGGGCGAGTACGGGCAGGACAACCTGTTCGTGGGCGTCCCGGTGGTCCTGGGCTCCAACGGCCTCGAGAAGATCATCCAGATCACGCTGACCGCCGACGAGCAGGCGGCGTTCGACAAGTCCGCGGGCGCGGTCCGCGAGCAGGTCGCGCTGCTGGCCTAGTGCTGGTCGCCGCTGCCCCGGGTCGGCCGGGGCTCACGAGACGCTCGATCGAAGGGGGCCTCCGGGCCCCCTTCGGCATGCCCGGCGGCCAAGATCGCCCGGACCCCGACCGCACCCCGCGATCGAGCGCCCCACCTGCGCTCGATCGCTAGACTGACCGGACCATGCTGCCGCTCGGTGTGCTCGTCCTCGACTTCGACCCGCTCCTCCACTTCGGCGACGCCGAGGTGCGGCTGGAGACCGTCGCGATCGGCACGGTGCTGGCGCTGGCCCTGTTGCTCGCCGGGCTGATCGCGCGCGTGACCCCGGTCAAGCTGGGCGGTTCGATGTACCAGCCAGCCCACCGCGTGCACCTTCGCCCCGATGACCTCCTGTTCGTCGCGATGGGGGCGCTGCCCGGGGCGGTGGTGGGCGGGCGGATCGGGTACGTGCTGCTCCACCTCGATTACTACGCCGTGAACCAGGATGCGATCGTGGATCCTTCGCAGGGGAGCATGGAACTCACGCTGGCCGTGGTGGGGGGCTGCCTGACGGCGGCCTACGTGCTCCGGCTCCTCGGCGCGCCGGTCGGCCGTTGGGCCCACGTGGCGGCATTCCCGCTGCTCCTGGTCCTCGGCGCCGGGAAGCTGGCGCAGGTGCTGGGTGGCGACGGGCAGGGGTTGCCGACGGACGCGGCCTGGGCGACGCTCTATCGCGGCGATGGGCCGTGGGGGTCGCTGATCCCGGAGATCGCGTCGCACCCGTCGCAGCTCTACGAGGGGTTCGCGGCGCTCCTGGTGCTCCAGTTGATGACGATCGCCGCGGCGCGCGGCGCATTCCCCAAGGCGGACGGGTCCGCGCTGCTTCTGGGTGTCGCGGCCTGGTCGCTGATGCGCGCCGCCGTGGCCTCCACCTGGCGGGACGCCCCGGTGCTGGGGCCGCTCCTGGCCGAGCAGCTGATCGCGCTGACCGTGGCCCTGGGGTGTGTGCTGATCGCGGTGACCTGGGGCCGGCGCCAGCGCCGCGTCGCGGCCGCGGATGCAGAGTCGGAGGCCGCGCGCGAGTCGGCCGCGATGACGGCTCGGCGGAGCGGGTCCCGGGCGGCGCAGGCGAGGCCGCGGAGCGGATCGCCGATCTGAGCGAGACCCTCGGACTCCGCCCCGCCAGCCTCGAGCGCCCGTTCGCGCTTCTACAGCCCGTCGAGCCGGAGGACCCCGATCGCCTCCTGCGCCCGATCATCGAGTGTTCCGGAGAAACCACCCAATGAGCAGCCTACCCGCCCCCACGCCGTGGTCAGGCACGCCGGCCCCCGCCGGGAGCACCAGCCCAGTGGACGCAACGACCGCCGACGACGGTCTCATCCACATCGGGCGGCGCGCCCAGTTCATCACCCTGGGCGCCGTGATGCTCGGCATGCTCCTGGGTGCCCTTGACCAGACGATCGTGGGTACCGCGATGCCCACCATCATCGGCGAGCTCAACGGCCTCGAGCACTACAGCTGGGTCGTGACCGGCTACATGGTGGCATCTACCGCAGGCGTGCCCATCTTCGGGAAGCTGTCGGACACCTTTGGCCGCAAGTGGCTGTTCATGGGCGGCATCGGCATCTTCCTCGCCGGCTCCATGCTGGCCGGCCTCTCCCAGTCGATGACCCAGCTGATTGCCTTCCGCGCCCTCCAGGGCGTGGGTGCCGGGATGATGATGCCCATCGCCCAGGCGATCATCGGTGACATCTTCACCCCCGCGGAGCGTGCCCGATACCAGGGCCTGCTGATGGCGGTCTTCGGCCTCTCCAGCGTGGCCGGCCCAACCCTCGGCGGCTGGATCACCGACAACCTCGACTGGCGCTGGGTCTTCTACGTCAACGTCCCATTCGCGATCCTCGCCCTGGCGGTGATCTTCGTGGTCCTGCCCAGCCACACCGCGGCCCAGCGGCGCGCGTCCATCGACTGGCTGGGCGCCGGGGCGTTGATCGCATCGGTCGTCCCGTTGCTGCTCGGCCTGTCGTGGGGCGGATCCACCTACCCGTGGGGGAGCGGCACGATCCTGGGCCTCTTCGGCACCGCGCTCGTCTTCGGCGTTGCGTTCGTGCTGATCGAGCGACGGGCGGCCGCCCCCATCATCCCGCTCGACCTCTTCCGCAACCGCATCTTCACGGCCTCGGTCGTGATCACGTTCCTGACGGCCGTGGGGATGTTCGGCGCCATCCTGTACATCCCCCTCTTCGTCCAGGTCGCGCTCGGCGACACGGCCACTGGCAGTGGGTTCGTGCTCACCCCAATGATGCTCAGCCTGATCGTCATGAGCATCGGGAGCGGGCTGGTCCTCAGCCGGACGGGCCGCTACAAGATCCTGGCTATCGCCGGGACCACCATCACCACCGGCGGGATGCTGCTCCTGGGGCAGATGACCACGGCCACCGACCATGGGACCCTGGTCCGCAACATGGTGGTCCTGGGCGTCGGCCTGGGCGCCTCCATGACGCTCTTCACCATCGTGGTCCAGAACGCGTTCCCGGTCGGGCGCCTGGGCGCGGTGACGGCGTCACTCGCCTTCTTTCGGTCGATCGGCGGCGTCGTCGGCGTGGCGGTCCTGGGCTCCGTGATGACCAACCGGATGACGACCGACCTCCAGCAGGGCCTGGCGGGACTGCCGCCCGAGGTCGCGGCGAAGCTTGGCCCGCTGGCGGCCAACCCCCAGGCGCTGCTCGACCCGGCCGCGCAGGCGGCGTTCAAGGCGCAGCTGGCCACCCTGGGCCCCGCGGCTGCCGGGATGGCGGAGCAGGTCACCGGGGTCATCCGCAACGCTGTCGCCAGCGGCGTGACGGAGGTCTTCGTCATCGGGGCCGGCCTGATCGGCCTGGCGTTCGTGACGTCGTTCTTCCTCCAGGAGATCCCGCTCCGCGCCACCCGGCATACGGTCTCCCACGAACTGGAGGAGATCGGCATCGACCTGGGCGCGGGCGTCGGCGATGAGCTCCAGGCCGAGCTGGTGGAGGAGGCGGCGGAGGCGGCGAAGGAGACGGTCCGGCCGGCGCCGACGGCGCGCTGAGCCCAGCTGTGGCGCAGCCTCCGGGCTACCTGGCGCGGACGGCCGGGCCAGGCGCGCATCGCGGGGCGATCAGCCCGCCAGGTGTTCCGCGATGAGCGTGGCCACCTCGGCGGGGGCGTCGGTGTGCAGGAAGTGGGTCCCGACGACCCGCTCCACCCGGGTCCCGGCGATCCGCTCCGCGTAGGTCATCCGATCCGCCATGTGCCGCTCGCCCAGCCCCGCGGCCAGGATCAGCAGGGTGGGCGCGGCCACGTCTTCGTAGCGCACGCGCTCGCCGTCGGCGCGGGCGGCCCGGAGCTGCTCCATGGCCGCGCGCGGCAGCCGGCTGACCACGCCGCCGCCCGGCTCGTCGACGAGGTTGTCGAGGAAGGCCGCCACGCGCGTCGCCGACCACGCCGCCGTGGGCTCCTCCGTCTGTGCCCAGGCGACCGCCGCGTCCCTCGACGCGAAGGGCCCCAGGTTGCCGAAGATCCACGTGTAGGCGGCGTCGCCCGCCGCAGCGGTCCCGAAGGTGATCCGCGCCGGGTCCAGGAGCACCAGGCGATCAACGCGCTCCGGGTGGAGTGCGGCCACGCACGCCCCCAGCCAGCCGCCCCGTGAGTGGCCTGCCAGGGAGACGGGCCGCCCCGGCGCCGCGTCCGTCGCCACGGCGAGGACGTCGGCGACGAACTCCGCCAGCCCGTAGCCGCTGGCCAGGTGGTCGGTTCGGCCGCCGTCCCGGGTATCAACGGCCACGACCCGGTGGCCCGGCAGCATGCCCAGGAGCCGGCGCGCCGTGTCCGTCCAGATCAGCGCGTTGCCGCCCACGCCGTGGAGCAACAGGACCACCGGGCCGTCGGCCGGACCACCCCAGTCCAGGCAATGGATCCGGACGCCGTCGCGTGTGACCCAACGCGAGACGGGCGTGGGCTCGCCGGGGATCGGGAACGGGTCGTGCGCGTTGTCGGTCGTCATGACGCTGGATGGTAGCGGGCCGCCGCGGGGCCGTGCCATCGGCCGCCGGTGAGACCCATCCGGCCCCCGGTCGGCAGGCGTGGCGTGTCGTCATGAGGGCGCAGACGAGGGGCCGGGTGGACATCGGTCGGCCGACGCCGGTCATCGAGGCGCGGGTTGCCATTCCCGAACGCCATGGGAGCGCTGGCGACAATCTTGCCAAATGACCACTGCCTGGTCGTTGGGTGGTGCCGCCCGGCGCTCTTGCATCATGGCCTCGGCCGACTCATCCCGGGGCGAGCGTGGCGCGGGATGAATCCGCTGGGCGGGCGGTGCTGGGGCGCCCGGCGTGAGGCAGTGTCGTTGGCCAATGACCATGGGGTGAGCATTTGGCAAGATCTTGGACGGAGGCCGGCCGTGGCGCGCCCGCGTCAAGGCGCCGGCGCCCCAGGCGGGCCGCCGGCGCGCCGCCCGAAGGTGAACCCGCGCCGAGGCCTCGTAGGCCAGCCGCCGGCGCGCCGCCCGACGGTGAAGCTGGATCGAGGATCCGCATGACCTAGCGTGCCCCGCCCCGCCGGTCGCCCGTACCGTTAGTCTCTGCGCATGCAGTCGATCTACCGACCGTCCCTGGCCACGCTCACCGACCTCTACCAGCTGACGATGGGCGCGGCGTACCACGCCACCGGGCGCGAGAAGGACGAGGCGGTCTTCCACCTGTTCTTCCGCCGGCCCCCGTTTGGCAGCGGGTTCACCCTGGCCGCGGGCCTGGCCGTGGTGGTGGAGTACCTGACCCAGTTCCGCTTCTCGCCCGAGGACCTGGGCTATCTGGCCGGCCTCCGCGGCGTCGATAGCGCCCCGCTCTTCACGACCGACTATCTCCAGACCCTGGCCGCGCTGGAGCCCGGCCTGGGCCTGGACATCGATGCCGTCCCCGAGGGGACCGTGGTCTTCCCGTACGAGCCGCTGCTCCGCGTCCAGGGGTCGCTGCTGGCGGCCCAGATCGTGGAGACGGCGCTCCTCAACATGATCAACTTCCCCACCCTCGTCGCCACCAACGCGGCACGGGTCGTGCTTGCCGCCGGCGGGGCACCGGTGCTGGAGTTCGGCCTGCGTCGAGCCCAGGGACCCGACGGCGCGCTGACGGCATCGCGGGCGGCCTACATCGGCGGGGCGGCCGCCACGTCCAACGTCCTCGCCGGGCGGCTGTTCGGGATCCCGGTCAAGGGGACCCACGCGCATTCCTGGGTCCTCTCGTTCCCGACCGAGCAGGAGGCATTCGACGCGTGGGCCAGTGCCGAGCCGCACAACAGCATCCTGCTGGTGGACACCTACGACACGCTCACCGGCGTGCGCCACGCGATCGTCACGGGCCGGAAGCTGCGCGCGGCCGGACACGACCTGGGCGGCATCCGGCTGGACTCGGGCGACCTCGCCTACCTGTCGCGCGAGGCGCGCCGGATGCTGGACGAGGCCGGCTTCACGAAGGCGCAGATCGTGGCCTCCAATGATCTCGACCCCGACACCATCGCGTCGCTCCGCGAGGAGGGCGCGGAGATCGACGTGTGGGGCGTCGGCACCCGCCTGGTGACCGCCTATGACGAGCCGGCGCTGGGGGGCGTCTACAAGCTGGCCGCGGTGCGCGGCCCCGGCGGCGGGCCGTGGCGGCGGACCGTCAAGATCAGCGCGGACGCGGCGAAGACCACCGTTCCCGGCATTCTGGGCGTCCGCCGCTTCGTGGACGACAGCGGTCTGGCGGCGGCCGACATGATCTACGACACCCTCGCCGAGGGCCCGCCGGGCATGATGGTGGTGGACCCCACCAACTCGCATCGACGCAAGGTGGTCGACCCGGACTGGACCAGCGAGGAGTTGCTCCGTCCCGTGTTCCGCGATGGCGAGCTGGTCGCCCCGGTCCCCTCGATCGAAGAGGCGCGGGCGCATGCCCGCGCGGAGATCAACCGCTTCCACCCGGCAATCCTGCGGCGCGTCAACCCCCATCGCTACCCAGCTGGCCTGGAGATCGGCATCTTCCGGGAGCGCGAGGCACTCGTGGAGCAGGCGGCCGAGCGAGGCGCCATCGTGGCCCCGATGGAGGCGCAGCCTTGATGTCCCGGGCGGACCTGGGCTTCCTCCGGGTCGCGGTCGCCACCCCGCTGCTGGTGCTGGCCGATCCCGCCGCGAACGCCCGGGCAACCATCGAGCTCCTGGAGGCCGCGGCGGCGGAAGGGGCGGCCCTCGCGGTCTTCCCCGAGCTGGGACTGACCGGCTACTCGTGCGCGGACCTGTTCGCGACGGATCCCATCCGGGACGCGGCGCTGGCCGCCCTGGGTGAGGTGGCGGCCGCCACCGGGCGGACGGGCGTGGCCGCCGTGGTGGGCCTCCCGCTGGAGGTGGATGGCCGGCGCTACAACGTGGCGGCGGTGTGCGCCGCGGGCGCGGTGCTGGGCTTCGTGCCAAAGGTCTACCTGGCCACGCGCGCCGAGTTCTACGAGGCCCGCTGGTTTGCCACCGGGCGCGGCGCGGCACCCACCACCATCCGGTTTGGCGGGCGCGACGCGCCCTTTGGGACCGATCTCCTCTTCGAGGCGCCCGGCATCCCCGGCGCGGTCCTGGGGGTGGAGATCTGCGAGGACCTCTGGGCTCCCGAGCCGCCCTCCGGCGCGCTCGCGCTAGCCGGCGCGACGATCATCGCCAACCCATCCGCGTCCGACGAGCTGGTCGGCAAGGCGGATTATCGCCGCGCCCTGGTGTCGGCCGCCTCCGGCCGCCTGCTGGCCGCCTACCTGTACGCCGCGGCGGGTCCGGGTGAATCGTCCACCGACCTGGTGTACGGCGGCCATTCGCTCATCGCCGAGCACGGCACCCTGCTGGCCGAGGCCGAGCGGTTCCGCTTCGAGCCGACGCTGCTGACCGCCGACATCGACCTCCACCGGCTCGACCACGAGCGCGCCGCGTCCGGGACCTTCGCCGTCTCGCCGGCCCGCGCGCATCGCCGCGTCCAGCTGCCGCTTCCGCGCGCCGCCGCGCCCGCCACCACGGACCTGCGCCACCCGCTCACGGCGACGCCGTTCATCGCCCCGGCCGGTCCCGCGCGCGAGGCGGCCTGTGCGGAGATCGCACAGATTGCCGCCACGGGCCTGGCCCGCCGGCTCCGGGCGGTGGGGGAGGGGACACGGCTCCTCATCGGCCTGTCCGGCGGGCTGGATTCCACGCTGGCGCTCCTGCTCGCGGTGGATTCGTGCCGGCGCGCCGGCCGCGCCAGTGACGCCATCGTCGCCGTCACGATGCCCGGACCGGGCACCAGCCAGCGGACGCTGGGCAACGCCCGGTCGCTGGCCGCGGCCCTGGGCGTGGGGCTCCGGGAGATCCCGATCAGCGCGGCGGTCGACGCGCACCTGGCCGACATCGGGCACGGCGGTGCGCATGACGTGGCCTTCGAGAACGCCCAGGCACGAGAGCGCACGCAGGTCCTGTTTGACCTGGCCAACAGCCTCGGCGGCTTCGTGGTGGGGACCGGCGACCTGTCCGAGGCGGCCGTGGGCTGGATGACGTACGGCGGCGACCATCTCTCGCAGTACCACGTCAACGCGGGGATCCCCAAGACGCTGGTCCGGGCGGTCGTGGAGCACCTGGCGGTTGCCTCCGGCGATCCGGCGCTGCAGGCGGTCCTGGCGGACATCGTCGCGACGCCCATCAGCCCCGAGCTGCTGCCGCCCTCCGCGGATGGGGCGGCACCCGGTCAGCACAGCGAGGCCAGCGTGGGGCCGTACGAGTTGGTGGACTTCTTCCTGTTTCACCTGGTCCGCCTGGGCGAATCGCCCGCTCGGGTCGCGTACCTGGGCGGCCTGGCCTTCGCGGCGGAGCACGATGACGCCACGCTCCGCCGCTGGATGCGCGACTTCGTCATCCGCTTCACCCGCAACCAGTTCAAGCGCAGCGCCATGCCCGACGGGCCCAAGGTGGGCACGGTCGCCCTCTCGCCGCGCGGCGACTGGCGCATGCCGTCCGATGCCAGCGCCGCGGCGTGGCTGGCGGCGATCGACGAGCTGGACGCGGCCGGCCATCACGCGCCGGCCTGACGGCCCGGCCCCGGACCCGCGGCAGCGGTCATCGGCGTGTCTGACTTCACGACCTATCGCGAGGGCTCGCTGCACGCCGCCCTGAAGGCGCGCTACGCCGTCCTGACCGTCGGCGCGCGGGTCGAGGCGGCCGTGGACGGCTTCGTGGTGGACGTCGCGGGCGACGACGAGCTGGTCGAGATCCAGACCGGGAGCTTTGGCTCCGCGGGCCGCAAGCTCGAACGGCTGGTCGAGACGCACCGGGTGGTGCTCGTCCACCCCATCGCGGTGGAGAAGTGGCTGATCCGGGTGGACGCGGACGGCGCCGTCGTGCGTCGTGGCCGGTCGCCGAAGCGGGGCACCGCCTTCGACCTGTTCGAGGAGCTGGTGCACATCCCCGCGCTGCTGGCCCACCCCAACTTCCGGATCGAGCTGGCGCTCACGAGCGAGGAGGAGATCCGGGGCCCCGTCGCCGAGGGCGTTCGCCGCCGCTATCCGCGCGACTGGACCCGGTTGGACCGGCGGCTGGTGGAGGTGGTGGAGACGCGCCGGATCGATACGCCCGCCGACCTGGCCGCGCTGCTCCCGGCGGGGCTGACCGACCCCTTCACGACGGCGGACCTGGTGGCGGCCACCGGACGCACGCGGCGGCTCGCCGGTCGGGCGGCGTACTGCCTGGAGCACACCGGCGCGCTGGCGCGCGTGGCCCGGCGGGGCCGGTTCATCGAGTACGTCCGGCCCTAGACTAGGGAGCCGGGCCAGAGGCCCTGGCCACGGAGCAAGGAACACCAGATGGCCCCTGTCGCACGCGCCGGCCTCGATGACACGCAGCTGATCGACGCCGTCACGCAGCGGGCGCTCTGGCTGGCGGTCCGGATGATCCACGAGGCCAACCTGGTGCGCCCGAACGATGACGGGCTCAAGGTCGGCGGCCACCAGGCGTCCTCCGCGTCGGTTGCGTCCATCCTCACCACGCTCTACCTCCACTGGCTTGGACCCCACGACCTGGTCTCCGTCAAGCCCCACGCCAGCCCCGTCTACCACGCGCTGACGTACCTGCTGGGCGGGCTGGACGCGTCGTACCTGACCAGGCTCCGGTCGTTTGGCGGGCTGCAGTCGTATCCGTCGCGGACCAAGGACCCGGACCGCGTCGATTTCTCGACCGGTTCGGTCGGTCTCGGGTGCGTCGCACCGCTCTTCGCCTCGCTGGCGGACCGCTACCTGCGGACCCACGCCGGCGGGCGCAGCGACTGGCCGGACCGCCGGTTCGTGGCCGTGGCCGGCGACGCCGAGCTGGACGAGGGGAGCGTCTGGGAGGCGGCCACGGAGCCCGCCGTGGCGGGAATGGGCAACGTCACCCTGATCATCGACCTGAATCGACAGAGCCTCGACCGGGTCATCCCCGGGATTCGCGCGCAGCAGCAGAAGGCGATGTTCGCGGCCGCGGGATGGCAGGTCATCGACGTCAAGTACGGCCGGCGGCTCGGCGCGCGGATGGCGGGCCCGGGCGGAGGGGCGCTCCGCCGCCGGATCGACGAGATGGCCAACGAGGAGTACCAGGTCCTGATCCGACGCTCCGGGGCGGAGGCGCGGGCGCGCGCCATCGAGGGGGCGCCCGATGGGGATCGCGACGGCGTGGCCCTGGCCCTGCGGGGTGTCACGGACGAGGACGTGCCCGGGCTCCTGGCCGATCTGGGCGGGCACGATCCCGTGGAGCTGGTCCGCGCCCTGGCGGAGGCGGATGCCGATCGCTCGCGGCCCGCGATCGTCTTCGCCTACACCGTCAAGGGCTGGCGGCTCCCCTTTGCGGGCGATTCCATGAACCACTCGGCGCTGCTGTCGGCCGCGCAGGTGGAGGCGCTGGCGCCGTCGCTGGGCGCGGATGCCGCGGACCCGTGGGCCGCATTTCCGGGCGGCAGCCAGGAGGCCGGGGTCTGCCTGGAGCGAGGCAGGCTGCTGGACCTCCGTCGAACGGCCGGCCGGCGCCGGAGCCTGTTCGGTGCGGCCGGGGTCCCGGAGTCGGGGGCGGGCCCGTTGGCAGACCCGGCCGCCTCGATCGCCGACGTCGACGTCCGCATCCCGGCCCGGACCAGCACCCAGCAGGCCTTCGGCGACACCCTGGCGGCGCTGGCGCGCGTGCCGGTGCTGGGCCCGCGGATCGTCACCGTCTCGCCGGACGTCACGGTCTCCACCGGCCTGGGCGGCTGGGTGAACCGGGCCGGCGTCTTCGCCCGGGACGCCGCGGCGTTCGTCGATCCCACGCCGCGGGCGCTGACGTGGGAGCCCAAGCCGGTGGGCCAGCACATCGAGCTGGGCATCAGCGAGATGAACCTCTTCCTGTTGCTCAGCCAGCTGGGCCTGACGGCCGAGCTGTTCGACGAGCCACTGGTCCCCATCGGGACCGTCTACGACCCGTTCGTGGCGCGCGGCCTCGACGCCTTCATCTACGCGCTGTACGTCGGCGCGCGGTTCGTCGTGGTCGGCACTCCGTCGGGTGTCTCGCTGGCGCCCGAAGGCGGGGCGCACCAGTCGTCGGTGACGCCCTCGCTGGGGATCGAGCTGCCGGGCCTCCACGCGTACGAGCCGGCGTTCGCCCAGGAGGTGGGCTGGCTGCTGGCGGAGGGGATCCGGGGCGTGCTGGAGCCCACCGGCGGCTTCGCGACGTACCTGCGGCTGACGACACGGACCATCGACCAGGCGTTGGCCGCCCCCGTCCTCGATCGCCTCGGCGTGGCCGAGTGGCGGCGGCAGGTGATCGCTGGCGGGTATCGGCTCCTGGAGGCCTCCGAGGCGCGTCTCCCCGATGGCCGGCCGCTCCCGGCCGATGCTCCCCGCGTCACGGTGGTCGGCACCGGCGCCGTGCTGCCCGAGGCCGTGGCCGCAGTGCGTGAGCTGCAGCGCGAGGAGGTGGCCGCGGACCTGGTCGTGGTCTCGTCGCCGGATCGACTATCCGCGGAGCTCCATGACCGGGGGCTGCGCGGCGCCCGCGGTCCGCGGGGTGGTGGGCCGGCGCATCTGGACACGCTCTTCCCGGCCGGCTCGCGGCGGACGCCGATCGTGACGGTCCACGACGCGGCATCCCACGCACTCTCGTTCCTGGGCGGCGTCAACGGCGCTCCGGTCGTCCCGCTGGGCGTGGACACGTTTGGCCAATCTGGCCGGCTGGCGGACCTGTACGCGTCCGCGGGGATCGACGCCGACCATATCTTCGACGCGGCGCTCCTGGCGATCGACCTGGCGGCGGAGCGAGCCTAGGACGGCGAGCTCGCGGCGCCGGCGCGTCAACCGTCCAGGACGCGGACCTCCGCGGCGGGCAACGTCCCCCACCAGTGGCCGTAGCGGCGATAGACCTGCGGGTCACGCCCCGCCAGGAACGCCACCAGCCCGCGCGCCTCGGCCTCCAGCCCCGCCCAGTCGTCATCCGCGAGGGGTTCGAAGGCCGTGGCTTCGATGCCGCCGTCGACTGGTCGCCAGACTCCGGCCACCCGGCCGTCCACGAGGAGCGCGGGCAGCACGTCGCCGTTCCGGCGGATGAGATGGGCGCGATGCTCCGGCGGGATGATCCGGCTCCGATCCGCGTGGGCCAGGAGCGTGAGGTCCCACATCGGGAGCAGGCGGGGCGGTGCCGGCGCGTCCTCGTCCGGAATCGTTGCGCCGGCCAGGTCGAAGACCGTCTCGCCGTGGGGCCCCTCGTGCTCCACCAGGTCCGTGCCCAGGGCCGCGAAGGCGGCGCGCGCCACCGGGCGGGTCAGCATCGTGAACTGGACCAGGTCCAGCGGGGTCGCCGGGCCGAATCCCGCGAGGAACCGCCGGGCCAGCTGCGCCGCCGAGGCCTCGCGCTCCGCCTGGGGCAGCGTCCGCGGCGCCGCGACGTAGGCCGACCGGGCGCCAAACGACCAGGGACCGCTGGTCGGCGCGTGGTGGAGCGGTGCGAACGTCCGGTACGCCCACCAGAGCTGCTGGCCGGCGGTCTCGCCGCGGGTCTCCAGGTGGGCCTCCATCTGGGGCCGGGTCCGGGGCTGGACCGCGAAGTCCAATACGCCAGGGAGGACCGCGTCGGCGTCGTCGATCGTTCGGCCGCCCACCTTGAAGCGCCGGTCGTTGAGGCGCGCCGCGCGGAGGCTGGGCAGCATGGCGGCGTGGAACGGCGGGTAGTCGTCGGCGTGCACGGCGTGGAGCGTGATCCGCATCAGCGTGGCCTTGACCACGGCGCGGCGCTCGAACGCGGCCTGGAGGTCGGCGGGCTCGAAGGCCTCCAGCCGGTTCCAGAGTGCGAGGTAGGGAGACGCGGGCTCCTGCGCCTGCAGGGCCGTGGCTCGCCGCACGCCCTCCTCGGCGGTCAGCGGCGCGCGGTGGAGCAGGAGCTGGCGGTCGAGGAGGGCGCGATTGAGCTGGCGGGCGGTGAGACGCATCGGGCGGATGGTAGCGGGAGCGGTCGCATCTCCCCGGCAGACGAACGCGTTCGGCCGCCCGCCTGGGCCATCAGGCCGCCCGCTTCGGCCGACGGGGCGCCGACGGCGCCTCACCGCTTGTCCCGGCCCGTATGATCCGGCGATGACCGCGCTGAAAGGGCGAGCGCTGGCCGGCTGGGCCCGGCTGCTGAGCGATCAACCCCTGTTCCTCCGCCTCACGGGACCGCAACTGGCGGCCGTGCTGGGCGTCGGCCTCCCGACGCTGGCACTCTCGCTGGGCCTGTGGGTGGTCAAGCGCAACGTCCCCATCTGGGACGACGGCGCGGCGGTGCTGGTGGAACGCCTTCCGCTGACGATCGACACGCTCCTGGCGCCCTTCCATGAGCATCTCGACGCGGTCCCCATCTTCCTGTGGAGCCTCAACCAGACCCCCGCGGTGTTGCTGGCCCTGCTGCTGGCGACCCACGTGGTCCTGGCGACCGGGACGGCGCTCTTCCTCACGGTGCGCCTCGGACCCCGCCCGGGCTTCGCCTTCGCCCTGCCGCTGGGGCTCCTGGGCTCGGCGCACTACGACCTGCTGATGCCCTGGCAGATCCTGTACACCATCCCGCTGCTGTGCGGCCTGGTCGCCACGTGGCTGTCCACCGCGGAGCACGCGTCCTGGCCGCGCGTGGCGACCGTGGGTATCCTCATGGCCATCGCCGTGGCCTCGTCCAACGCCGGCCTCTTCCTCGTCGGCGCGCTGGGCCTGTGGTACCTGTTCACCGGCCGCTGGCGCCTGATCGTCGGGCTGGCTCCGGTGCTGGTGCTCTGGGGCCTCTGGTTCCTGGAGCTGGGAATCCACGGCTCGGGCGGGGATGGCGGGTTCGCGATCACCCCCAACATCGTGCCCTACACCGCCGTGGGCCTGACCGCCGGCGTGGGTGGCCTGACCGGCCTCGGCAAGACGTACGGCGCCGCGATCCTGGCGGCCGGCGTCCTGTGGGTGATCGAGCGGCGTCCGCGGCCCGATCCGGCGCTCGCGTCGTTCGCCATTGCCATCGTCGTGATGTTCATGGCGCTCAGCCTGTTCCGGTCGGCGCAGACGGTGGAGTACTCCGACGCCAGCCGCTACATCTACATCGACGGCTTCTTCCTCGCGTTCGGCCTTGGCGCGTCGCGCATCCGGATCCCGGACTGGCGCTGGCTGGTGCCGCTCGCCGGCGCCGCCGCGGCGCTCAACCTCGGAATCCTCCAGAGGGCGTGGCAGTACTACCCGTGAGCCGAGCGTGGCCCGGTTCGACGGGGTCAGCGGCTATGCTCTCGGCGATGCCATCTACCGATCTGCCCGCCCCCGACCTCGACGTCGTGGTGCTGGGCGGCGGCGGCCACGTTGGCCTGCCGCTGAGCCTGGCCCTGTGCGCCGCCGGGTTGCGGGTGGGGATCTACGACACCAGTCGTCCCACGCTCGACCGGATCGGCCGCGGCGAGGTGCCGTTCGCGGAGGCCGGCGCCGGTCAGCTGCTTCGCGAGGTGCTGCCCAGCGGCAGGCTCCACCTCGACGACGACGCGGCGATGCTCGGCCGCAGCCACATCGTCATCGTCGTGATCGGCACCCCGGTGGATGAGTTCCTGAACCCGTCGACCACGGTGTTCGAGCGGGCCGTGGACCAGATCGCCGCGGACCTGCGGCCCGGCGCGCTGGTCGTGCTCCGCAGCACCGTCTACCCGGGGACCACGGCGCGGGTCGCGGCTGACCTTCGGGCCCGCGGCTGCGAGGTGGACATCGCCGTCTGCCCTGAGCGGATCGCCGAAGGCCACGCGCTGGAGGAGCTCTCCTCGCTGCCCCAGATCGTGGGCGCGGACGACGCGGCGGCGGGCGACCGCGCGGAGGCGCTCTTCCGCCACCTGACCGACAAGATCGTCCGGACCTCCACCCGCGAGGCGGAGCTGGCCAAGCTGCTCACCAACACGTGGCGCTACATGAAGTTCGCGGTGGCCAACCAGTTCTTCATGATCAGCCACGCCGCGGGCGTGGACTACGGCAACGTCCTCAACGCTATCCGCCAGGACTACCCCCGGGCGCGCGACTTGCCGGGCCCCGGCTTCGCGGCCGGCCCGTGCCTGTTCAAGGACTGCATGCAGCTGGCGGCGTTCACCAGCGACCACTTCCCGCTGGGCCAGGCCGCGATGCAGGTCAACGAGGGCCTGCCGGCCTACATCGTGTCGGCGCTGGAGCGCCGCTGCGGATCGCTCTCGGGCCGCACCATCGGGATCCTGGGGATGGCCTTCAAGGCCGAATCGGACGACACGCGGGCGTCGCTCAGCTACAAGCTCCGCAAGCTCCTGCGCTGGGCCGGCGCCGAGGTCCTGTGCACGGACCCGTACGTCGAGGACGACCGGCTCCTTCCCCTCGACGAGGTGGTGGCCAGGAGCGAGTTGCTGATCCTGGGTGCCCCGCACCGGGACTACCAGGGGCTCCAACTGGACGGCCGCGACATCGTCGACGTGTGGGGTGCCATGGGGAAGGGGATCGTGTTGTGATCGACTCGACGGTTTGGCGCTCCGGGCGGCGCCCGGCCATGGGGGTGCGCGCGTGAGGATCCTGGTCACCGGGGCCGCCGGCTTCATCAACGGCTACCTGGTGCCCGACCTCCTGGAGGCCGGCCACGAGGTGGTGGGTGTCGACAACTTCAGCAAGTACGGGCATCTCGCCAAGTCGTACGACGGCCATCCCCGCTACCGGTTCGTGGAGGGCGACGCCAAGGACGCGGCGCTGCTGCGCGACCTGGCGGCGGACTGTGACCAGGTGGTGGCGGCGGCCGCGATGATCGGCGGGATCAGCTACTTCCACGAGTTCGCCTACGACCTGCTGGCCGAGAACGAGCGGATCCTTGCGGCCACGTTCGACGCCGCCATCGCGGCCCGTCGGTCCGGGCACCTGGCGCGGATCACGGTCATCAGCTCGTCGATGGTGTTCGAATCCGCGACCATCTTCCCCACGCCCGAGGGCGCGCAGCTCAGCTCGCCGCCGCCGGTCAGCACCTACGGCTTCCAGAAGCTGGCCTCGGAGTACTTCGCCCGCGGCGCGTGGGAGCAGTACCAGCTCCCGTACACCATTGTCCGACCGTTCAACTGCGTGGGCATCGGCGAACGCCGGGCGTTGCGCGACACGGACGTGATGAGCGGCAACGTCAAGCTGGCGCTCAGCCACGTGGTGCCGGACCTGGTCCTCAAGACGCTCAAGGGCCAGGATCCGCTCCACATCCTGGGCGACGGCAGCCAGGTCCGCCACTACACGTACGGCGGCGACCTGGCGCGCGGGATCCGGCTGGCGATGGAGTCGCCCGCGGCGGTGAACGACGACTTCAACCTCTCCACCGCCGCCAGCACGACCGTGCTGGAGTTGGCCGAAGCGGTCTGGCGCCAGGTCCACGGCCCGGCGCGGCCCTTCCGTTACGTGTCCGACCCACCGTTCGAACACGACGTCCAGATGCGCGTGCCGGACGTTCGAAAGGCCCGCGAGATCCTGGGCTTCGAGGCCGCCACGCCGCTCGACACCATGCTGGGCGAGGTGGTGCCGTGGATCCGGGAGGAGCTGGAGGCCGGTCGGCTGTGACAGGGCAGGAAGC
Organism: uncultured Chloroflexota bacterium; assembly: GCA_903822495.1. Taxonomy (GTDB): domain Bacteria; phylum Chloroflexota; class Limnocylindria; order Limnocylindrales; family CSP1-4; genus CAIJPD01. The sequence continues at coordinate 182,340 of CAIJPD010000018.1, read as the reverse complement.
GCCGGGCCTTCGAGCGCCGGGCGAGGCTGCCGCGGCCCAACCCATGAGCCCGGGCGCCCCAGCCATTCCCCAGCTCTCGATCGTCCTGCCCGTCTACAACGAGGGCGAATCGGTGGTCCCGGTGCTGCGCGGCCTCTCCGCGGGCGTTCGGACGCCGCATGAGCTGATCGTGGTCTGGGACTTCGACGGCGACACCACGCGCCCCGTGGTTGAGCGGCTGGTCCCGGAGATTCCCGGGCTGCGCGGCCTGCGCAACGACCTGGGCCGCGGCGTCCTCAAGGCGATGCGCGCCGGTATCGCCGACGCGCGGGGCGAGTACATCCTGGTCTCGATGGCCGACGGCTCCGACGAGCCGAGGATTGTGGACGGCATGGTGACGCTGGCGCGGGACGGGGCGGACGTCGTGTCCGCGTCGCGCTACATGCGGGGCGGGCGCCAGGACGGCGGGCCTTTGATCAAGCGGACGCTGAGCCGGCTGGCGGGCCTCAGCCTCCACTGGTTCGCCGGCGTGACCACCCACGACCCCACCAACAACTTCAAGCTCTACTCGCGCCGCTTCCTCGACTCGATCACCATCGAGAGCCAGGCCGGCTTCGAGCTGGCGCTGGAGCTGACGGTCAAGGCGACGCTGGCCGGCCGCCGGGTGGCGGAGCTGCCCACCGTCTGGACGGACCGGGCCGCCGGGCAGAGCAACTTCAAGCTTCGGGCATGGCTGCCCCACTACCTCCACTGGTACCGGCAGGCGTTCGTGGGGCGCTTCCGCCGCGCCCGCTGACGCCGTGGGCGGCGCGCCGTGGCGGGGCGCGGTCGCTGGCGAGGCTCAGCCCGCGGGCGAGTCCAGGACGTCCTTCCGAACGAAGATCACCAGGAAGCGGAGGCCGCAGATGAACAGCGCCAGGCCCAGCCCGCTGTAGAAGAAGGCGATCATGTCGTCGGGCATCACGTGGCTGAGCCGGAGCGCCATGCCGCCGCCCATCATCACGGCCATGACGATCCATGACGATCGATTGAAGAAGTGCCAGAACGGCAGTCGCTCTTCGGTCGTTGCCCGGATCCGGCTCTTGTGCTTGTTGACCAGCCGCGAGAAGACGAACAGGTAGAAGGCCAGGAAGATGGCCACGGCCAGCGGGATCAGGATCACCTCGTGTGGCGCCAGCTGCAGCTCGAGGGGCAGGCCGATGAGGACGACCATCGTGCCCGCCGCGCACCAGACGAGGCCGGCGATGAGCATCAACTGGTTCTTGGGCACGGTCACGCGGCGCACGCTCGAAGGACTCCTGTGAGGGCCCGGTTGGGCCGAACGCTGCCTAGGCGATTGACCACGGCAGGGCGTCCAGGTCAATGTTGCCACCACTGACGATGAGCCCGACGCGTGATCCGGCAAGCCACCGCGGGTCGTCCACAAACGGCGCGTAGGACACGGCTCCGGATGGCTCTACGACGATCTTGAGCACCTCCCATTGGGTCCGCATGGCATGGACGATGGCGTCCTCGCCGACCGTGCGGATATCGTCCACCAGCCGGCGGATGTGGGCGAATGTGCGCTCGCTGAGCGAGGTTCGCAGGCCGTCCGCGATCGTTGTCGTGGGCCCCAGCGGGATCACGCGGCCCGCGCGGAACGAGCGCGCGGCATCGTCGGCCTCGGCGGGCTCGATGCCCACGACGCGGATGGCGGGCGAGAGCGCCCTGGCGACGGTCGCGACCCCCGAGAGCAGGCCGCCCCCGCCGACCGGGCAGAGGATCACGTCGAGGTCCGGGACCTCCCCAAGCAGCTCCAGCGCCGCGGTTCCCTGGCCGGCCATGACGCGCGGATCGTCGTACGGGTGGACGAAGGCCGCGCCCGTCTCGGCCACGATGCCGGCCGCCGCCGCCTCGCGCGCCTCGAGGGTCGGCTCGCACAGCGTGACCTGGCCGCCGTACCGCCTGACCGCCTCGATCTTGACCCTGGGCGCGTTGCTGGGCATGACGATGTGGGCCGGCACCCCGCGGATCCCGGCCGCCCGGGCCAGCGCCGCAGCATGGTTGCCCGAGGAGTGGGTGACCACGCCGCGGGCGGCCTCGTCATCGGACAGGGCGAGGACGGCATTCGTCGCGCCGCGCGCCTTGAACGCGCCGACGTTCTGGAAGTTCTCGCACTTGAAGAAGAGCGAAGCGCCGCTCCGGGCGTCGAGGGTCTCGCTGGTCAGGACCGGCGTGTGGTTCACGTACGGCCGGATACGGGCATGGGCCTCGCGGACCATCTCCAGTGTCAGGGGGGCGACGTGGTCGGTCACGGGCAAACCGGCGCCTCTGGCGGAGGAGATGCTGGCCCGGGCGGCCGGCTACCCGTTCCGACCCGTCCCGAACTGGCGATCGCCCGCGTCACCCAGGCCGGGCAGGATGTAGCCCTTCTCGTTGAGCTGGCGATCCAGCGCGGCCGCGTAGATCTCCACCTCGGGGTGCGCGGCGGCCACGGCGGCCACCCCCTCCGGCGCCGCGATCAGGTTGACCAGCTTGATCCGGACCGCGCCCCAGCGCTTGAGCACGTCGATCGCCGCGATCGCGCTCCCCCCCGTCGCCAGCATGGGGTCCAGGATCAGGCAGAGGTCCACGGTCGCCGAGTTGGGCAGCCTGTTGTAGTACTCAACGGGCTGAAGGGTCCGCTCGTCGCGGAAGAGGCCAAGGTGCCAGACCTGCGCCGTGGGCATCAGGTCCAGCATGGCATCCACCATCCCCAGGCCCGCCCGCAGGATGGGAATCAGCCCGATGCGGTCGGCCAGCTCGTGGCAGGGCGTGGTCTCCATGGGCGTCGCGACGTCCAGCGGCCGGATCCGCGCGTCGGCCAAGGCCTCGTAGCCCAGCAGCCAGGAGAGCTCGCGGACCACCTCTCGGAACTTCTTGGGCTCCGTCCGCTCGTCGCGCAGGATGGCCAGCTTGTGCAGGATGGCGGGGTGATTCGACACGTGGAGCGTCGGCGGGATGGACCCTGACAGGGTGGACAACGACAGCCCTCCGGTGATCGCGCGACGGCCAGGCGGCGAGGAGATGGGGGCCCGTCGGTGGGACCCCGCCCCGCGTTCCAATGCCGCTATTCTCAGGTTACATGCGAACGTCCACCAGCCCCATTCGATCGTCATGACGACGCCGCCCGCCCCCCGGCCCAAGCCGGCCGCGGTCACCGGCCCGGCGGCCACGAGCGCGACTGTCGCGCCCGCCAAGCGCCTCCGCCTGGTCCCGCCCGTGCTGGTTCGGCAACTGCGAGATGGCTTCGAGGAGAGCGCCCATCGCGGCGACATCGTCCAGGTGGACGCCGCGGGCAGGGTCGTCCGCGCGCTGGGCGATCCCAACCGGCCGGTGTTGCTCCGGTCGGCCGGCCATCCGTTCGGGGTGCTGGCGCTGATCGAGGCCGGCGGGATCGATGCCTTCAACCTGGAGCCCGCCGAGATCGCCATCATGGCCGGCAGCCACTCGGGCGAGGACATGCATGTCCGCACGGTCCAGGGCATCCTCCGCCGGGCGATGCTCACCCAGGCGCTCCTGGCCTGCGGGTCCGAAGGGATGCCGCTGGATCCCCTGACCTCCGCGCGGCTGGCCCGGGACGGCGAGAAGGCGGGCCCGGTGCGCCACATGTGCTCCGGCCAGCACGGCGTCGCGATCCTGCTGTGCAAGCTCAACAACTGGGAGACGGAGGGCTACTGGATGCCCACGCATCCCGCCCAGGAGCTCATCACGGCGAGCGTGGCGCGCGCCTTTGGGACCACGCCGGCCCGGCTCCGGGTCGTGACCGATTCGTGCGGCCTGCCGACGTTCGTGCTGCCCCTCCACGAGGTTGCCCGGGCCTATGCCCTGCTTGCCCAGCCGTCCCTGATCCCGGCCTCCGACCCGCGGGCGTCGCTGGCGCCGGCGCTCTCGCTGGTCCGCGACGCGATGCTCACGAACCCGGAGATGGTGGGTGGGTCGCGCGACCGGATCGACACGTCGCTGATGAAGACCATGCCGGGTCGCGTCGTGAGCAAGTCGGGTGAGGAGGGGCTCAGGGCGGTCGCCATCCTGCCGGTGCGGGGTGGGGGAGCCGGGGCCGCCCCGAAGGCCGCGGCCAGCGGGGTCGCGCTGAAGATCGAGGATGGCGGCGCGAACCGGCGCGCGGGCTGGGCGTCACTGGTGGAGACGCTCATCCAGGTGGGGCTGCTGGACCACTCATCCACGCGTGTGCTGGGCCGCTACCACCGGCCGGGTGAGCACGACGAGGAGGGCCGGGCGGTCACCGAGGCGGTCGCGACGTTCGACCTGGTCCCCGTCGGCGAGCTGGTCCCGTGAGCGGAGCACCCGCCGCTCGCCCGTGACCGCGCGGGATCCCTACCAGGCGCTGGGGCTTGTCCCGGGTGCGACCGCGGCGGAGATCAAGCGGGCGTATCGGCGGCTCGCCAAGGAGCACCACCCGGACGCGGGCGGACCATCGGAGCTGCCAAGGTTCCTGGCCATCCAGGCGGCGTACGAGCTGCTGACGTCCGGCCGCCCGCTCGGTCCTGGAACGCCGCGGGCGGCCGATCCGGCACGGGCCCGAACGACACGCGACGCCTGGCGACGCCGATCGGGGTTCCGGGCCGGGACCGAGCCCGGGGCCGGCACGGCAGCCGGTGGGGGCACGACAGGGCATGCCTCCACCGGGGCGGGGGGTTCGACCGGTTCCGCCGGCGGCTCGACCGGTTCGGGCGGGACGGCGCACGGCCCGGGTCACGGCGCCCGATCCTCCCGTGGCTCCGGCCAGGGCCGCCATCACCACCGGCGGAAGGCCACGCCCGGCTCGACCACCTACGACGAGGCGCTCCACCAGCCCTTCGAGCCCGATTGGGACGGCGGCGCCTGGTACGGCCAGGCAAGTGGCACCTACTGGACGATCAACCCGCGCGAGTACGCGGACCCGCGCAAGCACGGCCCGGAGTACCAGGCGCGCGCCCGCCGCGCGGCGCGCGAGAACGCGGCGGCGTCCGCGGCGTCGGCCGGGGGATCACCGGCATCCGATGCAACGGACGCGGAACCGGCTGCCGGCGGCATCCCGCCCGCGACTGCCACGGGTCCGACCACCGCGAAGACGCACGCGACGCACGTCGCCCGGCCCCGAACGGCGCCGGTGGAGTTTGGCCGCCGAAGCTGGTCTCGCCCGGTCTCGGGACCGGCGAATGCCGGGGATTGGGCAGCGCCGCCCCGCCCGGCACCCCGCCCGGCACCCCGCCCGGCACCGCCCGGCTCCGCGCCGCCCCGGAGCGCGCCGGCGGCCCCAAGTTCGGCGCCGCCCCCCGCCGCCGAGCAACCGCCCCGCGTCGACCCGCCGCCGCCAGCCGCCGACCCGCCTCGGTGGACGCGACCATTCCGGGCGCTGATCCGTCGCGTACGATGACAACGTGAGCCGCCGCCGCGATCCGTCCGACCTGTCGACCGCCGTCCAGGAGTACCTCCTGACGCTGCGCGTCATCGCGGGCGATGGCCGGCGCGTCACGATCGCCCAGGTGGCCCGCAAGCTGGGAGTCTCCACGCAGGCCGCCAGCGAGATGTTCCGGCGCCTGGTCGCCGATGAGCTGGTCACCCAGCCGGACGGCCGCGAGCTGCAGCTGACCGACGCCGGTCGCGCCGTGGCGGATTCCATCTTCCGGCGCCACGCGTTGTGTGAATGGCTCCTGACCGAGATCGTCGGCCTGGGCTGGGCCGAATCGGACGTGGAGGCGGAGCGCCTGCAGGCGGCCATCTCCCCGCGGGTGGAAGCGCGGCTGGACGAGCTGCTGGGCCACCCCGCTACGTGTCCCCACGGCAACCCCATCGACGCGGAGACCGCGCGACAGCGACCGCCGGGTGTGCGACTGTCCGAGGTGACGGCGGGGGAGCGTGCCACGATCTACCGCATCACCGAGGAGGCGGAGGAGGACGCGGGGCTGCTCTCCTACCTGGAGGCCCGCGGGCTCCGGCCGGGAACCAGGATCACGGTGCTGGCGCGGTCGGAATCGCTGGACTCCCTGACCCTGGAGGGGCCGATCGGGCGGGCCACGCTGGGGCTCCGGCCGGCGGCGCTGATCCGCGTGATCCCGGGCGACGCGGACCCGGCGCTCTTCCACCGGGTGCCTGGACGGCACTGAACCAGCGGCCGCGGCGCCGCCCGGCCGCGGCGCCCGCATCACGGGCCTGCGCCGGATGCAGCACCCCACGCTGATCGGTCGCGCACGCACCAGCGGCTGCTACGATTCCCGTCCCATGACCGACCCCACCCCCCCGGCCCCCAGCCACGCCCCTGTTCGAGTCCGGATCGCGCCCAGCCCCACCGGCCCGCTCCACATCGGCACGGCGCGGACCGCGCTGTTCAACTACCTCTTCGCCCGCCACCACGGCGGAACCTTCATCCTCCGCCTGGAGGACACCGACGGCGCGCGCAGCTCCATCGCCTACGAGAAGGACATCCTCGACGGCCTCCACTGGCTGGGCATGACGTGGGATGAGGGTCCGGACGTGGCCGGTGGTGCCGACATCGGCACGTACGGCCCGTACCGCCAGATGCAGCGCCTGGATCGCTACGCCGAGGCGGCGGCCCGCCTCCTCGACCAGGGTGATGCCTACCCCTGCTACTGCACCCCCGAGGAGCTGGACGCGGAGCGCAAGGCGCGCGAGGCCGCGAAGGAGCAGCCCCGCTACAGCGGCCGGTGCGCCCGCCTGACCCCGGACCAACGGGCCGCCTTCCTGGCGGAAGGGCGCCGCTCCGCGATCCGCTTCCGCATCCCGGACGGACCCGTCGTCGTGGACGACATCATCCGCGGCCGCGTTGAGATCGATGGCGCGCAGCTGGGTGGCGACTTGGTCATCGTCCGGGCGGACGGGAACCCGCTCTACCACTTCACCGTGGTCGTGGATGACGCCGCGATGGGCATCACCCACGTGATCCGGGGCGAGGACCACCTGAGCAACACGCCAAAGCACGTCCTCCTGTTCCGCGCCCTGGGCGCGGCCGTGCCGCACTTCGCCCACCTCCCGCTCATCCTCAACCCCGATGGCAGCAAGATGAGCAAGCGCAAGAGCCAGACCGCGCTGAGCGACTACCTCGCCGAGGGCTTCATCCGCGAGGGCCTGGTCAACTACCTGGGCCTCCTGGGCTGGTCAACCGGCACGGACGAGGACGTCCTGTCGCTCCAGGACCTGATCGACCAATTCGACCTGCCGCACGTTCAGAAGGGCGGCGCCCGCTTCGACCGTGAGCGGCTGCTCTGGCTGAACGGCCAGTGGATCCGTCGCCTGTCGCCCGATGAGCTGGTGGATCGCCTCCGCCCGTTCCTCGAGGCGGACCGGATCGCCGGCCGGATCGCGCGGATGCCCTCCGACGAGGAGATCCGCGCGCTGCTGCCGCTCATCCGCGAGCGCCTGCCGATGCTGGGCGCCGTGACGGAGACGGCCGGCTTCTTCTTCGCCGATCAGCTGGAGCTGGACCCCGCGATGCTGGTCCCCAAGCGGTGGGGGCCGCAGACGACGATCGAAGGCCTGCGCGCGGCGCGCGGCGCGATCATGCGGGGCGGCGAGATCACCTTCGAGGCGGACGAGCTGGAGGCACCGCTTCGCGTCCTGGCGGAGGAGCGCGGCTGGAAGGTGGGCGACCTGTTCATGGCGATCCGCGTGGCGATCACGGGCCGGACCGCCACGCCGCCGCTCTTCGACACGATGGTGGCCCTGGGCTTCGAGCGGACGCTGGCGCGCCTGGACAGGGCGATCGAGGTGCTGGTGGTGTCCGCCGGCGCCTGAGACGGGCGGCCGACGCCGAGCGGCCCGGGAGCGGACGGCCTAGACGATTCGGCTCAGGATCTCCCAGGCCAGCCACGCCACCGCGCCCGATGCGGGGATGGTCAGGATCCAGGCGATGATGATGTTCCCGGCAACGCCCCATCGGACGGCCGACAGGCGGTCGCTGGAGCCCACGCCCATGATCGCGGACGAGATGACGTGCGTCGTGGAGACCGGCATCCCGAAGTGGGAGGCGCTGAAGATGATGGCCGCGGCCGTGGTCTCCGCCGCGAAGCCGTGGATGGGGTCCAGCTTCACCACTCGCTGACCCATGGTCCGGATGATCCGCCAGCCACCAGCCATGGTGCCGAAGCTGATGGCGGTGGCCGCCACCAGGATGACCGGGAGGGGGACCTCGGTCGAGTGCCACATGTTGGCGCTGACCAGGGCCAGGGTCATGATGCCCATGGTCTTCTGCGCGTCGTTGGAGCCATGGCTGAACGCCATGAACGCGGCAGACAGGATCTGGAGGCGCCGGAACCGCTCGTTGAGGCGGCGCGGCTGCGCGCGCTGGAACAGGTTGAGCAGGACCACCATGAAGAAGAAGCCGATCAGCACGCCGAGCACCGGCGAGGAGACCAGCGGCACGAGGACCTTCTGGGTGATCCCGTCCATGTTCAGGGCCTGGGTGCCGCTCGCCGCGACGACGGCCCCGATCAGCCCGCCGATCAGCGCGTGTGAGGAGGAGCTGGGGATGCCCATCCGCCAGGTGATCAGGTTCCAGACGATGCCGCCGATCAGCGCGGCCGCGACGATGGCCTGGCCCGCCGCGCCCTCCGGCGTGGTGGCGATCCCGGAGGCGATGGTCTTGGCCACCGCCGTACCCGTGAGCGCGCCGGCGAAGTTGGCGACGGCCGACAGGAGGATCGCGTGCTCGGGCTTGAGCGCCCGGGTGGAGACCGACGTCGCGATGGCGTTGGCCGTGTCGTGGAAGCCGTTGATGTAGTCGAAGACCACGGCCAGGACCATGACGACGATGAGCAGCCCGGTCAGGTTTTCGATCACGCCTTGAGGCTATCAGGTCCGGCTCACCGGCGGGCGGTCGGGTCGGCGTCGGGCGGTGTCCGCGAGGCCCTCGGCGTGACCCATGCGTTCGGCCCGTGCCCGCTCCCGCTATCCTTCGGGCCATGCGACTGAGCCAGCTGTTCTTCACGACCCTGCGCGACGACCCGGCCGACGCCGAGATGCCGTCCCATCGCCTGCTCCTGCGCGCCGGCTACGTGCGCCAGCTGGGCGCCGGCCTGTACTCGCTCCTCCCGCTCGGCCTCCGGGTCAACCACCGCGTGGAGCAGGTGATCCGCGAGGAGATGGACCGGATCGGCTGCCAGGAAGTCGAGATGCCGGTGGTCCACCCGGCGGACCTGTGGCGGCGCACCGGCCGGTACGACCTGATCGGGCCCGAGATGGCCCGCTTCAAGGACCGGGCAGGTCGCGACATGGTCATCGCGATGACCCACGAAGAGGTGGTCGCCGACCTGCTCTCGGACATCATCCGCTCGTATCGCCAGCTGCCGGCGATGATCTATCACTTCCAGACCAAGTTCCGCGACGAGCCCCGTTCCCGCGGCGGCCTGATCCGCGTCCGCGAATTCGTCATGAAGGACTCGTACAGCGCGGATCGCGACGAGGCCGGCCTGGACAAGTCCTACTGGGCCCATCACGCGGCCTACACGCGCATCTTCCAGCGCCTGGGCCTGGACGCGATCGCGGTCGCCAGCGACGTCGGGATGATGGGCGGATCCCAGGCCCACGAGTTCATGGCGCTCAATCCGGCGGGCGAGGACGTCCTGGTCCTGTGCGAGTCGGGCGACTACGCGGCCAACCGACAGGTTGCCGTGATCACGCGCCCGGGCCCCGCCGAGGAGGCGGCGGCTGCCGTCGAGGAAGTCGCGACCCCCGGCACCACGACCATCGCATCGCTCGCCGCGTTCCTGGGGATCGGTGCCGAGCGCACGGCCAAGGCCGCGTTCTTCGTGACGGGCGACGGACGGCTCATCACGGCGATCGTCCGGGGCGACCACGAGGTCAACGAGACCAAGTTGGTCAACGCCATCGCGGCCAAGGGCGGGATCCGGCCGGCGCAGGTCGAGGAGATCCGGAACGCGGGGATGGAGCCCGGGTATGGCTCGCCCGTGGGCGCGCACGGGACGCTGGTCGTCGTGGACGCCCTGGCGGCCCGGTCGCCCAACCTGGTGGCGGGCGCCAATCGCGTGGGCTTCCACCTGCGCAACGTGAATGTCGGCCGCGACTTCAGCGCCGACATCGTCGCCGACATCACCAGTGCGATGGAGGGCGACTCCTGCCCCAACTGCGGGCAGCCCCTGATCCTGCGGAGCGGGATCGAGGTGGGCAACATCTTCAAGCTGGGCACCAAGTACACGGACGCGCTGGACGCCAAGTACCTGGGCGAGGACGGTGAGCGCCACCCGATCGTGATGGGCTCGTATGGCATCGGCCTGGGGCGGAGCGTGGCCTGCATCGTTGAGGCGCACCACGACTCCAAGGGCATTGCCTGGCCGGACGAGGTGGCGCCCTATGCGGCGCACCTGGTGGCCATCGGGACCAACAAGGACGCGTCGGTCGGGGAGATCGCCGAGCGGCTGCACGCCCTGGCGGCGGACCGCGGCCGGGAGATCCTGTACGACGATCGCGAGGAGTCACCCGGCGTCAAGTTCAAGGACGCCGAGCTGATGGGCATGCCCTGGATCCTGACCGTCAGCCCGCGCTCCCTGGCGGCCGGTGGCGTCGAGGTCACGCGCCGGGCCACGGGCGAGCGCTCCACCCGCCCCATCGCCGAGGTCGAGGCCTTCCTGCGCGGGGGCGCCTTCCCCGCCTGACAGCCCCGGACACGGCAACCGCCCCGGTCGCCCGGGGCGGTTCGTGCCTTCCTGCCGGGCCTCCGTCACCGGGCCCGCGCGGTTGATCAGATCGGCGCGGTCACCGGGTTGTTGCCGTTGATCTTCGTGATGTCGACCGTGACCGAGAACGACCCTGCGCTCGACGGGTTGGCCCCCTGGGCACCGGCCTCGCTGTGGACCAGGTAGCCCTTGTCCCTGGCGACCCAGACGTCCGACTGCCAGTTGGCGCTCACGCCCGTCAGGCCGGACATGATCGCGCCGACGGCGTCGCCGCCGCGGTAGTGCGTGGTGGCGACGCCGTTCTTCGTCTCGTCGCCGATCTTGGAGTTGTTCGTCGCGGCCGACAGGAAGTAGATCGAGAAGAGCTGCTCCGGCCGGAAGGCGCCGAAGGCCGCGGTGAAGGTGCTGACCTGGGCAGCGGGGATCTCGGCCCACTTGCCGGCCGCGCCCGACTTCATGTAGCTCTTGGTGGACGTGATGACGAAGGCCGTCTCGTCTGTCACGTTGCCCTTGCCGTCCTTGGTCAGCATGTCCATCGACTGGGTGCCGTCCTTCTTGTTGACGACCCCCGTGAAGCTGGTCGTGCCGGCCTTCACGCCGGTCGTCGTCGTGTTGGAGGAGACGATCTCCACGTCGAACGCGTAGGAATCGAGCACCGACAGATTGGTCGCGGCGTTGGTGAAGTCGTACGAGCCGCCCGCCTGCTGGCTGGCGCCCGCCGCGCTCGTGGTGCCGGGGGCGTTCGTCGTGCCGGGGGCCCTGGTGGCGCCGGGGCCATTGGTGGCGCCGGGGCCATCGGTGGGTGCGGGCGTTGCCGCCGAGCCGCAGGCAGCGAACAGGACGGCGGCCACGATGGGCAGTGCGATGGACAATCGGGACATGGCCAACTCCATTCTGGTCGCACGGCGCGTGCTCTCGCCGCGAAATCTAGTCGACGCGCGCCGCCCGCGCCACTGACGCCCGGCTGGCCATGCTCCCGCCTCAGTCCGGGATGTCGTCCCCGTCCTCGAGGAGGCTCGCCTCGTCGATGGTGGATCCGTCCAGGGCCTGGATGCTGCCCGGGGTCTGGGTGACGCCGGCCACGAGGTCGGTGGACGCGACCTGGGACAGCGCGATGTCCTCCGGGGCCTCGCTGATCCGCGCGATCGAGAAGTTGATGGTCGGCGGGATGGACGCGCCGATCACCACTTCCTGGACCCGGTAGACGGAGCCCTTGGCCCGGAGGGAGCTGTTGGTTCGCTCCTGGAGCGCCGTCGCCTTGATGATCACGTCCGCGAGGACGCTCGGGTCGATCCGATCGATCGCGGTCGAGACGCCCCGCTTGGCGCGCTGCAGGGTCTCGCGTGCCTTCTCGCGGGTGGCCGGGTCCTGGATCTGGGCCTGTGTCTGGTGGGCGGCGTCCTGGAGCTGACCACCGACGCTCCTGGCGGACGATGCGGCCTGCTGGGCCGCACCCTGGGCGACGTCGCGCGCCTGCTGGGCGGCCTGCTCGGCCTTCGCCCTTGCCTTCTCGAGAAAGCTCATCGGTCCCTCCGCGGCGCTGTCTGCGGTCCGGGTTGGCCGGGCGGCGCCCATTGGCCACTCATCCCGGGTCAAACGATCAGGCGTGCTTGACGACGATCCGCTCGATGATGTTGGCCACGTCCTCGCACTTGTCGATGGTCGACTCGAGGAGGCCGTAGATCTCCTTCCACTTGATGATCTCGACCGGGTCCTGGCCGCCCTGGAAGAGGTCGGCGATCGCCGAACGGGCCAGCTGGTCGCCCTCGTTCTCGAGGCGATGGACCTCGATCCAGTACTTCTCGAGGCCGTGGAAGCCCCGCAGGTGCTGGAGTGCCTCGTACAGCTGCTCGCACTGGCGGACGATGATGCTGGCCTGCTGGATCGCGACGGGCGTGGGTGCCGGGATCCGGTAGAGCAGGAAGATGTCGGAGACCTCCTCGATGTAGTCGAGGACGTCGTCGAGGCCGCTGATGAGCGCGTGGATCTCCTCGCGGTCGAACGGCGTGACGAAGGTGGACTCCAGCCGATGGCCGATCTCGTGGCTCATCTCGTCGCCGCGGTGCTCGGTGTCGCGGATCTCGCCGGCCCGGCGCTCCACCACGTCGTATGTGCGCAGCATGGCCTCCAGGAGGCGCGCGCCACCAAGGACGTTGGCGGCATCCTCGACGAACAGGTCGAAGAAGCGGACGTCACGGGGGATGAGGCGCAGGCGCACGGGTTCCTCCTTTTGGCGCGACCACACGTCGGGCTCCGTGGTTCGCCTTCGAGCCTTGTCTGATGCTGAGCCTAGCGTATCGCGCGGCGCCCCCCTGTGCGATGCTGCGACGAGATGGACAGCCTGCTGCTCCTGTTCGTGGCCGCGCAGGCGGCGATCATCGCGCTGGTCGTCGCGCTCGCCCTGAGTCGCGGCCGCCTGCTGGACGAGATCGCGGCGACGGTGCTGGACGCGGACCCGCGGTTTGCGGGTCGGGCCGGCATCGACCCCGACGCGTTCGGGTCGGCCGGATCGTCGCCCGCCGACATGGTCCGGGGCCTGCGTGATCGCAACCGTCGCCTGGCCTGGGCGCTGGAGCAGCAGCGCCGCGACGCGGCCTATCTCGCCGAGCTGGTCGGGGTGGGCATCGTCCATCTCGACGATGACCTGCGGGTGGACCTCGCCAACGCCGCCGCGCACGCCTTCCTGGATCGCAGCCCGGGCACCATGACCGGCCGGACCGCTATCGAGGCGTTTCTCGATGGCCGCGTCGAGACCATCGTCCGGGGCGCCAGGGATCGTGGTGCCAGCACGGGCGAGGTGTCGGTCCACGAGCCGCACGGCCCCACGCTGGTCATCCGGGCTCGTCGCTCGCCGGTCAGCGGGATCTGGGTGGTGTTGGAGGATGTGGCCGAGCTGCGCCGCCTCCAGCGGATCCGGAGCGAGTTCATCGACAACCTGTCGCACGAGCTGCGGACGCCCCTGACCACCGTTGGGCTGCTCGCCGAGACGCTGTCCAGGGAAGCGGAGGCGGCGGGCGACGCGATCCCGGCGCGGATGCGCGACCGGATCGGCAAGATCGAGATCGAGACGGGCCACCTGACCCAGATGGTGACCGAGCTCCTGGATCTCGCCCAGATCGAGGGCGGCGACGGCCGGCTCCACCTCGACCCGGCGGACCTCGGGGCGGTCGCCACCGCCTCGGTGGAGCGCCTCCGGCTGTTCGCGGAGCGCAGCGGGGTGCGATTGACGCTCGATGTTCCGCCGGCTCTGCCGCCGGTCCTCGGGGACGAGGCCCGCCTGGGCCAGGTGTTCGTGAACCTCCTCCACAACGCGGTGAAGTTCAGCCCGGGCGGCGGCGAGGTGCTGGTCCGCGTGGCCAGCCACGACGGCGAGGTGATTGCCAGCGTGCAGGACCACGGCGTGGGGATCCCGGCGGCGGAGCAGGCCCGCATCTTCGAGCGCTTCTACAAGGTAGACCGGGCCCGGGCTCGCGCCGGCGGGACGGGGCTGGGGCTGGCGATCGCGCGCCATGCGATCGAGGGCCATGGCGGCCGGATCTGGGTGGAATCCGAGGAGGGCGTCGGCTCGACGTTCCTGTTCGCGCTCCCGGTGGCGGTTCTGCCGGCCTGACCCGACCCGCGGGCGACCTCGGTGCGTCCTAGACGGCCCTCCCCAGCGCGACACCGGCGACCACGGCCAGGATGCCCAGCACGGCGGATCCGGCCAGGTTCGCGATCGCCAGGCCCCAGCTGCCAGCCTCCAGCAGGCGGAGCGATTCGAGCGTCCACGTGGAGAACGTGGTGTACGCGCCGAGGAACCCGATCATGACCGGGCCGCGGATCCCGGCGGGCAGGACGGACCGCTCGATCGCGAGCGTGGCGAGCAGGCCCAGCACGAAGGCGCCGGACAGGTTGATGACCAGTGTCCCGAACGGGAAGGCGGAAGCGCTGGTCCGCTCGGACACGAAGCCATCCACGAGGTAGCGCGCGATGGCGCCAAAGAACCCGCCCAGGCCAATCTCCAGCAGCTGCATGCGCCGGAGGATACGCCGCGCGGGGCTCAGGCTTCCGCGCGGTAGCGGCGCTCGCCCGTTGCCGGGTCGACCAGGACCCGCATCTTGTGGCCGGTCGTGGGGTCCACGAAGACCTCCGCCGTTGGGCTGAAGCGCGGCTCCAGTCGGTCGTCGACCGGCTCGCCGCCACCCGGGCCCGTCCGGTCGCTCGCCAGCTCGGCGTCGGCCGAGCGATAGCGTCGCCGCTCCAGCAGGCCAGCCACCACGAGGATCGCGCCCAAGCCCGTGAACCAGATGCCGCCGAACGGGTCGACCGTCGCCATGGTCATGAGCCCCAGGGCGGCGATCACGCCGCCGACGGCGACCAGCAGGGTGCGGACCGTGGCGCTCAGCATGGTTGGTGCCCCGCGTGTGGGCCGGGGTGGGGGCCGGGATCAGTCGGCGTGCTGCGGGGCGGCCGGGTCCGGGACGATGACGACGGCGGTCCCGTAGGCCACGATCTCGGTCATGGTGCCGGCCATCTCGGAGCTGTCGAAGCGCATCGAGACCACGGCGTTGGCGCCCATCAGGGTGGCGTTGCGGACCAGCCGGTCCAGCGCCTGGCGCCGGGTGTCTTCCAGCAGCTCGGTGTATTCGTGGATCTCGCCGCCGCCCAGGGAGCGGAGGCCCGCGATCAGGTTCCCCGACAGTCCGCGGCTGCGGACGACCAGGCCAAAGGTCTGCCCCTTGGTCTCCACGATGCGATGCCCGGCGATGAAGGGTGAGGTCGCGACGATCATCGGGTGCCCTCCGTAGGTGCGGGTTCGGCGGCGTGTGGCCCGAATCGTACGCCCGCCGGCGATGAGCAGGCCAGCCTCAACGCGAGGCGAACCTCAGGCGTGCTCGTGGTGGCGGCCGCCCGGCTCCGCCGCGGTATCGGCCGCCGCGGCCTCGCGGCCGGCGGCACAGCCCGCGCAGGGGCACTCGTCCCGCAGCGCCGTGAACGCGTAGAAGCCGGTCCCGTGCCCATCGCCCCATGTTGGCTGGAGCGCGTACGCGCCAACCAGGCGCACATCGATCAGCGTGGTCTGGGTGGCGGTCAGGATGGGGCCGGAATCCAGCCATCCCGGCATGCCACCCTCGCCGCGGCAGGTCGCGCACGGGCACAGCCAGCGCAGCGCCGTGAACTCGTACTCGGTCTGGTGTCCGTCGCGCCACTCGATCTGGAGCACGCGGTTGGGGCGGTCGGCGTGGATCTTGGCCGGCGCGGCTTCGCTGGAGCCCGGGGAGGTGGTCATCCGCTGATTATCACCTGCGGATGCTCGTCCCCGTCCATACGGCACTGCCGAGAGCGTCGCGGCCGGCCCCATGATCCATGCATGACCAACCCACCGCGTCTGGGCGACGCCGCGTCGCCTGCCCCGACCCATCCGTCCCTGGCGCCCACCCCATCCTCGCGGACGGCGGCAGCGGTGGCCGACTCCCTGGGCGTCGATCCGGCGCGGGGCCTGTCGGCGGCCGAGGCGGCCGACCGAAGCCGTACCTCCGGACCCAACGAATTGGCCCACGTCCGGCGCCGCGGCCTCCCGGAGATCGTGCTGGAGGCGGTCCGCGAGCCGTTCATCCTGGTGCTGGCGGCGGCCGGGATCCTGGCCGTGCTGCTGGGCGAGGTCCGCGACGGCCTCCTGATCCTCGTGGCGCTGGTCCCCATCGTGAGCGCCGACATCCTCACCGAGTACCGAGGCGAGCGCGCCCTCGACGCGCTCCGGGCCGCGTCGGCGCCCGTCGCCCGCGTCCGGCGGGACGGCACGGCGGCCGATGTCCTGGCCATCGGCCTGGTGGCGGGCGACATCGTCCTGCTCAAGGCCGGCGACGTGGTACCCGCGGACGTACGCCTGGTGGTCGCCGACCGGCTGGTCATCGACCGGAGCGTGCTGACCGGTGAATCGGTCCCGGAGCCGGCCGCCGTGGCCCCCGACGCGCCGGGCGCGCCGCTGGGCGACATCCGCGCCCTGGCCCACGCAGGCACCAGCGTGGTGGGCGGCCGCGGCGAGGGGATCGTCGTCGCCATCGGTGGCGCGACGGAAGTCGGCCGGATCGCCGCCCGCCTGGAGCGCTCGTCGGGCCGTCGCTCGCCGCTCCAGGCGGAGCTGGAGCGCCTGGTCCGGTTCATGCTCTACGTGGCGCTGGGCCTCATCGCCGTGGTCATGGCGCTGGGGTTCGCGCGCGGGGATGCGCTCGGCAAGAACGTCCTGGCCGGGATCTCCGCGGCGATCGCCGCCATCCCCGAGGAGCCGCCCGTCCTGGTGGCCGTGGTCCTGGGCCTGGGCGCGTACCGGCTGCTCAAGCGTGGTGTCCTGGTCCGCCGCCTGAACGCCGAGGAGGTCCTGGGCGCCGTGGACCTCATCATCACCGACAAGACCGGCACGCTCACGCGCAACCGGCTGGCGGTCGCGGACGTGGTGGAGGCCGCCGGGCCCGTCGCGGACCCGGATCGCCGCCGCGAGCTGCTGCTGCTGGCCCTCCGGGCCGAAGAGGACGCGTGGGTGCAGGGGTCGGGCGTCCGGCCGGGCTCGTTCACCCGCGCGCTCACCGACGGCCTGACCGAGGCGGGCGGTGATGCCACGCTGGATCCCGCCGACCTCCTCGAGGGCGAGCCCGTCACGGACGGCCGGCCCATCAGCACCACCCGGTCCCGCCGCGACGGTGTCGTGGAGGAGCTGGTCGTGGGCGCGCCCGAGCACGTCCTGGGCCTGGCCGGCGACGTCCCGCCGGCCTGGCTGGACCGGCTGGACGAGGGCACCAGGGCGGGCCAGCGGCTGGTGGCCCTGGCTCGGCGCACCGGCGAGCGCTGGGAGACCCTGGCGCTCGTGGCCTTCGCGGATCCTCTTCGCGATGGGATCTCGGGGGCACTGGCCGAGACGGCCGCCGCGGGAATCCAGACCGTCGTGGTCACGGGCGACCATCCGGCCACCGCGGCCGCAATCGCCGGCGCCGCGGGCCTCAAGTTCGAGCGCGTCGTCACCGGCTCCGAGCTGGCGGCCTGGAGCGACGACCAGCTGCGCGCCGAGCTGCCCAACCTCCACATCGTGGCGCGCTCCACGCCGGAGCAGAAGGAGCGGATCGTCCGGATCGCGCGCGCGGCCGGCCGGATCGTGGCCGTGACAGGCGACGGCGTGAACGACGCCCCGGCGCTCAACGGCGCCGACGTGGCCGTGGCGATGGGCAGCGGGACGGCGGTGGCCCGCGAGGCGGCCGACCTGGTCCTGGGCGACGATTCGTTCCTGACCCTGACCTACGGCCTGGCCGAGGGTCGGCGCCTGGTGGACAACATCCAGAAGGGCCTCGTCTTCCTGGTCTCGACGCATGTGGCCCTGCTGGGCTACATCCTGCTGGCCAGCCTGGGCGGGGTGGCCCAGCCGCTGCTGCCCATCCAGATCCTGTGGATGGAGCTGTTCATCGACATCGCGGCCTCGGTGGCGTTCGAGCGCGAGCCACCCGAGCCCGACATCATGCAGCGGCCGCCGCGCAAGTCCGGCAAGCCGCTGCTGCCCCTCTCCATCTTCGCCAAGATCGGGGTGTCCGGAGGGGTCAGCGCCCTGGCGGCGCTCTGGCTGGCCATCGGCGATCCGGCCGGCGGCGACCACTCGCGCTGGCTGGCGTACACCGTCCTGGTGTGCGCCCAGGTGGTCCGTGCGTACGCCAACCGCAGCCTGCGGACGCCGCTGCATCGGATGGGCCAGAACGGGATGCTGCTGGGCGCCGCCCTCGTGGCGGTCGGCGTGCAGATCCTGATCCCGCTGGTTCCGCCGCTGGCCGACGCCTTCCGCGCGTCGCCGTTGACGCTCACGGAGTGGGGGCTGGTCGCCCTCATCGCCCTGGCGCCGGCGCTGGTCGCCGAGGTGGCCCGCACGCTGCGACAGTCCACATGGGTGGCCTAGGGGCGGCCAACGGGCTGGCCATGGCCGAGGGTCCCACCCGGACGATCGTCCCGAGGACGGGCGATCGAGCCCGCGGGTATCCTCGGGCCCAATGTCCCTGGTGATCGACGGCCTGACCAAGACCTTCGGGCGAACGCGCGCCCTCGATGGGCTGACCATGGAGGCCCCCAAGGGCCAGGTCTTCGGCTTCCTGGGCGCCAACGGCGCCGGCAAGACCACCACGATGCGGATCGTGCTGGGCGTCCTCCGCGCCGACGCCGGCACCATCCGCTGGAACGGCGAGGCCCACGACCAGCTGCCGCGCCGCACGTGGGGCTACCTGCCCGAGGAGCGCGGCCTCTACCCCCGGATGCGGATCCTGGAGCAGCTGGTCTACTTCGCCGGCCTGTACGGGGTGCCGCGTGACGTCGCCACCCGCACCGCCCGCGAGTGGCTGGCCCGCTTCCGGATCCCGGAGTACGCCGACCGGCGCGCCGAGGAGCTGTCCAAGGGCAACCAGCAGAAGATCCAGTTCCTGGCGGCCATCCTGCACGACCCTCAGGTCCTGCTGATGGACGAGCCGTTCACCGGGCTGGACCCGGTCAACGTCGCGCTCCTGCGCGAGGCGTTCCTGGAGCTGCGCGACCGCGGCAAGACGCTGATCTTCTCCACCCACCAGATGGAGGTGGTGGAGGCGATGTGCGAATCCGTCGCGATCGTCGACCGCGGCAAGGTGGTGGTGGGCGGCACGCTCCAGGAGGTGCGGCGGGCGGCCGGTCGGCGGATGGTCAGGCTCTCGATCGACGGCGACCACCGGATGCCCTGGCTCACTGACGTCCCCGGGGCCCGCGTGCTGCGGCCCGGGATCGACCGGACGGAGATCGAGCTGGAGCCGGGCACCGAACCGGACGCGGTGCTGGCGGCGGCCATCGCGCGCGGGCTGCGGGTGACGCACTTCGAGATCGCGGACGCGTCGCTGGAGCAGGTCTTCATCGACTTCGTGGGGCGACCGTCGTCGGACGAGACAACGCTGGCCGGCGGCGTGGGCGCATGAGCCGGCACGACCCGCTCCTGCCCAACGTGCTGATCGTGGCCCGTCGTGAGTACGGCGCACGGGTCCGAAGCCGCCTCTTCGTCCTGTCGACGTTGCTGCTGGCCGGGCTCGCGGTGCTGGTGGCGTTCTCGCCGCTCCTTGTGCGCCTGGCCGATCGCGGCCTCACCACCCGGATCGGCGTCTACGCCTCCGACGACGCGCTGGCCGAGCGCGCCGTGTCGATCATGTCGGGCGTCATGAACAACGAGTCGCTGGGTGGCGGGCGGCCCGAGGGTGCGGCGCCGGCCTACGCGTTCATCCGCGCCGGCGCCCCGGAGCGCGCGGCGGCCGAGATCGGTGTCGGCCGCTACGAGGCCGGGCTGGTCGCCAGTCGGGAGGCCACCGGCCGGATCGCCTTCACGTTCCTGACCGGCGAGACCATGGGCGCCGACCGCTCCACGCTGATCGGAGTCGGCACGCTCGCCGTCGCCATCCTGGACTGGACCGCCGCGCAACCCCTGACCGGGGCCGCGCCGTTTCAGATCCCCACCCTCGATGTGATCGCCGCCGCCGGCCCCACCGCCGGGGGCGCGCCCCTGACGAATGCCGACTTCGCCGGCCGGCGCGTTCTGGGCATCATCTTCGTGATCCTGATCTTCATCATCCTGGTGATCTACGGGATGTGGGTTGCGGCCGGCGTGGTCGCCGAGAAGGCCAGCCGGGTGATGGAGCTGATCATCAGCGCCGCCTCGGCGCGCCAGCTGGTGCTGGGCAAGGTGCTGGGAATCGGGATGGCCGGGTTCACGCAGTACGCCTTCGTGCTGGCGCCGGCGCTGGTGACGCTGGTGCTGGAGGATCGGATCGCGGTCTCGCTCATGGGTCCGGGCGGCTCCGTGGCGCCGTCGCTCGCGGCGCTGTCCCCGGCGCTCCTGGCGGCCTACGCCGCGTTCTTCATCCTGGGCTTCACGCTGTACGCCCTGATCTACGCGGCGGCCGGCTCGCTGGTGAGCCGCGCGGAGGACCTCCAGGTCATCGCGCTGCCGCTCAGCCTGATCGCGATCGGCGGCTACATGCTGGCGATCACGGCGTTGGGCGGGGGCGGCGGCCCCATCGTCCGGTTCGCCTCGTTCTTCCCGTTCTGGAGCCCGTTCGTGATGCTGACGCGCCTCACGATCGGCCGGGTGGAGCCGTGGGAGGTGGTGCTCTGCTTCACGCTCCTGCTGGCGACGATCGTGGCGACCGCCTGGCTGTCCACGCGGGTCTACGCGGCGGGCGTGCTGCTGTACGGCCAGCGCCCCGGCCTGCGCTCCATCTGGCGGGCGGTGCGGAGCGTCGGGTAGGGTCACCGGTGGGCCAGGTGGCGATGCCAGGGCCGCATCCTGCTTCGGGCCACCCGCCCCACGTCGTCCCAGCCTGAGAAGATGTGGAAGTGGACAGAGCTGTTATCGCCGCGATGGTTGACCTGATTGAGCGGCGATTCGATCGCGACATCGCGGATCGATTTGCCGCTCAGCCGGCGCGACCACAGGCTCCACAGATTCGCGATCGGATCCTGAGAAGTGTGCCCTTTGCTATCGAAGGCTACCGGGTCGCTGGGGCCGTGATGGGCGCTGCGCGCGCCCGAGATCCTTCGGCGGTGATCACGGAGGAGCCGAATGGCCAGGATGATGGCGGCCTGACGCTCCAAGGTGGTCCGTGGGACGCGGCAGAAGCCGCGGCGATCGACGCCATGACGGCATACGCCTGGCCTGACCTCGTGACACCAGAGGAACGGAAGATGCTGGTCGACCGATGGGAGGCCGTCCTTGGACCCCTCCGCACGGATTGAAGCGAGGGCACGATCTGCGTGAGCGACCTTGAGACCGCGTTCGAGCACCTGGTCCGGGCGGAGGCGGCCTACTACGACGCCAGGCGCGCCTTCTGGGGCCACACCGATCGGCACCTTGCGATCGTCATCAACGCGATTCGCGGTTCTGGCCGCGGAACGGCGCTGCGGGAGCTCGAACACTTTCCCCTCGATCAGCGCCGGAAGGCGCTGATCGAGTTGACCTGGGCCGGGTCGTTCGACTCCGGGGACACCCAGCGAGCATGGCGGCTAATCGAGGGCTTGGGTGAGGAATGGCTCGCCGACCAGCTGTCGGGCGAGATCGATCGGATCCTTGAGGCTCCTTCGGCGACCTACGAGGAGTTCCGGGCGCTCGGCGACCTTCTTGCACGCGTGGCTCCGCAGTTCCTGCCGTCGCTGATCGACCGAGCGCGCCGCAGTGACGATCCGGATATCCGGGACGTGGCCGATGACCTGAGCACCCATTCGCGTCCCGAGACCGAGGGGAACCCGGGCACGGAATAGCGCCGGACAGGACCTCGAGGCCAACCTCGAGCAGGTATCGACGGCCATTGAGCGCTCATGCCCAGGTGGCTCAAGAGCAGGCCGGCGCAGAGAGCCATCAGCGTCGTCGTCGAGCGAGGGCTGGGCGAGTTGAACGGTCTTCGAGAAGCAGTGACCCGCGAATCGCGCATGTCCGGTTCTCGTATCGCCGCTCATCGATGGTCCAATGCGGCCCCGAGGTCTACGCCGGCTCTCTACCTCGTTCGCGGCAGCCGCACCCGCAGGATCGTGCCGCGGCCGGCGATGCCGTCGCTCTCCGCGCGGATGGTGCCGCCGTGCGCGATCACCAGGTCGCGCGCGATCGTGAGCCCCAGGCCGCTGCCGCCCGAATCCGCGCGGCGCTGGAAGCGGTCGAAGATCCGGTCCAGGTCCGCGGGCGGGATGCCCTCGCCGGAGTCCTCCACGGTCAGCTCCACCCACGGCCCGTCGACCCGGGCGTCCAGCCGGACCGTGCCACCGCGCGGCGTGTGGCGGATCGCGTTGACCACCAGGTTGGCGATCACCTCGCGGATCCGGACGGGATCCACCGACAGCTCCAGCGCGGCACCCGGAGCCGCCGAGATCGCCACACCCGCCTCGGTGGCCGCCGCCCGATGGCCCGTGGCCACGTCCGCCAGGAGTCGCCGCAGGTCCGTGTCCTCGCGGTGCAGCGGCAGCGCGCCGGCCTCGGCCAGCGAGACGGTGCGCAGGTCGTCCAGGAGCCGGTTCATCACCGCCGTCTCGGCCAGGATGGGGGAGAGGTGGGCGTCGTCGCGCGGGTGGATGCCGTCGAGCATCGCCTCGGTGCTGCCGGCGATCACCTGGAGCGGGGTCCGCAGCTCGTGGGTCACGTCGGCGAGGAGGGCCCGGCGGGCGGTCTGCGCGCGGTCCAGCCGCTCGGCCATGGCGTTGAACGAAGCGGCCAGCCGCCGAACGGGCCCGGGCCCGCGGACCTCCACGCGGACGTTGGCCTCGCCGTCGGCCAGGCGCTCGGTGGCGTTGGCGATGGCCGCCAGCGGGCGGACCGATCGCATCATGGTTCGGCCGCCGCTGAACATCCCGAACAGGACCACCAGGATGACGGCGAGGGCCACGGGCGCGGGCGCAGCCATCCCCGGCGAGACGGCGCCTAGCAGCGTGCCGGCCACCCATGTCGCGAGCGCGGTGAGGGTGCCCAGGAAGAGGACGACGAAGAGCACCAGGCAGCCGATGAACCCGGTCACGCGGCGCGGCCCGCCCCGGCGCCGGCCGCGCCCCGCCTGCCAGTCCACGCCGGCCCAGCCGGATTGCTGCCACTGGCCGCGGCCCCAGCCACCGCCCTGCCAGGTGGTGATGTGCCAGGTTGGGTCCTGCGAATCGGGGGCGTTCGAATCCGGCGCCTCGCCGCCGGAGTTCGGCCCCGCCTTCGGCTCGCCCGCGTTCGGCCCCGAAGGGCGCCCGTCGTCCGTCATGCCCCGGGCTCCTCGAGCGCGTAGCCCACCCCGTGCACGGTGCGGACGAAGGACGCCCCCGCCGGATCCGCCTCCTCCAGCTTCCGCCGGACGTTCTTGATGTGGCCGTCGATCGCGCGCTCGTAGGTCTCCAGGCTGAAGCCATGGACCGCGTCCAGCAGCTGGCCGCGGGTGAAGACGCGACCCGGCTCGCGGGCCAGCGTGGCGAGCAGCTCGAACTCCGTCGGCGTGAGCGAGACGGACCGCCCGCCCACCGTGACCCGGTGCCGGGCCAGGTCCAGCTCCAGTGGCCCCACGCCCAGCCGCTCGGCTGGCCGGGCGGCGGCCTCGGTGCGACGCAGGACGGCGCGCACGCGCGCGACCAGCTCCTTGGGGCTGAACGGCTTGACCACGTAGTCGTCGGCGCCCAGCTCCAGCCCGGTGACGCGGTCGGTCTCGTCGCCTCGGGCGGTCAGCACCACGATGGGCACGGCCGAATCGCGGCGGATGGCGCGGACCACGTCCAGGCCGTCGATCCCCGGGAGGCCCAGGTCCAGCACGATGGCGTCGGGCTTCTGGCGGCGGGCCAGCGCGAGGGCCCCCTCGCCGTCCCGGGCCGACACCACGGCAAAGCCCGCGTGCTCGAGGTAGTCGCGCACGAGGGCGGAGATCTGCGGTTCGTCCTCGACGACGAGGATGGTGCGCATCTGGCGGGTGGCTCCCGGGTGGCTCGGCGGCGGGCCGAGGAAGAAAGAGACCGAAGGGAGAACGGCGCCCGGCGAGGATACCCGCCGGGCGCCGTGTTGAGGGAGGGGAGGGGTGGTGACCCGGGCCCGGAGCACCGCCCGGTGGCCCTTGGGCCGACGCGTGGTCAGCCGGTGACCGGATCAGGAATGGTCAGCTGGCGTTGGAGTTGGCGCCGGGGCCGGTCGATCCGGCCGGCCCGGCCGGGTTGCCCGAAGTGCCGGTGCCCTTGACCTCATCCTCGTGGAGGCGGCGATGCATCTCGGCCACCCACTGGCGACGGGGGTCAGCGGGGTTGCCCATCGGGCCGAAGCCGGGCCCGAAGCCCGAGCCGCCCGGCCGTCCCGCGCCCCACGGCCCGTGGCCGTGCTGGCCATCGTGCCCCGCCATCCAGGCTCGCTTTCGGCGCGAGAACCCGAAGGCCATGCTCGTCATGAAGAACAGGAAGAAGAGGAAGAGGAGTGTCCCGAAGCCCGGGAACCCACCGGTGACGACCACCGTGGCGCCGGCGGCGACGGCGGTGGAGGTCAGGCCGGCGTTGTAGCCGATCAGCCCCGAGACCACCGACACCGCGGCGAGGGTCAGGACGGCGAACAATCCGCTGCGATGCATCGAGGGTGCTGCTCCGTGTGTGGCGCCCGATCCTCTGACCGGGCCTGTCTGCTTGACAGGGACCACATTCGCGCCGGCATGTGTGGATTTCGTGCACGCCATGCGCCGGTTCGGAGGGTGCGGAGGGTTCGGAGGCACCGGTCGCGGCGCGCTGTCCCACCGATCGTGGCGGGCCGATCCGGGATTGGCTCAGACGTCCGGGTTGGCCAGGTCCGCGGCCGCCTCCGCCTCGAGGGCCCCCTGGGGGCTGGCCACCCGGGCGAGCCGCCTGGCCGTGCGCATCGCGGGGATGACCAGGGCGCCGGCGCCCAGCACCGAGAGGCCGCCGGCCCAGAAGACCGCCGGGTAGCCCAACAGGCCGGCGATCGTGCCCGCCAGGATGGCCCCGCCGAACATCGCGGCGTCGGACGTCGCCGTCAGGACGCCCAAGGCCGCGCCCTTCTCGTGCTCTCCCACGCGGTCGAACGCGAACGTCAGGAGGGCGAGCCACGGGAACGCGAAGCCGAGCCCGCACAGGACCGCGCCCAGCACGCCAACCGTCGACGCCGGCGCGAGCGCGATCACCACGAAGCCCGTCGCGGCGATCAGGCAGCCGACCAGCATCCCCGTCGCCGACCCCAGCTTGTCCACGATCGAGCTGAGGAGCGCCCGGGCCACGACGACGCCGGTCGCATACGCCCCGAAGGCGAGGGCGCCGTTGCCGCCGATCCCGGCCATCCGCAGGACGAGGAAGCCCGTCAGCGTGACCTGGCCCATGCTCACCATCCCCAGCGCCACCCCGGGCAGCATGGCCTCCCTCGGGAAGAGGCGCGAGTGCGGTCCGCCCGCCGCGCTCCGGCTGCGCGCTTCGATCGGCCGCCAGCGCGAGACCAGTGCCATGGCGGGCAGCGGCAGCAGGACGATGAAGAGGGCCGTGCCGCCAAACGAGCCAATCAGGGCGCCCACGATGGGGCCGACCGCCAGGGCGCCCCATGGGCCGACGCCCAGCCAGCCCATCGCCCGCGCGCGCTGGTCGGGCGGGGCCATGGCCACGATCAGGGCCGCCGCTCCCCCGAACGTGAAGGCCGCGCCGACCCCCTGGGCCATGCGCGCCGCCACCAGCGCGGGGAGTCCCAGCGGCAGCAGGAAGAGGAGTCCCGCCAGGAAGGAGACCGACAGCCCCAGCCTCACGCTGACGATGCCCCCGCGCGCGTCGACCAGTCGCCCCGCGGCGATCCGGCTGCCCAGCGCCGCCACCGAGTACGCGCCGACGACGAAGCCGATCTCCACGTCCCCGGAGTTCAGGTCCTGTTGCATGTGCCCGGGCAGGACCGGGACGATGGCGCCGATCCCGAGGAACGCCGTGAAGACCGCGGCGATCGGCAGCTGGAAGCGGGGATCGATGATGGCCGCGAGCCGCCGCCGGGCGCCCAGCACGCCGGCGATCGGCGCGGCCTGCTCCACGCTACTCGCCCAGGTCCAGCGGGAGGCGGCTGATGAGTGCGAGGACGGGCGCGGAGGCGGCACGCTCGACATGGGTCGTGGCCACCGCATCGGGCATGGTGGCGACCGGGTCCGACGGCCCCGCCGGGGTCGCGTGGGTGGCCGCCCCGGCCGGCACGAACCGCCAGAGGCCGCTGCGGATGCCGGGCAGGTAGGGCCCGGTCCGTCGCCGCGCCATGACGCCGGCCAGCCCCTGGGCGGTGACCGCCGCGTGCAGCGCCCGACCCTCGCCGAGGATCGCCGGCACCGCGACCACCTCATCGCCGGGACCCAGGATCCGGCGCAACGCCTCGCGCCGGCGGGCCAGGGGCTGTCCGAGCAGCGACCGGCCGTCGAGGTAGAGGAGATCGAAGGCGAGGTACGCCGCGGATCGCCCGGTCTCGCCCGCCAGGCGCCGCTCCAGCTCGTCCGTGTCGGGTCGCCCGTTGGCGTCCACCACCACCAGCTCGCCGTCGAGGATCGCCGAACGGGCGTCCAGGTGGGTGGCCAGGCCGGCCAGCTCGGGGGGCGTGTCCCCGATGGGGAGGCCATCCTCGCCCGTGAAGGTCACCGCACCGGTGCCGGCCACGGCCGCGGGCCCCACCAGCGCCAGCACGCGCCGGCCGCCCCAGGCGGGCTCGAAGAGGTGATCGGGGGAGTCGAACGGCTCGGCCGATGCCGTGGGCAGCATGGGTCGCAGGCCCACCGGATGGTTCGGGAGGTCCGCCCGCAGCCGCAGCGAAAGCTGGTCGGTCATCGCCGATCGATGGTAGCCGGTAGACTCCCGAACGTCGAAGAGCCAGCACGGGTCGGGTCACTCCGGCCGTCGCTATCGAGGGTTCGCGTGACCACGCAGCGCCGTCCTCCGCAGCCGGAAGACCTCTACCGATTCCGGATCCCGACTCGCCCGCGGCTGTCGCCCGACGGCGAGCAAGTGGCGTTCGTGGTGCAGACGGTCGCGCCGGCGTTCGATGCCTACCGGCAGTCGGTCTGGCTGGCGCCCGCTGACGGCTCCGAGGCGGCCCGGCGCCTGACGGTCGGCCCGCGTCGCGACCACAGCCCCGAGTTCTCCCCGGACGGCCGGACGCTGGCCTTCCTCTCGGACCGGCGCGGCCTCATGGAGGAGGAGCCGGCCAAGGGCGACGAATCGAAGCGGGACGACCTGGTCCAGGTCCACCTCCTGCCGCTGGTCGGCGGCGGCGAGGCGCGCCGGCTCACGGACCTGCCGGGTGGGGTCTCGGCGTTTGCCTGGTCCCCGGACGGGCGTCGACTGGTCGTGGTCAGCGACTCGCTGGGCGCCACGCGCGAGGAGGACCGCCGGCTTCGCCGGCTGGTCTCCAACACCAAGCCCAAGGCCGGTGCGCCGCCCGCGTCCGACATCCGCTACACGGACCGGCTGCGCTACCTGGCCAACGGGAGCGGCTTCGTGGCCGAGCACGTGGAGCGGCTCTGGCTGGTGGACGCCGCGACGGGGGAGGCGACGCGGCTGACCACGGCGCGCGAGGCCCGTGAGTCCGCGCCGGCGTGGTCCCCGGACGGGACGCGCGTGGCGTTTGTCGCCGAGTGGGGCCGGGACTGGGACATCGCGCAGCGGACGCAGATCGCCGTCGTGCGGGTTGCGACGGGCGTGGTCACGCCGCTCACCGCCGGCGCGGATGCCAGCTTCGGCCGCCCGGCGTGGCTGCCCGATGGGCGGCACGTGGTGGCCCTTGGCGGGCGGGTCCCCGCCAACGCCTACCGCAGCGACATCTGGCTCCTGGCCGCGGACGGCTCGGGGGCGGTGTCGCGGGCGGAGGTCAATCTCTCGGGTCGGCACGACCTGGAGCCGGGCGCGGGGATGAACAGCGACATCACGATCGGCGAGGGTCCGCGGCTGGTGCCGTCGGCGGATGGCGCCTGGGTGACGTTCCTGGCGCCGGTCCGGGGCGCGTACGAGGCCTGTCGAATCGGCATCGCCGACGGCGCGCTGGAGCGCCTGACCGAGGGCCGCCACTACCTGTCGTCGTTCGACGAGGTCGCCCTGCCGGGGGGTGGATCGCGGATCGCCGCGATCGTCTCCGCCGCGACGGCCGCCCCCGAGGTCCACGTCCTGGACGTCTCGCCTGCCACGCCCGCGACTGGCAGCCTCCGCCGGGTCACGGCGCTCAACGACGCGTTGCTGGCTGACCTGGACCTGGTCGAGCCGGAGGAGCGCTGGGTCACGGTGGACGGCCGCACGATCCAGGGCTGGTTGCTGCCGGCCCGGGAGCCGG
The DNA here is from genome assembly GCA_903822495.1 of uncultured Chloroflexota bacterium. Classification (GTDB taxonomy): domain Bacteria; phylum Chloroflexota; class Limnocylindria; order Limnocylindrales; family CSP1-4; genus CAIJPD01. The sequence goes on along the minus strand of CAIJPD010000018.1, from coordinate 153,900 downwards.
CCGGCGTTGGCCGTGTCGACGGCGCCACGTCGCCCGCTCCCGCCGGCCCCCGCCCGCTGGTCACCCAGATTCACGGCGGCCCGCACACCCTGTACGGCTGGTCGCCGGTCTTCGAGTTCCAGGTCCTGGCGGGGCAGGGGATGGGCGTCTTCGCCTGCAACCCGCGCGGCTCCGAGGGCTACGGCAAGGCCTTCGTCGAAGCCAACCTGGGCGACTGGGGTCCCGGGCCCATGGCGGACGTCCTGGCGGGCGTGGACGCCCTCGTCGCGGAGGGGATCGCGGATGCGACGCGCCTGGGGGTCACCGGCGGCTCATACGGCGGCTATCTGACCAACTGGATCATCGGCCACGACCAGCGCTTCCGGGCCGCGCTGACCTGTCGATGTGTCTCCGACATGACCACCATCCACCTGACCGGGGACCTCTCCAGCGGCGACTGGCCCCTCCGCGAGTTCGGCGCCGTCCCGTGGGACGACTGGGCCTACTTCCGGTCGATCTCGCCGATCACCTACGCGGAGGCGATGCGCACGCCGCTCCTGATCCAGCATGCGGAGAACGACCTGCGCTGCACCATCGCCCAGGCGGAGTCGCTGTTCACGGTGCTCCGCTCGCTGGGCCGGCCGGTTCGCCTGATGCGGGTCCCGGGCGAATCGCACGAGCTGACGCGCTCGGGCACGCCCTACCGCCGGGTGGAACACCTGGTCCAGGTCCGCGACTGGTTTGCCCACTACCTGGTGAAGGGGGCCCGCCGGCTTCCGCCGCTGCCGAAGGTGCGCGCGACCAGGTAGGGGCCGGCCTCCAGCACGAGCAACAACACCCCCGGCAGGACAACCAGCAGCAGGAAGCCGCGCGGCCAGGCGAGCCAGTCGAGCACCAGGCCCAGGCCGGGCACGTGCCAGAGGACGCGGCCGCGCACCAGGCGCGCCGGGACGGGGTAGGCGTCCGGGTCGGTGTTCGCGTCGCCCTGGGTGATGAATTGCAGCGTGGTGCCGGGCGCTGTCGACACCACCCGGTGCGTGACCAGCCGCGATGGGTCGGACGGGTCGGCGAACGTGATGGCCATCCCCGGCTCGACGCCGGCGGGATCGACCGGCGCCATCACGATGAGCGAGCCCTGGGGAACGGTGGGGGCCATGCTCCCGGACAGGACGGCCTGGAGCTGGCCCCCGAAGAGCCAGACCGCGACGAGGAACGCCGCGAGGGGCAGCATGAGCGCGACTGCCGCCGCGGCCAGGCCCGGGGCCGCCCAGGCGAAGGCGGAGCGAGCCGTCGCGCCCATGGCTAGAGAGCGGTCCCGGTGAAGGCGAACCTCCAGGTCGCCCGATCGCTCTGGGCGGCCTGGATGGCCTCGAGGCCCGCGCCGGATTCGCAGGTGATGGACAGCTTCGCGCAGATCTGGGCGCCCGGGGCGATCGTCACGCCGCCCTGGAATGGGGCGGGGCTCGCGGCGAGGCCGGGCAGCGTCGCGCTGATCATCTCGGGCTCGGCGCCCGTGGCGCAGTTCACGTTGTAGAGGTAGATCCGGAGGTTGGCGCTCAGCTCCCCGGCGGCGCCGGGCGTGCAGGTCTGGTCCACCGTCGCCTCGTCGCCCGTGCAGGCGATCTCCACGTCCACCAGGTCCTTGGCCGTCCATGTCGGCGTCAGGGTGGCCGAGCCGGCGTTCCGGAGGCAGAAGTAGACCGCAGACACCTGCTGGTCGTCGGCCTGGAGGTCCTGCACGGCGATCAGCGGCAGGGCCAGATCATCCTGGAACGTCCCGCAGCTGACCGCGGTTGCCTTGGTCGCGGTGGCGATCCGCAGGTAGGCGGCGGACGCGAGGGTTCCGCTGTCCGCCGTGTTGGTGTTGGTGGTCGCCGTGTCACTGAACACGGCGAACACGCCGACGCCGCTCATCAGCGAGATCACGAGCCCCAGGCCGATGACGGCCCTGAGGAGCCGGCGACTCGTCACGCCACCTCCACCGTCAGCTCGTGGACCTCGGCCGTCGGGTGGCCGGCCCGCTCGTGGATGCGCATGACCGCCTCCTTGCTGGGGCCGGTCGAGAGGCAAAACACCTTGCCGCTGATCGGGTCCAACCAGGCGCGCTCGAAGTGGACGCCCTCGTCCTTCTCGATCGCCAGGTCGCGCTCGTGCGCCTCCTTCAACTGCTGGGCGGTCACCCCGATGAACCCCGAATGCACGTCCATGAACTGGGCCATGTGGATCTCCCTTGATGCGCCGCCCCGGTCGGGACCGCTGCGACGAGCGTGCCCGCTCACGGTGGGCTCGCCATCGGTCAGCACCATCTCCATCGCCGCGAAGATCGTGACGACATCGGTCATTCGACCGATGTCGACCTTGACCAGCCGCCTAGACTCTCGCTCATGACACGGCTGGGCCCCCTCCTGTCGCCGGTGCTGGTTGGCCGCGACGACCTCCTCGAGCAGGCGGATCGGCGCGTCGCTGAGGCTGCGGCGGGCCGGGGCCGCCTCGTGCTCCTCGCCGGGGAAGCGGGCATCGGCAAGTCCCGCTTCATCGCGTCGATCGTGCGCAAGGCGAAAGCCGCGGGGTTCGTGGCCGCGGAGGGTCTCGTCGCGCCGCAGGACGCGGACGTGCCGGCCGCGTCGATCCTCGACCTGGCCCGGACCATGGCCCGGATGCCGGAGTTCGAGTCGCTGGGTCGGGCGCTCCTGGAGCGGGTTCGCACCGCCCCGGACGCCACCCAGGGACGACGGCGGGCCTTCGTCCACGATCTGGCCGATCAGATCCTCGCTGCCGTCGATCGCCCGACCATGCTCTGGTTCGACGACCTCCAGTGGGCGGACGAGATCAGCCTCGACGTCGTCGGCGAGCTGGCCCGTGCCGCGACCGGGAAGCCGCTCCTCGTGGTGGCGGCGTACCGGACCGACGAGGTCGCCCCCGGCGCGCTCCTGCGCGGGTGGCGGTCCAGGCTCCTCTCCCAGCGGCTGGCCGAGGAGGCCCGGCTGAGCCCGCTGACGCTCGATGAGACGGGCCAGCTGGCGGCTGTGATCCTCGGCGAAGCGGTCTCTCGCGAGGTCGCCGCGTCGTTGTACGAGCGGACGGATGGGGTCCCGCTGCACGTCGAAGAGCTCCTGGGCGCGCTCGACGCCCCGCTGCGCCTGGACGCCCGCGCGGTCCGCGACGCCGCGGTTCCCCAGACACTGGAGGACGCGATCATCCAGCGAGTGGCGCGGCTGACGCCCGAGGCCCAGGCGGTGGCCCGGGCCGGGGCCGTGATCGGTCGCTGCTTCGTCCCCAGCGTCCTCGCCGGCATCATGGACATCCGGGTGGACGAGCTGGACGCCCCGCTCCGGGAGCTGGTCGAGCACAACGTCATCGAGCCTCCCGGCCCCCGCGGCCTGTACGACTTCCGGCACCAGTTGCTGCGCGATGCCCTGTACGGCGCGGTGCCGCCGGCCGACCTCCGGCGGTTCCACGGGCGCGCCGCCGAGTTCGGCCGGAGCCTGGAGGGCTCGACGGAGGTCCATGCCTCGGTCCACTACGAGCGCGCCGGCATGCGGGTGGAGGCGTTTCACTCGGCGCTCGCCGGCGCCCGCGCAGCCGCCCGGGTGCTTGCCCACCGGGAGGCATTCGACCTGTTCCGACGGGTCATCGCGAACATGCCCGGGGACCTCCCCGGCCTTGAGCGGGCGGACATCCTGGAGGCAGCCGCCGGGTCGGCGGGCGCCCGCGAGGAGATCGCCGACTGGTCAACCTGGACCACGCAGGCGCTCCACCTGTACGAAGCGAATGGCGACGCGCTGGGCGTCGCGCGGTCGTGGGTCGGCCTCGCCGTGATCCAGCGTCGCGATGCGCGATCGCCGGAGGATCTCCGCGAAGTGGTCCTTGCGGCCCTGGCGGCGCTCGCGCCGCTTCCCGTCTCGCAGGACGTCCTCATGGTCCGCTCCGACGCGCACTACATCGACTCGATCACGGCGCTGGGTGCCCGCGACATGGTCCGGTCGGCGGAGCTCGCCGGGCGCGCGCGGGTGGATGCCGAAGCATCCGGCGACCCGGTTCAGGTCCGTCAGTCCGAGCTCCTCGACGCCTTGATCCAGATCGTCCGCGGGGACGTGGCACGAGGCCGGGACCGGATCCAGGTGGAGGTGCGCCGCGCCCTCGATGCCGCCGACGGGGACAACGCGATCACGGCCCTGCGCTGGGCGGGCGATGGCCTCGTGCAGATCCTCGAGTACCGGGCGGCGGCCGCCTTCATCGAGGAGGGCATTCGGTACGGGGACTCCATCGAGCAGTCCTTCTGCCCCGGGATCCTGGCCGCCGACGCCGCCATCATCGCCTGGGCCGACGGCCGCTGGGTCGAGGCCGACAGCCGGGCCCGCGAGGTGCTGGCGCTCCGGGGCAGCGCCCGCGCCCCCGGTGTGGCGCGCTGGCCGATGGCCGCCGTCGCGTTGGGACGCGGCGACCTGCCAGCGGCACGACGGCTCGCGGCGGACGCACTCGCGTTCGGCGAGCGAGCCGGCGAGCCGGTCCCGATCATGCAGGCCCTCTGGGCACAGGCCGAGATCGCCCTGATCGCCCATGACCCGGATGGTGCGATCGTGCTGGCCGAGCGCGCGATCCGGCTCGCCGAGGGCTCCGAAGAGCGGGCGCAGGCCGCGCCCTTCGCGATCACCGGGGCGCGCGCCCTCGTTGCCGCCGGCCGGCCGGCCGATGCGGCCCGCTGGACCGAGCGGATCGCCACACTCCTGGCCGGGACCGCCTGGGCGTCGCAGCCTGCCGTCGATCACGCGCGCGGGATCGTGGCCATGGCCGAAGGGGCCAACGGTGTCGCCCGCCAGGCCCTCGAACGAGCCGTCGTCGGCTGGGACGCCATGCCGCGGATCTGGGAGGCCCTCTGGGCCCGACTCGACCTCGCGGTGGTGCTCCTGCGCTCCGGCCGTCACGTGGAGGCGGCCAGCCTCGTCGGCGACGTCCGGGAGCGCGCCGAGCGACTCGACAGCCGCCCACTCTGCGAGCGCGCCGACGAGATCGCACGCCAGGCCCGTGGTCGCCTCCCCGAGGAGGCGCCCTGGCACCCGCTCAGCACGCGGGAGCTCGAGGTTGCCCGCCTCATCGCGGCCGGGCTGACCAACCCGGCCATCGCGCAAGCCCTGGGCATCGCCCCTAAGACCGTGAGCGCGCACGTGGAGCACATCCTCGCCAAGCTCGGCGTCTCGCGGCGGGCCGAGGTGGCCGCGTGGGTCGGGGCGCTGGGGGTGGGCCCTGTCGGGGAGCTTCGGCGGGCTCCGGCTGGAGCGTCTCCCGCGCGACGCTGAGCGAGGCAGATCGGAGGCCCCCGGCCTTGCCCGCGGTGTATCCTCGGGCTCCGATGACCGCCGCGCGCCGCCCCGACACGCTCTCCCGCGATCAGGCCCGCGCCCTCAGCGACGCCTGGGCCGACGGGCGTTCCGGCGCCATCGGCGGGCTGCTGGGCCGCGTCACCGCCGTCGACCAGGTGGGCGTGGACGAGCGTGTGGCGTCGCTCCGGCGGCGGTCCATCAAGAAGCAGTCCAAGGTCTGGGCGCTGGACCTGGCCATCCGGATGATGGATCTCACCACGCTGGAGGGGAAGGACACCCCCGGCAAGGTTCGCGCGCTCTGCCAGAAGGGGATGCGGCCGCTCCCCGGCGACCCCACCATCCCGCACGTCGCGGCGATCTGCGTCTACCCGGCCATGGTCGCCGACGCGAAGGCGGCGCTGGCGGGCTCGGGCGTGAAGGTGGCATCGGTGGCCACCGGCTTCCCGTCGGGCCAGACCTTCCGGGAGATCAAGCTGGCCGAGGTGCGGGCGGCCGTCGACGCGGGCGCGGACGAGGTCGACATGGTGATCGACCGCGGTGCCTTCCTGTCGGGCGACTACCGGACCGTCTTCGAGGAGATCGTCCAGGTCAGGGAGGCGTCCGGCCCCGCGCACCTCAAGGTGATCCTGGAGACGGGCGAGCTGGAGACGTACGACAACGTCCGGCGCGCCAGCATCCTGGCAATGACGGCCGGCGCTCACTTCATCAAGACGTCCACCGGCAAGGTCGCGCCGGCGGCCACGCTCCCCGTCACCCTGGTGATGCTCGAGGCGATCCGCGACTTCGAGGCGGCGACTGGCCGCCAGGTGGGGATGAAGCCGGCCGGCGGGATCCGAACGTCGAAGGACGCCATCGCCTGGCTGGTGGTCCTGTACGAGACGCTGGGGCCGCGCTGGATGACGCCGGACTGGTTCCGGTTTGGCGCTTCCGGCCTGCTCAACGACGTCCTGATGCAGCTCCAGAAGGAGCGCACGGGCCGCTACCAGGACCCGGACCGCTTCAGCCTGGACTGACCTCGGCCGGGCCGCGCCCGCGGTGAGGTGCCGGAGCCGGCCGGGCTACGCCGGGTTCCGGGCCAGGTCGAGCGCGACCTGGACGAACAGCGCGACCAGGGCAACCGCGATCGCGACACCCACCACGACCCGCCCGTCCCGGATGGTCCGCAGGCGCCAGGCTCGCCGGCCGGTCGCCCCGACGAGGAACCCATGACCGAACACGGCCGCATCCATGGCGACCACCAGCCAGGCCAGGCCTGCGTACTGGGAGCCAGTGACGACATTGCTGATCGTCAGGAGGACCATCCCGAGAACGGCCGCGCCGAACGAGGCTACGGACGGCACCGCGATTGCGGCGACCGCTCCCAGGATCCACGTTGCCGCGATCCACGAGCCGTTGCCGGGGATATCCAGCAGGCGCGTCATCTCGGAGGCGGCCATCCCGAGGACGAAGGCGATCAGGAGGCGAGCCAGCCTGTCCATGTCGCCAGCATCGTTCACGCCGCCGGGGATGGGAAGTGCCGGAGGGCCCATCGCCGTGCCGCCTTAGCCGTGGAGCTGGTCCACGGCCCCCAGGAAGCTGAGCGTCTGGAGGAGCATCTCGTCGGCGATCTCGGGGTCGTAGTCGGCGTGGCTGCTGTCCGCGATCAGGTGGCCGGTTCCGGGGTAGACCAGCAGCTGGCCGCCCGACTGGGCGATCAGCGTCTCCACCTCGTCCATGTCGTTCCAGGCGTCGTCGTCCACGACGTGGACCTGGAGCGCCACCCCGGCCGGCCACGGCGCGTCGAACGTCTCCGCCGGAACGCCGCCGTGGTAGAGGATGGCGGCAATGACGCCGCGGTTGGTCTGCGCCAGCTGCTGTGCCGGGAGCGACCCCAGTGAGAAGCCCGCCACCACCACCGGCGACGGCAGCGGCTGGATCATGGCGATGGCGCGATCGATCAGGCGGCCGAAGCCGATGGCCTCCGCGTGGGCCACCCCCTCCTCGATCGAGGCGAAGGTCCGGCCCTCGTAGAAGTCGGGCACGATGACCAGGTGGCCGTGCTTGCGGATCCGGTCGGCAAAGGCCTGGACGCCGGGGGTGAGACCCAGCGCGTGGTGGAAGAGGACGATGTCGGCCATTCGCGGGAGGATACGCGCATGTGGAACCGATGGCCGACCGCGATCGTCGGGGCGGCATGACCGCCCTCCGAACCCTCCCGCGGGCCCTCGTGGTCGGCGCCGTTGTCCTGCTCCTGGCCGCGTGCGCCGCCGGGGGCCCGCCGTCGCCGTCGGGCTCCGCGCCCTCGAACGCTTCGCCGGCGGCCTCGAAGTCGGCATCGGCGGCAACATCGGCCCCGGGGGGTCGGCTCACGCAAGCCCAACTCAAGGTTCGCCTCATCGACCGGTTCGGCGACCTGTGGTTCTGCGACCCGGACTTCTACCCGGTGGCCCGCGATGACGAAGGCGCGCTCGCCATCCGGAACTGGGTCCAGGTGACGGCCGACGCCGACGGGCTCGCGGCGGTGGCCGCGCGGCTGGGGATCGCCACCGCCACGCCCACCGAACCGCAGAAGCTGGCGATCTACCACGAGTGGAAGATGCTCCGGGCGATCGCGCTGGATCCCGCCGGCACGGACGCCTGGCGGTTTGACTACCAGGCCGCGCCACCCCCGCCGTCGAGCGCCAACGGGACGCGCACCACCGGGACGATCGACGCACGCGGGACGATCACGGTGACGAAGGCCGAGCCGGGCCTGCCTCCCAACTGCCCCATCTGCCTGGCGCGCGGCTCCCTGGTGGAGACGCCGTTGGGCGCCGTGGCCGTGGAGGCGCTCCGGATTGGTGACCCGGCCTGGAGCCGGGATGGGGCGGGCAACCGCGTCGCGGCAATGGTCATCGCCCTGGGCTCCGTGGCCGCGCCCGCCGGGCACCGTGTGGTGCGCCTGACCCTCGCGGATGGACGGACCCTCGCCGCCTCGCCCGGCCATCCGCTGCCCGACGGGCGGCGCCTGGGTGAGGTGCGCGTGGGAGACACGGTCCAGGGTTCGGTGGTGGTGGCCGCGGACCTCGTCCCGTACCAGGGCGGCGAGACCTTCGACCTGCTGCCCTCCGGCCTCACCGGCCAGTACGCGGTCGACGGGATCTGGCTGGGGAGCACGCTCCGGCGGTAGGGCCTGGTCCGGCCTGGAGATGCAGCGAGGGCGGCCTGTCGGTCGCCCTCGCCAGTCCCGGTTTGGCATGCCGGGCTGCGCGCCCGGCATGGTTGCCCTTCGGCTACTTGAGCTGTGCGGGCGGGAGCAGATGCTGGCCCGGGGCACCGGTCCCGGTCCCGATCAGCGCGAAGACCACCGCGTGGGCAATCTCCACCGAGGCGGACGTCACGCGCAGCGTGGCCTGCTTGTTGCCGTCGGGCGAGCCCTTGACCGTCCCGATCGAAACCGCGACGTCCGCGCTTGCGCCGGCCGCCAGCGTGACGGTGCCGCCGCCCCCGAAGAGGACGCCGTCCGTCCAGTCGTCGCCGACCGTGACGGTGTACGTCTTGCTGACCGATGTCACGTTGGTCAGGCGGACGACGGCCGACTTCGACTGACCCGAGGTGCCGGGGATGCTCCCGAAGGAGAGGCTGACCGGGTCGAGCGCCACCTGGGCGGCCCAGGCGCCGAAGGCGGTCGCGAGACCGGAACCAACGACCACCGCATCATTGGTTGGGATGTTGGTGTCCCACGTTCGAAGGACGCCCTGCTGGGCCGTGTTCACGATGGCCGACCGGATCTGCGCCCCGGACCAGGTCGGGTGGGACGACTTGACGAGCGCCGCCAGGCCGGCCATGTGCGGGGTTGCCATCGACGTGCCGCTGAGCACGCCCCAGCACGAGGCGACGCCGCCGCAGTACGACGCCGGGATGGAGCTGATGACGTTGTGGCCGGGGGCTACCACGTCGGGCTTCACGACGACGTTCTGGCCCATGGTTGGGCCCTGGCTGCTGAAGTTGGCCATCTGGCCATCGAGGGAGGCGTCCCGGACGTAGGCCGGGAGCGCCCTGATCGTCGCCGCTTGGCCGTCCTTCGACTTGAAGACCAGGCCGTCCGAGAGGCGGAGCATGACCGCGGGGATCGTCGGCTGGACGGCATCGCCGTTCTGCGACATGCCAAACGGCGCCTCTTCGATCCGGTCGACCATGATCACGCCGACCGCGTGGGCGGCCTGTGCCGCCAGCACCTTGACGGTGAAGTCGCAGGTTCCGCGGCCCAGGAGCACGATGCTCCCGGTCAGGTCCGGGAGCGCCGCGTCATCGGCGCACGCGGTGCTCAGGCCATGAGGGAAGTGCCGGGCTGGGTCTGCGCTTGGATTGGTATCCGGGACGAACTTGATGGGAGCGGTCAGGTCGCTGGCGAGCTGGCCGAAGTCGCCGACCACGACCGTGTAGTCGGTCCCGTCGAGCGATACGCGGTTCACGATCGCCTGGCCCACGGTGCTGGCCCCGACGGTCAGGGCGCGGGCGGCGGCGCCCGGGAAGCCGACGGTGAAGTTGCCGGGGCCCTCGTTGCCGGCGGCGACCACCGAGATCATGTTGGCCTGGTCAAGGTTGTCCACGGCGTGGGCCAGGAGCCAGCCACCGCCGCCGTCGTTCTGCTGGCCGCCCAGGCTCATGTTCACGATATCCATGCCGTCCTCGTACGCGGCCTGGAGCGCGTTCAGGATGTCCTCCGAGCGAGCGCCGACCACGTCGGCCGGGAAGACGTTGTAGTTGCCCAGGAGCACGTGTGGTGCCACACCGGACGGGTCGTATGGGATGGCCACGCCATCCACCATGGCGGCGGTGTGCGGGTTGCAGCCGATCGTGCCGGCGACGTGGTCACCGTGGTAGCCGATGGCCGCAGCCGTCAGCGCATTCTTCTTGGTCGTGTTGTTGAAGACTCGTGCGACGATCACCTTGTTGTTGGTGAGGGACGTGTCTCCCAGCTGGACGAGGGGGGCATAGCCGGTGTCGTCGAAGCATGGGTGGCCCTTGTCGATGCCGGAGTCGATCACGCCCACCTTCACCCCGGCGCCGGCGCTCGACGCGCCTCCCACGGCGGCCCATGCGGCGTTGGTGAAGATCTGGGCGAGGTCCGGGTCATCGTGGGCCAGCGGTCGGTAGTAGCTCTCGTACTCGGCCGCCAGCACCATCGGCGCCGTGCGGAGGGTCGTCAGGGCCGCCCCGTTGAGCGAGACTGACACGGCGTGGATCGCCACGTCGTACTCGCCATTGATCCGGACCGACGGCGCGAAGGTTCGGAGCCAGGTCTTGAAGTCCTGCCGGATGGCGCGTAGCTGCGCCCGCTCCGACTTGGTCACCGAGTTGTTGAAGTCGATCTTCTTGCCCGCGGCGGGCTTGGTCCGGGGGTCCGTGGACAGGGGCGCGCCCATCAGCTGGACGATCGCCGTGGTCTTGTCATAGCCGGCGCTGCTGGCCGCCGGGGCCGCCGGGGCCGCCTGGGCCGTCGCGAGGACAAGGATGCTGGCGGCCACGAACGCGGTGCGCCAAACGCCAAACCTGGCTCGTTCCATGGATGCTCCTTCGCTGGACCAGGACGCTCATCCGGGGGATCGTACGCCGCGAGCGGGCCGCGACCAACCGATTCTGTGAGGTTGGCCGCAAGGGAGCGATGCCCGGTGCGACCTCATCCACGCCGCCCCGGCCCTGCGTCTCCTGGCCGCGGTACCAACGTTGGATTGACGCCCGATTGGGTCCGGACCATAGTCGCGCCATGAGGTTCCGGTTCGTGGATCGCGTCTCGTTCGTGGCCTTGGTCGCGCTGTTGCTCGTCCTGGCTGGCGGTTGGGGCGTGCCCGTCGATGCTGCAGTCCCGCGTGCGACCGCAACTCCCAGGCCGACGGCCACCCTGCGCGCGACGGCAACCCCGCGTGCGACGGCGACCCCGCGTGCGACCCCGACTCCGTCCCCGACCCCCGTGCCGCCCCCGAGCGGGTACGTCACGACCAGCGGGACGCGGCTCACGCTCGATGGTCAGCCCTACCGGTTCAAGGGGCTGAACATCTACAACGCCAACAGCCGCGGCAATTGCTGGTATTCGCTCGGCAACGCCGACGGCGCCCTCGGCGCTGCGCTCACCGAGGTGGGCACGGGCCAGAACGCATTCCGGGCGTGGTTCTTCCAGGGCCTGGCGACCACCAATGGGGCCAGGGACTGGTCGGCCTTTGACCGCACGATCGCCGCGGCCACCGCCAACCACGTCCGCATCATCGCCACCCTCGCCGATCAGTGGGGCAACTGCGACAGCGGCTCGTCGAGCGCGACCTACAAGACCGACACGTGGTACAGCACGTCGTATCGCTCGGTCGTCGGGCCCGGCACGACCCGCGCCTATCGCGACTGGGTCGCCGAGATCGTGACCCGCTACCGCAACGAGCCGACGATCCTCGCCTGGCAGCTGATGAACGAGGCCGAGATCAAGCCGGGCATCAGCAGCGCCTGCTCCACGAACGCCGCCGCCATCCTGCGGAACTGGGCGGCGGACGTCTCGGGCCTGGTCAAGTCGATCGACACCAACCACCTCGTCAGCCTCGGGACCATCGGCAGCGGCCAATGCGGCGCCGCAAATGCCGACTACCAGTCGCTCCACGGCCTGTCCGCCATCGACCTGTGCGAGTTCCACGACTACCTGCCGGGCTCCATGCCCGGCGACCAGTGGAATGGACTCGCTGTCCGGATCAAGCAGTGCGCCACCCTCGGCAAGCCCATCTTCGTGGGCGAGACGGGCCAGAAGGGGATGAGCCTAGCGGCGCGGGCCAGCGTCTTCGCGTCGAAGCTCTCGACCCAGTTCGGCGCGGGCGTCGTCGGTGAGCTGGTCTGGGACCTGCGGACCACCTCCCAGGGCGGATCGTCCCTGACGGGCTACGAGGTGGGCCCGACGGATCCCACCGTGGCGCTGTTCGCCGGGTACTAGGCGGCAATGGCGCACGCCCGGACCGGGTGCCCGGCCGCGGCGGGTGGCGCCCGGCCCGGCGGTATGATCCGCGCGTGACATCCGACGGCAAGGCGATCCGTCCCTGGAGCGGACCCAAGGGCCCGGCCGGCTGGGGACTGGGTGACGGTCAGGCGATCCCGTGGGAGTACGCCCCCGCGCCCGAGTCGCGCGACATCGCGAAGGTTCGCCCACAGTACGGCCTGTTCATCGGCGGCCGCGACGTCCCGGCCTCGGACGGGGCCACCTTCACCACCGTCGACCCGTCCACCGAGCAGCCGCTCGCCCTCGTGGCGCGCGCGACGACGGATGACGCGGACAGGGCGGTCCGTGCCGCGCGCCGCGCCCAGTCGCGGACCTGGGGCCGGCTCCACCCGCGCGAGCGCGCCAAGTACCTCTTCCGGATCGCGCGGATCCTGCAGGAGCGGAGCCGCGAGTTCGCCGTGCTGGAGAGCATCGACTCGGGCAAGCCCATCAAGGAGAGCCGCGACGTGGACGTGCCGCTCGCGGCGGCGCACTTCTGGTACTACGCCGGCTGGGCGGACAAGCTGGCGTACGCGTTCCCCGGCCGGAACGCGCGGCCGCTGGGCGTGGTGGCCCAGATCATCCCGTGGAACTTTCCGCTGCTCATGCTGGCGTGGAAGATCGCCCCGGCCCTGGCCGCCGGCAACACGGTGGTCCTCAAGCCCGCCTCCACCACGCCGCTGACCGCGCTCCTCTTCGCGGAGGTCTGCCGCCAGGCCCGGCTGCCCGGCGGCGTCGTGAACATCGTCACCGGGCCCGGCGAGATCGGGATGCACCTCGTCACCCACCCGGACGTGGACAAGGTGGCGTTCACCGGGTCCACCTCCGTGGGCAAGCTGATCCAGAAGGGGATCGCCGGGACGGACAAGGCGCTGACCCTGGAGCTGGGCGGCAAGGCCGCCAACATCGTCTTCGAGGACGCGGCGCTGGACCAGGCGGTCGAGGGCGTCATCAACGGCATCTACTTCAACCAGGGCGAGGTCTGCTGCGCGGGGTCGCGCCTGCTGGTCCAGGAGTCCATCGCCGGGCCGTTCATCGAGAAGCTGAAGGCGCGCCTCTTGACCATCCGGGTGGGCGACCCGCTCGACAAGAACACCGACGTGGGCGCCATCAACAGCCGCGCCCAGCTCGACAAGATCACGGAGCTGGTGGCCGCCGGCACGGCCGAGGGGGCGGAGCTCTACCAGCCGCCGTGCGACCTCCCCGATCGCGGGTTCTTCTTCCGGCCCACGCTGTTCACCAACGTGGCGCTGAGCCACCGGATCGCGCGCGAGGAGATCTTTGGCCCCGTGCTCGCCGTGCTGACGTTCCGGACGCCCGACGAGGCGATCGAGAAGGCGAACAACACCGAGTACGGGCTCTCCGCGGGGGTCTGGACGGAGAAGGGGAGCCGAATCCTCGCGATGGTCTCCCGGCTCAAGGCGGGCGTGGTCTGGGCCAACACGTTCAACAAGTTCGATCCCACCTCGCCGTTCGGCGGCTACAAGGAGTCCGGCTTCGGCCGGGAGGGCGGCATGCACGGGCTGCACGCCTACGTCAGCCTGGAGGACCGCTGATGGCCGACCGTGATCCGGCCGAAGGCCGGATCGAAGTCTGGAAGACGTACAAGCTGTACATCGGCGGGGCGTTCCCGCGGACCGAATCCGGTCGCACGTACCTGGTCGCCGCGGCCGACGGGACGCCTCTCGCCAACGCCTGCCGGGCGTCGCGCAAGGACGTCCGCGATGCGGTCCGGGCCGCGCGCAGCGCGTCCGGCGGCTGGGCCGGCCGGACGGCGATGAACCGCGGCCAGATCCTCTACCGCGTGGCCGAGCTGATGGAGGGCCGGCGCGCCCAGTTCGTCGAGGACGTGGCACAGGCGGAGGGGCTGAGCGCCGGGACGGCGCGCGCCGCGGTGGACCGCGCCATCGACCGCTGGGTCTGGTACGCCGGCTGGGCGGACAAGATCGCCCAGGTGCTGGGCTCCAGCAACCCGGTGGCCGGCCCGTACTTCAACTTCACCATCCCCGAGCCCACGGGCGTCGTGGGGATCGTGGCGCCGGAAACCTCGTCGCTGCTGGGGCTGGTCAGCCGCCTGGCGCCGGTGCTGGTCGGCGGCAGCGTGGCGGTCGTGGCCACCTCCGAGACGCGGCCGCTCCCCGCCATCACCCTGGCCGAGGTCCTCGCCACGTCCGACGTCCCCGGCGGCGTCGTCAACATCCTGACCGGCCTCAAGGCGGAATTGGCGCCGGCCATGGCGGCCCACGACGACATCGACGCCATCGACGCCTGGGGCGTCCCCGAGGCGCTGCGCCGCGAGGTGGAGCTGGCCGCGGCAGAGAACGTGAAGCGGGTGGCCCGGCGGCCGAAGGGCGTGCTGGACGCCAGGTTCGACTGGCTGGACGATCGTGCGGCCGAGCGCCCGGAATGGATCGCCGCCTTTCTCGAGATGAAGACGGTCTGGCACCCCATCGGGGTGTGACCGTCCCGCGGCCCCGCGCGTGACCCAACCCGCCGACGCGCCCATCCCGCCGGGGCACGCATCTTCGCCCGGAGGGCAGGGTGACCGGCACGGGGTGGGCAACGGCTGGGCGATCATCGTCGCCTGCCTGCTCCTGTTCGGTCTCTGGCGCCTGCCCGACCTGATGCCGCCGGCCACCAGTCCGCTCGCGCTGGAGCTTGAGCATGGCCGGGTGGTCGGGCAGGGCGCCGAGGCCGCGCCCGGCGGCCTGACCCTCCGCGTCCAGGTTCTTGATGGCCCACGCGAGGGTCAGATCCTTGATGCCAGCGCCCAGGGCCCGTCGGGGTCGCACGACGTGCAGATCTATCGGAATGGCGACGAGGTGATCCTGAGTATCTCGCCCTCCGCTACCGGCCCATTTGTCGCGGTCTCGGATCGCTGGCGCGCCCCGGCCCTCGGCTGGATGCTGGGTCTCTTCGCGGCGGCCGTGACGCTGGTGGGCGGCTGGCGTGGCATCCGCTCGCTCCTGGCGCTGGCGTTCACGCTGGGGGTGATGGTCCGGGTCGTGGTGCCGCTGCTGCTCGCCGGCTGGGCGCCCATCCCGGTGGCGGTCGTGGCGGCGGCCGCCGTCAACCTCGCTACGATCCTCCTGACGGAGGGCGTCCGGCGGACCACCCTGGCCGCCGTCGCGGGGACGTTCGCCGCACTCTGTCTCACCGCCGTCCTGGCGGCCGCGGCCACGGCCATCGCGGTGTTCACGGCGACGCAGGGTGACGAGGCCCTGGGCTATCTCCAGTCGATGGGCCTGGGAGGGCTGGACGCGGGCGGGTTGCTGCTGGCGGCCGTGATCTTCGGCGCGCTTGGCGTGCTGGACGACGTCACCGTGACCCAGGCGGCCACGGTCGAGGAGCTGGCCGCGGCCGATCCGGCCGCGCCGCGTCGACGCGTCTTCTGGCGAGCGATGAACGTGGGCCGCAGCCATATCGCCGCCACGGTCAACACGCTCGTGCTGGCGTACGCGGGCGCATCGCTCCCGCTGCTGGTGCTGTTCGCGGCGGGGCGTCAGGACCCGTTGATCATCGCAAGCGGCGAGGTGGTCGCGGTCGAGGTGGTCCGCACGCTGGCCGGCAGCCTGGGCATCGTGGCCGCCGTGCCGCTGACCACGCTGATCGCCGCGCTGGCCCTGCGCCCCAAGGCCAGCACGGCCCGTGGCATGGCCTTGACGCCGTGAACCCGCGCTACGTCCTCGCTCTGGACCAGGGGACCACGTCATCGCGGGCGATCCTGTTCGACCACGACGGGCGGATCGTCGCGAGCGCCCAGCAGGAGCTCCCCCAGTACTTCCCGGCGCCCGGCCACGTCGAACATGACGCCGAGGAGATCTGGTCCGGCCAGCTGGCGACGGCACGCGAAGCGCTCGCGAAGGCCGGCGCGTCCGCCGCCGACGTCGCCGCGATCGGGATCACCAACCAGCGCGAGACCACGGTCGTCTGGGAGCGGGCGACCGGGAGGCCGGTGGCGCGGGCGATCGTGTGGCAGAGCCGCGTCACCGCACCCCGCTGCGATGCCCTCCGGGCCGCCGGCCACGAGGCCCTCGTCCGCCAGCGCACCGGCCTTCCGCTCGATGCCTGCTTCTCCGGCCCCAAGATTGCCGAGATCCTGGACCGGACGCCGGGCCTGCGGGCCCGCGCCGAGCGGGGCGAGCTGGCCTTCGGGACCGTCGACACGTTCCTGCTCTGGCGTCTCACCGGCGGCCGGGTGCACGCGACCGATGTCTCCAACGCCAGCCGAACCCTCCTGCTCGATATCCGGACCGGGGAGTGGGACGCGGACCTGTGCGCCCTGATCGGCGTCCCCATGGGCATGCTGCCCGAGGTGAGGCCATCGTCGAGCAGCTTCGGCGAGTCAGATGCGGCGCTCTTCGGGGGCGCCATCCCGATCACGGGCGTCGCCGGCGACCAGCAGGCTGCGACGTTCGGCCAGGCGTGCCTCGTCCCGGGCCAGGCCAAGAACACCTACGGCACGGGTGCGTTCGTCCTCCTGAACACGGGCGACCGTCCCGTCCCGTCGGCCAACGGGCTCCTGACCACGATCCTCTGGCAGCTCGGTCGCGGCGCCCCGCTCCAGTACGCCCTGGAGGGATCCATCTTCGTGGCCGGCGCCGCCGTCCAGTGGCTGCGCGACGGGCTGCGCGCCATCTCCAGCTCGGCGGACGTCGAACGACTCGCGGCGGGCGCCCGGGGCGACCGCGGGCTCTACCTGGTGCCCGCCTTCACGGGGCTTGGGGCGCCGTATTGGGACCCGGCCGCCCGGGGCCTGATCATCGGCATCACTCGGGCGACCACCATGGAGGATGTCGCCAGGGCGACGGTCGATGCGATTGCCTACCAGGTCGCCGACGTCCTGCAGGCGATGGAGGCAGACGTCGGCGCACCGATCGGCCGCCTGCGGGTGGATGGTGGCGCGAGCGTCAACGACGACCTCCTGCAGTTCCAGGCGGACCTGCTCGGCGTTCGGGTGGAACGGCCCGTGATCACCGAGACGACCGCCCTCGGCGCCGCGTTCCTGGCAGGTCTCGCCATCGGCTTCTGGTCCGGCCCGGGCGACATCACCGGGGCGTGGGCCGTCGACCGTGCCTTTGATCCGGGCATGGCTCCGGCCGAGCGCGACGCTCGGATGGCCGGCTGGCGGCGGGCCGTCGATCGCTCGCGTGGCTGGGCTGAGACATGACCGACCGCCTGGCTGCCCGCCTCGGATGCGCGGACCTGGCGGTACCCATCGCCGCCGACGATGCAGCGGTCGATCTGATCCGCGGACTCCCCGTTGGCGCAGTACGGTTCATGAGTCCCGACCGGCTGCACTGCTGGTTCGGCTGAGAGGAGAGCGCATGCCCGCCATCATCGAGACGGAGAGGTTGACCAAGTCCTACGGGTCCCACCGGGGCATCGTGGACGTGGACCTGCAGATCCAGCAGGGCGAGGTCTTCGGCTTCCTCGGGCCGAATGGCGCGGGCAAGACCACCACCATCCGGGTCCTGCTCGACCACATCCGGCCCTCCAGCGGGCGCGCGACCGTGTTCGGGATCGAGACCACGAAGGATCCGGTCGCCATTCACCGGCGCATCGGGTACCTGCCGGGCGAGTTCACCCTCTACGACCGGCTGACCGGCCGCCAGACCCTGGAGTACTTCGCCAACCTGCGCGGCGGCGTGGACCAGGCCTACCAGCGCAGCCTGGTGGAGCGATTCGACCTGGACACCAGCCGGCGCTTCAAGGAGTACTCCAAGGGCAACAAGCAGAAGGTGGGGCTGATCATCGCCCTCCAGCACCGGCCGGAGCTGCTGATCCTCGACGAGCCAACGTCGGGTCTCGACCCGCTGGTCCAGCAGACGTTCTTCGCCGTGCTCCGCGAGGCCGTGGCCGAGGGCCGCACCGCGTTCCTGTCCAGCCACGTCCTGTCCGAGGTGGAGAAGACGTGCGACCGCGTGGCCATCATCCGCGACGGGCGGTTGACGCGCGTGGACCGGGTGGAGGCGCTGCGCGACCTGGCCCACCACCAGGTGGAGCTGCGCTTCAGCGGGGTGGTCCCCACGGCCGTCTTCGAGGCCATCGCCGGCGTCAGCGACGTCGCCAGCGAGGACCACGTCCTGCGGATGCGCGTGTCCGGGCCCATCACGCCCGTCGTCCGGGCCGCCGCCCAGTACGAGCTTCTGGACTTCGTGAGCCGTGAGCCCAGCCTGGAAGAGACGTTCCTGGCCGAGTACAGCGACGCCACGGCGACTGTGGCCGCGCCCACGCCGGGAGCCGGCGGTGGCCGGTGAGCTGAGCGCGCCCCGCGCGCGGGACCTCGCGTCCCGCCTGATCGGGCTGGGCGGCGTCTTTGGCAAGAGCCTGCGCGACCTCCGGGTGGCGGCGCTGGCCATCGGCCTGGTGGCCGGGCTGCTCATGGCCGTCGGAGGCGTGCTGGTCGCGGCCCAGTTCCCCGACGCACCCAGTCGCATCCAGCTGACCCTGCTGTCTGTCAGCCTCCCGCCCGTGATGGCCGGCCTGCTGGGCGACCCGTCTCACGTGGACCGGCTGGGCGGCTTCCTCTCGTGGCGGATCGGCGCCACCATCCCGGTGCTCTTCTCGATCTGGTCGATCATCGCCCTTTCGGGGACGCTGGCCGGCGAGGCGAGCCGCGGGACACTGGAGGTGGTCCTGGCGGCGCCGATCAGCCGGCGTGGCCTCGCGTTCCGGAAGGCCGCCGCCTTCGTCGTCGCGCTGGCCCTGGCCATGGGGATCGCGGCCACGCTGACGTGGTGGACCGGGGTGGCCTTCGCGAAGCTCCCGGGCGACGAGATCAGCCCCAGCCAGGCGTTTGGCCAGTTCGCGCTGTACGGCGTGCTCATCGGCGTGGCGGGCGCGGTGGCCTTCGCGCTGGGGGCGTTCGTGGGTCGGGCCACCGCCGCCGGGATCGCCGGGACGGTCCTGTTTGCCGGCTACCTGGTGGACGGCTTCTCGGGCGTGGTGCCACTCTTCGAACGCCTCAAGCCGCTGTCGTGGTTCTCGCTGACCAAGCTGCATCGCCCGTTGGCCGACAGCTGGGACTGGCCCCCCGTGCTGATCCTCGGGGCGCGCGCGCTCGCGCTCCTCGCGGTCGGCATCGTGGCCTTTGGCCTCCGCGACCTGGCCAGCCCGGTCCGGCTCCCCATCCCGGGGCTCCCGGCCGTGACCCTCGGGACGCGCCGGCCCTTCAGCCGTTCCTTCGGCGACCGGCTGCCGCATGCCCTGGCCTGGGGGCTGGGCGACGCGCTGATCGGGATCGTCTTCACCTTGGCCAGCACCTCGTTCATGGAGGCGATGCGGGCCATCCCCGCCCTTGGATCGATGCTGGCGCTCCTCTACCCGGGCGTTGACTACGCCACCCCAGGCGGCTTCCTCCAGATCGGCGTGTTCAGCTCGGGAACGGTCCTGTTCGGGCTGTCGGCGGCGACGGCGGTGTCCGGCTGGGCATCGGACGAGAGCGCCGGGCGCCTGGACCTGGTGCTTGCGGCGCCCATCTCGCGGGTCCGCTGGATGATCGGGAGCGGCCTGGGCGCGCTGGCGACCTCGCTGGTGGTCGCAGGCCTCATGGCCGCGGCGGTGTGGGTGGGCTCCGTCCAGGTGGGCGGTGACCCTTGGCAGCCGGCCATCGGGACGCTGGCGCTGGGCCTGTACATGGCCGCCCTCACCGGCGTTGGCATCGCGGTCGCCGGGCTGTGGCGGCCGGGCCTGGCCGGGCCCACGGTCATCATCCTGACGATCGTCTTCTACCTGCTGGAGGTCTTCGGCGCGGCGCTGGACCTCCCGACATGGGTGCTGGACCTCTCGCTCAACCACCACATGGGCCAGCCGATGACCGGCGGCTACGACGCGTTCGGCCTGGCGGCCTGCGTGGTCCTGGCGCTGGGCGGGCTGGTGCTGGGGACCTGGGGGCTGCGCCGGCGCGATCTTCGCGGCTGAGGTGGAGCTCTGGCGGGGCTGCGCGGCTGCGGCGGCGCCGGCGCATTCGCGGGCATCGTCGCGGCGCCTGCCGCACCATGCAGCCGCTACGATGGGCGCTCCAGCAGCGGGGGAGTGACGGATGCGGATGTGGGGCGGGCGGTTTGCCGAGGAGAACGACACGCGGGTCGCGGACTTCACCCGTTCGGTGGAGATCGACCGCAACCTCGCGCTCGATGACCTGGCGGGATCCATCGCCCACGTCCACGGGCTGGCGCGCGCGGGCCTGATCTCGGCGGTCGAGTCCGCCCAGCTGGTCGCGGGCCTTGAGGGTCTCGCCGCCGAAGTCGCGGCCGACACCCTCACCTGGGACCCGGGGCTGGAGGATGTCCACCTCAACCTGGAAGTCGCGCTGGGCGCGCGGATCGGGCCGGTGGCGGGGAAGCTCCACACGGGGCGGTCGCGCAACGACCAGGTGGCCACGGACCTGCGCCTTTGGACGCGGCGGGCCATCGATCGCCTGGACGGCGGGATGCTGGCCCTGGAGGGCGCCCTGGTGGGGCTCGCGGAGCGCGACGGGCAGGCGATCCTCCCCGGCACCACCCACATCCAGCCCGCCCAGCCGGTGCTCTTCGCCCATCACCTCCTGGCCTACGTGGAGATGCTGGAGCGCGACCGGGGGCGGCTGGTCGATGCGCGGCGGCGGTTGAACGTGAGCCCGCTGGGCTCCGGCGCGCTGGCCGGCGCCGGCTACCCGCTGGACCGCGAGGCCACGGCGGCCGAGCTGGGCTTCCAGGGCGTGACGGCCAACTCGCTCGACGCCACCAGCGACCGCGACTTTGTCGTGGAGACCCTGGCCGCCGTTGCGTTGGCGATGGTCCACCTCTCGCGCCTGGCGGAGGAGATCACCTGGTGGTCCAACCCGCGCTTCGGCTACGTTCGGGTGGCCGACGCGTTCTCCACCGGCAGCTCGATGATGCCCAACAAGAAGAACCCCGATCCCGCAGAGCTGGTCCGGGGCCGCTCCGCGCGGGTGATCGGTGCCCTGGCCGGGATGCTGGCGCTCCTCAAGGGGCTGCCGCTGGCCTACCAGCGCGACCTGCAGGACGACAAGCCGGCCTTCTTCGATGCGGTCGCCGTGCTGGAATCGTCGCTGGGCGTGATGGCCGGGCTGATCGCGACCATCGGGATCGACCATGGGCGGATGCGCGAGGCCGCGGGCGAGGGCCACATCACCGCCACCGCCGTCGCCGACGCGCTGGTCCGCCGCGGGCTCCCGTTCCGGGTGGCACATCACGTGGTCGGCGCGCTGGTCGCCGCAGCGGAGCTGGGCGGGATCCAGCTGGACGCGCTGACGGACGCGGCGGTGCACGAGGCGCTTGTGGAGACGGGTGACGCGCTGGCGGTCTCTCTGGCGGCCGAACCGGCGATCGGCGACCTGGTCCGGGGCGCCGCGTCCATCGAGGGCGCACTCGCGTCGTGCGACGTCATCGGCGGGACGGCCCCGGGACGGGTGGCCACCGCGCTGGCTGCGGCGCGCCGCCGGCTGGATGCCGCCGGCGTCTGAGAGGCTCACCGCCGGCCACCGCGGCGGAACGCCGCGCGGAGGGGCACGGCACGGGGATACCGCAGGCGCGGGCCGGACTGCCCTTGCCCCGCGGTCTACGATCGATGCCACCGCCCGCAGGAGCCACCGATGCTCACCCTCGACGCCATCCGCTCCGCCCCCAAGGCCCTGCTCCACGACCACCTCGACGGCGGTCTCCGGCCGGGCACCATCATCGACCTGGCCGCGGAGCACGACTACCGCGACCTGCCCACGACCGATCCCGCCGACCTGGCCGCCTGGATCCGCCGCGGCGCCGACCGCAAGTCCCTGGAGCTCTACCTCGAGACCTTCGTCCACACGGTGGGCGTCATGCAGGAGCGCGACGCCATCGAGCGGGTCGCCGCCGAGTGCGCGGAGGACCTGGCCGCCGACGGCGTGGTCTATGCCGAGGTCCGCTACGCCCCCGAGCTATCCACCGGCCGCGGCCTCACCCTCGACGAGGTGATGGCGGCCACCCTGCACGGCTTCGAGATCGGGCAGGCACGGGCCGCCGCGCAGGGCCATCGAATCGTCATGAAGGCGATCGTCACCGGCATGCGCCAGTTCGCGCGGTCGCTGGAGGTGGCCGAATGCGCCATTCGCTGGCGCGACCACGGCGCGGTCGCATTCGATGTCGCCGGGCCCGAGAAGGGCTACCCGCCCACGCGCTACCTGGACGCCTTCGAGTTCGTCCGACGCGAGAACTTCCATATCACCATCCACGCCGGTGAATCATTCGGGCTGCCGTCCATCTGGGAGGCGCTCCAGTTCTGCGGCGCCGAGCGCCTGGGACACGGCGTCCGGATCGTGGACGACATCACGGTCGAAGCCGACGGGGGCGTCCGCCTGGGCCGGCTGGCCACGTTCGTCCGCGATCGGCGGATCCCCCTGGAGATGTGCCCGACGTCGAACGTGCACACCGGCGCTGCGGCGTCGATCGCGGAGCACCCCTTCGACCTCCTCCGGCGCCTCCGCTTCCGCGTCACGCTCAACACGGACAACCGGCTGATGAGCGGCGTGTCGCTCTCATCGGAGTTCGCCGCGGTGGACGCGGCGTTCGGGATCGGGCTGGGCGAGATGGAGTGGCTGACGCTGAATGCGATGAAGTCGGCCTTCGCGCACTTCGACGAGCGGCTGCGGATCATCAACGAGGTGATCAAGCCGGGTTACGCGCACCTGCGCGCGCTGGAGACGCGGGTCCTGGCGTAGGGCTCGCCGCGGGCCCGCGTCGCGGCGCCCGCGGGGACGCACCCCGTGGCCGTCATTGCGCCGGCACCGTGTCCGACGCGGCCACGGGCTGCCACGCCATGCGTCACCGTGGCGTTGACCCGAGCGGTATGGTGGTCAGCAAGCGCCGCCGGGGGAGCGGCCTGAGGGAGCGCGTCATGCAGAGCTTCGGTCAGTGCGGCGCAGCGAATCCCAACGGAGGCACGTGCGCCTTGGCGGCCGGTCACGAAGGACCGCACAGCCTGGCGGCGGCCGCCACGCCCCCGCCGGTGGCCTGGGGCGTGCCGGCCCAGTCGTATGGCGAGCCCCTGGGGCGGATCGACCGTACGGCGGCGGCCGCACTGGCGATCTTCGGCGGCGCCTTTGGGCTCCACAAGTTCTATCGCGGCAAGACCGGGCAGGGCATCCTCTACCTGATCTTCTTCTGGACCTACCTCCCGTCCATCCTGGGGATGATCGAGGGGCTGAGTTACCTGCTGACCAGCGAGGTGGATTGGGCGGCGCAGCACGGCGGCCCTCCCGGCCATCAGAGCTCGATGGTCACCGGCTGCCTCTTCATCCTGGCGGGCCTCGCGGTCCTGGGGATCCTGGGGTTCATCGGGCTGATCTTCCTGGGAACGCAGGTCTCCGGGATCCTGTCGACCGTGGGCCGGTCGCTGTAGGGGGGCAGGCGGCCGGCCGCTTCACAGGCACGCATCTCCGCCCGGCTCGGCGCCCTGAACCTGATCGGCGTGATGCTGTCTTCCAGCGACATGGCCCCGGAAGACGCGCAAAGCGGGTAGCATTCGGGTCTCCAAACGCGCTACGTCGCATGCGGCAGCGTGCCGTCAGGCCAGCGCGTGACGCTCGGCACCACACCTGGAGATTCGTCTTGAACGAACAAGCCGTCGGAGGGCTGTACGTCTTCATCCTGGCCACCATGGTCGGGCTGGAGATCATCCGGCGAGTCTCGCCGCTCCTCCACACGCCGTTGATGTCCCTGACCAACGCAATCTCCGCCATCGCCATCGTCGGCTCGATCGGCTTCGCCGGGTCCGGCGAGGACCCCGTCGTCACGATCCTCGGCTCGGTGGCGGTCTTCTGCTCAATGGTCAACATCACCGGTGGCTACCTGATCACCTACCGGATGCTGTCCATGTTCAAGCGCAGCAAGCGGAGCGGCGAGTGATCGACGCGATCGTCCCGTTCATCGGCCTCGCGGCGGCCGTCTCGTTCGTCCTCGCCCTGCGCTGGATGTCGGCGGTGCCGACGGCACGGCGCGGCGTCCTGGTGGGCGTCGCCGGCATGGCCCTGGCGGTCATCGGGGCACTCCTGCGGCCCGAGATCATCGACTACCGGTTCATCGGCGCGGCGCTGGTCTTCGGGACCGTCATCGGCGTCCCCATGGCCATGATGCCCATGACCGCGGTCCCGCAGCGGACCGCGCTCTCGCACTCCTTCGGCGCCCTGGCGGCCGCCCTCGTGGGCACCGCGGAGTTCTACCTCCACGCCGGCAGCATCGACGGGGGCACCATGCTGGCCCTGGGCCTCGAGGTCCTGCTGGGCTCGCTGACGTTCACGGCCTCGCTGATGGCTTTCGGCAAGCTCCAGGAGCTCCTCCCACAGCGACCCATCACCTTCAGGTTCCAGAACTACCTGAACATCTCGCTGATCGTCACTGCTGTCGTGTGCGTGCTGCTGCTGGCGATCCAGCCGCAGTGGACGTTCCTGTTCCCGGTGATCGTGATCCTGGCGCTCTCGTTCGGGATCCTGTTCATCATCCCCATTGGTGGCGCGGACATGCCCACCGTCATCAGCCTCCTGAACAGCTACGCGGGCCTGTCCGCGGCCGCCATGGGCTTCGTCCTGGGCAACACGCTGCTGATCGTCGCGGGCGCGCTGGACGGCTCATCCGGCTTCATCCTCTCGATGGTGATGAGCAAGGCGATGAACCGCTCGTTCACCAACATCCTGTTCGGCGCCTTTGGCCAGGTCCAGGCCAAGGCAGCGTCCACCGAAGCCCGCCCGTATCGATCGGCCAGCCCTGCTGATGCCGCCGACATCCTCAAGACCGCCGGCAAGGTGGTCATCGTGCCGGGCTACGGCATGGCCGTCGCGCAGGCCCAGCACGTGGTCCACGAGCTGTACGACCTCCTGATGAAGGAGAACATCGACGTCAAGTTCGCCATCCACCCGGTGGCTGGCCGGATGCCGGGCCACATGAACGTCCTCCTGGCGGAGGCCAACATCCCGTACGACCGGCTGATCGAGATGGACGAGATCAACGGCGAGCTGCCGATGACGGACGTCGCGCTGGTCATCGGCGCCAACGACGTCACCAACCCGGCCGCCCGCAAGGATCCCAACAGCCCCATCTTCGGCATGCCGATCATCGACGTCGACAAGGCGCAGACCGTCATGGTGATCAAGCGGTCAATGGCGCCGGGCTTCTCCGGGATCGATAACGACCTCTACTACATGGACAACACGCTGATGATCTTCGGCGACGCCAAGAGCGTGGTGCAACAGATCGTCAAGGCCATCGGCGGCAAGTAGCCCCGGAGGCCTGCGCGGGACAGAGAGCGCCGCGCACGGCACCGCGCAGCCATGCGGCGCGGCCGGCACGACGCGCTGGCGTGGTCTTGGGCCGCGCGCAACGGCTCCTCTACCCCTCGCCGGCCGCCGCGTCCAGGCCCGAGCCCTGCTCCATGAACTGCGTCCGGTAGAGGTCCGCGTAGAGCCCGCCGCGCCCGAGCAGCTCCGTGTGGGTGCCCCGCTCCACGACGCGGCCATCCGCGATCACCAGCACCTGGTCCGCCTCCCGGATTGTGGAGAGCCGGTGCGCGATCACGATCGATGTCCGCCCCGCGAGCGCCGTCCGCAACGCCAGCTGGACCGCGGCCTCCGACTCGGAGTCCAGGTGCGCCGTGGCTTCATCCAGCACGACGACGTCCGGCGCCTTCAGCAAGAGTCGTGCGATCGCGATCCGCTGTTTCTCGCCGCCCGAGAGCCGATAGCCGCGGTCGCCGACCACCGTGTCCAGCCCGTCCGGCAGCGACTCCACCAGCGCCAGGATCTGGGCCGCTCGCAGCGCCGCCACCAGGTCCTCGTCGGAGGCCCCGGGTCGGGCGTAGAGCAGGTTCTCGCGAATGGTCTCGTGGAAGAGGTGCGCGTCCTGGGTGACCACGCCAACGGTTTGCCGGATCGAGTCCAGCGTCGCGTCGCGCAGGTTGACGCCGTTGATCCGGACCGTCCCTTCGCCCGGGTCGTACAACCGCGGGATGAGGCTGCTGATCGTGGTCTTCCCGGCACCCGACGGCCCAACGAGCGCCACCAGCTGGCCCGGCCGTGCCGTGAACGTGATGTCGTGGAGGACCTGCGCGGAGGGACCGGCGTCCAGGGTCGCCACGCCCTCCAGCGACGCCAGCGAGACATCCTCGGCCCGCGGATAGCTGAACGCCACGCCCTCGAACTCCACCGTGGCCGGCCCGGCGGGGAGCGCCACGGATCCCGCGTGCTCCGCCACCCCCGGCTGGAGTTGCAGGACCTCGAACAGGCGGTCGAACGAGACCAGCGCCGACATGACGTCCACCTGGACGTTGGAGAGCGCCGTGAGGGGCCCGTACAGCCGGTTGAGGTACGCCGCCAACGCGACCAGCGTCCCCACCGGCAACGCCCCGTCGGCCGCCAGCAGCCCGCCCCAGCCGTAGACCAGGGCCGTGGCCAGCGCCGCCGCCAGGACGATCGCGGCCTGGAAGAGGCGGGCGTACATCGCCCGGGTGATGCCGATGTCGCGCACGCGGCCGGCCTTGGCTTCGAACGCCGCCTGCTCCCGCTCGGGCTGGCCGAAGAGCTTGACCAGGAGGGCGCCCGAGACGTTGAACCGCTCGGACATCGTGTTCATCATCCGTGCGTTCAGGTCGTGGCTCTCGCGCGTGATCGCCTGGATCCGGTGGCCCACCCAGCGGCCGGGCAGGATGATCAGCGGCAGCACCAGGAGCGCCACCAGCGTGATCTGCCAGGACAGGTAGACCATCGCGATCAGGGTGAAGGCGACGCCCAGCACGTTGCCGACGACCGAGGAGAGCGTGCCCGTGAACGCCTGCTGCGCGTCGAGCACGTCGTTGTTGACGCGGCTGACCAGGGCGCCGGTCTGGGTGCGCGAGAAGAAGGCGATCGGCATCCGCTGGACGTGGGCGAAGACGGTGCGCCGAAGGTCGAAGATGAGGCCCTCGCCGATCGACGCCGAGAGCCAGCGGCCCACCACCGTGGCCACGGCATCGAACAGGGCGAGGCCCGCCAGGGCGAGGGCGAACGTGACCACCACCTGGGGCCGGCGCGCGATGGCGCCGTCGTCGATGATCGCCCGGTAGATGAGCGGGTTGGCCGCGCCGCTCAGGGCATCCAGCACGATCAGCGCCAGGAACGCGCCGATTCGCCAGCGCCACGGCCGCGCAAACTGCCAGATGCGCCGGTAGAGGCCGGGGGTGAGTCGGCGCGCCTGCTGGCCGCGCCGACTCATCGACGCGATCAGGCCCCAGCCGCCGGCGCCCTGCGGGCCGCTGTTGGGGCCGCCCGAGAGCATCATGGCGTCAGTCCCGGGACGACCGCCGGCCGCGCGGCGCGCCGAGATCCGGTGGCGCGCGTAGATCCCGGGGCGTGCCGGGTCCGCGCAACACGCCAAGGCCGGGGACGTGCCGAACCCCGCGGGGTTCGGCCGGGGACGCCGCCGGTGCCTACTTGTCGGTGACCTGTTGCGGCAGGCCCGCCAGGAGCGGGTCCGTCCAGGCCCAGGCCGCGCCATGGTGCTTGCCAACCGCGCCGTGGCGCGCCGCCTCCACGCGGAGCGGCAGCCCGAAGATCTCGATGAAGCCCACGGCGGAGGCGTGGTCGAAGGCGTCGTCCGCCTCGTAGGTCGCCAGGCTCTTGTCGTACAGGCTGAGCGGCGAGCGGCGGCCCGCGATGGTCGCGCTGCCGTGATCCAGGCGGATCCGGACCTCGCCCGAGACCACTCGCTGCGAGCTGTTGACATAGCCGCGCAGGTCACGGTGCAGGGCGCTGAACCAGAGCCCGTCGTAGCTGAGGCGCGCCAGCTCGTCGGCGACCAGTCGGTTGAAGCGGAGGGTGTCCTTGCTGAGCGTCAGGCCCTCCAGGGCACGGTGTGCCGCGTGGAGGACGGTGGCCGCCGGGGCTTCGTAGATCTCGCGGCTCTTGATGCCGACCAGGCGGTCTTCCACGTGATCGAGGCGGCCCACGCCGTGCTCGCCGGCAAGGACGGAGAGTCGGTCGACCAGCTCGAGGGGATGCAGCCGCTCGCCGTCGATGGAGACCGGGATCCCGCCTTCGAACGCGATCGTGATCTCCCTCGCCGCGGGCGCCAGGGCCGGATCCACCGTGAGCTCGAAGACGTCCGCGGGCGGGCTGGCCCACGGATCCTCCATCACCCCGGCCTCGATGCTGCGGCCCCACAGGTTGGCGTCGATGGAGTAGGGGGAGGCCTTGGTGATCGGGATCTCGATGCCGCGCTCGTGCGCGTAGTCGATCTCCTGCTCACGCGACAGGCCCATGCCGACTCGCATGGGCGCGACGACCTCCAGGCCGGGATCGAGGGCGTGCACCGCGACGTCGAAGCGGACCTGGTCGTTGCCCTTGCCGGTGCAGCCGTGGGCCACCGCGTCGGCGCCCTCCTTCTGGGCCACTTCGACGAGGAGCTGGGCGATCAGCGGCCGCGCCAGGGCCGTGGCCAGCGGGTAGACGCCCTGGTAGAGGGCGTTGGCCTGGAGGTGCGGCCAGACGAAGTCCGTGACGAAGCGCTCCCGCGCATCCACGACGTAGGCCCTGCTGGCACCCGCGCTGATGGCGCGCCGCTCCACGCCCTCGCGCAGGGAGCCGCCACCCAGGTCGACGGTGAGGGTGATCACCTCGCACCCGTATTGCTCGCGCAGCCAGGCGACGGCCACGGACGTGTCCAGGCCGCCCGAATAGGCGAGGACCACCTTCTTCACGGCTGAACCTCCGGGGTTTCGAACGGCTGCTGGGCCGGGGCTGGTTGAAGTGCCTGGAGCCGGTCGCGGAAGCGCTCGAGGCGCGCCTCGTCGGCAAAGAGGACGATCAACGTATTGTCACCCGCGAGGGTGCCTTCCTGCTCGCGGAGGCTGGAATCGTCGATGGCCTGGGCGATGACGCTCGCCGTGCCCGGCGCTCCCGAGAGGACGAGAATGAGGCCGCTCCGGCCGATCCGGACCGGGTAGTCGGCCAGGGTCCGGCGGAGACGGGCATCGGTTGGGTCACCGGCAGGGGCCAGGTCCTCGGGCGCCACGTAGACGTGGCGGCTGGCGCGGACGGCCTTGACCAGGCCCAGCTCGGCGATGTCGCGCGACACGGTGGTCTGCGTCACGGCGAAGCCCAGGTCGGTCAGGCGCGCGGCGATCTCCGCCTGGCTCTCGATGGGCTCACGCGAGATCAGGTCGCGGATGATCCGCTGGCGATCCCGCCGAGCAGACCCGGCGCCGGTCACGACCGCTCCGGGCGTGTCAGGCCGCCCCGGCGCCAGCCGGAGCGGTGGCCCGGATCCGGGTGCCAAAGCCCTCGTCGACGAGGGCCCGCTCCAGGGCATGGTCGGCCGCCGAGTCGGCGATGATCGCCTCAGAACCGGGGTAGGTGAGGGCGGCCAGGGCGGCCCGGATCTTGGGAACCATCCCGCCCGAGATCACGCCCTGCTCGATGAGCGCCTCGGCCTCCTGGGCCGACATGGTGTCGATGCGCTTCCCGTCCGCCCCGCGGACCCCGTCCACGTCGGTCAGCAGGACCAGCTGCCGCGCCCCCAGGCCGTTGGCGATGCCCGCCGCCACGTCGTCCGCGTTGACGTTGCAGACGATCCCTTCCTCGTCACGGGCGAGCGGCGCCACGACCGGAACCTGGCCGCCGACCAGGATGGCGTCCAGCAGGTCACGACGGAGGCCCACGACGTGGGCGACCAGTCCCAGCCCGGGGACACGCTCCGCGACCAGGAGGCCGCCGTCCACGCCCGACAGGCCAACCGCGTCCACGCCCACGTCGCGCAGGCCGGCCACCAGCTCGGAGTTGATCACGCCGCGCAGGACGGCCGCGGCCACCTCCAGCGATTCCTTGTTGGTCACGCGCAGGCCGCCTTCGAACGTGCTCTTCACGCCCAGGCGCTCCAGCCACTCGGTGATCCGCTTGCCGCCGCCGTGGACCAGGACCACGGGCCGACGGCGGCCGACCTGGGCCACCTCGTCCAGCACCTGGCGCTGGTCCGCGATCGTCGTGCCGCCCAGCTTCACGACCAGGATCTCGCTCACGTGCTGTACTCCGAGTTCTCGATGACGTACTGCTCGGTGAGGTCGCACCCGAACGCTTCGCCACGGCCGTCGCCCAGGCCGAGGTCAAGGCGGACCAGCACCTCGGGCGCATCGAGGTCAGCGCGGACCTCGGCCTTGTCGAAGGCGGCAGGGCCCCCGGCCGGGCCGTCGTAGACCGTGTGCCCGGCGATCGCGATCACGAGATGGGCAGGGTCGACGGTGACGCCGCCGCCGCCGCGGCGCTCCGCCTCACCTGCAGGGAGGCCGGCCGCCACCAGGATCGCGGCATCGGTCATCCGGGCGTTGCCCGCGGCGCCGGCGATGCGGCCCCAGTTGGGGTCGCGGCCGTGGAACGCGGCCTTGACCAGGCTGCTGGAGATCACGGCCCGCGCGATGGCGCGGGCCTCCGCGTCGTCCAGCGCGCCGGAGACCTGGCAGGTCAGCAGCGTGGTGGCGCCCTCCCCGTCGGCAGCCTGCTGGCGGGCGAGGTCGCGGGCGACCGCCTCTACGCCCTTGCGCAGCGCGTCGAACGCGGCGTCGCCCTGGGCGACGGGCACCGTGCCCGCGGCACCCGAGGCGATCAGCAGGACGGAGTCGTTGGTGCTGGTGTCGCCGTCCACGCTGAGCTGGTTCCACGTCCGGGCGGCGACGGGGGAGAGGATGTCGGCGAGGACCTCCGGGGCGGCCACCGCGGCGTCGGTCATGACGACGGAGAGCATCGTGGCCATCCGGGGATGGATCATCCCGACGCCCTTGGCGATCCCGCTGACGCGGACCGTCCGGGCGACGCCGTCCGGTCCGGCGATCTGGACCGTGGTGGTCGCCATCTTGGCCCGCGAGTCCGTGGTCCGGAACGCCTCGGCCGTGCCGGCGAGCGCGGGGCCGTCGCTGCCCAGGCGAGTCGCCAGCGCCGCGATCCCGGCCGACACCCTGTCGAGGGGCAGCCGGGTGCCGATGAGGCCGGTGGAGTAGCCCAGGGTCTGCTCCGGGGTCACGCTGGGTCCAAGGGCGGCCGCCAGCCAGCCCGCGATCGCGGCCTGATCTCGCTCGCCGGCCTCGCCCGTCGCCGCGTTGGCCGACCCGCTGGTGGAGACCACGCCGTGGGTCCAGCCGGACCGCCCGTCGCCCGCCGGGTTCGTCGCCTTGAGGTGGGCCCGGCAGAGCCGGACCGGCGCCGCCGCGAACGAGTTCCGGGTGAAGACGCCGGCCACGGGGGCCGGGCCGTCCACCACCTTGATCATCGCCAGGTCGGGGCGGCCCGAGGCCTTGATCCCGGCGGTCATGCCGCCGACCAGGAAGCCGCCGGGGACGACGGGCTCGCGGGTGACGACCGGCAGGCCGCTGGTCAGCGCGGAGAGGGCGGGGGAGGGCGTTCTGGTCATGGGTCCCTAGGGGGCGAGGGGGAGCTGCTCGAGACCGGCGGTCTCCGGCAGCCCGTGGACGAGGTTGAATGCCTGGATCCCCTGGCCCGCCGCGCCCTTGACCATGTTGTCGATGGCCCCGATGGCGATGATCCGGTTGATCCGCTGGTCGTACAGGACGTAGACGCGGGCCTGGTTGCTGCCCAGCGTCTGCTTGGTGGACGGCGGCTCGCTCACGACCGAGACGAACGGCTCGCCATCGTAGGCCTGGGCGTACAGGTCGTTGAGCTCCGCCTGCGTCACGGGGCGGGTGGGCCGGACGTGGCAGCTGGACAGGATGCCGCGCGTCATGGGGATCAGGTGCGGGAGAAAGTCCACGCCCGTGATCCCGGGGTTGGCGGCGGGTGCCAGTCCGGCGCGTGCCGCGACGCCCGCCAGCTCCTGCTCGATCTCCGCGACGTGGCGATGACCGCCCAGGCCGTAGGCCGAGACGCTCTCGTTGATCTCGCCGAAGTGGAGGTGCGGCTTGGGATCGCGGCCGGCGCCGGAGACGCCGCTCTTGGCATCCACCACCAGGTCGCCGATGAGGCCGGCGCGCGCCAGCGGGGCGAGTGCCAGGTTGGTGGCCGTTGGATAGCAGCCGGGGGCGCCGACGATGGCGATCGGCGCGTTGACGAGGGCCTGGAGCTCGGTACGGTGGAGCTCCGGCAGGCCGTAGACGGCCCTGGCCAGGAGGTCCTGGGCCGGGTGGTCGAACTGGTACCACGTGGGGTAGTCCGCCGGGTTGCTGAGGCGGAAGTCCGGGCCCAGGTCGATGATCGTGGTGCCCTGTTCGGCCAGCTCGCCGACCATCGCGGCCGCGGTGCCGTGGGGCAGGGCCAGGAAGATCGCGTCCGACGCGGGCAGGTGGCTGTCGATCACCAGGTTGGTGGTGGACAGGTGCGGGTGGTGATGGCCCACCGGCTCGTGGTCCCGGCCGCGCGCCACCAGGCCCACGATCTCCACGTTGGGGTGGCGGCTGAGCAGGCGGGTCAGCTCCGAGCCAACGTATCCGGTCGCGCCGATGATGGAGACGCGGATGCGGCGGGGCGAGCCGTCCGGGTTGGTGGTCCAGCCGGAGCGGGGCAGGGAGGTCCCAGACGGGCGGTCCGCCGCGATCCCCGCGGCGAGATCGATGCCAGCGCTCACAGGCGCACCGGGCCTCTCGCGGGAGGCATGGCCGATCGGATCGTCGGGATCGGGAGGACCGCCGTCATGGTCGCATGACTATACATGAACGTCGCATGACTATGCATCCTCCATGCACGGCGCCCCGCGCCCGACCCGGGCCGGGACACCGCTGCTGCTTCGGCCGCCCACGATACCGCGCCGTGACCGGCGGCGCCGTGACCGGCGGCGCCGTGACCGGCGGCGCCGTGACCGGCGGCGGGCTCGATCGAGCGGTGGATCGCCTCCGCACCCAGGTTGGGCCCACCCGAATGACCCGGGCGGTCCTGCTTCCTATCAGTCGCCGCTCGTCAGCCCGCGCCGGGCTCCAGCCCGGATGCCGCCGCCGGCTCCACGTTGGCCACCTGCGCAAGGAGCGCCTCACCACGCGCATCGGCGCCGCCGTCGGACTCTTCGGCCGACAGGTCCGTCCCGGCCGCGCCCGCCTCGCCGCCCATCCCGTCGTCGGGCGCCACCCGGCGGGCCCCCGTCCCGCCCGTCAGCTCCGACTGGAACTGCTCGCGGTAGAGCCGCGCATACACGCCGCCCTGGGCCAGCAGCTCCGCGTGCGTTCCGCGTTCCACGATGTGGCCGCGCTGGTAGACCAGGATCCGGTCGGCCCGCAGGATGGTGGAGAGTCGATGGGCGATGGCGATGGTGGTCCGGCCCACCATCAGGCCCTCCACCGCGTCCTGGATGAGCCGCTCGCTGACCGTGTCCAGCGCGGACGTCGCCTCGTCCAGGATCAGGATGCGGGGGTCCTTGAGCAGCACCCGCGCGATGGCGATCCGCTGCTTCTCGCCGCCCGACAGCTTGTAGCCGCGCTCGCCGACCACGGTGTCGTAGCCCTCTGGCAGCTCCATGACCCGGTCGTGGATGGCGGCCGCCCTGGCGGCCACCTCCAGCTCCGAGTCGGAAGCCCCCGGCTTGGCGTAGGCCAGGTTCTCGCGGATGCTCGCGTGGAAGAGGTACGTCTCCTGGGTCACGAAGCCGATCACCTCGCCCAGGCTCTGGAGGGTGATCTCGCGGATATCTCGTCCGTCGATCTCGACCGCGCCCTGGTCCGCGTCATACAGGCGGGGGATCAGGTAGGTGGTCGAGGTCTTGCCGGAGCCCGATGGACCCACCAGCGCCACCAGCTCGCCCGGCTCGGCCTCGAAGTCGATGCCCTCGAGGGCGAAGGGCTGGCTGGGCTGGCCCGGCGGGCCCGGCGGAACCGAAGCGGCCGAACCGTCGGCCGATGCCGTCTCCCCGGCACCAGTCGCCCCCGGTGGCCGCGCCGCCACCACCACCATGGTGCTGGCCAGGATGGGCACCGACGGGTAGCGGAACGAGACATCGCGGAAGCGGACCCGTCCCCGTGTCGTGCGTGGCTCGATGGCGACCGCCCCCGGCGCGTCCGTGATCTCCGGCCGCAGCTCCAGGTACTCGAAGATCCGGTCGAAGAGCGCCAGCGCGCCCTGGAAGTCCGCCTGGAAGTTGAGCAGCTGGCCCAGCGGGAAGAAGAGCCGGCTCTGGAGCGTGGTGAACGCCACGATGTCGCCGATGGAGGGCGCGGACGGATCCCCGCTGACCGCCAGGTAGCCGGCCAGCCAGTACACGAACGCCGGCGTGATCGTGAAGATGGTGCCGACGATCATGAAGAACCAGCGGCCCACCATGGCTTGCCGGATCTGCAGCCGCGCCAGCCGCTGCGCCAGCGCCCCGTAGCGGTCGACCGCCGGGCCCTGCTGTCCGAAGGTCTTGGAGAGGAGGATCCCGGACACGCTGAGTGTCTCCTCCGTCACGGCGGAGAGGTCCGCCAGGGAGCGCTGTGTGGCCGCGCTGATCTCGCGCCGGATGTTGCCCACCCGGTAGGTGAGGAACATGAAGAAGGGGAGCAGGGCGAGCGAGAGGAGCGTCAGGCGCCAGTCCAGGATCGCCATGGTGACGACCGTGCTCAGGGCGATGACCGCGTTGCTCGTGATGGAGCTGGCCGCGTCCGTGACCACCCGCTGGATCCCGCCCACGTCGTTGGCCAGCCGGCTCTGGATCTCGCCGGTCCGTGTCTCCGTGAAGAACCGGAGCGGCATCGCCTGCAGGTGGCCGTAGAGCGCCACGCGGAGGTCCTGCATCACCCCCTGGCCCACGACGTTGTTGACGTAGCTCTGGCCTACCCCGATCAGCCCCGAGACGATCGGCAGGGCGATCATCAGGCCGACGAACAGGTTGAGCAGGCCCAGGTCCCGGTTGGGGATGGCCTCGTCGATCAGGAGCTTGAGGATCAGCGGGTTGGCCAGGCCAAGGAGGCTGGTCGCGACGATGGCGACCAGCACCACGGCGACCTTGCGCCGGTACGGCGCGAAGAAGGCGACCATCAGCCGGACGGTCCGGTTCCGGCGCTCCGGCGAGAGGGGGACCGGGCGCTCCGACTCGAACGACTGGCGGAAGCGGCGTCCGCCGCCGCCCGAACCGGAGCCGCGAGTGCTGCCCGTCACGAGCCGATCGCGAGTGGGACGCGCCCTACCACGCCGTCACGGTGCTGGCCCTGGCGATCCCCCTGGCCTCCAGCCAGTGCTCTACGTCGATCGCCGCCTTGCAGCCGTCCGCCGCTGCCGTCACGGCCTGGCGGTAGTGGTGGTCGTGGACGTCGCCCGCGATGAACACGCCGTCGATCTGCGAGCCCGTGTGGCCCTCCACCACCAGGTAGCCCTTGTCGTCTACCGCCAGCCAGCCGGCGAAGGCGGCGGTGTTGGGGCGGTGGCCGATCGCCACGAAGAGGCCCTCCATCGGGAGCACCCGCTCGTCGTTCGTGATGGTGTCGCGCAGGCGGAGCGCCTCCACCTTGGCGCCGCCCAGGACCTCCTCCACCGCCACGTTGGTGTGGATCTGGATCTTCTCGTTGGCGCTGGCGCGGTCCAGCATGATCTTGCTGGCCCGGAACGTGTCGCGCCGGTGGAGCAGGTGGACCTTGCTGGCGAAACGGGTCAGGAAGTTGGCCTCCTCCAGCGCGGTGTCCCCGCCGCCCACAACGGCGACCTCGCGGTCCCGGAAGAAGAAGCCATCGCAGGTGGCGCACGCCGAGACGCCCCGGCCGCGGAGGCGCGTCTCGCTCTCCAGGCCCAGCCACATCGCGGACGCACCCGTCGCGATGATCACGGACTCGGCGCGGTATTCCACGCCGCGTGCCCAGAGGCGGAACGGCCGCTCCGAGAAGTCCACCCGCTCCACGTCCACGTCCACGATTCGGGTGCCGAAGCGCTCGGCCTGCGCCCGGAAGCGGGCCATCAGCTCGGGGCCCTGGATGCCGTCCGGGAAGCCGGGGAAGTTCTCCACCTCGCTGGTGATCATCAGCTGGCCGCCCGGCTCCACGCCGGCGAGGACCAGCGGCTCAAGGTTGGCCCGAGCCGCGTAGATCGCCGCGGTCAGCCCCGCCGGGCCGGAGCCCACGATCACGACCTTTGACACGGACCCGTCATGGCCGTCGGCGCCGTCGGAGGGCCCGCCGGGTGCGGAGATCGGGGCCGCCTGGCCCAGGGCCACGCCCGCGCCGGCTCCCGCGCCGGCATCGCCGGAGAAGTCGATCGCGAAGCTGAAGCCGCCCGAGCCGAAGCCGGGCGCCGCTGGCGCCTCGGGGGTCGCGGGTGCCCCGGGCGCGGCCGGGCTGGAGGGGGTGGAGGTGGTGGGCTTGTCGGTCATTCGGTCGTGGGCCCCAGTGGGTCGGGAGGGATGGGCGGTCCGGTCAAAAGCCATCGTATCACGGCTGGTTGTATACCCCCCGGGGGTATGCCGACGGACCCAGCGCGCCGCCTACAGCGCCCGGAGGTGGGGGAGGATCTCGCTCCCGATGATCTCCAGGGCGCCCGGTCGCCAGACGTCGCGGACGTTGAAGATGATCGTCTGGGCGCCGGCGTCCGCCAGCACGCCGAAGCGGTCCACCGTCTGCGCCGGCGTCTCTACCGGACCCTGTTCGTTGGGGTGAAGGCGGACGGTCTGGAGCGTGCTCCGCTCGATCTCGTCGTACGGGCGGCCCAGTCGCTCGCAGTGCTCGCGCAGCACCGCGTACTTCTGCTGCAGCTTCTCGGGCGTCCCGAAGATGTTGCAGGCATCCCCGTACTGGGCGACCAGGCGGAGGGTCTTTCGCTCGCCACCCCCGCCGATCATGATCGGCGGCCTGGGCCGGCGGATCGACTGGGGTGCGTTGAGCAGGCGCGTCGCGTGGATGTGGCGGCCTTCGAAGGGTCCGTTGGTCCCGTGCTCGCCCGACCACATCTGGTGGGCGTAGGCCAGGGTCTCCTCCAGCTGCTCGAAGCGCTCGCCCAGGCTGGGGAACGGGAAGCCCAGACCCTCCGACTCCTCCTGGTTCCAGGCCGCGCCGATGCCCAGCCAGGCGCGTCCGCCGGACAGCACGTCGAGGGTGGTCGCCGCCTTCACCCAGAGCGGGGCCTGGCGATAGTGGATGCCGCCCACCATCAGCCCCAGCTCCAGGCGGGTGGTCAGCGCGGCCATCCATCCCAGGGTGGTCCAGCCCTCGAGCATGGGCTCCTCCACCGCGCCGACGCCACGCAGCTGGAAGAAGTGGTCCATCACCCAGACGGAATCGAAGCCGACGTCCTCCGCGGTCCGGACGATCCGGGCCAGCTCGGGGGCGATCGCGGCGTCGCCGCCGGGCCAGGTGAACCGAGGGATCTGGAGTCCGAGCTTCATCACCGATCCGTGCTGCAGGGCGAGGCCATCAGGCTACCCATTCTCGGTCCGACGTGCGTCGGTTGGGCGGCGGTTGGCGCCGCCCGCGCCTCAGCGGAAGAGGTCCATCTCCCCCGGGATCAGCGCGTCCCGGATGGCGGTCTCGCCGCGGGCGAACGTCGCCCCCCGGATGACCGCGACCGGGCGGCCGGCCGACTTGCCCAGCGCCAGCTCCGCCGCGGAGGCCAGCTCGTCGGCGACGGCGCGGACCGTGGAGCGCATGACGCGGCCGTCGTGGTCCGGGAACCCGCGCAGGTCCTCCAGCGGCTCCAGGCCGGAGACGCCGATGGCCACGTCCACGATGCCCCACCGCCAGGGTCGGCCGAACGAGTCGGACACGATCACCGGCACGTCCCGGCCCAGGCGCTCGCGGACGGCGGTCCGGATCCCGCGCGCGGATGCATCCGCGTCCACGGGGAGCAGCGTGACGACGCTGCCCGAGCCGGGGCCCAGGTTCGACGCGTCGATGCCGCCGTTGGCGCACACGAAGCCGTGGGGCGTCTCGGTGATGATCACGCCGTTGGCCATGCGGACGACGCGAACCGCCTCGCGCAGCACGACCTCGACCTGCCGGGCGTCGCGGTCCCAGCGGGCCGCGTACTCGGTGGCCTCCGCACGGGGCTGCACCATGGTCAGGTCCACCATCGCGCCCTCGGCCTTGGAGACCACCTTCTGGGTCACCACCAGGACGTCGTCGTCGCGCAGCGGGAGGAGCCCCGGGGTGCCCTGCAACGCCGCGATGATCAGCGCGGCGAGGTCGTCGCCCGGCCGGATCTCCGGGATGCCGTCGAGCGCCACGATCTCCACGCGGGACGGCGAGGGCGACCGGGCCAGGGGGATGACCGTCCCGTGGTGCCGGGAGTCCACGTGCTCCGCCGGCGAGAGCGCGACCTCGGCGAGGAGCAGGTCATCCGGAGTGTCCACATCCAGGGTGAGCTCCCCGTCGAGCTCCACGAGCGCGGCGCCCGCCGCGATCGCCGCCGCGCGATGGGCGATGGAGCTGCCGGGCCCGAAGGTGAACGGGATGGTGTCCGGCGGGCTCAGCAGCAGGGCGTTGGTGCCGCCGCCGTGGCGGTCCGGGACCATCGCCACCACGTGACGGGTTCCGTCGCGGAGCGTGTCTGCTGCGGCGATGACGTGGCCGATGGCCTCCGGGCTGACGCGCGGCAGGTCGGCAGGGAGCACCAGGAGGGTGGTCGCGCCATGCGCGACGGCATGATCACGGGCGGCGCGCAGGGCCGCATTGAGGCCGCGGCCGGGCTCCCGGAGCGTCTCGACGCCGATGCTGGCACCCAGCTCCAGCGCGGCCAGATCCGGGCTGACCAGGAGCACGCGGTCCACCCCGCCGCAGCCGGTCGCCGCAGCCAGGGTGCGTTCCAGCAGCCCCGTGACCAGGTCGAGCCGTTCCTCCGCATCGAGCTGACCGCCCAGCCGTGACTTGGCGGCCTCCAGGCCGCGCAGGGGCACGACCACCCACGTGTCTGCCCGGCCCCTGCTGCCGGCTGCGTGCTCTGCCATGGGTGGGATCCTAGCCGACCGCGGCCAGGACTTCGCCGGCCAACCGGGAGCGACCCGCTCGATCGGCCATCAGCGTGTCGAGGATCACGGGCCGGAGGCCGAGCGACGCGACGGCGCTCGCCAGCGCCTCGTCGACGCGATCGAGCACGAACACCGAGGCGACGTCGCCGTACAGGCGCGCGACGCCCAGCGCCGACGGGTCGTGCCCCAGCGAGGTGAGCATCCGGTCCGCCGGTCCGCGGACCGCCTTGCCGCCGATGATCCCGGAGACGGCCACCACCGTGACGCCGCGTGCCCGGGCCCGGGCGATGGCCTCACGCATCCCGCCGACGGCCAGGATCGGCCCGATCGAGACGAGCGGGTTGGATGGCCCGATGACGATCAGGTCCGCCCCGTCCAGCGCGGCGAGCACCTCCGGCGTCGCGTGGGCCGTCCCAATGCCTGCCAGCTCCAGCTCGAGGACGACTGGCTCCTGGTGGCGATGGACGAAGTACTCCTGGAAGTCCAGCCAGCCGTGGTCGGTGCGCACCCTGGTCCGCACCGACGCATCGGTCATGGGCAGGATGGTGGCCGTCACGCCCAGCGAGCGCTGGAGATGGAGCGCGACCGTCGTGGGTCGCCCGCCGGCGCGCAGCAGGCGCGTGCGGGCGATATGGACCCCAAGGTCCTGGTCCCCCAGGCGGAACCACGTCTCCTCGCCCAGCCGCTCGAGCATGGCGGACGTGGCCCACGTCTCGCCACGCAGGCCCCAGCCCTGCTCCTCGTTGGCGAGCCCTGCCAGGGTGTACATGACCGTGTCGTGGTCGGGCGAGACCAGGAGGCCGTGGCGCTCCGTGTCGTCCGCGGTGTTGACGATGACGGTCAGCCGGTCCCCAAGGAGCACCTGCAGGCCGTCTGCGAGCTTCGAGCCGCCGACTCCGCCGGCCAGGGCGACGACGCGCCCCGCGGCGGTCACAGGTCGGGCGCCCGCAGGTGATCGTGGAGGCGGGTGATCCGGAGGCGAAACGTGATCCGGAGCTGGCTCCGGAAGCCGTCGAGGTACTCCTCCGTCGGATGCTCCTGGTAGCGGTGGGCGAGCGCGAGGATGTCCGCCAGGGCCCGCTCCCGGTCATGGTCCACCGAGACGACCTCGGCGCTGATGCCGACCCAGCTGAGCTGGTTGGCCACGTTGGCGATGGCCAGGGCGGCGCGGCCGTCCCGCTGGAGCTCCGCGGGCCAGCGGCGGCCCACCAGGGAGTTGAGCAGGATGGCGCCGTCGGGCTCCAGCGCGTACCAGACAAAGGTCTGGTGCGGGGCGCCGTCGGCACCGATGGTGGCGACGGCGGCGGTGTGCGGGGCCGCCAGGAATCGGCGGACCGGCTCGGACAGGACGGCCGGCGCGGCGGCCTCCCGGGTGGTGTCGCTCATGTCCGGATGGTACGCCCCGGCGCGCGGGCTAGAATCGGGCCGAGCGCCGCGACGACCGCGCTCGGAAGCACAGGGGAGATGTCGGTGGCGGATCACGCGGAGATTGGGGTGTTCGGGGGGTCGGGCTTCTATTCCCTCCTCGACGAGGTGCGTGAAGTCAAGGTGGACACCCCATACGGGGCGCCCTCGGACAGCTACTTCCTGGCCACGGTCGCGGGCCGGCGCGTTGCCTTCCTGCCCCGCCACGGGCGCCGCCACACGCTGCCGCCCCACAAGGTCAACTACCGCGCCAACGTGTGGGGCATGAAGGCCCTGGGCGTCAAGGCGATCATCTCGCCGTGCGCCGCTGGCTCCCTCCAGGCCCACGTCAAGCCCGGCGACTTCGTCACCTGCGACCAGTTCGTGGATCGCACCAACGGCCGGGCGGACACCTTCTTCGACGGGCCGATCGTCTCGCACGTCTCCTCGGCGGAGATCTACGACCCCACGCTCCGCGAGATCGCCGCCCAGGTGATCGAGGAGCA
The DNA here is from genome assembly GCA_903822495.1 of uncultured Chloroflexota bacterium. GTDB lineage: Bacteria > Chloroflexota > Limnocylindria > Limnocylindrales > CSP1-4 > CAIJPD01. The sequence continues at coordinate 112,871 of CAIJPD010000018.1, read as the reverse complement.
GGGGATCACCCTTCACCGGGCTGGGACCGTGGTGGTCATCCAGGGCCCGCGCTTCTCCACCAAGGCGGAATCGCGCTGGTTCTCGTCGGCGGGCTGGGAGGTCATCAACATGACCCAGTACCCCGAGGCCTACCTGTGCCGGGAGCTGGGCATGGCGGTGGTCAACATCTCGCTGATCACGGACTACGACGCCGGGGTCATCGAGGGGACCGAGGCGGTCAACGCCCACAGCGTCATCGAGGTCTTCGAGAAGAACTCGGCGCGGATCCGGACGGTGGTCCTGGGGATGATCGCCCGCTTCCCGGCGGACCTGGACGCGCTGGGGACCCGGGACGCCCTGGCCTTCACCCGGGGCGACGGCGGGACGGCCACGCCGGAGGACATCCGCATCTTCGAGACGGGGCTCTAGGGGCCGCCCATGGCCGGCCGGCTGCCGATCGGCGTCTGCCTGCCCACGATCGGCGCCGACGCGGGCTGGTTCCTGGACGCAGCGGTCCGCCTGGAGGCGGCCGGCTACGACGGGATCTGGTGCTGGGACCACCTGATGCCGCGCGGCGACGGAACGCTCCCGGTGCTGGAGGCCTGGACCATGCTCGCGGCGGTCGCGGCGCGCACGTCGCGAGTCCGGGTGGGCAGCCTGGTCCTCGACGTCACCAAGCGCCACCCGGCGCTCGTCGCCAAGGCGGCGGCCACGGTCCAGGGGATCGCCGGCGGGCGGCTGGTGCTGGGGATGGGGATCGGCGGGTTTCCGGGCGAACACGCGGCGCTGGGGATTCCGTTCCCGCCGGCGGGGGAGCGCGCCGTCCTGCTCGAGGAGTCCATCGCCGCGATCCGCGCCCTGTGGTCCGGGGAGGTGGTGACCGGCGAGGCCGGGGCGGTCGCCTCGCTCCGCGACGCGCGGCAGCTGCCCGCGCCCCGCCCAGTGCCGCCCATCCTCGTCGGCGCGCAGTCACCCGCCGGCGTCCGACTCGCCGCCCGCGCGGCCGATGGCTGGGCGGCGGCTTCGACCTCCTTCGAACGCCTGCTCCCGGCCTACCTGGACGCCCTGGCCGCCGCCGGCCGCGACCGCGCCACGCAGGAGGTCCTCGTCGGCATGCCCGAAGGCCGCGCCGGCCGCGACAACGTCGTCGGCACGCCCTGGGCGGCCAATCCCACGCAGGAGCTGGCCCGCTGGCTGGTCGCCGGCGCCGATGGCGTGATCCTGATGCCCCGCACCGCTGCCGACGTGGACGCGCTCGTTGATCTCCGCCGGGGTGTCGCCCTGGGGGATCCGAGGCCCGTGCCCGCCCCGGTGCTTGACGTCATTCGATCACGGAGCGGCACAGCCCTGGTCGAGTCGATCGCGCGCGCCCTGGCGGAACAGGCGACACGACTGCCAGTCGAGCTCGTACCGCACGCAGGTGCAACGCCGACCTACTTCCGGATCACCTTGGGTGGGCAGACCCTGGCCTATGTCCGCCCTCGGCCCGGCGAGGTCCGGGTCGAGTACCGGCTTCCGCACGACCATTGGGCGTATGGCTCGGGCTTCGGCCGCGACTCGATCTACGGCATTGGCCTGAGAATCGACGGCCAGACGTCCTTCGAAGTGGGCCTTCGACTCCTGGCCGATGCGTTCGAGACGGCGAAGGCGGGGACCTACGGGCCGAGCTGATCAGAGTCGTCGTCGAGTGGCGTTCACGGCCTGAGCGCCCCAGGGATCCGTTTCTCCCAAATGACCGCCCCACGGTCGTAAGGCGACATGCTCGACCGCTGGACGACGGGACGGGAGAGGAATCATGCCGGCGTGAGCGTGGCCCGGGATGAATTCGATCCCCCGGATCACTCGGGAGGGGCCGGATCCGGTCCGAGGTTCACCTAATGCTCGCCGGGTGGTCGTATGGCAAGAATGGCGTCGGTCGGAGACGGACGCAACGCCGGACCACCTCCGGCCGTTCGTGCGACCATTGGAGATCCGATGACAAGCAGCCCCGCGCCCCTGACAAGTCCCGCCGGTGACCCGGCCCAGGCCGCCCTCCCGCCTGACGCCCAGGACGCGCCCGTGCTCCACGGCTGTGTCCGGTGCGGCGCCCCCGTCGCCATCGACGTCGGGCTGTGCGACGAGTGCAACCCCCTGGGCCTCGCCGATCCCGCGTCGTCGCAGGTGCACGGCACCGCGCTCCTGGGGATCGTGATCGCCGTTGTGATCATGGCCGTGGTGGCCCGGATGGCCTTCGCCGGCGTCGGGCCGTTCAAGGGTGATCTCGTGACGGTCGCCGCCTCCGGTGACGGCCTGGCCGTGACCCTCATGGTCACCAACCAGGGCACCAGCGCGGGCGCGACCACATGCGTGCTCAACGATCCGGTGGCGCGCTACGGCGGCGCCAACGGCTATGCCGAGACCCCCCGGATCGACGCCGGCCAGACCGTGACGTTCACCAGCCAGATCACCCAGCTCGGCGGCACGCCCCGGCTCCTCGTCGTCCAATGCTCGGCCCCGTGAGCGAGAGCGAACAAGCCAGCCACGCCGGTCCCTCGCCGACCCTGTCCGCCGACCTCGCCTTCGCCAGCGACCTGGCCGAGCGCGCGGGCCGCATCCTTGCGGAGCGCTACGAGCGCGTGGAGCGCGTGGACTACAAGGGCACCAAGGACGTCGTCACGGAGGTGGACCACCTCTCGGAAGCGCTGATCCTGGACGCCATCCGCGCCCACGGGCCGGGCGACGCCATCCTGGCCGAGGAGACCGGCGGGCACGACGGGCACGGCGGCCAGGCCACCTCGGGCGTTGGCCGTCTCTGGATCGTCGACCCCCTGGACGGCACCATCAACTACGCCAACGGCGTGCCGTACTTCTGCGTGTCCATCGCCATGGTGCTCGACGGCGTCCCCAGCCTGGGCGTGGTCCATGACCCAATCCGGGCAGAGACGTTCGCCGCGGTCGCCGGCGGGCCTGCCCACCTGAATGGCCGCGAGATCCGGACGCCCGCCAAGCCCGCGCTGAATGACTTCGTGGTGTCTCTCTGGCTCAACGGCCGGGCGTCCGGCCGGAGGAGCGCCTCGGTCATGAAGGCCGTGCGCGCCGTCCGGAACATGGGCTCGGCGGCGCTGGCGCTCGCGTACGTGGCCCACGGCCGGTTCGATGGCTTCGTCCAGGAGGGCGGCCTCTCGCTCTGGGACATCGCCGCGGCCGGGCTGATCGCCGAGGCCGGCGGCGCCACGGTGACGGACCTGGCCGGCGGGCCGTGGTTCAACCTTGGCCACCCGACCCGGAGCATCAGCGTGCTCGCCGCGCCGCCCACGGGCCACGGGCAGTTCCTGGCGCTGGTCCGCGGAGACCGCGGCTAGCCCTCGTCCTGCCAGCGGTGCGGCCGGTCCCGGAGCCGACCCAGCCCCCAGCGGTCGCAGAACGCCACCCAACGGTCGCGCGGCGCCCCCCGCCAGCGCAGGTCGTCGGGTGTCGGCTGCGGGATGGGCACGCCGTCCGCCGCCGTGCGGAGGCGCGCCAGGTCGCGGTAGAGCAGCGCGTCGCCCCACTGTTGACGCAGCGTGGCCGAGAGGGTGACCGCGCCGCGCAGGCCGGGCACCTCCCACGCGGTGGGGCGCTCCGGGATCCCCTCCAGCGAGCCGTACATCGCCAGCACGGCGGCCGCCGACTTGGCGCCCCAGCCGGGGAGGCCGGGAAAGCCATCGGCGGCGTCGCCGACCAGCGCGAGCCAGTCGGGGATGGAGGCCGGGGGCACGCCCCACTTGGCCCGGACGCCTTCGTCGTCGTAGACGACCTGCCGCCGCCGATCCCAGAGGACCACCTTGCCGCCCCGAACCAGCTGCGCCATGTCCTTGTCCGGCGTGCAGACCACGACCCGGTCCACCCCTGGCTGGTCGGCGAAGCGGACGGCCGCCGCGGCGATCGCGTCGTCGGCCTCGAACTCGACCATGGCCCACAGCACGAGCCCAAGGGCCTCGATCGCCTCCTCGGCGACGGGGAACTGCGCCAGGAGCTCGGGGGGCACCCCCGCATCGGTCTTGTAGCCCGGGTACAGGTCGTTCCGGAACGACCGGATCACCTGGTCGGTGGCGCACCCGACGTGGGTCGCGCCCTCGTCGCGCAGGAGGACCAGGAGTTGCTCGACCAGGCCCGAGACGCCGGACAGCAGCACGCGGTCTCGCCCGTAGACCGGGGGGCGCGGCGAGAAGTGCGCCCGGAAGAGCTCATAGGTGGCATCGACCAGGTGGAGGTCCATCGCTTGCCTCGCTGCCGGGGACCGGGGCTGGACGGGTGTGGCCGGGACCGGCCCAGGTCGTGCAGGGCCGCCGGCCGAGAGGCTCAGTCGGGCTTCGTGCGCTGGACGACGATGTCAGCGGCCCGCATCTCATCGATCGCGGCCTCGCCGTCGCGCGGCTGCAGGTCAACCGCCGCGATGGCGTCCGCCAGGACGGTGGTGGCGAAGCCCAGCCGGGCCGCGTCGAGCGCCGTGGCCTTGACGCAGTAGTCCGTGGCCAGGCCGCAGATCCTCACGCGCTCGATCCCGCGGACGCGCAGGAGCGCCTCCAGCTCCGTCGGGATGGTCTCCCCGGTGACCGGGTCGCGCATGGTGAAGCCTGAGTAGCCGTCCTCGCCGTTGACGCCCTTCTTCACCGAGGGGCCCAGGACCTCGAGGCCAGGGTGGAAGGCGGCGCCCCAGGTCCCCGCCACGCAGTGGACCGGCCAGAGGCCGCCATCCTTCGCGAAGTGGGCCGTGGTCTCGGGATGCCAGTCCTGCGTGTAGACGACGAACGACCCGGCCCGGATCGCACGCCACGCCTTGCGGTTGATCAGGTCCACGATCTCGTCGCCGCCCGTCACGGGGAGGCCGCCGGCCGGGTCCGCGAAGTCGTTCTGCATGTCGACGACGATCAGGGCCGTCTGGGGGTCGTACCGCTGCATGCGCCGACTCTAGCGCATTGGGCCCGTCATCCCAACCGGTCCCGCATCGGCGACGGTTGGCGTGATGGGCTACGCTTCCTCCCAGCAACCTGACCCGTCGCCCAGATGGGGAGCAACAGGGCCGTCCGCCCAGCGTCACAGCCGCGTCCCATCGGGGGCCACGGTCGGCCCGCCGCCATTGGCGATGAGCCACCGTCAAGCGCGCCGCGTCCCGACGGCCAGTGGAGCAGATCCCGTGCCGATGTACTTCGAGGAGTTCAAGCGCCAGCTTCCGGACACGGATTCCGTGGAGACCGCCGAGTGGATGGACTCGCTGGATGACGTGGTCGCCCGCGAGGGCGAGGCACGCGCGCGATTCCTCCTCTACAAGCTGCTCAAGCGCTCCCGCCAGCTGCGGGTCGGCGTCCCGCCGCTGACGCACACGCGCTACATCAACACGATCAGCCCCGAGCAGGAGCCCGTCTTCCCGGGCGACGAAGGGCTCGAGCACCGCATCCGTCGGATCATCCGCTGGAACGCCGTGGCCATGGTCCTGCGCGCCAACACCAACGCACCCGGGATCGGCGGCCACCTGGCGACGTACGCCTCCGCGGCATCGCTGTACGAGGTGGGCTTCAACCACTTCTTCCGCGGCAAGGACGGCACCGGCTCCGGGGACCAGGTCTTCTACCAGGGCCACGCCGCGCCGGGCATCTACGCCCGGGCGTTCCTGGAGGGCCGGCTCAGCGAGGCGCAGCTCGACAACTTCCGGCGCGAGTCCGTGCCCGGCCAGGGACTTCCCTCGTACCCGCATCCGCGCACCATGCCGGACTTCTGGGAGTTCCCCACGGTCTCCATGGGCATCGGGCCCATCAGCGCCATCTACCAGGCGCGCTACAACCGCTACCTCCAGAACCGTGGGCTGCTCGACACGTCCGCCTCCCGGGTGTGGGCGTTCCTGGGCGACGGCGAGAGCGACGAGCCCGAGGCGCTGGGCGCGCTCCACGTGGCGGCCCGGGAGGGGCTCGACAACCTCACCTTCGTCGTGAACTGCAACCTGCAGCGCCTGGACGGGCCCGTCCGCGGCAACGGCAAGATCATCCAGGAGCTGGAGGCGGTCTTCCGCGGCTCCGGCTGGAACGTCATCAAGGTCATCTGGTCGCGCGACTGGGACCCGCTCCTCGCCCGCGACGTCGACGGCGTGCTGCTGGAGAAGATGAACGAGACGGTCGACGGCGAGTTCCAGAAGTTCACCGTCGCCGGTGGGGCCTACATCCGCTCCCACTTCTTTGGCCCGGACCGACGCCTCGGTCGGCTCGTGGAGCACCTCTCGGACGACGAGCTGGCCAAGCTTCGCCGGGGCGGCCACGACTACCGGAAGGTCTACGCGGCCTACAAGGCGGCCACGGAGATGAAGGGCGCCCCCACGGTCATCCTCGCCAAGACGGTCAAGGGCTGGACGCTGGGCACGGGTGCGGAGGGGCGCAACATCGCCCACCAGGCCAAGAAGCTGACGGAGACCGAGTTGCGGGTCTTCCGCGACCGCCTGGAGCTGCCCATCCCGGACAGCAAGCTCAAGGAAGCGCCGTACTACCACCCGGGCCCCGGCTCGGAGGAGGTGGAGTACCTGGCCGAGCGCCGGCGCGCCCTCGGCGGCCCGCTGCCCAGGCGCGTCGTCCGCTCCAAGCCGCTGCCCGTGCCCGCACGCACCATCGACGACGAATTCGCGACGGGCAGCACCACGGCCGTCTCCACCACCATGGTCTTCACGCGACTCCTCCGCAACCTGATCCGGGACCCGGAGCTTGGGCCGCGCATCGTCCCGATCATCCCGGACGAGGCACGCACCTTCGGCATGGACCCGCTCTTCAACGAGGTGGGCATCTACTCGTCGCTGGGCCAGGTCTACGAGCCCGTCGACAGCGAGCTGGTGCTCAAGTATCGCGAGGCGCGCGACGGACAGGTGCTGGAGGAGGGGATCACCGAGGCGGGCAGCATGGCCAGCCTCCAGGCGGCCGGGACGTCCTACGCCACGCACGCCTTCCCGATGATCCCGTTCTACAGCTTCTACTCGATGTTTGGCTTCCAGCGGACCGGCGACCAGATCTGGGCCTTTGCCGACGCCCGCGGACGGGGCTTCCTGATGGGCGGCACAGCGGGGCGGACCACGCTCTCGGGCGAGGGCCTCCAGCATGATGACGGCCACAGCCACGTGCTCGCCGCCACCGTGCCGGCCTGTCGCCCGTACGACCCGGCCTTCGCGTACGAGTTGGCGGCCGTGGTCCGCGACGGCATCGAGCGCATGTACAACCGGGGCGAGGACGTCTTCTACTACGTCACGCTGTACAACGAGAACTACCTGCAGGCGCCCAAGCCGGAGAACGTCGACGAGGGGATCCTGCGCGGCCTCTACCGGTTCCGCGCGGCCCCGGACCTTGGCCCGGGCGCCCCGGCCGTTCGCCTCCTGGGCTCCGGCTCCATCTTCCAGCAGGTCCTGGCCGCCGCCGATCTGCTGGCGGAGAAGCTGGGGATCGCCGCCGAGGTCTGGTCCGCGCCGTCCTTCGCCCTCCTGCGACGTGATGCGCTGGCGGCCGAGCGTTGGAACCGGCTGCACCCGGACCAGCCGGCCCGCATCCCGTATGTCACGGAGCAGCTCCCCGATGACGGTCGCCCGGTGGTCGCGGCCACGGACTGGCTCAAGAGCGTGCCGGACATGATCGCCCGCTGGCTGCCGCGCTCGTACGTGTCGCTCGGCACGGACGGCTTTGGCCGGAGCGACGACCGCCCCGCCCTGCGCGCCCTGTTTGAGGTCGATCCGGCCCACATCGCGGCCGCGGCCATCGTGGAGCTGGCCCGCTGCGGCCGCGTGACGGCCGACCGGGCTGCCCAGGCGGTCCTCGACCTGGGGATCGACCCCGAGAAGCTGGACCCGCTGGCGCTCTAGCCCGCGCCCCCGCCGGCGCCTTAGCCGGCGCACGGCGTCCGGCACGCCTGGCCAACGACATCGCCGCACGGGCCCGGAGACCCATCTGCCTCGTGCCGCCCGATGCACCTGCCGCTCGATGGAAGGGCGCCATGCGTACTGGACTCAGGGACGCTTGACCAACAAGGCCAAGGGCAACTACGATCTGCATCACTGCGGCGACGACCATCGCCGGGAACGAGGAGCAGGTCATGGACGTTGGCTCATTTGCGGGTGGGGCGCTGACGGGACTCCGGGAAGGCGTGGAAGCCGCGCTCATCCTCGCGATCGTGCTGGCCTACCTGGCCCGGACCGGCAACGGCGCACATGCGCCCAAGGTCTGGCTGGGCGCGCTTGGCGCCGCCCTCGTCAGCCTCATCGTCGGCGTGGTGATCTACCAGACCGTGGGCGAGCTGCAGGAGCCGTACGAGCAGATCTTCGAGGGCACGACGCTGCTCGTCGCCGCCGCCGTCGTCACCTGGATGCTCTTCTGGATGCGTCGCCAGGCGGCGCGGGCCAGCGGGGAGCTGCGCGTCGCGGTCGATCGTGCGCTCGGCACCGGGTCGGCCTGGGGCCTGTCCCTCCTCGCGTTCACCGCCGTCATCCGCGAGGGGCTGGAGAGCTCCATCTTCCTCGTGGGTCAGGCGCAGTCGGCCGACGCGGGAGCGGGCAGCGTGCTGCTGGGGGCGCTCGCCGGAATCGCGGGGGCCGGGGTGCTCGGGTACCTCTTCTACTCGGGCAGCCGCCGCATCAACCTGGCCCTCTTCTTCCGCTGGACGGGCATCGCGCTGATCTTCGTGGCCGCCGGCCTCGTCTCCCACGGCGTCCACGAGTTCATCGAGATCGGCGCCATCGGGATCGGGACGGCCACCGCCTTTGACATCAGCGGGGTCCTGTCGCACGAGACGGGTGTCGGCCAGTTCCTGGGCGCCATCTTCGGCTACACGTCCACCCCGGAGGTGACCACGCTCGTCGTCCACGTGGCCTACCTGGCCGGGATCCTGTTCCTCTTCCTCCGGCCGTCACTGGCCGTCGTCCCGCGGAGCCAGACGCCGGCGGCCGCCGCGTAGATCATGTCCGGCCAGCGACCCGCGGTCCCGGTCGTCCCGCCGGGGCCGCGGGGTCCGCTCGCCCCGCTGGGTCCGCGGCCCTCAGCCGGCCTGGCTGCGCTCCACGCCGACACCGGGCGACGACGGAACCTCACCCGTCCCGAGGCCCGGCACCATCGTCACCCCGTGCGGCGCGGCTACCTCGTGGTGGCGCAGGCAGCGGGCCTCGTAGGTCTCCATCGCGCCATGGTCGTACCCGCCGATCACCACCAGCGGGTCGTCGACGGCGGCGGGCCGCCCGCCCACCAGGCGCTGCGTCCGAGTCGCGACATCGCCGCACACCACGCAGATCGCGCTCAGCGTGGTCACTTGGTCGGCGTGGGCCATCAGGAGCGGCATCGGGCCGAATGGACGGCCGGCAAAGTCAAGGTTGAGGCCGCTCGCGATCACGTGGCGGCCGCTGTCCCGCAGGGCCAGGACCACGTCCACCAGCTGGTCGTCGAAGAACTGCGCCTCCTCGACGCCCACGAGGTCGGCGTCCCGCTCGCGGGCCAGGGCCAGGATGCCGGACGGCTCCTCGCGGTTGACCAGCACGGAGGGATAGCGGGCCTTGCTGCGGCTCTCGGCGAACTCGCCGGGCGTCCGGTTGTCGATCGCCGGGCGGACCAGGAGGACACGCCGGCGGGCGATCTCGGCCCGGCGCAGGAGGCGCAGCAGCTCGTCGGTCTTGCCCGACGACATGCAGCCGGCGATGACATGGAGCCAGGGATCGGCGCGGAATGGCATGACCGGAATCTAGCGGCGAGGCCGCCCGCCCGCTAGGGGATCGTCGCGGAGATCCGTCCCAGCCAGCCCTCGGCCACGTTCGCCACGTAGAGCTCGCCCGATTCGTCCTCGCCGAAGGCGCTGATCCCCTGCGTCACGCGACCCACGACTTGCGGTTCGCGCCGACCGTCGCCCGCCGCCGTGATCGCGAACAGCTCGCCCGTGCAGTAGTCGGCGAACAGGTAGCGGCCAGCCAGCGATGGGTAGGCCGCCCCCCGGTAGACCACGCCGCCGGTGATCGAACAGCGTGGCCCGTGGGCGTACTCGGCCACCGGCGGCGCCAGGCCATCCGTTGCGCAGCCGCTGGCGGGCGCAAAGCAGTGGAAGCCTTCCGTCCGGTTCCACCCGAAGTTGAGCCCGCCCGCCCCCGCCCGCGAGACGTCCACTTCCTCCCAGCGGTCCTGGCCAACGTCGCCGATCCAGAGGTCACCGCTGGCGCGGTCAAAGCCGAAGCGCCACGGGTTGCGCAGGCCGGTCAGCCAGATCTCGGGCCGCGCGCCTGGCTGCGCCACGAAGGGGTTGTCGGTGGGGATGCCGTAGGCCCGGCCGCCGGACGCGGAGTCGACGTCGAGCCGCAGGATCTTGCCAAGGAGCGTGTCGAGACGCTGGCCGTTGCCCTGCGGGTCGCCGCCGCTGCCACCGTCGCCCAGCGCGATGTACAGGAACCCGTCGGGGCCGAAGGCGAGGGCGCCGCCGTTGTGGTTGGGATACGGCTGGACCTGCCGAACCACGACCCGCTCGCTGGCCGGGTCAACGGGGCCGCTGCCACCGCCGACCACCGCGAAGGACGACACCACGGTGTTGCCGGACCGGTCCGTGTAGTCGACGAAGAGCCGTGGGTCGCCGGGAAAGCGGGGATGGAAGGCGAGGCCAAGGAGGCCCCGCTCGCCGCCGCTCGTGATCCGGTCCGCGATGTCAAGGACGGGGCTCGCGGAGCGCTGGCCGTTGATCACCACCCAGACCTGGCCAGACTGGCTGGCCACGAAGATCCGGTTGGTGCCGTCGTGGGCGTTGGCGATGGCCAGCGCGGATGGCACCGACGCGACTCGCTGGACCTGGACGGCAGGGGCGGGGCCGACGGCGGCGGCGACGACCGAGGCGGCCGGGCTCGTTGGCGGCAAGGATGTCGTGCCAACCGGGCCCGTCGCGAATGGCGTGGAACCGGGCGAGGCCGATGCCGCCAGGGGCGCACTCGCGCCGGCGCTCGCGTCGCCGGTCACGGCCGGGGAGGGCGCCGCCGATCGGATGGCCGACGCGCAGCCGGCCAGGGCCAGAGCGACGAGGCCCGCGACGATGGCGACGCTCCGGCGCGGCCGTCGTACGGCAGGCCTCATCGTCCGCGCAACCGTGCCACCTCCCATCAGCCCCTCCCATGGGCGGCGATCAGCCGCTCGATCTCCCCGTGCAGCGCCATTGCCAGCTCGGCGCCGCGTCCCACCGCATCGTGCCGGAAGAAGACGTACGCGTCCCTCCCGGCGGCCAGGAACGGCTCGATTCTCGCCGCCCACGCCGCCAGCTCCATGCCGCTGTAGTCATGGCGGCGCAGCCGGAGGTACAGGAACGGGCCCGTCAGGCGGATGGTCGGCGGCTCCTCGTCTTCGGGGAGCTCCGTCGCGCACAGCACCACGCCGTGCTCGCGCAGCGCCGCGAACGTCTCGTCGGCCTGCCACGACGGGTGCTGCAGCTCGACCGTCAGCGGCACTGCGCGCGGCCACGCGCCGAGGAAGGCGGCCAGCCGTTCGTCCGCGCGCTGTACCTCGTCCGGGACGCGCAGGAGCACGGACCCCAACCGCTCGCCGAACGCGTCGAGGGGGGCGGTCAGGCGGGCGACTTCGGCGGGGGCCGTGGGACCCAGCGCGCGCACGGAGGCCGCCCGCTGCGCCTTGACGGTGAACCGGAACCCCGACGGGGTGGCTCGGGCCCAGTCGGCGACCTGCGCCGCCGTTGGCCAGCGGTAGTACGTGGTGCTGAGCTCGCAGGCGGGCAGGAGCGCGGCATAGGCGGGCAGGAGCTGGTCCGGTCGGAGGCCGTCGGGGTAGAAGCGGGGCGCCCAGCCGGGATAGGCAAACCCGCTGGTTCCGTGAAAGAGCCGACCGGGCACGTCGCCGGTCATCCCGCGGGGCGACCGGTGATCCGGCCGCCGGGACTGGGCATGGCGGCCCCTGTCAGCCCGCGCCGGCCCGGCTCCCCGGAGGAGTTCCCTGGGTGGAGCCGGAGGGGCTGGGGTCACCGGCGCACGGCTCCTCGGCGCGGGCACGCGGGGCTCGCGCGAAGGGGCCGCCCGGCAGCCGCGCGGCGACGCTGCGCATGGCGCGCTCGACGACCGGGAGATCATCGTCCGTGACCGATTCCAGGAAGTACTCCTGGATCCCACGCAGGTGCGTGGGCGCCGCGGTCCGGAGGCGCTCCAGGCCGGCCGCTGTCAGCACCGCCTCCGCGCCGCGGGCATCGGTGGTGCACAGCCCGCGCTCGACGAGCCCGTCGCCCACCAGCCGATCCACCAGCCTGGTGACGCCGCTCTTGCTGAGCTGGAGGTCCTCGGCCAGGCCGCGCATCCGCAACCGGCGCTCGGGCGACTCGGCGAGGAGGAGGAGCGCCTCGTACTCGGACAGCGACAGGCCGTGCTCGAGGCGAAGGTCTTCGTCCAGCCGGCGCCAGACCCGGGCATGGGCGATGACGAACGCGCGCCAGGACGCGAGACGTGGGTCGCGCGCTCCGAGGGCCCGGCTTGGGGCAGTCGTGATGGTCATCGGCAGATGATACGGGACCGGTCGTTGACGGGAGAACGACCCACGACGGTCGCCTCAGGCCGCCGTCACCCGCCCGCGCCCGCCGAAGACCACGAGCGCGAGCAGCGCCACCAGCGCGAGCCCGCCGAGGCCCAGCGCCGAGTAGCCGGCGCCGGCGGCGACGAGCCCCGATCCCAGGCTGGCCACGATCCCGGTGCTCCACACGAAGGTGTCTGCCAGGCCCTGGACCCGGGTCCGGTCGGCCCGCGAGACGCCGCCGCTGAGCAAGGTGCTGCCCGCGACGAAGCCCAGGTTCCAGCCGAACCCCAGGAGGAACAGCGCGACGAAGAGCGGTGCGGCCGCATCCGGCGGCGCGGCCGCGGAGAGCGCCGCCGCGATGGCCAGGATGCCCGACCCCAGCAGGATGACCGGGACGCTCCCGAACCGGTTGGTCAGCCGGCCGGCGATGGGGGAGAGCGCGTACATGCCGAAGGTATGGGCGCTCATCACGAACCCGACGACCCCCAGCCCGTGCCCGTGGGTTGCCATGTGGAGGGGGCTGATCGTCATGATCAGGAGCATCACGGACTGGGCCAGCACCAGCGTGCACAGGGCGACCACCACGGCCGGGCGTCGGAGGATCTGACTCAGCGGTGCGGATGCTTCCCCGCCGGCCGGTTCCGGCGTGATGTCGGCCAGCTCGAACGGGTCGGGGCGCAGGAACAGGAACGAGAGCAGCCCCGCGGTGGTCACGAACAGCATGGGGACGAGATACGCGCCGGCGAGCGCCGGCAACCCCATGGATGTGGCCACGCCCCCGGCGCCGCCGACCAGGTTGGGGCCGACGATCGCCCCGACCGTCGCGCCCCAGACCACGGTGCTGATGGCGCCGGCGCGCCCGGCGGCTGGCGCCATGTCCGCGGCCGCGTAGCGTGAGAGGTGGTTGGCCGTGTTGCCGAATCCGATCAGCGTGGTGCCGAGGAGGAGCAGGGGGAAGGAGCGCGTGACGACCGCCAGCGTCGCGACAAGGGCGCCGAAGACGCCGATGGCGTAGCCGAGGACCAGGCCGCGGCGCCGGCCGTAGCGCGCCATCACGGCGGACAGGGCGGTCGAGCCCAGGGCTGCGCCAAGGACGACCGTGGCCCCGGGTGCGCCACTCCAGGCCGTGGTGCCGGTCAGGTCCTCGGCGACGATGGTGGCGACCGTGACGGCCGCGATGTGCCCGGTGCTTCCCAGCGCCACGCCGGCGACCAGCGTGCGGAGGGCGCGCCGTCGCCGGGCGACGAGCAGGTCGAAGGGAAGGGCGGACACCCGCCCATCATAGGCAGGGGCCTCGCGGTCGATTGGCACCCAGGGCGCGGGGCGCACCGGGGTTGGCGGTCAGGCCTGGCCGTGCGTCGGCCCGGCCCGCCGACGGATCAGTCGAGGCGGCGGGTGGCGCCACAGACGGGACAGCGGGCGACGCCGCTCTCCACATCGATCGCGAGGTACGTGGTGCACCCGTTGGTGTTGCAGTAGAGACGGCCGTCGAGCGAGGTGGCCCGGCGACGCAGCCGGCGGGCGGCTGCCGCCCGGCCCGACAGGGTGGTGGTCATTGAACGCGTGAGCATGAGAGTGAGAATCCTTCCGACCGCGCGTCAGCCGGCTTGATGCTGCCCGGCGTCGCGGTGCTTGATCCGCCCCTTGGCCGTCAATGGTGGCCGATGCGGGAGCGGTATGGCCTCCGGGGATCGCGAGAGCGAGTCGTTGGTGCTCAGACCAGCGATCCTCTACGGAGTTCGTGCGCAGCATGTGCGCTCTTGCCCGGTCTGTCAACCACCGGTACTTTCAGACAGTCTTGATCGTGGGGCGTTTCGATCTCGCAATCAGGCAGGTACCGGGGGGCCGGTTGCAGATCCCGGCATTTCCATCCAAACTCCGGTACGTTTGCGCCGCGACTCAAGGCGTCGGCCAGGCTTGTCCTGTGCCGCAACGGGGAGCATGGGCTCGCGGCAGAAGGGCAGTCCCCAGGACCCCCCTGTGTGGCGCTCCAATCGAATTGGCATCCAGGAGGAGACGGTGGCGAATCAGTCCAGCGCGTGGACCACGCAGCAGCATTTCGCGAGCCCGACCGGGCGACGCGCTCCGGGTCGGCGTTCCGCATGGCGTCGGGCCGTGGCACTCATCGGCATGGCCCTCGTCGCACTCCTGCCGCTGACGCCGTCCGCGCTCGCCGCGGGCACGCTCACCATCACGACGCCGTACCCGGCGATCACGGTCGCCCCGGGCGCCAAGGTGAGCATGGATCTCACCATCAAGACGTCGGACCTCCAGCAGGTCGCCCTGTCCGTCGCCGGCACGCCAGCGGACTGGCAGGCCTCGCTGCATGGCGGCGGCTACATCGTCAACTCCGTCCAGACCGAGGTCCCGGCCCCGCTCTCCAACGGGGCGCTCCAGGCCCCCCAGGCCAGCGCCCGGCTTGACGTCACCATCCCCGCCAAGGCCGCCAACGGCACGACCAAGATGTCGGTCACGGCGTCGGCAGCCGGCCAGACGGCCAGCGTGGCCATCGAGATCACGGTCTCCTCCACGGCGGCGGGCAACGTCACGCTGACCACGGACATCACGGACCGCAAGGGCCCGTCCAGCTCCAGCTACGTCTACAACCTGACGCTCAGCAACGACTCCGCGTCGGACATCACCTTCACGGCCAGCGCCACGGGCCCCACCGGGTGGACCATCGACGCCACCATCGGCGGCCAGGCCCAGATCGCCAGCGCGATCGTCAAGGCGAGCGCGAGCAACGGGATCACCATCACGATCAGGCCATCCTCCACGGCCACGGCCGGCCAGTACGCGGTGGACGTGAGCGTCCAGGCGGGCACTCAGACGCTCACCCAGAAGCTCAACATCGAGATCACCGGCAGCTACTCCGCCACGCTGACCACGCCTGACTCGGTGCTCACCAACCACGGCAACGCCGGCGGCAACATCAACCAGTCCCTGGTCATCGGCAACACCGGCACCGCCGAGCTGAAGAACGTCACGGTCAACTTCACCGCCCCCAGCGGCTGGAAGGTCACGTTCGACCCGGCCATCGTTCCCACCATCGCCCCCAACACCACGCAGACCATCGTCGCCAAGATCGTCCCGGATCCGGACGCGATCGCCGGTGACTACCTCGTGACGTTCCGGTCGGTCAACGACCAGATCACGGCCAGCCAGGACATCCGGATCACCGTCGAGACGTCCCCGCTGTGGGGCATCGTCGGTGTCGCGCTGATCGTCGCCGTCGCCGCGGGCCTGTGGTGGGTCTTCCAGCGGTACGGGCGGCGGTGAGCGGAGCCGGCCGAACGGAGTCACGGAGCGGGCGGATCCGCACCGAGCCGCCCATCCGGACCCGGGCCCTTACCAAGCAGTACGGTGACCTCAACGCCGTCGACGGCCTCGACCTGGAGGTCCGCCCCGGCGAGATCTTCGGGCTCCTGGGCGCCAACGGCGCCGGCAAGACCACGACCATCCTGATGCTGCTCGGACTCACCGAGCGCACCAGCGGCGCGGTCCGCGTCGTCGGGTTTGACCCGGCACGCAACCCGCTGGAAGTCAAACGCCGCGTGGGCTACCTGCCCGACGCGGTCGGCTTCTACGACGACATGACCGGGCGCGAGAACCTGCGCTACACGGCGCGGCTCAACGGGCTCAAGGGTCAGGCCGCCGAGGAGAAGATCGAGACGGTCCTCGATCAGGTCCGCCTGTCGGACCGGGCCGATGACCGGGCCGGGACGTACTCCCGGGGCATGCTCCAGCGTCTCGGCATCGCCGATGCGCTGGTCAAGGACCCCACCGTCCTGATCCTCGACGAGCCAACCACCGCCATCGACCCGATCGGTGTGGTCGAGATCCTGGAGATGCTCCGGGGCCTCGTCCGGGACCGGGGCGTGACCATCCTCCTGTCCAGCCACCTGCTCACCCAGGTCCAGTCGGTCTGCGACCGGGTGGGCATCTTTGCGGCAGGCAAGCTCGTCGGGATCGGCACCGTTCCCGAGCTGGCGACGCGCTTCGGCGAGGGCGACGCCCACGTCGAGGTGGCGTTCGAGGGTGTCTCGGACCCGGCGACCAGCGACCGCGTGGCGGGCTTCCTGGCCGCCATCCCGGATGTCGCCGAGGTTCGCCGCGCCACCAGCCTGCTTGCTCCGTGGACCCTCGTGGTCCGGCCGCCAGATTCGGCGATCCGGGTCCGCGAGGCCGTCCTGGCTGTCTCCGCCCGTGAGGGCCTGCATCTCACGTCCATCCGGTCCGTCGTGGCGTCGCTCGACGAGATCTACACCAAGGCGGTCCGCGCCGCCGGCCTGGCCAGCGGCTCGCACCGACCGTCCGGGGATCGCCCGGCCGCAGGCGGGAGGGCCGTCGCATGACCGAAGCCAGCGCACCTGTCGCCGAACCGGCCAGCGTGCCGGTGCTGGATCGGCCCATTCCTCCGCGCGGCTGGGTGGTGATCGGTCGCAAGGAGATCGGCGACCACGTCTCCAGCGCCCGGTTCGTCGTCCTGCTGATCGTGCTGGGTCTCGCGGCCGGGATCCCGCTCTACCTCGCCGCCGAGCAGATCCGCAACCTGGCATCGCAGGTCAGCGGCGCCCAGGCGGTCTTCCTCGCCATGTGGGTGATCGGCGCCCAGGATTCCTCGATCTTCCAGCTGAACGTGACCATCCAGTCCTTCGTGGGCCTCGCGGCCCCGTTGCTGGGGATCGCCTTCGCCTTCGATGCCGTCAACGGCGAGCGCTCTCAGGGCACCCTGCCCCGCCTGATCTCGCAGCCGATCTACCGCGACGACATCATCAACGGGAAGTTTGCCGGCGCCCTCGCGGTGATCAGCCTGGTGCTGGTCTCGGTGATGATCTTCATCGCCGGGTTTGGCATGATCCGGCTGGGCATCGTGCCGTCGCTGGGCGAGGTGATCCGGCTGGGCCTCTGGGTCGTGGTCACGATCGTCTACGTCGGCGTCTGGCTGGCGCTGGGCCTGCTCCTCTCGGTGGCCGTCCGCCGGGCCGCCACATCGGCGCTGATGGGCCTGGGCAGCTGGCTGCTGCTCGTCGTCTTCGGCAAGTTCATCGTCAACCTGTTCATCGCCTTCTTCATCCGGGTGCCGGCCAACGGCACGGCCCAGGAGCAGCTGCAGGTCGCACAGCTCCAGGACTTCGTCACCCGGCTGTTGCCGACGACGCTCTACACGGAGGCGTCGATCGTCCTGCTCAACCCGCGGGCCACCTCCACCGGTGGCACCCTGGGGACGCTTGGCCAGTACGACCAGGCGCAGCAGCAGATCCCGTCGCTCCTCTCGCTGGACCAGAGCCTGCTCCTGGTCTGGCCGCACATCGTGGCGCTGGTCGCGATCATGGCCGTGCTCTTCGCGGCGGCCTACATCCGGTTCATGCGCCAGGAGGTCCGCGCCTAGCGCGGGATCCGGGACCGGCGCCGCCGGCCTTGCACCTCGACCCATCTGAACCGCCGCGCCCTCCGGGCGCGGCGGTTTGATTCCCGGTCAGAACGGCGGGAATGGAACCGCCGGCCAGTCCGGTCGCGGGTTGGGGAAGGTGCGCTCGCGGAGGAGGCGCTCCGCCCGACGCAGCGTGGCCGCGACCTCGGTCGGGTGGAGGAGGGCGCGTAGCCCGTCCCCGAGGCCCGCGGTCAGCGCGTCGCGGACGAGTTCGACGCCCGCCAGCTCGTCATCGGCCAGCGGTGTGCCACGCCAGCCCCAGAGCACAGTGCGGAGCTTGGGCACGGGCGAGAAGCAGACGCCGTGGTCCACCCCATAGACGTGGCCGGATGCGTGCCCGTCGGCGTGCTCGGCCGCGACGGGCAGCAGGTGGCTCCCCTTGCGGTCGGTGTTGTTGATGATCGCGTCGAAGACGGCCATGCGGCGCAGGCGCGGATCGTCATCGATCACCAGCGCGACCACGTCCACCGTGGGATCGGGGTCGATCCAGCGCTGGACCATGCCCTCACCGAACGGGCCGTCGCGCAACACCGTCGGCGGCACGATGCGCCAGCCGATGGCCTCGGAGACCAGCCACGCCGCGACTTCGCGCCGGGTGAGCGTCCCGCTCGGGAAGTCGCGGAGCGGCCGCTCGCCCGCGGTGGGCTTGTAGACAGCGTTCAACGGGCTGCGTCCAGGCCACGCAGCCTGGACCAGCATGGCGTGGTTGGTGGAGCCCTCCAGCCGTCCGATGAGGGTCAGCGCTCCCTGGGCCAGGACTTGAAGGTCCCCGACCGTGGGCCCGACCGGATCCGGCGGCGAGTCGCGGCCTGGTACGTCGTCTGGTTGAGGCACGGGCCGACCCTAATTGACGTAGTGGCCGTTCTTGCGCGGGCAGATGTGGCCCTGCGGATCCAGCGGCCTTCCGCACAGCGGGCACGGCGGTCGGCCCGCGTTGACCAGGGCCATGGCGCCCCGGACGAACCCGCGCGCGTCCGCGGCCGTCATCCTGACGCGGAGCAGGTCCGGGCCGTCTTCGTCCTCGTCGTCGAGCAGCTCGGCCAGCTCCTCGTCCGTGGTCGCGCCCTCGGAGCGTGCCTCGATCAGCACGCGCTGCGCTCCGGCATCCCAGCCCAGGGTCAGCGCCGCCGCGCGAAAGGCCTCGTTGAGCGGCTCGTCGAGGTGGTCTGGGCCGCCCGACGCATCCTCTCCATCATCCGCGTGCAGCACCGCTGGATCGGCGACCGCCAGGCCGCCCTCCCACAGCTCGTCGAGCAGTCGCTCCAGCCGGTCGGCCAGGATGGCGACCTGGGCCTTCTCCAGTACGACCGAGACGATGCGCCGGCCCTCCCTGGCCTGGAGCAGGAACGTGCGCTGGCCGGGCATGCCGACGGTGCCCGCCACGAAGCGGTCGGGAGGATCGAAGAGGAAGCGCCGACGTGTCATGGGCCGACTCTAGCGGATTCCCGGCGAGCCACCCCTCGAGGTCACCGGAGGGCCGCCGACGAGCGCGGCCGGAGGGCCGTCAGGCGATGGACGTGACCCGGATGTGCCAGCCGCGGGCACCGTCGGGGGCGGCCGGGGTCCGGTCCACGGGCTGGGTGATGCCGTCGCCGTCCGTCGCGCGGACGACGATCGTGTGCTCGCCCTGGGCCGGATCCCAGTCCAGCTTCCACTGGACCCAGGTCGTGCTGGAGATTGGCCGCGACAGCGTGGCGACCTGCCATGCGCCGCCGTCCACCTGGACCTCCACCCGGGAGATCCCCCGGTCCGGGGCCCAGGCGATTCCGGCAATGGCCTGCTTGCCGCGCGGGTTGGTCCCGCGCCGGGGCAGGTCGATGCGCGACTGCGTGAGGATGGGTGCCTCCTTGGACCAGCCGAGGGGGACCCAGTAGCCGTCCTCGGCCTCCATCGTGGTCACCCGGAGCTCGGAGAGCCACTTGGTGGCTGACACATAGCCATACAGGCCCGGGATGATCAGCCGGGCCGGGTAGCCGTGCGGCCTGGGCAGCGCCTCGTCGTTCATCTTCACGGCGATCATGGGCTCGCGTGCCGGATCCATGACCCAGGCCATGGGCATCCCAGCGGTGAAGCCATCCACCGACTCGCCCACGAGCTGCGTGGCGCCAGCCTGGACGCCAGCCATCCTGAGCACGTCGCGCAGGCGAACGCCGGTCCACTTGGCGTTGCCGACGAGGTCCCCGCCCACCTCGTTGGAGACGCACGAGATGGTCACGTACTGCTCGATCAACGGCAGGGCGACCAGCTCATCAAACCTGAGGGTCACGGGCCGGTCCACCATCCCCGTGACCCGCAACTGCCACGATGCGACATCCACGCTGGGAGCGATGAGGGCCGTGTCGATCCGGTAGAACTCGCCGTTGGGGACGACGATCGGGGTCAGGCCGGGGATCGCGAGGTCCGCGCTGGCGGGGAGCGTCACCACGGCGCCCGGCTGCGGGATCGTGGGATGGGCACCCGGCGTCTCCTCCCGGGCCACGATCAAACGCCGGCCCAGCCCGCCGGCCACCAGCGCCGTGAAGCCCAGCGCCCCCGTTCGGGCCAGGAACCCTCGACGCGACCAGCTGGGCGCGACCGCCCCCGTGGGACCCGGAGCGCCCCCGCCCTGGCCGGTGAGCCACGAGACGGTACCGATCCCGGCCGCGACCGCGGTGGCCGCCGCCACGACGGCGAAGGTGGGCACGGCCGAGGGATCGCGCAGCGCGGCGAAGAAGCCCACGGCCCCGAAGGCGAGGAACGCGTACGAGGTCAGCCGGAAGCTGCGCACGGCGACGATGCCCAGCACGGCGCCGATGGCGAAGGCCACCGCCACGATGACCAGCTCGAGGACCGCCTTGTCGTTGGTGCCAAAGAGCGACACCATGACGTCCTTGGCGCCGAGCGGCTGGTTGTCGATGATCCAGCGGCCGACGGATGCGACCAGCGACGGGATCCCGGGCAGGACGCCGGCGAGCAGCTCCGCCGTGCCGAGCGCGACGCCCGCACCGACCGCCCCGGCGAGGGCGCCGGCCACGGCGGGACGAGCCTGGAGCATGGGACGCTCAGGTTGCATGACGCCATCATCGCGGATCTTCGCGTTGGAGGCTACGGGATGAATTGCCAGCGCCGGGCCACTCGGGGTGCGTCAGTCGGCGCGGTGGACCGCGTGCTGGGTCAGGGGAGGGTTAGCGGGCCGCGAGCGCGCGCAGGACGAGCCCGTAGGCCTCGTCATGGCGCCCGAGGTGTGCCAGGCTCTCCGCCCATTCAGACATGATCTCGCGCCGGCGCGACGCCGGCCCGGCCTCTTCCGCGATGTGGCTCGCCCGCTCGAAGCTGGCGATTGCCTCCTCGTGACGACCGAGCCGCGCGAGGGCTCGCGCCTCGCTGACCAGGCCATCGAGCTGTGTCTTGCGGTGTGCCGCGCGCTCGGCCAGCGCAATCGCCGTCCTGGCCAGCAGGAGCGCCTGCGTCGTGTCGCCGGCAGCCAGGGCGATCACCGACGCCGTGTCTGTCAGGATAGCCACCTGCCGCTCGTCGGCGCGCGCGGCTGCGGCCGCGCGAGACTCCTCGGCCAGTGCCTGGGCCCGCTCGTGGTCGCCCGCGGCCAAGTGGATCAGGGCAAGGTCCCTGACGATCAACTCTGCTTCCATCGCCGATTCCGCGCTGCGCAGGAGGGCGAATGCCTGGAGGCCGGCCCGCAAGGCGCCTTCGTGGTCCCCGGCCTCGCGCTGGGCGATCGCCAGCGTGGAGAAGAACGCACCGCGCCGGCGGTCGTCCGGGGCGGCGGCACGCGCCTCCTCCAGGTAGGCGAGCGCCGCAGCGGTCCCGCCCTGGGAGGCCTCCGCCGTCGCCAATCCGATCAGGACGCGCGTCGTGAGATCCGGGTCAGCGCGTGGCGCGGCACGCAGGCGATCCAGGACGGAGCGGAGAATGGAACGCGCCTCGTTCGGGTGGTCCTGCCGGTGCTGGGCAATGGCCAGCCAGTACTCTGCGTTGAGTTGGGCGTCCGTCCGGTTCAACGCGGCCAGCAGGCCGGCCGCGTCCGATGCCGGGCGGATGGCCTCGGCGGTCCGGTCCAGCCGACACAGGCATTCGCTGATCGCCGTGAGGAGATCAGCGCGGGTGCCGCGCTCCTGCTCGCCCTCGGCGAGGCCGCGATAGGCGTCCAGCGCTCGCTCCCAGTCGCCGCCGGCCAGCGCGAGGTCCGCCTCCAGCCGTGACCAGGCCTTGTCGGGGTCCGTGAGGATGTCGGCTGCGGTCGTGCCGAGGCGTGGGGCGAGATAGTCAAGCGCCGCCATGGACGGCTTGGAGATCCCGGATTCGAGGGCGCTGATGTAGGCCTTGGTGTAGCGGTCGCCAGCCAGCTGGCTCTGGGTCAGCCCAGCGGCCTTCCGCGCCCGGCGGATGCGTCCCCCGATCGTCCGGGCCAACGCCGAGTTGTCCACGACCACGCGACGGCGGATCCTGAGTGCACTCACGCCCAGCATCATACGACGCGGTCATCCTCGCGGGGGTCGGGAGCGAAGGATGAACCGAGGGCGAGGCAGGGCCGGTCGGTGGGGACCCTCGCGCCCGACCCGGATCAGGCGCTGGGCTGCGGCGTGGGCGTGGGCGTCGGCGTGGGTACGGGCGTGGGTACGGGCGTCGGAATCGGCGTCGGGACGGGCGTCGGTGTGGGCCCGGGCCGGACCGTGCCGCTGGGCCCGGGCGAGGGACTCCTGGGCAGGCCGGACCCGGAGGCACCCGGCGACGCGGACGGTGACCCGCTGGGCAGCGGCGTGGGGCACGGCACTGCGCCGAGTGCGGAGCCCGCAGGGGCCGCCGCGCCCGAGGG
Organism: uncultured Chloroflexota bacterium; assembly: GCA_903822495.1. Classification (GTDB taxonomy): domain Bacteria; phylum Chloroflexota; class Limnocylindria; order Limnocylindrales; family CSP1-4; genus CAIJPD01. The sequence goes on along the minus strand of CAIJPD010000018.1, from coordinate 90,141 downwards.
CGATGGCACGGGGAGCGACGAGATGACGCCGCTGGGGCCCGGGGTGGGCCACGGGATGCAGCTTGGGGACGGCTCGGGCGTGGCCGGCACGCACGGCTCCGCGTTCAGGAGGGCGCCCCAGGTCTTGCCCCATGGGTTGAAGGAGCCGTTGTAGAAGTAGCTGGTCTGGTTGTTGGCGATGCCCCCGGCGATGCCCGGTCCCTGGAGCGCCCGGGCCACCCAGTCGCGGTCGGCGGCCAGCCAGGCCGGGAAGCGCGATTCGAAGCCGACCTTGTCGAGCACCGCGTCGCCGCACACGCCGCCGGAGCCACCGGCCTGCAGCTTGGGCGCCGTGCCGGGCAGGAAGACCTCGCTGATGGACTTTGCGCCGGCGGGAACGCGGAGCCCGGTCCACGGGTCGATGTCCACGCGCTCCAGCCCCGGGACGTCGGGGAACGGGTTGATGGTCCAGCCCTTGGTGGCATCGGCCAGGAAGCCCTGCCAGACGTAGGTGGACACGTCGATCGAGAAGATGGGCTTGGCGGGGGTTGAGACGGGGGTGTTGTCGCTGTTCCCGTTCCACGCGCCAACGGCCAGGGCGTACTCCCCGGCGGCGCGGCCCTTGTCGGTGGGCGCCGCGATGTAGCCGTAGGCGTTGAGGTCCTTGGCGTCGTCGTTGGTGCCCGTCTTGAGCGTGGCCGGCCGGAGGTTCTTGCCGTCGACGATGGCGAACTTGCCCCAGAACGGGTTGACGTTCTTGTCGGTGTTATCGGCGAGGATGTCCGTGATGATGGCGGCCGCCTCGGCCTTCACCACCTGGCGCCCGGCGGGCGGCTGATAGGGCGGCACCACGTCGTGCCCGTCGGCTCCCTGGATCCGCAGGATGGCGGTGTGCGGGATGTACCGCCCGCCGTTGGCGATGGTGCCGTAGCCGGTGACCAGGTCGACCGGACGGATCTCCTCGACGCCGACGGCCAGCGCCAGGCCCGCCTGGGTGGTGTCGGCCCGGAAGGTGAGGCCGAAGTCCTTCGCGCGGCTGAAGACGTGCTCTGGCTTGTTGATGGCCATCGCCTTGATGGACGGGATGTTGAGCGAGAACTGCAGCGCGCTGCGCAGCCGGACGGGCCCCCGTTCCAGGTTGTCGGAGTCGTGGGGCGTGTAGCCGCCGCCGACATCGACCCCGACGTCCATGAACAGGCTGGCGGCCGTCATGGCCCCTTCGTCGATCCCGATCAGGTAGTTGAACGGCTTGAACGCCGAGCCGGGCTGGCGGAACCCGTCGCCGACGACGTCGAACTTGGGCTGGAACTGGGCCGAGCCCGACGTCGAGTAGTAGTCCGCGGAGCCGACATACGCGACCAGCTCGCCGGTCTGGTAGTCGAGGGCTACCAGCGCGCCGTTGTTGACCTCCCTGGTCCGCAGGTTCTTCATCCAGTCCGCGTAGGTGAGACCCAGCTCCTTGGCCGCAGCCACGGGATCGGCGGCCTTGGGGACGATGGTCGCGGCCTTCACCCACTTCTCCGCGACCTTCTGGAGTGCCAGGTCCAGGGTGGACGTCACGCGGAACCCGCCGCGCTCGAGCGTGGGACAGGTGGCGGCCTCCCCGCACAGCGTGCGCGTGAGCTCCTCGCGGACGGCCCAGACGAAGTGGGGCGCCTGGTACGGCGCGCCGGACTGGGCGGCCAGGACCACGGGCTCCGCCTTGAGGGCGGCGATCTGGGCGGCGGTCCACGTCTTGCCGGAGAGCGGCGTCCGGTCGTCCGCCATGAAGTCGATGACCCGGTTGCGGCGGACCACGATGTCTGCCGTGGCCGGGACCACCAGCTTGCCGCCCGCATCCAGGACGGCGTTGCGGACCAGGTCGTACGTGGACGGGGACTGGGGGAGGGCGGCGATGATGGCCGCCTCGGAGACCGTCAGGTCCTTGAGCGCCTTGCCGAAGTAGCTCTTGGCGGCGGCTGCCACGCCGTAGCTGTTGTTCCCGTAGAAGTTCTGGTTCAGGTAGGCGGTGATGATCCGCTTCTTGCCATCCTCGCCGGGATAGGCCTTGGTGAGCCGGATCGACTGGATGATCTCCTTGAGCTTGCGCTCGGCCGTCCGCGCGGTGGACTGGACCAGCGCCGGGTCGAGGAGTCGCTGGCGGACCAGCTGCTGGGTGATGGTGCTGGCGCCGCGCGACCGGCCCCGCAGGGTGTCCAGGAAGGATGATGCGACGGCCGCAGGGTCGAACCCCGAGTTGGTCCAGAAGCTCTTGTCCTCGACGGCGGTGGTCGCGTCGATAAGGATCGGTGGGATCTGGTCGAAGGTGACGACCTCGCGCTTGACCTGGCCGAAGCGGGCCAGCTCGGTCTGGCCGGAGCGGTCGTAGATCACCGACTCCTCGGCGTACTCGATCTGCTCCAGCGCATCCGTCGAGACAAGGTTGCGCGACAGCGACAGGTAGGCTCCGACGACCCCGACGGCGCCCAGGACGCCGATCCCGGCGAGCGTGAAGAAGACCACGAGGGCCACGCGCCCCAGTGGCGACTGGCGGCGTGGGGCGTCGCGCTGGAAGCGGGCGCCGTTGCGCCAGACGTCGGACTCGGATCGCATGGCGCCATCGTGCCAGATGTGGCGCTGCGGGGCACCCCGTCGCGCCCGACGATCAGCCGCGGATCAGCCGCGGCGCTCGGCCTCACCAGCGTCCGGCTGCCGGTCGTCGAGGCGGGCCCAGTAGCGGCCGTTCGCGCCCTCCACCCGGATCGGCAACCCGAAGGCCGTCGACAGCGGGCCCGAGGCGACGACCTCCGGCGTGGGACCCGTCGCGACGGCCCGTCCCGCCCGGAGGAGGAGCGCGCGGTCGAACCCGGCGGGGATCTCCTCGACGTGGTGCAGGACAAGGAGGATCGCCGCGAGGGCGGGGTCCGCGGCCAGGAGCGCCAGGTCGCGCAACAGCTCCTCGCGCGCGCCCAGATCAAGCCCGGCCGTGGGCTCGTCGAGGATCAGCAGCTCCGGGTCGGGCATCATCGCCCGCGCCAACTGCACCCGGCGACGCTCGCCGCTGGAGAGCAGGCCGAACGCCTGGCGACCCAGGCCGCCCACGCCGAACCGGTCGAGGAGCTCGCGCGCTCGCTCGCGATCCGCCTCCTCCCACGTGTGCCACCACGGCGCCAGCGCGGCTTTTCGGGCGGTCATGACCACGTCCACCGCGGGGAGGTCCGGGTCGATGGCCGGCTCCAGCCCGCCACCGGCATACCCCACGCGACGGCGGAGCTCCCGCGCGTCGATCTCGCCGATCCGCCCGCCCAGGATCTCGACCTCGCCCTCGGTGGGCCAGAGGTACGTGCTGATGACCTGCATCAGCGTGGTCTTGCCGGACCCGTTGGGACCCAGGACGAGCCATCGCTGGCCCGCGTGGATCTCCAGGTCGAGCGGGCCGAGGATGGTCCGGTCGGAGCGATGGACGGAAACCCGGGTGAGCCTGACGACCGGCTCGCCGGGGAAGGGGAACTCCTGCATCGGGCGATGGTATCGGGTGCGATGATTGGCGCGTGACCAACCCTCCCGGCGACATCGAGCTCATCCTCCGCCTCGTGCTGGCCGCGCTGCTCGGCGCGGGCGTGGGCCTGGAGCGCGAGATCCACGGCCACCCGGCGGGCCTCCGTACCCACCTGCTGGTCTCGGTCGGCTCGGCCATCTTCACGGTCCTCTCGTTCCGCGGCTTCGAGGGCCTGGGATCTGCCCCGGTCGACCCCACGCGGATCGCGGCCCAGGTGGTCTCGGGGATCGGCTTCCTCGGCGCCGGAGCCATCCTCAAGGACGGCTTCACGATCCGCGGCCTCACCACCGCCGCCAGCCTGTGGAGCGTCGCGGCCCTGGGGATGGCGGCGGCGGTGGGCGCGATCTGGCTCGCGCTGGCCGGCACGACGATCGTCCTGATCTCGCTCTGGCCGCTCCACCCGATCGCCGATCGGCTGGAGGGCCGGCGCTCGTCGACCTCCACCATCCGGGTCGTGGTGAACGACCTGCCGTCGATCGGCAGGGTCCGCGAGGCGCTGGAGGCCGGCGGCCTGGAGGTCGGCGGGATCCACAGCCGGCGCCAGGGATCCGGGCAGTACGACGTCGAGGTGACCATCCGGCGCGCGGCCGCCCCGCAGCTCTACGCGGCGCTGGGGACGCTGAGCGGTCTCGCCGGGGTCGTGGTGGGGAGCGTGGAGCAGGCGCAGTGATCGCCGGGATGGGGCGGGGCCATCGCCGCGCCCCCGGCCCCGCGGGAGACCGCTGACGGCCTGATCGGGCACGGGGCTCGCTGTCACGTCAGTTGACATGACAGATGCCACGCCGGTACGCTCCGCGGCGATGCCCGGCAACGACAGCTCCCTCCCCCGCCCCGTGGGCGGTGCGCGCCGTGCGGCGCTCGTGGCGCTCCTGCGGTCGGCCCCGGCCCCGCTGGCGGGTGATGTGCTGGCCGAGCACTTCGGGATCAGCCGCCAGGCGATCGTCCACGACATCGCGGTCCTCCGGGCCGAGGGAGCGCCCGTCGTGGCCACGGTGCGCGGCTACCTGCTGGCCCGGGAGGCGGATCGTCTGCCGTACCGCGCCGTGGTCGCCGTGCGCCACACGCCAAACCAGACGGTCGACGAGCTGATGGCCATGGTCGACCTTGGGGTCCGCGTGCGGGACGTGGTGGTCCAGCATCCGGTCTACGGGGAGATCCGCGGTGAGCTGGAGCTGGGCTCGCCGGCCGACGTCCGGCAGTGGGCCGACTCCACGCGCCGGGTGGGCGCCAAGTTCCTCTCGGAGCTGACCGGGGGGGTCCATCTCCATACGCTGGAGGCCGCGACCGAGGCGGACCTCGCGGCGGCCCGCCGGGCGCTCGCCGACCTGGGCTACCTCCTCGAAGGCGAGGATGCCGCCCCATGAGCCACTCATGAACGCAGCCGCGGCCATGCCGCACTGCCGCCACGTCCGGGACTGCCTCGCAGCGGTGCCGCGTCCATGCCACGTTCCACGATCAGGAGGGGATCCCGGATGACCAGCAGCACGGCCATGCCCAGCGGCGAGGCGCCGCCGCACTCGCTGGGCCTGATCGGCCACGAGTACGCGGCCCTGGACCAGGTGCCCCAGCGCGCCAGGACCTTCGGCCTCGCCGACCAGACCGCCTTCTGGTTCGCGGCCACTCACATTCCGGCGGCGTGGCTGTACGGCGCCCTGATGGCCGGCGCCACGGGCATGCCCGGCGCCATCCTCCTGGTCGCCGTCGTCAGCCCGCTGAGCCTCCTCCCGTGGGCGCTCCTCGGGCTGATCGCCGCCCGGACGGGCGCCTGCTCGACCGCCATGGTCCGCCCGGCGTTCGGCCTGCGTGGCTCGGTCGTCCCCTCGATCCTCTATCTCGTGTTCGGCCTGGGCTGGGCGGCCGTCAACGTCTTCCTGGGCGCGATCGGCCTGTCATATGTGTTTGCCGGCTGGCTGGGCACGCCTGCCTTCCTGAGCCCCGGCTACGAGGGGCCGATGATCGGCGCGGTCGTGGTGGTCGCCATCCTCCAGGGCATCGCCGCGGTGGCGGGTCACCAGGTGCTCCGGATTGTCCAGTGGGCCGCGACGATCGCGCTGTTCACGCTGGGCGTCATCCAGGTCTGGCTGATCGCCACCCACTGGGATCCGGGCGCGCTCATGAGCTGGCGGCCGCCGGTCGGAGGGCTGACCACGTCGGTCGGCCCGGTCACGTACACGATCACCTTCGCGATCCTCGTCGACCTGCTCATCGCCTACAACTGGACCTGGGAGTTCATCGGCGACTTCTCGCGCTTCGCCCGCAACGGCGTGGCGGGTGCGGGCGGGCCGTTCATCGGGGCCAACCTGGCCCAGACGTGGTGGTTCCTGATCGGCGCCCTGGGCGTGGTCTACCTCGCGACGACCACCGGCGAGTTCCACCCGGAGGCTGCCAACCCGTCCACGTTGACCACCCAGATCGGCCTTGGCTGGATCGCGGCCACGGTCATCGTGCTGGCCACCGTCGCGACCAACGCGGGCAACCTGACGGCCTCCGCGCTGGCGATCACCAACCTGGCGCCGAGCCTCCGCATCGGCGTCCGGCCGATCATCGCGATCGTCTCGGCGGTGGTGATCCCGCTGGCGCTGCTGCCGCTGGTGGCGCGCGGCTTCGAGGCCACCTACATTGCGTGGCTCGACCTGCTGGGCGCGGTGGTGGTTCCCCTCTGGGTCATCGTCCTGGTGGACTACTTCTGGGTTCGTCGGCAGCACTACGACGCGGACCTGTTCCTCAAGGAGGGTGGCCGCTACTGGCACGGCGACGGCTGGAACTGGCGGGCGATCGCCTGCCTCGTCGGTGGCGGCGCGGCCTACGCGATCCTGGCCTACGTCTTCCCGGACATCCGCGAGACGATCCCGGTCTCGCTCCCGGTGGGTGTGGGCACGGCCGTGGCGTACGCCCTGCTGATGGGGCGGGAGCCGGTCGCCGCCTGATCCCCGGCCCGGGCCCGGGGCGGCGGCCGGCTGCCGGCGATCCGCCATCGGCTGCCGGCGGTCGCGCTCCAGACTTGGCTATGATCGACACATGAGCAGCGTTGCGTCCGCCACTGGCGGCCGACTCGTCATCGAGGGCCTGCGCAAGCGCTTCGGCGCCGTCCAGGCCCTCGACGGCGTTTCGTTCGAGGTTCGGGCCGGAGAGATCTTCGGCTTCCTCGGCTCCAATGGCGCCGGCAAGACCACGACCATGCGGATCGTCCTCGGCTTCCTGCAGGCCGACGGAGGGACGATCACGTGGGATGGCCGCCCGGCCCATGCCTGGCCGCGCCGGACCTGGGGCTACATGCCCGAGGAGCGGGGCCTCTACCTGCGGATGGAGGTCCTTGAGCAGCTCGTCTTCTTCGCGGCCCTGTACGGGGTGCCGCGCCGCCAGGCCCGGGCCCAGGCCCTGGAGTGGCTGGCCCGCTTCCGGATCGCCGAGTACGCGAACCGGAAGGCGGAGACGCTGTCGAAGGGCAACCAGCAGAAGGTCCAGTACATCGCCACGATCCTCCATGGCCCCCAGGTCCTGATCATGGACGAGCCGTTCACGGGCCTGGACCCGGTCAATGCCGCCCAGCTCCGCGAGGCGCTCCTGGAGCTGCGCGACCAGGGGCGGACCATCGTCTTCAGCACGCATCAGCTCTCGACCGCCGAGGAGCTCTGCGATTCGGTCGCCATCATCGACCATGGCCGCCTCGTGATCGCCGGGTCCACCCGCGAGGTCCGGCGGTCGACCGGCAACCAGGTGGTCCGGGTCGCGACGGATGGCGGGGCGGACGCGGAATGGCTGGGGGCGCTGCCCGGGGTCACCGTGACCCGGCGTGGCGCGGACTACACGGAGCTGCGCGTGGCAGCGGGCGGGAACCCGCAGGCCGTGCTGCGCGCGGCCGTGGAGCGCGGCCGGGACGTGCTTCGCTTCGAGGTGGCCGACCCGTCCCTCGAGGAGGTCTTCGTGGAGCGGGTGGGTGCGCTCGTCTCGGAGGACCACACCCTGGCGGCCCCGGTGGGCGCCCGATGAGCAACGTGGCGAACATCGTGACCGTGGCGCGGCGCGAATACCAGTCACGAGTCCGGGCCCGGAGCTTCCTGGTTGGGACGGCCCTGCTGGTCCTGAGCGTGGTGGCGATCGCCATGGTGCCGATCATCGTCCAGGCCATCTCCGGATCCGGTGCCCAGCGGGTGGCCGTCTGGGACGGCGCCGGCGACATCGGAGGGAGCCCGGCGGCCACCCTCGACTCGCTGCTCAACGCACCGACCGGGGGCGGGACAAGCGCGGGCGGGCAGGCAACGACCGGAGACTTCAGTGTCCGAGCCGTGACGGACCTCGACGCCGAGCGTCGTGCCGTCGACAAGGGCGAGGACACGGCGGTGCTGGCCCTGGCGCGTGGCCCGTCGGGCGACCTGGCGTTCACCCTGTACACCAATGAGAGCTCGACCGGACGGGTCGCCCAGCTCATCCGCCAGGCCGTGAGTGCCGTGGTGATCGCCGACCGTCTCGCCCGGCTGAACGTCGCGCCCGCCGACCAGGCCCGGATCTTCGCCCCGGCAGACTTCTCGGTCGCCTGGGCGGATCCCGCCCGGACGGAGGCGACGCAGTCGAGCGCGGACCAGGGCGCCAGTTACTTCCTGGGCTTCGGCATGACGATCCTGATCTTCATGATGATCATCCTGTATGGCCAGTGGGTCGCGGCAAGCGTCGTCGAGGAGAAGTCCTCGCGCGTCATGGAGGTCATCCTCAACGCCGCCACGCCGTTCCAGCTGCTCACCGGCAAGGTCGCCGGCGTCGGCGGGGTGGCGCTGACGCAGTACCTGGCGATCCTGGCGGCGGGGCTCGTCGCGTTGGCCGCCCAGGGACCGGTCGCCGGGCTCCTGCTGGGCGCGGGCACGGCCGCATCCTCGCTGCCGCAGGGCCTCACGCCGGGGCTCCTGGGGCTCCTGGTGGTGTATGGCGTGCTGGGCTTCCTGCTCTACGCGGTGCTGTTCGCGGGCGCCGGCTCGCTGGTCAGCCGCCAGGAGGACGTGAACCAGGTCGTCACCCCCATGACGCTGGTCGCCACGGCCGGCTACATGGTGGGCGTCTACTCCGCGACCGGCCTCCTGGACATCCGGGCCGGCTGGCTGACCTTCCTGGGCCAGGTGCCCTTCCTCAGCCCGTTCCTGATGCTCAGCCGCGTGACCTCGGGGCAGGCGGCCCCCTGGGAGGTGCCGTTGTCCATCGTGCTGATGGCCGTCACCCTCGTCGCGTGTCTCTGGCTGGCGGCCCGCCTGTACGCGGTCGGGGTCCTCTTGTACGGGCAGCGACCCGGCGCCCGGACGATCTGGCGCCTCCTCCGCCACGGGATGTAGCTGCGCCTGCGAGGAGTCCGGAGTCGCCGTAGCATTCGCGCGTGCCAAACACTACGGACCGACCAAACAGTTCGGCCGCCGGGCTGCCGACATCGGAACCGGACGCCCGCCCGGACATCGAACGCGTCCTTCTCGCCTTCGAGCGGTTCCAGCACCGGCTCATGTCGGTCCACGCCGTGGAGCTGGCCGCCGTCGAGCTGACCATGGCGCAGGCCAAGCTCCTGTACGTCGTCGTGGCGAGCGGCTCGCTCAGCCTCACCGAGATCGCGGGACGGCTGGGGATCAGCCTCTCGACCGCGAGCGGGGCGGTGGACCGCCTGGTGGAGCTGGGACTCCTGAGCCGCGAGGCCGTCCCCACCAACCGGCGCCAGGTGACCGTCGCGGTCACGCCGCTGGGCATCGAGACCATCGAGCAGTTCCATGAGCTGGGCGCGCGCCAGATGCGCGCCTTCCTGGCCGCCGTCCCCGAGGCCGATCTCGACCTGGTCGAGCGCGCCATCCAGATCCTTGCCAACGCCGTCCCAGACCCCATCGAGGGCCAGCCCACCACCAGGAGAGAGTCGTGAGCCGTCTCAGCCAACTCGCCGTCGCCAAGCGGAGCGTCACGCTCCTCCTCGCCGCGGCGCTCTTCGTGGGCGGCATCCTGGCCTGGGGCAACCTCAAGCAGGAGCTCCTGCCCGACGTCTCCTTCCCGATCATCACCGTGATCGCGCCCTATCCGGGCGCCGGCGCGGCCGATGTGACGGAGCAGGTGACCAAGCCGCTGGAACGCGCCGTCGGGGGGATCCCCGGCCTCGATACGATCCAGTCCACCTCCGCCAACTCCGTCGCGTTCCTGGTCGCCCAGTTCGCCTATGGCACCGACCTGGAGAAGACGGTGGCAACGATCCAGGAGAACGTGCGCAAGGCGAGCCTGCCGGCCGGCGTCTCGCCCACCGTGAGCTCCTTCAACTTTGCTGCCGCCCCGGTCGTGACCGTCGCCGTCTCGGGCGTCGGCAGCACCGACCTGGAGGGCGCGGCCCGGATCGCCCGAGCCGAGATCCTCCCCGAGCTCCTCTCTCTCGATGGTGTGGCCACGGCCGAGCTGACCGGCGGCCTCGAGACCCGCCTGGTCATCACGCTCGATCCCGACAAGTTGTCGGCCGCGAACATCTCCTCGGCGCAGGTCGCCGGCGTCCTCCAGGCGAGCAACCTCACCATCCCCGGCGGCGAGATCTCGGTGAAGGGCACCCGGGTCCCGGTCTCCACGATCGGCCGGTTCGATACCATCGAACAGGTCGCGAGACTCGTCGTCGGCGTGCGGATGGTGCCCGCGCCGGCGCCGGTCCCGTCGGCCACGCCGGCGCTCGTCGATCCCGCGACAGGGCTGCCCGTGGCCGCGCCCGCCGTCCCCGCCGCCAGCCCGACGCCGATCCTGATCCCCGTGCCGGTGACGCTTGGCGACGTGGCCAAGGTCGAGTTGACCAAGGACGCAACGACGGGCTACGCCCGTGCGAACGGCGAGTCCGCCGTGACGATCGCCGTGGGCAAGACGAGCGCGGGCAACACGGTCCGGGTGGCAAAGACCGTCCAGGACAAGATCGCGGAGATTGCCGCCCGCCACGTCGGGGAGATCCAGACCGCGACGGTCAGCGACACCTCGACGTTCATCGTCGACTCCACCGACGGCCTGCTCAAGGAGGGTGGCCTGGGCGCCGGTTTCGCGGTCCTGACCATCTTCCTGTTCCTGTTCAGCCTGCGCTCCACGTTCGTTGCCGCCGTCAGCATCCCGTTGTCGATCCTGACCGCGCTCCTCGCGATGCAGGTCTTCGGCATCACCCTGAACATCCTGACGCTGGGCGGCCTGGCCGTGGCCGTCGGCCGGGTGGTTGACGACTCCATCGTGGTCCTGGAGAACATCTACCGGCACCGGGCGCTGGGGGAGGGGAGGCTGCAGGCGTCGCTCTCCGGCCCGCGCGAGGTGGCCGGCGCCATCACGGCCAGCACGCTCACCACGGTGGCGGTCTTCCTGCCCCTGGGCTTCGCGGGCGGGTTCGTCAGCCAGCTCTTCCAGGCCTTCTCGCTGACCGTCACCTTCGCCCTGCTGGCGTCGCTCATCGTGGCGCTCACGGTCGTGCCGGTCCTGGCGCTCCTCCTTATCGGGCGCGTCGGGGTCACGGTCGACGAGACCGGCGAGCCGAAGAACTCGTTCTGGGTCCGCGCCTACGACCCGATCATCCGCTTCGCCCTTCACAATCGCCTGACGCGGCTCGCCGTGATCGCCGTCGCGGCGGTCCTCTTCGTGGCCTCGGCGACCATCGCGCCGCTCCTCCCGACCCAGTTCATCAACTCGGGCTCCGAGAAGGTGATGCTGGTCCGGATTGCGCCCCCATCGGGCGCCGGCTCGGACCAGGTCCTGGCCCGAGCCACCGAGGCGGAGGCGATCCTGCGCCAGGACGGCGACGTCGAGCTGGTCTCGACATCCGTCCCGACGGAGAGCGATTCCGGCTTCCAGTCGATCCTGGCCGCCCAGCAGGGCCGCGCCCCCAACTCGGCGCTCCAGATCGTTCGGCTCCATGCCTCCGCCAATCTCGATGCCGCCATCCTCCGCATCGCCGAAGCGCTCGCCCCGATCAAGACCGACGGCTACGACGTGACCGTGGGCCAGCAGACGGGCTCCAGCACCAACAGCGTCTCGGTCGTTGTCAGCGCCGACACCCAGGAAGACGTGGCCAAGGCCGCCGAGGCCGTCCAGGCGGCGCTGCGCGACCATGCCGACCTCAACAACCTGGCCAGTGACCTGGTCAAGGCCGCCCCCGAGATCCAGGTCCACGTCGATCCCAGCAAGGCGGTCGCCGTGGGGCTCACGCCGGCCCAGGTGGGTGCCACCATTCGCGGGCTCCTGACCTCGCAGCCCCTCGGCCGGATCGCGCTGGGGTCGGCCGATTCGGTCGCGCTGATCCTGCGCCTCGACGCGTCCCGGCTGAGCTCCGTGGAGGCCCTCCGGGCGCTGCCCGTGGGGTCCGTCACCAAGGTCCCGCTGGGCAGCATCGCCACGGTCGAGCAGGCCAACGTCCAGGGGCGGATCACGCGCCTCGACGAGGCCCCGTCGGCCACGATCACCGCGGAGATCCTGGGGGGTGACACCGGGACCACATCGCGGAACGTCCAGACCACCATCGATCGGCTGCGCGCCGACGGCAGCATCCCGGCGGGGGCCAGCGTCCGGCTGGCCGGCGTCACGCAGCAGCAGAACGAGGCGTTCCTGGGGCTCTTCGTCGCCATGGGCATCGCGGTCCTGCTGGTCTACCTGATGATGGTCCTGGCCTTCAACTCGCTCATCACGCCGTTCATCATCCTGTTCGCCCTGCCGCTGGCGACCATCGGCGCCTTCCCCGCGCTCTACCTGACCGGCCGGCCGATCGGCATCAGCGCACTCATCGGGTTCCTGATGCTCATCGGGATCGTGGTGACCAACGCCATCGTGCTGCTCGACCTCGTCGAGCGGCTCAAGGCCGAGGGACACTCCACGCGCGATGCGCTGCTCGAGGGCGGACGCACACGGATCCGGCCGATCCTGATGACGGCGATCGCCACCATCCTCGCCCTGGTCCCGCTGGCGGCCGGGCTCAGCCAGGGCTCGATCATCGCGGCGGAGCTGGGCACGGTCGTGATCGGCGGGCTACTCAGCTCCACGTTCCTGACGCTGGTCGTGGTGCCCGCCGTCTACTCCCTGGTCGATGGGCTCAAGGGCTGGCTTCGTCGAACACCAGCCACCCCGCGGCCCCTCATCCCGCCCACGGAGCCGGGGCCTTCGCCGGTCTGATCCAGGCAAGCCGGGTACCGACCGGCCGTCGCCACCGACCGGGTCCGGTCGGGCACCACGGACCCCAGCGAATCACGAGGCCGCGACGGTGATCCGTCGCGGCCTCGTTGTGTGCTTCCCGGGCCGGGCGGCCCCGGTCCGGGAAGTCGATCCTGTCTAGCGGGTTCGGAACGACCACCACGTGCCGCCGTTGGCGTTCGTGGTGCCGCCCGCGTTGACCGCGCGGACCTGCCAGTAGTAGGTCCGCGCGGTCGTGAGCCCGGTGACGATCACGGAGCGTGAGGTCCCGGTGCTGGTCCACGTCGTGCAGACGCCAGTGGTCAGTGACACGCAGTACTGGTACGAGGTCGCGCGGGTGCTGGCGGCCCAGCTCAGCGTGGCCTGCGTGGACGAGCTGACGCGCGAGCCGTTGCTGGGCGAGGACTTGTTGAACGCCGCGGGAACGGCAACGCTGGCGATGGTGATCGACAGCGCCCTGGTCGCGACGCGGGGCGTCGGCTGGCCGGCGTCGGTGACCTGGACCGTGAAGGCGAATGTGCCGGCCACCGTGGGGGTGCCCGAGATGACGCCCGTGGAGGCGTTGATAGTCAGCCCGTTGGGCAGGCTGCCGATGACCGACCACGCGTACGGGGTCTGGCCGCCGGTCGCCGCCACCGTGCGCGAGGACGCGGTGCCCACGGTCCCACCGGTGAGCGACGCCGTGGTGATGGAGAGCGGCGCGGCCACGCGGATCGACAGGGACCGGCCGGAGCTGGCCCCGTCGTTGCCGGTGACCACCGCGCTGAACGTGGTCGTCCCGGTCGCGCTGGGCGTGCCCGAGATGGCCCCGGTGCCGGCGTTCAGGGAGAGGCCGGCCGGCAGGCTGCCGGTGATGGCCCAGGCGTAGGGGGCCGTACCGCCCGCGGCGGCGAGCGTGGCCGCGTAGGGCGAGCCGGTGGTCCCGTCGGGGAGCGAGGTGGTGCTGACGGTCGGCGGGGTGGCCGCGACGCCGTTGGTGCATCGCTGGGCCGTCAGGTTGGCCAGCGCTGCCGCATTCAGGGAGAGCTGGGTTCCGGCCGCTCCGGCCTGGTTCTCGATTCCGACCGTGGCCGATGCGCCGTAGTCGTACGAGACGCTGCCCACCAGGGCGTCCTGCCACTGCATGGTGATGGCGCCGGTGGCCTCGTCGAGCACGATCTCGAAGGTCAGGTTGCTGGACGCCACGCTGAAGTGCGGCACGTTCAGCCACTCCGCCACGAACTGGCGGTTGGGCGCGCTACCCACTGTCCGGGTCCACACGCTGCCGCCGAGCCCCGGGTTGAGGTCATCCCAGAAGGCGGCGATGAAGGCGTTTGGATCGCCTGCGGTGGGGATGGCGACGTTGCTGTACGCCGTCGCTGACCCGCTATCCAGGCGCAGGAAGCCGTTTGATGCCACCTGGGCGGCCGCGACCGGCTCGCCGTAGAAGTTGAACGCGAACGGGATGGTGACCGTCGCGGCGGAGTCGTCAGTCAGGGCGTACGACGTGCCACCCGCCGAGGCGTCGATCCAGGCATACGGCGTGGTGACGCAGGCGTATGGCTGCGGGGGCGCCGTCGTGGTGGCGGTGGCGCTGTTTGACCACGCCGATTGGCTGCCGCCGTTGAAGCCGTTCGTCGCGCGGACGCGGAAGCAGTACGCGGTGGAGGGCTGCAGCCCGTTGACGGCGAAGCTGGCCTGGTTGGCGCCGGCGCTGCCGACCGTGACCCACGCGCCGCAGCCGGCGGGGCTCTGCTGGATCTCCCAGGCGGCCTCGTCCGTGGCGCCATCGGTCCACGTCAGGGAGACGCGGGTGGGTGCGCTGGCGCTGGCATTCAGGGTGTTGCCGGGCCCGCCGGTGACAGGCGCGCTGGCCGGCGCACAGAGGGCAATCATGGCGCCGACGTCGAGGCGACCGCCGGTGACGGTGGTGCCGGACATGGATGCGGTTGGCGCCGCGGAGCCCAGGATGGCTGCCCGGACCCCCTGCGCCGTGATGGCCGGGTTGACGGACTTGCACAGCGCGACGGCGCCGGAGACATGCGGCGTGGCCATGGAGGTGCCGCTGTAGGCGCCGTAGGTGTTGGTGGGGAGCGTCGAGGTGATGTTCACGCCCGGTGCGCCCAGGTCGACCGTGGTGGCGCCCCAGTTGGAGAAGCTGGCCTTGGCGCCCGTGGAATCGATCGCGGCGACGGAGATCAGGCAGTCGTAGCCGCGGGTCCCGCCGTTGGTGCACTGGTAGTTGGAGGGGTAGTTGGCGACCGAATCCGTGTTGCTGGCGCCGTTGCCGGCCGCTGCGATGAAGAGCATGCCTGCGTCGCCGCTCCGGTTGATGGCGTCCAGGAGCACCTGGTCGAAGCCGCCCCCGCCCCACGAGTTGCTGCTGGCGACGAGGTTGACCCCGTGGTTGACCTTCAGGTCCGTCAGGTAGTCGAGGGCGCGCACGGCATCCGAGGTAGAGCCGCCGCTGGGGCCCAGGAACTTGGTGGAGATGATCTTGACCTGCCAGTTCACGCCGGCCACGCCGACGCCGTTGTTGCCGACGCCGCCGATGGTCCCGGACACGTGCGTGCCGTGGCTGTCGCCGCCGGCATCGTAGACGGTGCTGTCGTTGTTGAAGAAGTCCCAGCCATGGACGTCGTCGATGAAGCCGTTGGCGTCGTCGTCGATTCCGTTGCCGGCGATCTCACCCGGGTTCGTCCAGATGTTGGCCGCCAGGTCCGGGTGGTCGAACTGGACGCCCTCGTCGATCACGCCGATCACGACGCTGGACGAGCCGGTGTAGCCGGCGGCCCACGCCTCGGCCGCGCCGGAGCCGTACTGGTTGGTGACGAGGGGAGACGCGTCGCCCTCCATGCCCCACAGCGAGCCGGCCGTGTAGTACGGGTCGTTGGAGGTGACCTGCTTGGTCACGATGTAGTCGGGCTGCGCGATGGCCACGCGTGGGTCGGCCTTGAGCGCCGCGAGGACGACCGCGAGCGACGCGCCCGCGGGCAGTTCGAACCGCTCCACGCCCCTGGCGAGCCGGGAGAGCTCCCGTGTCCCCAGCGCCCCAGCGCGGGTCCGCACCGCGGACTTCTCCGCGTCGCTGGCCTGGTCCCGGTAGCGGACGAGGACGGCGTCGGCGACGTGCGGTCGCGCCAGTTCGGCCGCCACCGCGTCGGCATCACGCCCGCCATCGGGCGCCGTGGCAAACGCGACGCCGGAACTGACGAGGGTCGCCATCAGCGCGAGGCTGACCGCGAGGCGTCCGAGGATTGCGTGTTGGCGGTGACGATGCATAGTCTCCACTCCGGGTGTTCGGCTGGGACTCGCCGGGGGATCTTGGTCGGGTCATCGTACTGCCGGAAGTCACGGGTCGAAATAGCCCACTCGTCATGGGTCCCGTCGTCCCCCGGGGGAGGCCAGGCCCCCTGCTGGTCCATGCATCGAGGGGCACGGCCGGCCTAGTGGGGGACCCTCGGGCCATGGGTCCTCTTCGACGGGTCCGACGGCTCTACCCCCGCGACACGGGTCGCCGGAGAGTGGTGGCAGCCGGTGGAGGGCCGCCGGCCTGACGGGAAACCGGCAGCCTGACAGCGAACCGGTAGTCAACAGGAAGGACGGGTCCACCAGGTGAGGATCCTGTGCCCATCGGACGGCTCCCCGCGAGCCGCCGCCGCGATCGACAAGCTGATCGGCAGCTTTGCCGCCGATGAGGTCGTCGTGGACCTCCTGGCTGTCGCCGGGGGTCGGTGGGGTGGATCGGGGCGCCAGGCCGACACCGGCCAGGCCGACACCGACCAGGCCCAGCAGATGGCCCGGCTCCTCGCGGGTGAGCGGCAGCGGCTCGAGGCCGCGGGCTTCAGCGTGGAGGCCTCGGTTCGTACCGGTCATGCGGCCGACGAGATTGTCGCGTTCGCCGAGGCGACCCAGCCTGACCTCGTGATGCTGGGATCCCGCTCCGCGGACGGCGACGGGCGCGGCTACAGCGGACGGGTCGCGGTCAGGGTCGCGCGCCACTGCCATGTGCCGGTGCTGATCGCCCGGGATGGCCAGCCAATCACGCGGATCGTGCTGGGCTACGACGAATCACCCGACGCGGATGCCGCGCTCGCGCTGCTCGCCGCGCTTCCCTACCGGGGTGCCCCGGCCGTGGAGGTGCTCAGCGCCTGGGAGGTCGGGGACACACTCCTGCCGTCCGCGCTCGGCGATGACGCGGCGACGCACCACAAAGGTCGACCCGAGGACCTGGCCGAATCGCGGCTGGCCGGCGTGGACATCGCGCGCGACGCGGCCGATCGCCTCCACCGCGATGGGCTGGCCGCCACGCCACACGCGCGCCACGGCCGGGCCAGCGCAGAGCTGGAGATCCTGGCCGCCCAGGCGGACGCGGACCTGATCGTGGTGGGTTCGCGCGGCATGTCGGGCGTCGACCGGTTCCTGCTGGGGAGCACCAGCGACGAGCTGGTGGCGACCGCCCGGACCAGCGTGCTGGTCGTGCGAACCTAGGTCCTGGCCGGATCGACAACGGCGGCGGGCACCGCCGGGCGTGACGGGGTTGCGATCGTCAACTGCCCGGCCGGGCCACCCGGGTCGGTGTCAGATCGTCTGGTTCGCGATCGTCAGCTGTCGGGTCGTCCACTCCTGCAGGAGCGCCAGCCGCCGCCGGTCCAGACGATCGCATGCCCAGTCCCAGTGGATGGAGACCACGTCGCCGGCGTCCACGCCGTCGAGGAACCCGGCGCCGTCCCGCCAGCCCCGGATCCGCTCGACGCGCGGGGCCGCGATGGCCAGCTTGCCGTCGGCCAGCTCGAGGGGCACCGCCGAGACCACCAGCCAGTCGCCGTCCCGCTCCAGGACGCGGCCCCACCGGATCCGGCATGAGTCCATGATCTGGACCGCCCGCTCGATCGCCTGCCCGCCCCGCATCAGGCCGACGCGCGGGAAGACGTCCAGCACGTGGAACGCGTGGACCGGTACCGCCCCGGCCTCGGGCTTGGTGGCGAGCCAGCGCCAACCGTCCGCCCGGAGGCGCGGCCGGAAGCGTCGCTCCATGGAAGCACCCAGGAGGGCCGGCGTCACCCGGTCGAGGAGGTCGTTGCCCAGCCAGTACGCCTCGACGACGCGCGGGTCGAGGGGATCGGGGAGGTCGTTGGCGACCGCGATCAGCTGCAGGTAGGGGTAGGCCCCCTCGAACTGGCTGGCAAGATCACGCAGGGCGCGATCGTCGCCCGCGCCATCGGTCGCGTGCTCGAAGAGGGCCTGCGCCTCCTCGGGGCCGCAGTAGCCCAGGTTGTTTGGGCCGTACGCGTAGCGGGCGAAGAGGATGGGGCCGGGGACAGGAAGCGCCCGGGGCGGCGGGACGCCCCGGGCTGCGGGTTCGCCAAAGGAGATTGGGGACGCCATGGGAGCGCTGCCCTAGGCGACCGGGGCCGCCGCGCGATGCCCCATCGACCGCACCGCGTAGGTCGCCAGTGCGGCCGCCGCGATCGCGATGAGGACCTGGCCGGCAAGGACCTGCGGCGCCGGGATCATCCCGCCGGCGAAGGCCTGGATGGTCGCGGTCACGGGGGCGCCCACCACCAGGATCGCCGTCACGAGGCTTGCCGGCGCGCGGCGGAGCGCCGCGAACCAGGTGGCGACGTAGGCGGACAGGATGGCGCCAGTGCCCAGCGCCCACGCCCACTGCGTGGCATTGAGCGCGGTGATGCCGGTCAGCTTCCCGGTCACCGCAAGGTAGCCCACCAGGACCACCATGCCGAAGCCCAGTCGGGCTGCCGCCAGGACGGGGGAGGGGACCGTGCCGTTCAGGAGTCGCTTGGCGAGGACCACCTCGACCGCCCAGAACAGGGTGGCCAGCGCGATCATCGTCTCACCCTGGCCCCACTGGACGCCGTTGGGCGGCATGACCAGGAACTGGCCGACGAGCAGGACTGCGATGGCACCCAGCTGTGCGAAGCCGAGCCGCTCGCCCAGGAACGGGATCGCAGCCATCGCCACCCAGACGAACAGGGTCTTCTGGATGAACGCCGCCGACGGCGCGCTGGCCTGGGCCAGGCCGGTGAAGAACAGGATGAACGGGATGCTGCCGCCGACGATGCCGACGATCGCCAGGCCGCCCCATGAGCGACGCGGGATGGCCCGCAGCTGGGCTGGGCGGACCGCCATGGCGGCGATCGCGATGAGGATGATCGCCGCTACGCCGTTCTTGAGCGTGGTGTAGACCGCCGCGTCCGGCAGCTGCTTCACGGCGAAGCCGTTCACGTAGATGGAGAAGCCGCTGATCAACGCCGTGGCAAACGCCAGCAGCGCGCCCCAGCGCACCGAGACGGGGATCCGAGCGGACCAACGGGCCATCACGCCACTCCTCTTGCTGCCGCGGCGTCGGCCTCGGCATCTTCAAGCGCCAGCGCTTCGAGCAGCGTGGCGCGGACAAGCTCAGCATCCTCCGGGTCGAGACGCTCGACGATGGACCCGGCAGCAACGAATACCCACTCCCCGACGGCGACGTCGGGGTACATCAGCGTCGATGCCCGGCGAGACCGGCCTTCGGTCTCGACCATCGCACCAAACGCGTCGACGGCAATCACCCGGCCCGGGAACCCGATGCACATCGTCAGGCTCTCGCCGGGGCTGGAAGGATCTCGAGATCGATCTCCTCGGAGATGGGGGTCTCCAGCCCCACGGACCCGCACGTCGGACAGGGGTCGAGGGGCCGGATCCCGTCGAAGGTCACGGCACACGAGGGACACAGCCGGCTGGTGGGCCGGTGGACGACCTCGATCGCCGCGGTGTCAAGCCCTGGGAGGGCCAGCGAGAGATGCAGCCGGAGGGCGGCATCAAAGTCCTCGGGCTGGCCGTGACCGCCCGTGACGAACAGGCGGACCTGATCGCCCTGGGCGCCTTGCTGGCGGATTTCGTCCGCGACCGCGCGGGCGATGCCTGCCTCGTGCATGTCAGGCGACCCCGGCCGCCGGGACGGCGGCCATCGCGTGCAGCTCGTCGAGGACCGCCTGGATGGCGGCCGGCAGCGCGGCCTGGACGGCTGGCGTCAACTCCAGGCCGACCTCCACCGCCTCCGGTTGAATCCCCACCAGGGCAAATCGCTCCGGCAGGGTTCCCGTGAGGCGGGCGAGGGCGACCAGGTCGTTGACGCCCACCTGGTGGGGGGAGACGTGCTGGGCCAGCGCCGTGTGGAGCTCCCAGCCGTGCATGATCCGGATGGTGCCGGGCGCGGCCCGCAGGTTCACCGCGTCGACCATGATCAGGGCCCCCGCGTCGCCGATCATCGGCAGCAGGTCGAGGCCCAGGGTGCCGCCGTCCACGACGATCGTGTCGGGCGGGAGGTTGGGGTGGTTCACGAGAGCCTGGGCGACGATCACCCCCACGCCTTCATCGCGCAGGAGGATGTTGCCGACGCCCAGGATGAGGGACGCTCCGGCGGTCATTCCGCGAGCTCCTCGATCTCCATGCCGCCGTCCCGGGCCTCCTCGATCTCGCCGCGGGTCACGAACTTGTACCCGCTGAAGATGCTCGACATCAGCCCGTTGCGCTCCCAGTGGTCGACCAGCAGGGCGCTGTAGACGTGGTGGATCATGAAGGCGAGGATCACCCACATGACCAGGTGGTGGATCAGGCGCATGCCCGAGACGCCACCCATGAGGGATGGGACCCAGCCGAAGAGCGTGGCCCACGGCTCCGTCCCGTGCATGCCCGCGAGCGCGAAGCCCGTGACCGTCTGCACGAGGAACAGGACGAAGATGGCGGTGTAGGTGCCGGCGGCGAGGGCGTTGTGGCCGAGGACGCGTGGCGCCTCCTTGCGCACGAACAGGTACCAGCCGATCTGCTTGATCAGCTCCCTGCGCTGGGACGCCGTCACGGGGACGAACGCGGTCCAGCGCGAGAAGCGGTTGCCCACGAACAGCCAGTACAGGCGGAGGAGGCCCGAGGCCAGGAAGGTGAAGGCCGAGACCATGTGGATGAAGCGGATCGCCCGCATGATCGACCCGTCCGGCGGCAGCAGGTACGGGTCCCCGATGTATGCCCCGGTGACTACCAGGAGCAGGATCGAGAAGAACGTGACCCAGTGGGTGACGCGAACGGGTACCTGCCAGACATAGATCCGGACCCGCTCGTCGTGGGGCCGGATGACGAGCGGATGCGGGAAGGGCGGGGCGCCGACCATGCGTGGCCCCGACCCCTCAGCGGGAGTCTGAAGCGTCGTCATTGGAGGGTCCTCACACCACGCGGATCTCGACCGACGAGCCAACCTCGGGGTCATACACGTGGACGGCGCAGGCCATGCACGGGTCGAACGAGTGGATGGTTCGCAGGACCTCGACGGGCGCGTTGGGGTCGGCAATCGGCGTTCCGATCAGGGCTTCCTCCCAGGCGCCACGCCGGTTCTTGCTGTCGCGCGGCGAGCCGTTCCAGGTGGACGGGACCACCAGTTGGTAGTTCTCGATCTTCTTGTCCTTGATGACCACCCAGTGGGCGAGCGCGCCGCGCGGCGCCTCCTCCATCCCGAAGCCCTGGGCGTTCTGCGGCCAGGAGGATGGGTCCCACTTGCTGACATCCGCGACGGCGAGGTCCCCGCGACCGAGGTTGGCCTCCAGTTCGGCCAGCCAGCCGGCGAGCTTGCCGGCGAGGAGCTTGGTCTCGACGGCACGGGCCGCGATCCGGCCCAGGGTTGAGAAGAGGGCCTCGGGGCCGACGCCCAGCGTCTTGAGCACGGCGTCCACCTGCGCCTTGACGTCGGCGTGGCCCTTGCCGTAGGCGACGAGCATCCGGGCGAGCGGCCCGACCTCCATCGGCTGGTCGTCGTAGCGGGGGGCCTTGAGCCAGCTGTACTTGTCGAAGCCCTCGAGGGTCTCGAACGGCGGCTTGGGGCCCTTGTAGTTTGGCTTGGTCTCGCCCTGCCACGGGTGGCGGAGCTTGTCGTCGCCGTCGCTGTAGTTGTACCAACTGTGGGCGACGGTCTCGGCGATCAGCTGCTGATCGACCGGCTCCACCCTGGAGAGGTCGCGGTTCATGATCCGGCCACGCGGGAAGTAGAAGCCATCGACCTCGCCCCCGACCGTGTCGGGGAAGTCGCCGTAGGCCATGTAGTTGCCGATTCCCTTGCCCAGGCCGGCCCAGTCCTTGTAGAAGGACGCGACGGCCAGGACGTCCGGGATGTACACGCGATCCACGAAGGCCTTGGCCTTGGCGAACAGGCTGGCGATCTCGGACAGGCCGCGGGCGTTGAGCGCCGTGGGTGAGTTGGGGTCGATCGCGAGGGCCATGCCGCCGACCACGTAGGTCTGCGGGTGCGGGTTCTTGGCGCCGAGCAGGGCGTGGACGCGGATGACGTCGCGCTGCCACTCGAGGGCCTCGAGGTAGTGCGCCACCGCCATGAGGTTGGCCTCCGGCGGGAGCTTGTAGGCCTTGTGGCCCCAGTAGCCGTTGGCGAAGGGGCCAAGCTGCCCGGAGTCCACGAAGGTCTTGAGCTTCTGCTGGACCGCGGTCATGGCCGCAACCGACGAGGTGGGCCAGTCCGAGATGCTGGCCGCCAGGTCTGCCGCCTTCTTCGGGTCAGCCGAGAGGGCCGATACCACGTCCACCCAGTCGAGGGCGTGCAGATGATAGAAGTGGATGACGTGGTCCTGAACGTACTGCATGCCCGCGATCAGGTTGCGGATGAGGCGGGCGTTGTTGGGGATCTTCATCCCGAGGGCGTTCTCGACGGCGCGGACCGAGGCCAGGGCATGGACGGTGGTGCACACCCCGCAGGCGCGCTGGGCGAAGACCCAGGCGTCGCGCGGGTCCCGGCCCTGGAGGATCAACTCCATGCCCCGGAACATGGTGCCGGAGCTCCATGCGTCGGTGACGACGCCGTTCTGGACCTCGACCTCGATCCGCAGGTGGCCCTCGATCCGAGTGACCGGGTCGATTGCGATGCGGGTCATGCCTGTGTTCCTCCGGTGGCGGTGCCGGCCTCAACGGCCTCGGCGGGCGGTGGCGGGGCGGCAGCGTCCCGCTTGTGGCGGACGTAGCTGCCGCCCGCGTGCAGCGCGGTCAGCCCAGCCACGGTCGCGACGATGCCCAGGCCGACCTGGTCGGCCGTGACGTCCGACCCGAAGCCCGGGGTGGTGGACAGCCGCCCGTAGAACGGGCTCATCTGGTCCCAGAAGGACGGCATGGTGCAGCCGACGCAGCCGTGGCCGGCCTTGACCGGCCAGCTGGTCCCGTCGTTGAACCGTGCGGTCGGGCAGTTGGCGTACGTCTCCGGACCCTTGCAGCCCATCTTGTACAGGCACCAGCCCTTGCGCGACGCATCGTCGCCCCATGCAGTGACAAACTCGCCCCGCTCGAAGTGGGCGCGCCGCTCGCACTGGTCGTGGATGAGCTGGCCGTAGGCGAACAGCGGCCGGCCCAGGCTGTCGGTGGCGGGCAGGGACCCGAACGTCAGGAAATGGACGATGGCAGCCGTCAGGTTCTGGACGTTCATCGGACAGCCGGGCATGTTGACCACGGTCGCCTTGGGGACGACCTGGCTGACGCCCACTGCGCCGGTGGGCCCGCCCTTGGCGGCGGGGAGGCCGCCGTCGAAGGCGCACGAGCCGACCGCGATGACCGCCTTGGCGCCCGCGCAGACCTCCTTGACGGTGTCCTCGAAGGTTCGCCCGCCGATGGTGCAGTAGATGCCACCCTCAGCGATCGGGATGGAGCCCTCCACGACCACCAGGTAGCCGTTGGGGAAGGCCTTCATGGTGGCCTTGCGAGCGTCCTCGGCCTGGCGTCCCGCGGCCGCCATGATCGTCTCGTGGTAGTCCACCGAGAGGGTGTCGAGGATGATCTCCGCGACGGTCGGGTGCGAGGCCCGCAGGAAGGCCTCCGTGTTGCCGGCGCAGTCCTGACCCTCCAGCCAGATCACCGGCAGGCGCTTTGCCGTGGATAACGCGTTCGCGATCCGGGGCCCGTAGGCCGCCGGGAGCATCAGTGCCCCCGCCATGGCGGCGGAGAACTTCAGGAACGATCGCCGGCTCACGCCTCGGGCGATCAGGGCGTGGTAGACCGAGCCATCCACCGTAGCCATGCACACACCACCGTCAAGGGCGCAATCATGCGGTCAGGACGGGACGCACCGGGCGTCAACCGCGGGCCCCTATTGCCGTCCATTTCCGCACCTGCGCCGTCTGGGCAGACGTGCCGTGCGGCCCCATCCGGATGCCATGTGGCACTCCGCTGGCGGGTCTTCCGGACGTACTACGGCGGTGACCAGCCCGTTGACGGGCGGGGGATCTGACGCATGGCCCGGCCCCGTTGCTACGATGGCCACCGGCCGCGAATCGTCGTGCCGTTGACAAACTCGAGGGAGGCTCTCCACGTGGCAGGCACCCCTGCTCAGATGCCCGCCGGCGTTGGCGCGGCCGACGCCACCGGGGTGGCGGACCTCCTCGCCCGGGCCGCGGCCGCCGGGCTGCCCCTGTCCGAGGACGAGGCACGAGGGCTCGTGACCTCCGTGCGCCGCCTCGACGCGATGGCCGACGAGGTGCGGGCGCTGATCGGCCCCTCCGTGGAGCCATCGGGCCCGGTGGTCGCTCCGTGGCGGACCCCCCGACCGTGAGTGCCGAGTCCCTCCGCTTCGCCCCGATCGCGACGGCCGCCGCCGCCATCCGATCCGGCGCCGTCTCCCCAACCGAGCTGACCGAGGCCGCGCTGGCGCGGATCACCGCGGTGGACCCGGTCCTGCACAGCTTCGTGCTGGTCACGGCCGACCTGGCCCGGGCGCAGGCCGCCCGCGCCGAGGAGGAGCTGGCGGTGGGCGTGGATCGCGGGCCACTCCACGGCATCCCAGTCGGCCTCAAGGACCTGTACGCGACCAAGGGGATCCGGACCACGGCCCACTCTCGGGTGCTGATCGACTGGATCCCCGGCGAGGACGCCAGCGCGGTGGTGCGCCTCCGGGAGGCGGGCGCCGTCCTCCTCGGCAAGCACGGCATGGCTGAGTTTGCATTCGGTGGGCCGGCCTCGGACGGCGTCTTCCCCGCGCCCCGAAACCCCTGGAACCTGGAGCATGAGCCGGGCGGCTCCAGCAGCGGGTCTGGCGCGTCCGTGGCCGCCGGCCTGTGCTTCGGGGCACTGGGCTCGGACACGGGTGGTTCCATCAGGAAGCCCGCGTCGCACTGCGGGATCGTGGGGCTCAAGCCCACCTGGGGCCGGGTCAGCCGCTATGGCGTGGTGCCCCTGGCCTGGTCGCTGGACCACGCGGGACCGCTGGCCCGGACGGTCGACGACGCGGCGATCCTGCTGGGCGCCATCGCGGGCCCGGATCCGCGGGACCCCAGCGCCTCGGGCGAGCCCGTGCCCAACTATCGTGCCGGGCTTGAGCACGGCGTGCGCGGGCTGCGGCTGGGCGTCGCCTGGGACTGGGTGCACGAGATGGGGACCATCGACCCTGACGTGCTCGCCGCATTCGAGGCGGCGCTGGGCGTGCTGGAGGCGGAGGGGGCAGAGGTCGTGCCGATCCCGTCCGCGGCGCTAATCGCCGGTCGATCGACCAACACGCTGATCATCACGGCCGAGGCGTATGCCTACCACGAGGCCGGGTTGCGCGAGCACCCGGAGCGCTACGGTCGGAGCGTCCGTGGCCGGTTCCGGGGCGGTGCCTTCATCGGTGCCGCCGACTACCTGGCCGCGAATCGGGCCCGGACGGTGCTGCGCGCGCAGGTCCGCGAGATCCTGGAGGGGGTCGACGTCATCGCGTCGCCCACGTGCGCCCGGCCGCCCGAGCCACTCGCCGGCCTGGATCCCGACGCGCGGTTCCGGGAGCCCAGCTTCGTGAACCCCTACAACGTGCTGGGGACCCCGGCGATCTCCGTGCCGTGCGGGTTCACCTCGACCGGGCTGCCCATCGGCCTGCAGATTGCCGCGGGGCCGTTCGAGGAGTCGCTGGTGCTGCGGGTCGCCCGCGCCTACGAGCGCGCCACGCCGTGGCACGACCGCCACCCCAGCCCAGAGCGAGACGGAGGGATCTGATGCCGCGCATTCCGGCCGTTCGTCGCGAGGAGCTGGACGCCGCGGACCAGGTGGTCTACGACGAGATCGCCGCCTCGCGCGGCGCGGAGTTCTCGAAGCAGGGGCCGTTTGGCGTGCTGCTCCACAGCCCCGTCTTTGCGCAGCGGGCCGCCCACCTGGGCTCGTACGTCCGGTACGAGGGCCCCATGCCCGCCCGCCACCGCCACCTCCTCGCGATGATCGTCGCGCGGGAGCTGGACTGCCAGTACGAGTTCACGGCGCATGCCGTCCTCGCCCGCAAGAATGGGATCTCGGCCGAGGCGACGGCCGCGCTGGGGCGCGGCGACGTCCCCGCGGACCTGGCGGCGGACGAGGCCGCGCTCGTGGCCTTCGTTCGGCAACTGGTGGTCGAGCACCGGGTGGACGACGCGACCTTCGCCGCGCTGGAGGGCCACGTCGGGCGGCGCGGGGTGACGGACGTCGTCGGGGCCACCGGCTACTTCGCGTTTGCTGGTCACGTCCTCAACGCCTTCGACATGGAGGTCCGCGAGGAGCAGTCGCCG
The DNA here is from genome assembly GCA_903822495.1 of uncultured Chloroflexota bacterium. Taxonomy (GTDB): domain Bacteria; phylum Chloroflexota; class Limnocylindria; order Limnocylindrales; family CSP1-4; genus CAIJPD01. Next base: position 63,960 of record CAIJPD010000018.1, on the reverse strand, counting down.
GAGCTGCCGCCCCGCCCCTGAGTGGCCGTGCCTGGTGCCCCGGCCGCGTGGTTCGCCGGGGCGATCCCGGCCGCGGCGGTGCCGCGTGGGGGCCCTCCCGGACGCTATCCTTGGGGCCGCCGCGCCCGCCGCGCCGGGCCTGCGGTCTCGTTCACCAGGTGGAGTGGCGTCCCGCGTCCGGCGACGCCCAAGTTGGAGGGACTCGATGTCCAGGCAGGCAGCGCGGCGCCCCGGCAGGCTGGCCTTTGTTGATCGTGGGACCGGCCCGGCCATCGTGCTCCTGCCGTCCTTCCCGGCCGATGCCCGGATGCACGCCGACCTCCTCCGCCACCCCATCGGTCGCGTGGTCGTCATCGACCCGCCCGGCTTTGGGAAGTCCGCCCCGTCGGTGACGGCGCCCGAGCCGTATGGCGTCGAGGAGTTTGCCGTCGCGGTCGGGAAGCTGATCGACAGGCTGGAGCTTGATCGGCCGATCCTCGTCGGCACCGGCCTCGGCGGCTACGTCGCGCTGGAGCTGGCGGCGCGGCGGCCGCGCAGTTTCGCGGGCCTGATGGTCATCGGCTGCGGTCCCGCCGCGGATCCGGCGGAGAAGGCCGGCTTCCGCGAGGACACGGCCCAGAATGCCCTGAAGCTGGGGACCGCCGCCCTGTCCGAGACCGCCTGGAAGACGCTCCACTCCAAGGCCGGCCCGCGCGCGAAGAACGCGCTCCGGAAGATGGTGGCCGAGAGCGACGCGGCCGGCTATGCCGCCGGGGTTCGTGGGATGGCCCGCCGACCGGCGCCCGCCGACGTGGCCTCCAGGATCCGGATTCCCGTCCTCGTCGCCCGCGGCAAGGACGATCCGTTCGCGCCGGAGGCGGGTGTCCGCAAGCTGGCTGAGCTGCTCCCCCGCGCAACCTTCGTGCAGCTTCCCGGCGCGCACCTCGTGCCGCTGGAGCACCCGACGGCGTTCCGGCGAGCGCTGGAGGCCTTCGCCGCATCGATCCGTGGCGGCGACGCCGGCCTGACGGCCTGACGTCCCGCGCCCGCCCGCCGGCGGGCTTGCCGGCACGCACGTGGAGGGATGGCGACCGTGGACGACATGGACCTGGGCCTGCTCCTCATCCGGGCCATGGCCGGCCTGCTGATGGCCGGCCATGGAGCCCAGAAGCTCTTTGGCTGGTGGGGCGGCAGCAGCATGACCAAGTGGTCGGCGGATCTGCAGAAGCAGGGGATCCGTCCCGGCTGGCTGTGGGCGTGGATCTCGGTGGGCGGGCAGTTCGTCGCGGGGCTGGCCCTCGCCGTCGGCTTCCTGACGCCGATCGCCGCGGCGGCCTCGCTCGTGGGGCCCATGGCCGTGGTGGTGGTCCAGCGCTGGTCCAAGGGCTTCTTCAACGTCCGGGGCGGCTACGAGTTCATGCTCAGCATCCTGCTGATCGGCGTCGCGTTGGCCTTCACCGGGCCCGGGGCGATCTCCGTCGACGCCGCCCTTGACCTCACGATCCCGTTGCCCTTCCGGCTGGCGATCGTCGCGGCGGCCGTGATCGGCGCGCTGGTTGCCGTGCTGCCGGCCCGGTCGGCGGCGGACCCGGCGGCGCGCTGAGCCCGTCGGTCGCACGACCAGGCCCCGGCTCCTCGCTGCAAGGACGCTGGCGAGGCCGGCGCACCGGTCGCGACCGGCGCCCACACGCCATCGCGCGGACGTACCATCGGAGCCTCCGGGGCCGGCTCGCGGCCCTGGCCGCAATCTGTCCCCGTGTCCCCCGCAGGAGGCAACGCCATGCCGCTGACGCTTCGCCAGGCCCGCCAGATCACCGAGGCGTGTGTCGCCAAGGCCGCCGAGATGGGGATCGCCCAGGCGATCGCGATCTGCGACCCGGCCGGCGACCTCGTCACCCTCGACCGGATGGACGGCGTCAAGCTGGGCCGCGAGGACTTCGCGCGCGGGAAGGCGTTCGCGTCGGTGTTCTATCGCCGGTCGACCCGCGACAGCGCCAAGCTCCAGCAGACCTCGCCCGAGCAGTACCACGGTGCGCTGGCCATGTTCCCCGGGCGCTTCTTCATCGTGCCGGGCGGCTTCCCGATCATGATCGACGGGGAGATGGTGGGCGGGCTGGGTGTCAGCGGCGCCACCGGAGAGCAGGACGAGGTCGTGGCGCAGGCAGGGCTGGCCGCGCTGGGCTGACGCCACCCGCTCATTCGCAGTGCCGAGGGGGCGGCTGGCCCCCGATCCAATTCGGAGGACGGACCCATGCGTGTATTCATCACCGCCGCCGGCATGGTCGGCTGCCACGCCGCCCGCGAGCTCTTGGACCGGGGCGACGAGGTGGCCTTCTTCGACCTGGCTCCGCGCGCGGACTTCGTGCGGCGCGTCGTGGGGGCAGACGTCCAGGTGACGCGCGGCGATGTCCGCGAGCTACCCGGCGTCCTGGAGGCCGTGCAGGCCTTCAAGCCCGACGTGCTGATCCACACCGCCGGCCTCATCGGGGGCGTCGCGCAGCAGCTGCCGTATCGCGGCTATGAGATCAACGTGCTGGGCACCATCAACGTCATGGAGGCGGCCCGCCTGTCCGGCGTCCGGCGCTTCGTGCAGGCCAGCACGCTGGGCGTGGTGGACCGTTCGGCACCGCAGCTTGCCCCCATCACCGAGGACTTCCAGCTGGGCGGCAACGACAGCGTGTACGGGACCTCCAAGGTGGCCAGCGAGCAGATCCTCCGGGCCTATGCCAAGCACTACAAGCTGGAGCTGGCCATGCTCCGGTTTGCGGGTGTCTACGGCTATGGGCACTTCGCCGGGGGCTCGGGTGTTGGCAAGTCCACGTGGGACCTGGTGGCCGCGGCGATCGCGGGCAAGCCGGGCGTGATCGGCGCCGGCATCCCGGACACCAACGAGATGGTCTACATCAAGGACCTCGCCCGCGGCGTCGCGCAGGCGGCCCACGCGGAGCACCTGCCGCATCACACGTACAACCTGGGCAGCGGCGTCATCGTGACCCCCGGCGACGTCGTCGCGGCGGTCCAGGCCACCTTCCCGGACTTCACCGCGGCCCGGCCCGAGGGCTACGCGGGCGGGAAGGGCGGCGGGGCCATGCTCCAGCCGTTCGACCTCTCGCGGGCGAGGGCGGAGCTGGGCTACGAGCTCAGCTACGACCTGGTGACCGGGCTACGCGACATGGCCGACGAGATGCGCAAGGGATAGGCCCCCTTCCGGCGTCACGCCCCGACGGGGGCTGCGCCCGACCAGGACACGAAGAGGCCCCCGCAGATCCTGCGGGGGCCTCGTGCTTGGACCTCTTGCCTGGGCCCTGCGGCGGTCTAGCTGGTGGGCGCGCCGATCTTCTTGTAGAAGCCGATCTCCTCGAGCGTCTTGAGGAAGCTGTCGTCGTATGCCCTGGTCACATCCACGGTGGTGATAGATGGGTTGACGATCGCCATCACCTGCTGGGTGAAGAGGAACCCGTCCTTGGTCCAGCGGAGCGACGGGTTGAGCTGGCCCGGGAGGGCCTGGACCGCGGCCAGCGCCTTGTCGGGCGCGATCTGCGCGAAGGCGGCCCACAGCGTGGCGGTGTTGGCGGGGTCCGTCAGCTCCACGTGGACCGCTTCGAGGAGGGAGGCCACGATGGCCAGGGTGGCCTTCGGGTTCTTCTCGATGAACCGGGCCGGCATCGACATGGCGCTGGCCGGGTACTGGAGGTTGGAGGTGGACAGGTCCACCACGGTGTTGAACCCGAGGCCGCTGAGGTCCTTCGCCTGGTCCATGGCCGCGGGGGCACACTGGATGGAGCCGGCCTTGAGGGCCGCGATCCGGGGCGCCTGGCCGCCGACAGACGTGATCGTGACGTCCTTGTCGGTGAGCTTGAGGGCCTGCAGCGCGAGCAGGGCCGAGGCATGGGCCGTGCTGCCCAGGGAGCTGACGCCGATGGTCTTGCCCTTGACGTCCGCGGCGGTCTTGATGTCCCTGCCGCAGAAGAGGCCGTCGACGACCTTCGTCTTCTGGACTGCCACCACCTTGGCGGGGTTGTCCGTGGTCTGCGAGCTGAGGACGCCCGCGACGCCAACCTGGGCGAGATCGGCCTGGCCCGCGAGCATGGCCTGGAGGACGCCGCCGTCATCGTTGAAGATGACGACCTGGGCCTGGATGCCGTACTTCTCGTAGATGCCCAGCCGGACGGCCAGTTGCGTCCCGAACTGGCCCACCTCCGCGATGGTCGCCGCGATCTTGACGGATGAGACCTCTGGCTTGGGCAGGGTGCCATCGCTGGTCTTCGTCGGCGCCGCCGTCGCCGATGCGGTTGGTGCGGATGGCGCGGCCGTGGGAGCCGGCGTCGCGGCGGACGAGCAGGCGGCGAACAGCAGGCTTGTGGCCACGATCCCGGGCAGGAACCGGCGTCTCGACATGGGCGATCTCCCTTGGCATCCCGTGCCCGCGACGCACGGTCGCGGGAGGATGCGACGCGAATGTACAGGACCGTCCGGTGCGCGTTTGGGCCGATGCTGAACCCTGGTTCCGGCCCTGGAGCCGCGCCTTGCCGCCGGGCAGGTTGCCCAGTAACGACGAAGACCCGGGGCGGCCCCATGGCCGTCCCGGGTCGAGCGTGGCGTTGACCTAGTTGGTCGGGGCGCCGATCTTCGCGAAGAAGCCGATGTCCTGCAGCTTCTGCAGGTAGCTGCCGTCATAGGCCTTGGCGGCGTCGACCGTGCTGATTGCCGGGGCGGCGATCGCCATGACCGACTGGACAAACGTGAAGGCGCCGTCCGGCACCCGGAGGGTCCGGTTGAGCTGGTTCTGGGAGGCGATCACGATGGGGTTGGCCACCTCAGGCTTGACCTGGGCGAACGTGGCCCAGTCGGCGCCGACCTTGGTCGGGGCGCTGAACATCATGTTCTGGGCCTCGAGGCAGGCCGCGACGACCACGAGGGCCGTGTTGGGGTTCTTCTTGAGGAAGGCGTTGGTGGCCGACACGCCCGAGGCCGGATACGGCAGGTTGGACGTGGACAGGTTCACGATCACGTTGAAGCCCAGTCCCTGCATGACCGGGACGTTGACCTCCCCGACGGGCGCGCACGCGAGCGAGCCGGCCTTCATGGCCGCGATCCGCGCGGACTCGCCGCCGACCGGCGTCACGACGACATCGGTCTGGGCCATGCCGAGGGCCTTGAGGGCCAGGAGGACGGACCCGTGGCCGGTGCTGCCCAGGGTGCTGACGCCGACGGACTTGCCCTTCATGTCGGCGGCCGTCTTGATGGACGCTGCGCACATGAGGCTGTCGACGACCTTGACCTTGAAGGACGCCAGCTGGGTGGACTGGTTGTCGGTGAGCCAGGAGTTGATGACGCCTGCCGCGCCGACCGAGGCCATGTCAACCTGGCCGGACAGCAGCGCCTGCATGGCATCGCCGTCCGCGTTGAACACGGTCACGGACACGCTGACGCCGTACTTGTCGAAGATCTTCTCCATTTCGGCCACCTTGGGCGCGAACTGGGACATCTCGGAGATGGCTGCACCGAACTTGAGGGTGGCCAGCTCCGGCTTGGGCAGCGTGCCATCGGTGGTCTTGGTCGGCGCCGCGGTGGGCGCCGCGGCCGTCGGGGCCGGGGAGGGTGTCGCGGCGGCGCTGCACGCCGACAGGACGACCGCGCTGGCGGTGAGCAGCGATAGGAGCCCGGATCTCGATCGCATAGTTATGGCCTCCCCTTGCAGGGTCGTCCCGGTCATCCAGAGGCAACCTACGGGGACCCCCGGGCGGAATCTACACCTTGGGTGACGCGCCGTGGCTCGATCGCGACACGGGCGCGAGACGGCCGAGACGGCCGAGACGGCCGAGACGTGCTGGGGCCCGAAGCCAGGCTTGGGGCCGGGCGTGGCTCAGAAGCAGGTCAGGAGCTTCCCGTAACCGTGAATGGGCTGGCGGACATTGGCCACCGTGAGCGCGCTCCACAGGCCCGCGTAGTTGGCGGCGACCACCGGCTTCCCGATATCTGTCTCGATCGCCTCGATCACCTCGTAGATCGGGGCACCGCCGCCGACCATGAGGAGCCCCTCGGCGCCCGGGTTGGCGAGGAAGGCCTGCTTGGCCAACCGGTAGGCACCCTCCTGGGCCGCTTCCTTGCGCTTCTCGACGGCGCCCTCGCCGCCCGTGGTGAGGGACACGACCTCGAAGCCGCAGGCGACCAGGTGCGCCCGGAGGAACTCGTTGACGTTGTCGGGGTAGTAGGGGGTCACGACGTTGACGCGGCCGACGCCAAGCCGCCGCAGCCCGTCGGTCATGCCCTGGACGTTGGTGGTGGACGGCAGGCCGGTGGCATCCCGCAGGATCTGGGCGACCCGATCGGGGCCGTTGGCGAGGACCACCGGGGCGCCCGCCATGAGCATGACGTCGAGATCCGCCTTGCGAGTGAGGGACCGCGCGAGGGGCTCCACGTCTGCCGCCAGGGCCAGCAGGTCGGGCGTCGCGAGCGAGGCGGGGCCATTGACGAAGCGGGTCAGGAACGCCACGCCCTCGGGCGCCAGGTGCTCCATCTCCATCAGGGTCCCGGGTAGCCCGCCCAGGTTGGGGCTGATGAAGCCAATCCGCGCGCGCCAGCCGAACATGCCGCCTCCAACATCGAATGCCCGCGCCCTCGCCGGGCGCGATCGCGCCGCTCGGGCGCCGACCTTCCCGGACGGTAGCACGCGAACCGATGCGCGCGCGGGCCTCCGGGACCCCGGGGGCCGCTGCTAGACTTCGAGGCTGACCAAACCACGCTCCCAGCGGAGGGGATTCGCTCAATGTCGGACCATCAGCACGGCCAGCCTGCCCACGAGGGCCACGCGGAACCGCCGCGCCACGCCCAGCACAAGGAAGACGCGGAGATGCTCCGCACGCGCGAGCTCCGCCATGGCGAGCCCCAGCTGACCGGGGACCGCTGGTGGCCCCATGAGACCTGGAAGCTCGCGGACCTGTACCAGGAGGGCGTGCAGCTCACGTCCTACGAGCGCTTCCTCGCCGAGCGCGAGCTGGCTCGCCGCGAGCGCCGCGTCAACATGCCGGCGGTGATTCGGCGCGAGGAGCTGACCTACGAGGCCACCCGCGCCCCCGGCGTGTCCGTCGGCTACGTGGTTGCACCGCACATGAACCAGGAGTCTCCGGCCCACACGGTCGAGATCCTCAACCTTCGCCCCGGCGCCAGGACGCTCCCGGTCAAGGAGTACGAGTCGGTCGCCCACGTGCTCGCGGGCAAGGGCTATACCGAGATCAACGGTGAGCGCCACGACTGGGACATCCACGATTCCATCCATGTCCCCGAGGGGATGTGGTACCAGCACGTCAACGACAGTGACCAGCCCGTCAACCTGATCGTCGCCCGCGTCTCTCCGCTGATGGAGCAGATGTACACGATGGCGACGATCTACAAGGGCGACTCCTTCAGCGACCTGCCGGATGACTACAAGCCGGAGCACCCGTTCACCAAGGAGCGGGTCACCGTCGGGTACGTCGAGGGCATCAAGTGGATGAGCGAGATGCAGCTCTCGCACCACAAGGAGGCCTCCGCCCTCAAGGAAGAAAACATCGAGCGCAAGAAGGTGATGAAGGCAGCAGACGCCGTCATCCAGCGCTCGCACCACAAGGGCGACTGGAAGGTCGGCCTGATCGACACCTACGTCGGCTTCTCCAACCGGATGCTGGGCCTGTACGTGCACCAGATGCCGCCGGCCTGCCACACCGAGACGCACAAGCACGGCTGGGTGACGGTCTTCGTCCTGTCGGGCAAGGGCTACAGCATCGTGGACGGCGAGCGCTACGACTGGCAGTCAGGGGACATGATCAATGTCCCGGCCGGCGCCTGGCACCAGCACTTCAACACGGATCCCGAGAACATCTCGCAGCACCTGACGCTGACCACCCAGCCGCTCGAGTACCGCGTGATGACGACCAAGGGTTCGGTCGAGGAGAAGTACGTCGAGCTGCCGGCGATGCCGGCGGGCGACTACGCCCCGGCGGTCGACTGGTGGAACCAGCAGCGACCCGTCGCGCGCTGATCCCATCCGGGCCGCGGTAGCGGCCCGCAGCGACGCTCAAGCCAGGCCTCCGCGGGCAACCGCGGGGGCCTCTTCATGCCCGCTTGTGGATGCCGCGTTGCGCGTCCGTTGCCCCGACGGTGCCCGGGGTAACGAAGAACCCCCGCGGTTGCCCGCGGGGGTTCGTTCTGTTCGGCGGAAAGCCGGCGTGGCCGGGTTGCCCCCGGCTGGCCGGCGAGTGATCAGCGGTGGATGGACGGGCGCCAGGCGTCGAAGCGGTTCTCGACCAGCCGGACGAGTTCGCCGACGAAGATGCCAAACCCACCCAGCAGCACCAGGCCGATGAACACCCGGGCGGTGTTCAGCGTCTGGCCGTTGAGGGCGATGTAGAAGCCCACGCCCTGGTTGGCGGCCTGGAACTCGGCCACGACCACGCCGACCAGCGAGCGCCCGGCGGCAAGCCGAACACCGGTCAGGATGAACGGGATCGTGGTCGGGAGGACCACCGACCGGACGATCTGCGTCTGGGATGCCCCGAAGCTGCTCGCGATCTCGAGGTGCTTCCATGACACCGACTGGACGCCGACCATGGTGTTGATGATGACCGCGAAGATCGAGGCCAGCACCACCAGGATGACCTTCGACTCGAGCCCGATGCCGGCGATGAGCACGATCAGCGGGAAGAGCGCGATGGTCGGGGTGGAGTAGAGGGCCGAGACCAGGGGCTGGGTGGCGAGACGGAACCGTCGGAACCAGCCGAGGGAGAGGCCGAGGGAGATGCCCAGGAAGCAGGAGATGATGAACCCGTAGAACCACTCCTGCAGGCTGATGGTGATGTGCGGCCAGATCGCACCCGAGCTGAAGTCCTCGACTCCTGCCTTCCAGATGAGCGTCGGGGCGCTCATCAGGATGCGCTTGACCAGGCCCTGGACCCCTGGCGTGCTGGGATCCAGGTCGAAGTTGGAGGCGAACTCCCAGACGACCAGCAGGCCCACGAAGCCCAGCACGGCATAGAACAGGCGCTCGTTGGGGATCTTGATCCGGCGCCGGGAGCGCTCGGGTCCCCGAGAGGTCATGGCCGGTGCAGCGACGGTCATTCCTTGGACCCACCGAACTGGGACGCCGCCGCCTTCAGCTGGCTGGCGATCAGCTGCCAGATCTGCTCCTGGTACTCCTGGAACTCCGGCGTCCGCTTGACGTGGAGGTCCCGGGGTCGCGGCAGGTCAATGCGGATGTCTTCCATGATCCGACCGGGTCGCGCGCTCATCACGACCACGCGGTCGGAGAGGAACACGGCCTCCTCGATCTGGTGGGTGATGAACAGGACCGTCTTGCGGGCCCCGCCCTCGGCCTCGGCCCCGCGCCAGATGCGGAGGAGCTCGGCCTGCATGACCTCGCGGGTCTGCGCGTCGAGGGCCGCAAACGGCTCATCCATCAGCAGGATGGCCGGGTCCACGCACAGGGCGCGGGCCAGGTTGGCACGCTGCTGCATGCCGCCGGACAGCTGGTACGGGTACTTGTTCTCGAAGCCGCCGAGGCCGACCAGCTTGATCAGCGGCATGGCCCGCTCGTGGGCCTGCTTCTTCGAGACGCCCGCACAGACGAGGCCGTACGAGACGTTGTCGATGATCTTGTACCAGGGGAAGAGCGCGGAGTCCTGGAAGACCATCGCGTCAGACTTGCCCTTGGCCACCGACCGGACGAGGATCTCGCCCTGGGACGCAGAGAGCAGGCCGTTCACGAGCTTGACGAAGGTGGACTTGCCACAGCCCGACGGGCCGACGATCGTGACGAACTCACCCTGCTTGATATCCAGATCGAGGCTTTCGATCGCCACGAACCGCTCGCGCGTCCCGCGATCGAGGTATTCCATCCGCACGCCCCGCGCGCTGAGCGCGAGGTCCTGGGTAGCGGGTGCCGAGGTCACGCTCACTCCTCCATGTCCTGTCCGGGGCGCCACTTCTGGAACCGACGCTCGAGGAGCGAAGTGGCATAGCTGAGAAGAATTCCGGAGATGGTGAACAGGATGATGCCGAACAGCATCCTGTCGCTATTGAGGGCCTGCTGGGACTTGACGATGATCACGCCGATGCCCTTGGTCTGGGCGTAGAACTCCGCCACGACCACGCCGATGAGGCCGCGACCGATCGCGATCCGGATCCCGGAGATGATGTACGGGACGGTCGCCGGCAGGACGATCGATGTGAAGATCCGACCCTGCGACGCGTCCATGCTCCGGCCGACGTCGAGGAGGTTGCGGTCAACCGTCTTCACGCCCTGCGCGGTGGGGACCACGATCGAGAAGAACGCTCCCAGCGAGACTGCCGCGATCTTCATCTCGGTGCCCAGGCCAAGCCAGAGCACGAGGAGAGGCAACAGCGCGATGCGCGGCAGCGCATTGAAGAAGTTCAGCCAGGGGTCGAACATGAAGCCGACCCGGCGATACCAGCCGATGGCGAGCCCGATCGGCACGCCGAGGCCCAGGGCGACGCCGCTGCCGGCGAGGAGCTCCCAGGCGCTGGTGGCGACGTCGTCCCAGAAGCGCGGGAGCTGGACTTCCTTCCCGGCGGCCTCGATGATGCCCGACGGCGATGCGAAGAAGAAGGTGAAGTCGAGCCCCTTGAGGTCGGCGGCCAACTGCCAGATGATGACGAAGGCCGCCAGGCCGCTGAAGCTGAGGATGCTCGCCTCTCGGCGACGGTACCAGCGCGGCATGCGCGAGCGCTGTCGTTCCGCGTTGCTGGTGACCGCGACCATCTGGGTCCCGGCGGTCATCGGGAGGACCGTGCTAGCAAGGTGCGGATCTCCTGTCCACTAAAGTGAAGAGACGGCCTCCGAGAGTCCACGGAGACCGTCGTCCTTGGCGGTGGCTAGGGGAGCGGGCTGTTGATCTTCTTGTAGAAGCCGATGTCCTCCAGCTTCTGCAGGTAGCTCAGGTCCATGGCCTTGGCCGGGTCGACCGTCATGATGCCGGGCGTCACGATGGCCATGACCTTCTGGGTGAACTGGAAGGAGCCCAGCGTCCAGCGGAGGCTGCGCTGCAGCTGGTCCTGGGAGCCGGTGACCAGCGTCAGGGCCTTGGCGGCGTCGATCTGGGCATAGGTGGCCCAGTAGCCGGCGACCTTCTGCGGGTCGGTCCAGATCATGTTCTGGGCCTCGAGGTTGGCGGCGGCCATGACGAGCGCCGTGTTGGGGTTCTTCTTCAGCCAGGTGTTCAGGCCGCCGAGGCCGGTGGCCGGGTACGGCAGGTCCGCCTTGGAGAGGTCGATCAGCAGGTTGAAGCCCAGGGCCTTCAGGTCAGTGGCCTGGTCCATGCCGACGGGGGCGCACGCGATGGAGCCGCCCTTGAGCGCGGCGATCCGGACGGCCTGGCCGCCGACCGCCTGGACGACGACGTCCTTCTCCGTGAGCTTGAGCCCGTCGAGCGCGAGGAGGACCGACGCGTGGGCGGTCCCGCCCAGCGTGGAGACGGCCACCGACTTGCCCTTCATGTCGGCCGCGGTCTTGATGTCCTTGCTGCAGAACAGGCCGTCGACGACCTTCACCTTCTGGACGGTGATCTGGGTCGCCGGGGTGTCCGTGAGCTGGGAGTTGATCAGGCCGCCCGCACCGACGGACCCGATGTCGGTCTGGCCGGACAACATCGCCTGGAGCGCATCACCGTCGGCGTTGAAGGTGGTGACGCTGACCTTGATGCCGTACTTGTCGTAGATGCCGGCCATCTCGGCCAGCTTGGGCGCGAACTGGGACATCTCCTGGATGGCGGCGCCGAGCTTCAGAGCGGCGAGCTCCGGCTTGGGCAGCGAGCCATCGGTCGTCTTGGTGGGGGCTGCGGTGGGGCTGGGGGCCACCGTGGGCACGGGCGTCGCCGCGCTGCTGCAGGCTGCGAGGATCATCCCAGCGGCCACGAGGACCGGCAGCAACCTGGATCGGCTGGACATTCTTGTGTGTGCTCCCTTGCGGTACGTCATTCCCGGGATCCGGGCGTTGTCTGCTGAAAGGCTAGCGCGGACTGTACACGACCGCGGAGGCCGTTGTCCACGCGAGCCGTCACCTCGATACGCCCAGATTCGTGCTCCGGGACTGTGATTTGGCGCCGGCGTTGGACGCCGCCGGTGGGTCCTAGAAGCAGGTCAGCAGCTTCCCGTAGCCATGGATCGGCTGGCGGACGTTGGCCAGGGTGAGGGCGTTCCAGAGCGACGCGAAGTTGTTGGAGACGACGGGCTTGCCGGTGTCGGTCTCGATGGTCTCGATGACGTTGTAGAGGGGAGCGCCGCCGCCCACGAGGCAGATGCCGTCCGCCGAGGGGTTGGCGAGGATGGCCTTCTTGGCCATCCGGTAGGCGCCCTCCTGCGACAGCTCGTGCATGGTCCCCAGCGTGCCCTCGCCGCCCACCATGGCGACGATGTCGAAGCCCTGCTCGGTGAGGTAGCTCTTGACGAGGCCGACGGTCTGCTCGGGGTAGTAGGGCGTGACCACCACGATCTTCTGCATGTCCAGGCGGCGCATGCCGTTGACCAGGCCGTGGACGTTGGTGGTGGCCGGCAGGCCGGTGGCCTGGGTCAGCAGGTTGGCGATCTTGTCCGGCCCGTTCGCGAGCACCAGGGGCGCGCCCGCCATGAGGATGATGTCGAGGTCGGCCTTCTTGACGAGCGACTTGGCCAGGGGCTCGATCTGGGGGTAGATGTCGAGCAGGTCCGGGGTCAGGAGGGACTTGGGGCCATCGATGAACCGCGTCAGGAACGCGACACCCTCGGGCGCGATGCGCTCCATCTCCAGGAGCGAGCCGGGCAGGCCGCCCGGGTTGGGGCTGATGAAGCCGATCTTCGCGCGCCAGCCGAACATGTGGTGTCTCCTCGGGGTTCGTTCCGGCTCCTCGGCCGGGGGGTCGGTGCGCCCGAACGATAGCAGCCGCCCCGCCGCTAGAATCGGCGGTCAGGCACACCTCCCATCTCGCACCCGAGGCCGGCCGTGAGCGATCACCCCAATCAGCCCGGCGGCAACGCCGCCCACCGGCACGGCCCGGCCAGCGGACACGGTCACGCCCCGTGGCGGCTCCAGCCCGCCGGCGTGGGGCTCCTGGTCGTCGACATGCAGAACGGCTACGTGCACCCACGCGGGGATATCGGCCGGCGCGGGCAGGGCGAGGCGCTCCAGGCGGTGGTGCCCGCGGTTGGACGGCTGATCGACATGGCGCACGCGGCGGGGATCGACGCGTACCTCTCGCGCCAGGAGCACCTGCCGGACGACGCGACGCGCCGCCACCGGCGGCTGGATTCGCATCACCATGGCGCGGGGCGCAGCCACTCGCCATGCCTGCGCGGGACCTGGGACGCGGAGATCGAGGTGTCGCTGGCGGACCGGATCCTGCCGTCCGACTACGTCTTCACCAAGCATCGGGCGTCGGCCTTCTACGACACCTCGCTCGAATCGATGCTCCGGATGCGCGCGATCAATCTGCTCATCGTGTGCGGGGTCACGACCAACTACTGCGTGGATTCGAGTGTGCGTGACGCGTACGCTCGCGACCTCGAAGTGGTGCTGGTGAGCAACGCCTGCGCCGCCCTGGACGCGGACCTCCACGAGGCCACGCTGCGCAACACCGCGCTCTTGCATGGCCGGGTGGTCACGCTCGAGGAGCTGGCCGCGGCGCTCCGACAGGACGGCTGAGCCCCGCCTGGGCCGCCCGTCGGCCATCTCGCCCAATCGCCGTCATTCGACCAGCCGAGGAGCAACCCAGTGAAGCCCGAGTACAAGTCGATCGTCGTGGAGCTGTCCGGCCAGGTGGCGACCATCAGGATCCGCCATCCCAAGATGCCCGGCGGCGACATCCACTGGGACCTGGGCGAGGTCTTCAGCGAGCTGCGCGGGACCGACGAGGTTCGGGTGATCGTGCTGACCGGGACGCATGACGGGGTCTTCTCGGTGGGCCCCCTGACGGAGCAGTACGACCGGCAGCAGGATCCGGGCAACGACCGGAACGACCCGCACCGTCACTGGCATACGTTCACGGGCCTGGTCCGCTGTCACGAGGCCATGGCGCAGATCGAGAAGCCGATCGTGGCCAAGCTGAACGGCGACGCCTTCGCGTTCGGGGCCAGCATCCTGTTCGGCTGCGACCTGATCTACGGCCGGCCGGACGCGCGGGTGGCGGACATCCACCTCGCGCTGGGTGAGCTCGAGCCGTACGGATCGCGCTACGGAATCGTGCCGGGCGACGGCGGGGCGGTGAACCTGCCGCTCTTCATGGCGCCCACGCTGGTCAAGGAGTACCTGATGCTGGGCCGCGTCTTCACGGCCCAGGAGCTGGCGGATATGCACGTGATCAACGGCGTCGTGCCGGCGGACCAGCTGGACGCGCACGTCGACGACGTGGTGGCGCGGCTCCTGAAGCGCCCCGCCTACGCCCTGGCCTGGACCAAGCGGGTGGCGAACCGCCACGTGGTGGACCAGATCAACCGGACGGTGGACGCGGGAGCAGGCTATGAGATGGTCTCGTTCCTCCAGGCGGAGCGGCAGGGCTGGAAGGACCGGACGGAGCTGTAGCGGCGGCGCGGCGGCGGCGCCAGGGTCTGGCGTCCTGGCTGCCCTGCGCCCGCCTTCCGGCCCGGCTCTACCCCAGCACGCCCTTGCGCCGGAGCCACTCGAGCGCCACCCGGTCCCATTCCCAGGGCTGCTCCAGGTTGCAGGCGTGGCCCGCGCCCTGGATCGTGTGCAGCTCGGAGCCGGCGATCCGGTCGCGGAGGCGGAACGACGACTCGTGGGACGAGTCCTCGCTCCCGCTGATGATCAGGACGGGCGCCGCCGGATCGAAGATCTCCTTCGGGTCCGGCTGGCCCAGCGCGCGGAACATCTCGATGATGCTGACCTGGTCGGCCGTGTCGTTGCGCTCCATGAAGAGCTCCGCGAAGTACGTGCCCAGGTCCGTGGCGGCCCAGGCCGGGCTGATGACTTCGGAGAAGTGCTGCCGGCGGTTCTCCACGCCGATTGCCTCGTACTGGGCGATCCGCTTGGCGGCAAACGGCTTCCCCTCGGGGCGATATGAGCACCCGGACAGAATGATGGCGCCGGTCTGTGCCGGCCGGAGGAGCGCCATGTGGAGGACCATCGCGAAGCCTACCGAGCAGCCGGCCAGGATCGCCGGGGCGGCGCCACCGACCGCCTCGTCCAGCGCGTCCCAGCAGGCGGCCGCGATCTCCGGCATCGTCACCCCGGGCGTGCACTGCGGGGACCGGCCGTAGCCCGGCAGGTCGATCCCGACCGCGCGCGTCCACGTGGAGAGGTGGGCCATCTGGTAGATCCAGACGTCGTGGTCCGTCGGGTTGGGGTGGATGAACGCCATCGGCGGGCCCGACTTCCCCGCGCGCTCCCAGTTGAGCGGGCCGCTGATGTGCGGGTGGCGGGCCGAACCCCCCTGCGGGGCCGAACCCCGGCTCGCGGCGTCAGTCACCTGGTGCTTCCTCCAATGGCGCGGATGTCGGCCAGCACGGCCGCAAAGAGTGGGCTCTCCGGGTTCCCGGGCTGGACCGCCAGCGAGTAGTGGTGGTCGTTCGGCATGGCGACCATCGTGACGGTCCCAAGGCCGGCGGCCTCCCACGCGTCCCGGTAGGCGGCGGTCTGGCGCGGGAACTCGGCCGTCTCCCGGCCGCCCGTCGCCATGACCAGCGGCATCGGCCGCGCCGGCAGGTTGTGGAGCGGCGAGAGGCGCGCGACCGCGGCATCATCCAGGTCCATGCGCCCGTTCCGCTCCGAGAGGCGCACCGGCTCCAGGTCGAAGATGCCGCTCGTCAGGCAGGCCCCCTTGATCGTGTCGGCAGGCAGCCCCAGGGCGTTCCAGTCCGTGGCGATCGCCATGGCGGCCAGGTGGGCGCCCGACGAATGGCCCGAGATGTGGAGCCGGCCCGGGTCGCCCCCGAACCCGGCGATGTTGGCGTGGATCCACGCCACGGCCGCCCGGACCTGGGCGACGATCTGGTCCAGGGTCACCGTCGGGATCAGGTCATGGTCGATGGCCACGAACACGACGCCCGCCGCGACCAGTCCCTCGGCGATGAAGCTCACGTCGGCCTTGCTCTTGGCCCGCCACGCCCCGCCATGGATGTAGATCTCGACCGGCGCCAGGTCGCTATCGGTCCCGCGGCCGGCGGCCCCCGGGCCGCTCCCCGGCGTCGCGGCCGGGAAGATGTCCATCGCCTGGCGGGCCGTGCTCCCGTACCGGACGTCCAGCGTGCGGGGGAGCGTGGTCCGCGCCCGCTCGGACCACTCGGTTCGGCGGGCCGACCAGGCCTCGTGGTCGGGCGCGGCGGTGCGCAGGTCGTACTGGCGATCCAGCTCGGCCTGGTCCATGCCACGGTAGACGGGGACGGCGGTCGGTTCCATGTGCGCTCCGCTTGGGTTGGGGCGGCCGGGTACCCAGAGCGTAAACAATGGATGCCGGCCGTGCGTAGACTCAACGCACGGTCGCTGCGACCGGGCGTCCGTCGCGTGAGGGTGAGATGACAGGCTGGTATGGGTCGGATCTCGTCGTCGATCGGCTGGTGACCCTGGGGGTGGAGCACCTGGCGCTCAACCCCGGGGCGTCGCTGCGGGGACTCCACGACTCCATGGTGAACCCGCCCGGCCGGACGCCCCAGATGATCCTGACCATGCACGAGGAGATCGCGGTCGCGGTCGCCCACGGCTACGCCAGCGTGACCGGCCGCCCAATGGCCGCCGCCGTCCACGACACCGTGGGCCTGCTCCACGCCAGCATGGCCCTCTTCAACGCCTGGGTCGACCGGATCCCGATGCTGGTCTTCGTGGGTACGGGCCCGCTGGACGCCGCCAACCGGCGCCCGTGGACGGATTGGATCCACACCGTCGGCGAGCAGGGCGCCCTGGTCAAGGACTTCACCGTCTGGAACGAGCAGCCCACCAGCGTCGGCGCGATGCTCACCAGCGTCTCCCGTGCGCTGATCGCCGCGCAGACCGGCGCCGCGGGCCCGGCGCTGCTCGGCTTCGACGTCGACGTCCAGGAGATAGACGCGGATCCCGCGATGCTGGACCGCATCCCGGCCATCAGCCGGCGGCCGGCCCGGATCGCCCCGGACCCGGCCATGATCGAAGAGATCCTGCGCGACCTGCGGGCGGCCAAGCGGCCGGTCTTCATCATGGACCGCCCCCTCCGCGCCGGCGCCTCGGCGGCCCTGGTCCGCCTCGCGGAGCTGACGGGCGCCGGCCTCATGGACCTGGGCGGCGGCGCGTCATTCCCTGTGGGCCACCGGCACGATGTCACCGAATCCCGCAAGGCCGCGACCGCCGCGGCCGACCAGCTGCTCTTCGTCGAGGTCCGCGACCCGGGCTTTGCGATGGGCAAGGTCGACCTGGGGAGCCGGCGCGTGGACAGCGGCTGGGGCGGCGGCAAGGTTGCCAGCATCGGCCTGAGCCAGCTCATGAGCCACTCCTGGATGGTCACGGAATCCGCCGGGCCCGAGCGCGTGGACCTCATCGCGGACCCGGAGCTCGCGCTCCAGGCGCTGGTGGACGGGTGGGGGTCCACCAGGCGGGCCCTCGACCCGAAGCTGGCCGAGCTGGCCGCTGCGCCCGGCCCGCAGCTCCCGGACTCGCCGACGGACCACCGCGGCCTGCATCGCGGCTGGGTCGCGAAGGCTGTCGCCGACGCGGTGGCCGGGGAGGAGTGGATCCTCGCCAACGGCGTCTTCGGCGAGTGGGCGCGCCGGGGCCTGCGCTGGCAGCGGCCGGAGCAGTTCCTGGGCAAGTCCGGCGGGTCCGGGTTGGGCCACGGCCCGGCGGCCTCGGTGGGCGCCGCCCTGGCGCTCAAGGGGACGGGCACCATCGTGCTCAACCTGCAGGGCGACGGCGACTTCATGTTCACGCCCCAGTCGCTCTGGACGGCGGCCCACCACGAGCTCCCGCTGCTCACCCTGATCGACTCCAACCGGAGCTACTTCCAGGACGAGAAGCACCAGCGCGAGGTGGCCAAGCACCGCGGCCGCCCGCTGGAGAACGTGGGGATGGGCATCGAGATCAACCGGCCCGACGTTGACCATGCGCTCCTCTCGCGCGGCCTGGGCGTCGCGGCCGAGGGGCCCATCACCACGATGGAGGAGCTGCGGCCCGCGCTCAAGCGCGCCGTGGCCCGGGTCAAGGGCGGAGAGCCCGTCACGCTGGACGTGCGCACCACGCCGCACTGAGGCCAGCCCGCCGGGCCGATGGGGGCCCGAACACGCGAACGCCTTACATTCGGCCCCGGAGGGGCTTACACCGGGCGCCATGATGGGGGCATGGCTGTCGACCGCGTCCTCGCCGCCCACCTGCTTCGCCGGGCCACCTTCGGGCCATTCCCGGGGCAGGTCGCCGCGGCGGCCGCCGCACCCACCTTCGACGCCGCCGTCGCCGCCCTCCTGGCTGCCGCGCCATCGCCGCTGCCGGCCGCCCCCGACCTGACCCTGAAGGGTGCCGCGCCGATCAGCTGGTGGCTGGAGCGCATGGCCGATCCCGGCGCCGGCCTGACCGAGAAGCTGACCTGGTTCTGGCACGGGCATCTCACGTCGAGTCGGGCCAAGGTGAACGACTGGGCCGCGCTGTGGCGTCAGCACCTGCTGCTCCGGACGCATGCCCTCGGCAACTTCCGGACGCTGCTCCAGGCGGTCACCGTCGACCCCGCGATGCTCTGGTACCTGGACGGCGGCCGGTCCACCGCGGACGCCCCCAACGAGAACTACGCCCGTGAGCTGATGGAGCTCTTCGGCCTGGGCCGAGGCAGCTACACCCAGGCCGACGTCACGGCCGGGGCGTACGGCCTCTCCGGCTGGCGGCTGGACCGGTTCACCGGGACCGCCCGCTTCATGCCGGCCAACGGGCCGCGGCACGCGGTCACGTTCCTGGGCCGCCAGGTGTCGTCGTCAACGGAGGTGGTGGACGCCGTGTGTGACCACTCGGACTGCGCGCTCTGGATCGCCGGCAAGCTGCACGCCTACCTCGCCGGCGAGCCGCCGACACCCGAGCGCCGAGCGAAGCTGGCAACGCTGTTCCGGGCGGGCAACCTCGAGATCAAGCCGCTGGTCACCGCGATCCTGGCAGACCCGACCTTCCCGACGGCGCGGCTGAACCGGCCGCGCTATCCGGTCGAGTGGGTCATGGCGGCGATGGGCGCGTTTGGGCTGTCCAACCCGGCGGCCGCGACGCGCTACCTGATTGCCGCCGGCCAGGTCCCCTTCCGGCCGCCCAGCGTCGCCGGCTGGCCGACGGGGATGGGCTGGCTGGCGCCCAGCCTCGCGCTCGCCCGGGACGCCGTCGCGGCGAAGGCGCCGGCGATCGAGGCGGTGGCCGGCGCACAGGATCCGGTGTCGGCCGCCCTGGAACGCTGCTCGCTGTTCGAAGTCAGCGATCGCACCGTGGCGGCGCTGCGGAGCGCGGCCGCCGGCATTGGCAACGCGCAGCGTCGCGCATCGACGATCCTGGGCCTGACCGTGGCCTCGCCCGAGTTCGCGCTCGCATGAAGGGCCCGTCGATCCGGCTCGTGACGCGCCGCCAGCTCCTGGGCATGGGGCTCGTGGCGGGCGGCGCGGCCGCGGCCGGTGGCGCCGCCCTGGTCAACCTCCTGGCCGGCGCGGGGTCGCGGGCGTCGGCGGTCCCCAGCGTCGGCAGCGCCGTCGGGTTGGCAACGCCAGGACCGGCGTCCACGCCCCCGCCGCTCTCCACGTGGGTCACGGCGCCGCGCATCCGCCCCGTGAAGGATCTGGCCGCCCGCCGGCTGGTGGTCATCGACATGGCCGGTGGCAACGACGGCCTCTCGATGGTGCCGCCCATCGACGACGCGCGCTACCGGCGGCTGCGGCCCCGGACCGCGCTCGACCCGGCATCGGTGCTGGCCATCACGCCGGGCGTGGGACTCCACCCCGGCCTGCCGGGTCTGCACGCGGCCGGGGCCGCCATCGTCCAGGGCGTGGGGATCACGAAGCCGGACCTCTCCCACTTCGAGATGCTCCGCCGCTGGTGGTCCGGCGACGTGGACAGCGTCCACCAGACGCTGACCGGCTTCCTGGGGCGTCTGGCGGATCACGTGGGCGACCCGACGGCCGCCGCGGCCGGCGTCTCGCTGGGCTACGGGCCCTCGCCGGCGCTGATCAGCGAGCGGGTCGTGACCCTGTCGATGGACCCATACGGCGACGGCTCGTTCCCGGCCCCGGCCGGCCTCGACGCGGCCACCGCCTGGACGGCGGCCTGGCGCGAGATGGCCGAGTACGACCCCAGCGAGCCCGTCCCGTTCTGCTCGGCGCGCAACGGCGCGGCGTATGCCTACCGATTCAGCCAGCTGGCCGGCGGGCTGCCCGCGGCCGCCACCGGCTATCCCGAGACAGAGCTGGGCGCCCAGCTGCTGCTGGCCGCGCGGATGCTGGCCCGGGACAACGGCGTCCGGATCGTTCACGTGCCGTTCCACGGCGACTTCGACAGCCACGAGGACCACCTGGCTCGGCACGCCGCCCTGATGACGGAGCTGGACGATGCCCTGGTCGCCTTCCGGGCCGACCTCGCGGCGCGCGGGATCGCGGACCGGGTCCTGATCGCGACCACCAGCGAGTTCGGACGGCGCGTCCCGGACAACGCCTCGAACGGGCTGGATCACGGCGCGGCGTCGTTCGCCTTCCTCGCCGGGCCCGTCGCCGCCGGCCTGTATGGCACGTACCCCAGCCTCGCTACGCTGGATGCCGACCAGGACCTGGTCGCCACGGTGAGCATGCTGGACTACTACGCCACGATCGCCGAGTCGTGGTTCGGGGTCCCTGCCTCCGATGTGCTGGCGGGTCACCCGTCACCCATCGCGGGGATCATCTAGCGGAATCGAAACGGCGCGACCCCCGTGGGACCGCGCCGTTTCGAGTACTGGGAGGGGATTGGGGAGGGGCATGCAGCACCCCTCCCCAAGGGTGATCTAGCCGAAGCGCTGGCGCAGCCGGGGCAGGATCTCGCGGCCGTAGCGGGCCACGGCCTCCTCCTGCTCGTTGGTCGGGAAGTGGAAGACGAGGTGGTCGAAGCCGTAGCCGATGTAGGCGGCGATCTGCTCCACGTGCTCCTCGGGATCCGACGAGACCAGCCAGCGCTTGTGGGCGTACGGCTCGGCCTGGATGGCCAGCCGCTCCATCTCGCGCGGGTCTTCGACGCCCATCTTCACGTCGCCGGGGAGCGCGAGTGCCGCCCAGATCTTGGTGGCCTCCATCGCCTTGGCATGGTCGGGATCGAAGGACACCTTCATCTCGATCATCCGCCCGATGGCGTTCGGGTCGCGGCCGGCCTTCTCGGCCCCCTCCACGACGGCGGGGAGGAGCGTCTCCGTGTACAACTCCGCGCCCTTGCCGGACGTGCAGATGAAGCCCTCGCCGATCCGGCCCGCGAGGCGGGCGGCCGCCGGTCCGGAGGCCGCGATGTAGACCGGGACCTCGTTCACGGGGCGGTCGTAGATCGTCGCGTTGTGGGTGTGGAAGTAGTCGCCCTCGAAGGAGACGAACTCCTCGCGGAAGAGCTGCTTGATGAGCGTGATGCTCTCGCGCAGGCGCGCGAAGCGCTCGCTCTGGTCCGGCCAGGTGACGCCGACCGGCACCTCGTTCATCGACTCGCCGGTGCCCACGCCCAGGATGACCCGGCCCTCGGCCAGGCAGCCCAGGGTGGCGAACGCCTGCGCGACGATCGCGGGGTTGTAGCGGAACGACGGCGTGAGGACGCTGGTGCCCAGCGTGACCCGCTTGGTCGCCGCCGCGGCGGCGCCCAGCCAGACGAGCGCGTTGGGCGCGTGGCCGTCGGTGTGGCGCCACGGCTGGAAGTGGTCGCTGGTCCAGACGGAATCGAAGCCGGCGTTCTCGGCCTCGACGGCCAGGTCAAGCAGCCGCTTGGGCGGGAACTGTTCGGCCGACGCCTTGTAGCCGAGCTTGAGGGTCATTCGGTACCTCGCTGGGTGGTGGTGGGGCGGCCCCGCCGATGGTGTGACCGCCCGGAATGGAGGATCGGGCCCGTCGCTGGGCCCGATCGGATTGGGCCGCTAGCCCTTGTTGTTGCGCTCCGCGATGGTCTCGGCGATGTTCCGGTTGAGGTGCGCGCCAAGCGGGAGCTTGGCGGGGCGGTCCTGGTTGCACAGGTCCATGGCGATCCGGGCGTAGACGCGCGACGCGTCGACCAGGTCCGCGATCTTGAACGACTTCTTGGAGGCGTGGCTGATGGAGCGCGGCGCGTACGAGAGGGCGGGGATGCCCAACTCGTTGAACGCGTTGGTGTCGCGCCACATGGAGGTGACCGGGTCGGCGACGATCATGGGCGGGTTGGGGAACGTCTGGGCGTGGCAGCGCTTGATGGTGTCGATGAACACCTCGGCGCCGCGGACCTCGAAGCCCGGGCGATACAGGATGATCTCGACCTCGCCCTCGACGCCGACGCGCTTGAGCAGGGCCTCCAGCTCGATCCTGGAATCGATGGGGCTGGCCCCCGGCAGGAGCCGGGTATTGACGTAGAACGAGCAGATCTGCGGTGTGCTCGTCATGTTGTAGGGGTAGCCGGAGCGGATCGCGTTGATCGAGGCGTTGGGGACGATCCGGCCCCAGGGGCCTTCGTACGTGTTGTTGACGCGGTACTCGTACGCCCACTTCTCGAACTCGGCGATCACCGCCGCGGTCCGGACGATGGCGTTGGGCGCATCGGCGAGACCGGTGGGGCGGGGGAGGTAGGCGTCGTAGTAGCGCGGGGTGTCCGTCCAGACGGTCACCTTGTACTGCGCCTTGCCCGGCTCCACGCCCACGATCCCGAAACCGGTCCCCTCGGCGACGAGGACGAAGTCCCCGACCACGCCGTGGGTGGCCATGAACCGCGCGCCCAGGTCCTTGGACAGGTACATGGGGCCCTGGAACTCGTCGATGGGCTCGCGGCTGATCTCCCCGGCGACGCCGCTGACGATCAGGTCGCCCTTGAGGGGGAACCCGGCGTCACGGATTGCCTTGGCGGCGACCATGAACGCGGCCATGGGGCCCTTGTCATTGACCACGCCGTCGCCGCAGATGTCGTCGCCGTCGATCCATGCGGAGTGCCAGATCTTGTCCTTGGGGTCCTTGGCGGACCAGATGGCGTCGGGATCCAGCGACGTGTCTAGGTGGGAGTTGAAGACCAGGTTGTAGCCGCCGCCCGAGCCCTTGACCGTGGCGGCCACGTTGAACCGCTCGGGGATGAGGGCGTACTTCTTGGGCTTGAAGCCGTTGGTCTCCAGCCAGTCGTAGATGAACTGGCCCGATGCGCCCTCCTTGCCGGTCGGGCTGTCGGTGTTGCCCAGGGCGAGGGCGAGGTCAACGACCTCTTGCGGATTGATGCTGGCAACGACGTCGTCGGCGTTCACGGCGGCTCCTCTGGTCAGGCTTGCGTGGCCTTGCTGCTTGCACGCCGGATGCGCAGGGCATCGACGCGGCTTGGGACGAACGTATAGGTCAGGGTCGCCGCCGTCACCAGGATCGCCACCGCAAGGATGAGCGCGGTCCGGGTGTCGGCCGTGTCCATGACGGCCGCGAGGATGATCGGGCCGATCATGGCCCCGAGGTCAGATGCGAAACGATAGCCGCTCAGGGTCCGGGTCCGCTCGGCCGCCGGGACGATCTCCGTCAGGAGCGCCGTCTGGCTGGCCGTGAAGAAGTCGCCGAAGCCCACCAGGCCCGCGACCAGCAGGAAGGTGACCAGGTCGTGGGTGAGGATGAGGGCGAGATCCCCGGCCGCGATGGCGATCAGGCCCGTGACGATCACGCGTCGTCGGCCGAACCGGTCGCCCGCCATCCCGCCGGGCGTGGCCACCAGGAGCCCGCTGACCGCCATGAACGCGAGGGCCGTGGCGATGTTCACGCCCGACAGCCCCAGGACGGTGGCGGCATACAGCGGGAGGATGGTGTTCCGCACCCCCGCCCGGTGGACCATCATCGCCACCACCCCGAAGTTGATGGCGAACGACGCCCGGGTCTTCGCGGGGCCCTCCAGGACCAGCTCGGGGTCCGAGCCGCCGCCCCGCGCCGAGCCGTGCCCCAGCTGGAGCCGCGACAGGATCCCCAGCAGGACCACCCCGGCGACCACGGCGAGGACGGCCGTCACCAGGAACGTGGGGCGCCAGCCCCAGACGGCGCCGATGACGCCGCCCAGGAGCGGGTAGACGGCGATCCCGGCGTTGTTGGCCAGGCCAAAGACGCTCATGATCCGGCCGCGTGCCGGGCCGGTGGCCGTGGCCGCGAGCGCCGCGACCTGGACGGTGCCCAGGGTGCCGGCGGCGATGCCGCTCACGACGCGGGAGGCGATCAGCATCTCAACGCTCGTCGCGGCCCAGCCCAGGAGGCTGCTGGCGACCAGCAGGATCACGGCGATGATGCTGATTCGGCGGTGCCCGACGCGGTCGGCGAGGAACCCCGCCGGCAGGTCGATCAGCAGGCGCGCCAGCCCGTACGAGCCCACGATCAGGCCCGCCGTGGCGATGCTCACCCCGAACTCGTCCCGCACCTCCGGGAGGAGCGGGGTCAGGATGTTGGTGGCGGCGATGAACGCGAAGGTGGAGATCCCGAGCAGGAGGGAGTCACGGGGGATCCCGCCGAAGCCGCTCGAGGTCGTCACCGCTGGGGGCCGCGAACCGCTGCCGGGGCCGGGGGGCGCAGGCAGCGGCTGGATGGTGGGAGGGGGCGGCGCGGTCGTGTCAGCGCGCCGCGTTCCGCTCGCGCATGCAGATGTCCAGGATCATCATCGCGTACAGCTGCGCGCCCTTCACCATCTCGTCGATCTTGACCGCCTCGGCGCGCGGCCCGATCCGGAACCCGCGCGGCCCGATCTTCACGGACGGGATGCCCAGCTCGTTGTAGATGTTGGTGTCCGTCCAGATGCTGGCACGGGCCGAGCCCTCGTGCTCGATGGGCTTGCCCCAGAGGAACTTGTTTCCCTCGTTGGCGGCCTCCACCAGCGGCTCCACGTTGACGCCCTCGTGTCCCAGCAGGGCCTTGTAGACGTCCAGCTCGTAGCGCATGCCCAGCTCGTTGAGGGTCTGCTCCATCTCGTACTTGACCGTGACGGGCCGGACCTTCGGGGGGATCCGGACATCGACGTAGATCGAGCACCAGCCCGCGTAGTAGTTGGGCCGGTAGGGCGCGCCGCCCTGGATGGCGCCGACGTTGACCTTGGGGAGGAGGGGGCCGGTCTGGCTCTGGTAGACGTGGCGGCGCTCGAAGCCCTCGGCCCAGCGCTCGATCGCCCCGATGACCTTGGTCATCTTGATGATGGCGTTGAGCTCATCCATCCTGGACTTGGAGCGATCCGAGCCCCAGGCCGCCTCGGGCTTGCCGAAGACGGTGACCTTCATCTGGACCACGCCGTTCTGCGCCCAGACGATGTTCATGTCCGAGCCGTCGCAGCAGACGGCGTAGTCGGTGTGGAAGCCGTGGGTCACCAGGTGGCGGGTGCCCACGCCCTCGCCGCGGTACTCCTGGCCCTGGAACTCGTTGATCGGCGTGCGCGAGATCTCGCCCACCGTGCCGGCCAGGATCAGGTCGCCCTTGAGCTTCACCCCGGCCTTCACGATCGCCTTGCCGGCCATCATGATGCTGGCGACGCCGCACTTCATGTTGCCGATGCCCAGGCCGTGGACCTCATCGCCGACGATGCTGCCGCGCATCATCTCGTCGGGCTCGGCCTCGCTCTCGTGGAGGATCCGGAAGTCCTCGGGGCCGCCGACGTAGCTGGTGTCGAGGTGGCCGTTGAACTGGAGCGAGAGGCCGCTGCCGTCGCCCTTGACGATCCCCACCGCGTTGGGCCGGCCGGGCGCGATCTCCTGGCTGATCCCCCGGATCCCGTTGGCCTTGAACCAGCCGACGACGAAGTCGGAGACCGCCTTCTCCTGCCCGGTCGGGCTGGGGATGTCGGTCAGGTCGCAGCCAAGCTGCGCGATCTCGTCGCGGTCGATCTGGGCGAGGACCTGCTTGGCGAGCTCCTGGTCGACCATGGTGGGTTCCCTTCATGTGCGTCCGGTTGGGGCGGATCGGAGGCGACGCGGCGGTTGTGGCGAGGCGGTTGTGGGACGGCGCCTGCGGGGCGCCCGGGCGATGGCCGTGAGGCTACGGCTGCCGGAGCGCGGGGGCGGCGGCCCCGATCGGGAGCTCCAGGCCGGTGCCCTCGGCCAGGGCCCGCTGGTAGGCGAGCCAGGCAAGCGCGATGTCCTGGCTGGCGATGCCCTCCGTGACGAGGACCGCGCGCTGGTCGCGGCCGGTGCGCCCGGGGTGCTGGCCGGTCACGATCTCGAGGACGGTGGCGTCGATCCAGTCGGGCGAGCCCTCGCCGTACTCGGCGATCAACTCCTTCTTCAGCTGGTCGCGGTTGTCGACCACGAACAGGTCCGCCTTCTCGAGGAGCTCCCTGCCGGGCTCGGCGGTGCCGACGCACGCCACCACGGCGCCGGGGGCGATCCACGATTCCTCGAGGAGGGCCTCGGTGGCGGAGGTGGCGGTCAGGACCAGGTCGGCGCCGCGTACCGCATCCTCGATCGAGGCGGCGGACCGGACCGGGAGGCCCAGCTTCGCGGCCATCTCGGCCACGACCTGCTCGCGCTTGGAGGCGGTCCGGGAGGCCACCCGGATCTCCTTGAGGTTGAAGAGCCGCGAGTAGTACTCGGCGGCGGTGCGGGCCAGGCGGCCGGCACCCACGATCGCCAGGGTGGAGGCGTCGTCGTTGGCGAGCTTGCGGGCGGCCATGGCGATGCTGCCCACGGTCCGTTGCACGTAGCTCCAGCTCTCGTCGATGAGGGCGAGCGGCCAGGCGGTGGTGGGGTCGACCAGGAGGATGAGCCGGGTGTTGACGGGCGAGGATTCGTCCAGCGGGTGGGAGACCACGCGGATCCCGCCGACCGGCACCGATTCGAGCACGCACATCTTCACGTGGTAGTCGTTGCCCCACTTGTCAGGGGCGATGTTGAGGCTGCGCGGGGCGGGCCAGTGGATGGTCCCGGCGGCATC
This sequence comes from uncultured Chloroflexota bacterium, assembly GCA_903822495.1. Classification (GTDB taxonomy): domain Bacteria; phylum Chloroflexota; class Limnocylindria; order Limnocylindrales; family CSP1-4; genus CAIJPD01. The sequence goes on along the minus strand of CAIJPD010000018.1, from coordinate 36,981 downwards.
CCAGGCCAGTGCCTGCTCGATCTGAGCCACCACGTCCAGGTGGCTCAGGAGCCGCTGGCAGTCCGCGGCGGTCAGAAGAACGGGACCCTGCGCCATGGTGTCTCCTGTATCCGGGACGGGGACCCGGGTGCGGTTGAGTCGGCCCGCCGGGCGGGGCCGGGAAGCAAACGGGCCGGGTCTTGCGACCCGGCCCGTCCGGCGAGCGGTGTTACTTGCTGACCCGGGGCAGGACGTCCTTGGCCAGGATCTTGATCTGCTCGATCCAGTCGGGGAAGCGCATCCGGAAATCGAAGATCAGCAGGTCGGTGCCGATCTCCTGGTAGCGCTTGACGCCCCGGACGATGTCGTCGGGGTTACCCGCGAGGATGGAGCCGTCGAGCTCCTCCATCGTGGTGAACTTGCCGCCCTCGGGCTTCACCCACCACTTGGAGTGGTTGGCGTTGTCGATCAGGCCGGGGATGTTCATCCGGTTGCAGGCGGCCTCGAAGGAGTCGTCGATGCTGGTGACCGGCACGGCGCCAGTCCAGATCATCGGCTTGCCCTGCTCCTCGCACATCTGGCGAATCTTGTTGACCCGCAGCTCGTACGTGGGGAAGGTGATGCGCCCCGGGAGCCAGCCCTGGCAGAACTCGACCGCGAGGCGCGCGGAGGCCGGCGTCGCGCCGCCCCACCAGACCGGCACGTCGAAGAGCGGCTGCGGCTTCAGGTCAACGTCCTTGAAGTCGTACAGGTCGCTGTGCCACTCGGTGCTGTTGCCGGTCCACAGCTCGCGGGCGATCTGGACCTGCTCCTTCATCATCTCGGGCCGGTTGATGTGGCCCTGCGCGATGACGTCGAACTCGTGCTGGAACGTGCCGGACCCGACGCCCAGGTCGAAGCGGCGGCGGGTGAGCCACGACATCGACGCGGTCATGTACGCCGTCAGGATGGGGTGGCGGAACGGGATGATGGTGGCCGCGCCGAGGCCGATGCGCTCGGTCTTGGCGGCGAGGTAGGCGAGGGTCAGGAAGGGCTCGATGAACGTGCGGTCCGTGCCCTCCATCCCGTGGGGATGGAAGACCAGGTGGTCACGGACCCAGATGGAGTCGAAGCCGAGGCGGTCGGCCAGCTGGGCGCCTTCGACCAGCATGTCCTGGTCGGCCTCGACGCCGAAGTGCGGAAGCAGAAGCCCGAAGCGGGTCATGTCCTGTGGGTACTCCTTGTCTCTGGTGGCTGCCGGTTGAGTTGGCTGGGCGACCCTGTCGCCCGATCGCCGGGCGGCGACGCCGCCCGGCACGGATTCCGGTGGTGGGCTACGCCGTCGGGCGGGCCTGGCGGCCCCAGCCCGGCTGGCCGACGACCTTGCCGCCCTCGTAGACGACCCTGCCGCGGACCAGGGTGGTCTCGATCTCGGCGTGCATCGTCTGTCCGGCGTACGGGGTGTAGCCGATCTTGGAGAGGACGACCTCGTCGCGGATCTCGACCGTGGTGTCGAGGTTGGCGATGGCGATGTCGGCGTCGCAGCCGACCTCGATGCGGCCCTTCTGGCCCAGGCCAAAGCGCTTGGCCGGCTGGGTGGCGACCAGGTCGACGACTCGCTCCAGCGAGATCTTGCCGTCCACGGCGGCGCCGAGGAACATCGGGACGTAGAACTGGGCGGCCGGCGTGCCCGTGTGGGCCTTCCAGCCGTCGGTCCAGCCCGGCTCCTTCTCTTCCTTGGTGTGGGGGCCGTGGTCCGTGCTGATGATGTCGATCGTCCCGTCCTCGAGCGCGTCCCACAGGGGCTGCGTGTTCTTCTCCGGGACGTAGTAGCTGAGCGCGTACGAGCCCAGGCGGACGATGTTGTTCCAGTCGTTGCCCATGAACAGCGCCCACGGGTTCAGCTCGGCGCTGACGTCCTGGCCGGCCGCGCGGGCCCGGCGGAGCTGCTCGATCACGCCGATCGACTGCGTGTGCAGGAGATGGAGCGGGGTCCCGGTGGCCTTCTGCAGGCGGAGGAGCAGGGCGCAGGCGGTGTCCCAGATGATGCCGTCGTAGGCGGCGTAAGCCTTGGCGTAGGCCTGCGCGTCGTGCTCGCCGCGGTCCCAGAACGTCTTCTCGATGTACGACATCAGCTGCTGGTCGTGCGGGTGGACCATGAGCGGCACGCCCGTGGGCGCGATGGTCTCGAAGATCTCGAGCAGCTTGCCGTGGTCATGGACGCCGATGCCCGGCATGTGCGGGTAGCTGCGCCCCGTGTCGACCACCATGAAGACCTTGAACGCCGCGATGCCGCGCGTGGCCAGGCCCGGGATCTCCTCCGGCAGGGTGCCGGCGGGGTTGATGTTCCAGTCGATGATCGACTTGGAGTTGTAGAGCTCGATCATCGAGTCCAGGATCGCGACGGTGTTGGGGGGCGGCTGGACGTTGGGCATGGCGAAGGACGTCGTCACGCCGCCGGCCGCGCAGGCCTGCATGACGGAGATGATGTCTTCCTTGTGGGTGAAGCCCGGCTCCCGGTGGTGGGAGTGGACGTCCACCGCGCCGGGGATGATGTGCTTGCCCGCGGCGTCGATGGTCCGGGCGGCGTCGAGCGCCGTGCCCGGGGCCACGATCGCGGCGATCTGCTCGCCGGCGATGGCCACGTCCGCGAGGAAGCGGCCCGTGTTGGTGACCACGGTGCCGCCCCGGATGACGATGTCGTACTGGCTCATGCGCTGCCCTCTGGTGTTGCCGGTTTGACGGGGTGGGGTGGCCGCCGGGCGTGCCGGTGGCCGATGATGCGGCTTGCGGCCGCTACGCCCTGGTTCGGTCGAGCCGGAGGATCTCCGCCTCTGCGGGACGCTCGTGGACGAGAACCTCGCCGGCCACGAGGTGCCGGACGAACCACTCGGTGATCAGCGGGTTCACGACGTCGCGGTACTGTGCGTACGAGCCGTAGTGCGTGGTGCCGGTCTGGATGACCAGCCGCCTGGGGCCCTTTGCCCGGTCGTACAGCGCGTAGATGTGGTCCTCGGGGGTGACGGCGTCGTTCTCGACCGCGATGAGCATGACGCCGCGCGGGGCGACACTCTCGATCACGTCGATGGGCCGATACTCGAAGATGGCCTCGGCCGAGAGGAGGTCCACCTCGTCGGGGACGCGATGGTCGACGTCCGCCTTGACCGTGGTGGTCTTGCGCTCCGGGGTGGCGACCATGATCCCCTCGCGCGGGCTGACCATCGTCCGCTCGCCCGTCGCCGCGTACTTCACGGCGGCGGCCTTGATGGAGGCGAGGAAGTCCAGCCACTCGTGCTCACGGCGCATCCGGTGGAGCCAGTCCCTGCCGTCCGCGATGGGCAGTTGCGCGACCACCACCTGGACGCGCGGGTCGATGGCGGCGACATAGATCGCGTGGCCGCCACCCGTGCCGCCGGAGCCAAAGGCGCCGATCCGCTTGGGGTCGATGTCCGACCGGCTGTGGAGGTACGTGACCGCGGCCTTCCAGTCGGCGACCTGGGCCATGGGGTCGATGTAGCGGGGGTGGGAGGCGTTGTCCTCAGAATCGCCGAAGCCGCGGTAGTCGAAGACCAGGACGGCGACGCCCGCGGCCAGGAGGCCGTCGTGGTAGGGGACGTAGTTCTTGCCGTCACGGAGGCCCAGCCAGCCGGGGCCCTGCACGACCGCCGCGAATGGGGCTGACCCGACGTCGGGGAGCTTCAAGGTGCCGGCAAGGCTGGCACCGGCGCTGAAGAACCTGACCTCTTCGGTCGACATTCGCTCGCTTCCCTCCCGGTGCGCCTCGCCCAGGGGGACGGCGACGCCCATCGTTGGTGCTCGCGCATCTTGGAGCACCGGGTTTCTTGGTCTCCCATTGTACGCAGCGCCGCGGGATGCCGGGCGGTGCGGCAGCGGGTTCCCGCCGGGCGGTGCGCGGGTCGTGCGCACGCGCGCCGCCCGGCCCCGGCGCCTTCCTTTCATCTGCCGCGTGGGGCCCAACTGGACCGGGTCGACGGCCCCGCGACCCCGCCCGGCGCCCCCCCTCCGAGCGTGGACGCGGCTGCCGTGCGCTGGCCCGGGGCGTCCAACACCCGATTCCAGGCCGGATGTCGTCTCCAAGGCGTGCCGGCGCGGCATCTGAGAGGAAACCCATGGCCCGGCGCCGGAGGGGCATCGAATGTCGCGACCCGACATCCTGTGCGGCGCCCCGCGCGCCCTGCCTATACTCGCGCCCATGGACGCCAGCTGGTATCGCCGCTACCTGACCATGATCGGGCTGCCGGACCTCGAGGGCACCCCGCCAAGCCTCGAGAGCCTGAATCTCATCGTCCGCAACCACCGGGCCATGCCGTTCGAGAGCATCAGCTCGCTCCAGCGCCGGTACCGCGCCGGGATGACCGGGCCCGTGGCGTCGCTGGACCTGGAGGAGCAGCTCCAGACCTGGGAGCGCCGCGCCGGCGGCGGCGTCTGCTACGAGTTTGGGGCCATGCTGGGCGCGCTCCTTGATCACCTGGGCTACCAGCCCGTGCCCAACCTGGCGCGCATCTCGTTCCCCGGGTCCCATTCGGCTCTCATCGTGCAGCTGCCCGAGGGGCGCTACGTCGCCGACGTCGGCAACGGCCAGCCCATCTACGAGGCCATCCCCATCGACACGCCGTCCGAGTTCACCCGCGGCGGGCTGGGCTACCGGTTCTGGCTGGACCACGCGCTGGACAAGCTGGTGCAGGACCGCAGGGAGCACGGCGAGTGGAAGTCGTACGTCTGGTACGACCTCCAGGGCGCCTCCGACGAGGAGATGGAGGCGAGCATGCAGCGCCACCACGCGCTGCCGCCGATGACCTTCGTGATGCAGAACTTCCGCGTGGTGGTCTGCCGGCCGGACGAGGACCTGATCATCCAGCTGCGCGACCACGAGCTGATCCACTACCGGACCTCGGGCAAGACCACCCAGGAGGTCTACGGGCTGGAGCGCTACCGCGAGGTGGTCGCCGACGAGCTGGGGATGCCGGGCCTGGACGTGGAGTACGCGCTCAACGCCTGGACGACGATCACGGGGTCACAGGTCTAGGGGCTCGAAGTTCCGGCCGTCAAGAGAGGCCGGTGAGATCGGGCCGCAGATCCAGAACCGCGCCGCCGCCAGTCGACGTGAACCGGCCGGTGGGTGCCGGCGAGTAGTCCCTTCACAAGCCATCGGCGCCGCCGTAGGATCACGCGTGTCGTCGGTGGATCGGCAAGCCGGCTGAGGGGACTCCGTGACGTCGATGGGGACAGACGCGGGTTCTATGGTTTCTGCGCGTACGCTGGTCGCCGCCCAGATGGAGCGGAACCGTCAGTGGACGATCGTCCTGATGGTCGTGGCCGCAGTCAACGGCGCGGTTGTCGCGATCCTGTTCGGTGGCCGTGGTGGGTCGATGGTGCTTCCGATCCTCGGTCTCATGGCGGCATCCGTGGCCGGCGTCTACTTCCTGTACCCCAGGCTCATGACGCAGGTGAGTGGACTGCGGGAGCCGTCGGGGGCGGAGCTTGCGGCGCTCGGGCCATCCATCGACGGGATGGCTGGCCGGTTCGACGTGCCAACCCCCGTGATCCGCGTACTCGACGACCCCGCCGCGAATGCGTTCGCGTTCACGTCGGCCGATGGCCAGGCTGCGGTCGTGTTCACGACGGGACTCTTGGGCAGGCTGAGCCACGAGCAGCTGGAGGCCGTCGCCGCCCACGAGTTGGCACACGTGGCCAACGGCGATACCCGAGTCTCGCTGCTGTCCGCGTCCTTCCTTGGCTGGGCGCTCGCGGTGTCGTGGGTAGGTTCCACGATCGCCGTGGCCCTTGTCGGCGTCGGTGCTGCACTGATGGCGAGCCGCGACAGTCGTGGTGACCTTGCCAGCACCGTCGCGATGCTCCTGGCGGGGCTCTTGATCATGCTCTGTGCGGCGCTGGCCTGGGTGGGGCTCCAGGCGTGGTTCTTGATCGCGCGTGTCGCCGATCTGGCCGTGCACCGTCAGCGCGAGTACCTCGCCGACGCAAGCGCCGCCGCTGCGCTCGGCCGGACCGATACGTTGATCGGGGCGCTCCAGGAGCTTCAGGCGGGCAGCGTTGCCTTGGCCAAAGGCGGCCAACTTGCGCAGCCGCTGTGCATCGTCGGTCTGCAGCGCACGGGTCGGGTCTGGGAGGACCTCGTGCGAGCCCACCCGGCGACAGAGGCACGGATCGATCGGCTGCGGTCATTCGATCTCAGTGCGGCCGTCCTCGCGGCGGAGGCGACGTTGGCGCGCTCGGCCCCGACATCCGCCCAGGAGGCAGCCGCAGGCTCCGCGCCGGCGACGTTGCCTGGGGCTGCCGAGGAGGCCGGGATGCTCCTGCTCGCAGCGCAGCAGACCGACCGGCCAACCGGACGGGATCTGGCGGTACGGGGACGCGTGCTGCCCAATGGTGGTCCGGGCGCCGGCGCACAGGCATGGGGCGCGGCGCAACCTCCGCCGTCGATCGCGGCCGCTGCCATCGATCCTGATCCGCTGCTGACGGAGATGGCCGACGCGATGGCCGACGGACGCTGCGAGGACGCGATCGCTGCGGCTGATGATCTGGTCCGGAGGCTCGTGGCGCGGCCCGATCTGGCCTCGATCCGGGCCTCGACCGCGGCGCTGTCCGCCAAGGCCGACGCGCTGGAGGCGCTGGGGCGAACTTCTGAGCAGGCCCGGGTGCTGGACCGGCTGATCACCTACCTGTCGGCAAACCGGGAGGAGGACCTTGAGGTCGCCCGACGTTCGGCCGAGGTGCGGCTGGATGCGGTGCGCAAGTTGCTGACCGCCTCGGGCGACGGAGCCGGGCATTGACCGAGGGAGGAGACGTGTCACCTGACGGGCCGGAACCCAGCCCCACTCTCGACGTTCCCCGCTGGCTCGTCGATGCCTTCGTGCACGCGGCTCGGGCTGGGTCCGACCAGGGTCGGGCGGTCGCGTATGCCGCACCAGGCACGCGTGAGCCCAGGACTCTGGCGCCTGCGGCTGACTGGTCCACGGGCACGGCACCTCGCGACGTTCTCGACCTCACCCTGCGGGATCAGGGCCTCGAGCCACTCTGGCTCATCGAGGTCATGCCCAATGACCGTAGCCCGCTGGACGAGCGGCGGCGCCGCGCGGCGCTCTCCCGTTTGCAGGGAAGCTCGACCCCGATCCTCCTCCAGATCGATCCGAGGGCACCCGGAGTCGTGGTGGCATGGGACCTTCGCGAACCCGCCGGTGCCATTGCAGTCAACATCGTGGAGGGTTCGTACCCAGCGCCGGAGCTTCCGGCCGACCCGGCAACGCCCGCCCTGGACGGCGCCGCAGATGCGCTGGCCCTGCTTGCCCTGGCTCTCGAGATCTCGTCGGGCCTTGAGGCGGGCGTCCGCTCGCTGGCTGCCGTGCGCGAGCCTGGACCAGTCGCCTCGTTGACGGGTGCCTTGGTCGATGAACGAGGTCGCCTCGCCGCAGCCCGGGAACGTGCGGCCGCGGAGCTCGCCGCGGAGTCCGAGCGCGCGTCGGCAGAGCGGACCGCAAGGGGGCGGACCGAACAATTCACCGCTCGGCTCCGGGACGCCGAGGCGCTGCCAGCCGCGTTGCTGGAGCGCGCGGGTCGCAAGGCAGGACTGCCCGACCTGACTCCGGCGGCGACAGACGAGCCGGCAGACAAGGTCCTTGCTCGACTGGAAGGTGCCAGGAACCTTCTGATCGCCGACTTCGAGGGCGACCAGCAGCGCGGTCAGGTGCGTCGAACAACGTCGCTCCGCCTGGTGGCGGGCCTTGGCGTTGGCGGAATCGCGATCCTGGCTGCGGTGATCGCCGCCAGCGGCAGTGGGCTCCCAGCCTCCACGCTGGCGCCCGGGGCGGCACGATCGGGCGCCTCGGCGGCAGTAGCCTTGGGCTCGGTAGCGACACGGATCCCCACGCCCTTCGTACCGACCCCAACTCCGGCCCCAACCCCGACACCCACCCCGGCGCCAACGCCAGTCCAGGTGACCGCGGCGGCCAAGGTGACCATCGGGCTCCCATACTCTGGGAAGGGCGGCCTGGGCGCGATCGATGTCAGCCTCGTGTCGCCGCGGGGTGTCGTGTCCGGGACCAGCTTCGACGTTCGAACGACGCGCATCGACGCTCTCGGGAACCAGGTGGCCGGCGACAGGGTCGCCGCGAACAGCACCGACAAGGCGGGCATTGCGCACATGGAGGTCCCTGCGGGGACCTACGTCGTCCTCGGCGATCTCGCCGGCTACAACTGGGGGAACCTGTCGAGCGACGACGGTCTCATCGGGATCGTTGTGGCCCCCGGGATGACCACCAGGGTCGATCTCAGCTACGGCTCGTTGACGTTCAGCGCCGCTTCAGTTGACAAGGCTCTGGCTGGCCAGACCGTCTACGTGGAGACCCAGAAGACGTCCGCGACCGGAGGGATTGTCCTTGGAGCGCGGGTGTGCGGGTTCTCGACGGACAACACGGGCACGGCCTCCTGCCTCGTCACGCCCGGTGCCTATGCCGTGGCATCCCGGTTGAATGGCTACAACTGGGGCGACCTCAGCGACACCGATGGCACCACCAACGTGCAGGTGATCCCCGGCAAGGACACCCTGGTCGCCGTTCGTCTTGGCAGAATCACGGTCTCCGCCAGTCCGGGCGCATCGATCCGGATCTACTACCGCACTGCCGCGGGTGCTGCGGGCGAGTACGTGGACGGCCGGTCCACGGACAACGCGGGCTACGCGTCCTTCGACCTGACCGCAGGCACATACAACGTCACCATCAACAACAAGGCTGCTGGGACCGCGACGGTCGAAAGCGGCGCCACGGTTTCGGTGCCATGACGAGCGGCGAACTCGAACCCACCTTGAGCGAACCTGGCCCGAGCCGTTCGGGTTCATGGCCCGCCTTCGAGCGCTTCCTGGTTGCGCGGCGCCTCGCCGCTGGCGCCATCGCAGCCGAGGCGGCCCGCGCCCTTGCGGGCGCGGCCGCAGCCGAGGCGTCCGCGCTCGAGGGGGCGGCATCGCGCCATTCCGCGGCACTGGAAACGGCCCGGGGTGTCGTCGAGCAGGCTTCTCATCTGACCGGACGATCTGCCACGTTGCGGGCTGCGCTCGCGAGCCTTCGGCGCCTCACCGCCGCGCATCCGGGGCTCGCCTGTTGGGTGGACGTCGATCCCGACGCTGCCCCCGCCGGGGGACCGTTCGGGTTCATCCGCCTGGGACGACTCGCTCGCCCCATTCCGACCATCTGGACGGCCCCCTATGTATCGGAGGCTGACGCCGCGGCGATCCCAGCGCTCACTGCCCTGCGGGATCGCCACCTGCTATTCGAAGGCGGCCCGCCCGGCGCGACCGAAGACCTCCTCAGGTCCGTCTTGCTCCGGATCATCGTCGGCAGCCCGGGCGGCGAGGTGCGCGTCACCCTCCTCGATCCTCGTGGGTCGGGCCAGGGCCTGGCCGGCTTCCTGGAGCTCCCGCCCGCGCTCCGCGGGGAGAAGGTGTGGGTCTCGTCAGATGAGATCGAGGCGCAGCTTCGCAACCTCAACGCGACCGTCGAGAGTGTCCTGCAGACCCGGCTGGGCGCTCGGTTCTCGTCGTTGGCGGACTACAACGCCGCCAACCCAGCCGTGGCCGAGCCTTTCCGGGTTGTCGCGATCCTGGGGCTCCCGGGTGGGGGCTGGACGGAACGCGGGCTGGACCTGCTGGCCCGCCTGTCGCGCAACGGCCCGCGTGCCGGCGTCTACCTCCTCGCCACCCTCGATCGGGCCGCGCCGACACCCCGGAACGTCGTGCTGGACGAGGTCGTCGTGCCGGGAACCAGCATCAAGATCGGCGCCGACGAACGCGCCGTCATCGCCGACCCGGCGTTCGGCGACATGCCGTTCATCCCTGACAACCCGCCCGGCGCCTTGGAGGTCGAGCGTTGGTTGGCGCGAGTCGCTGCGGCGTTCGCCGGTCGATCCCGGGCCCTCGCTGCGGCCGCGGTCCTCCCGCCGGTGGATTGGGGTGCTTCGAGCGCCGATGGGCTGGACGTCACGATCGGAGTTGATTCCGAAGGGGATCCCCTGTCGCTCCACCTCGGCGATGACCCTGCACACGGTCTTGTCGGCGGCATGGTCGGCATGGGCAAGAGCAACCTGCTCCACGTCATCGTCGCCGGCCTCACGAGCCGGTATGGCCCGGATGAGCTTGAACTCGACCTGCTCGACTTCAAGGAGGGTGTCGGGTTCGCGCCCTATCGCACGTTGCCGCACGCCCGGTCGGTGGCCCTGGAGACTGAGCGCGAGTTCGCGCTCAGCGTGCTCAAGTCACTCCAGTCGGAGATGGTTCGGCGCGGTCGGCTGTTCGGCGCAGCCGGCGTCGACCAGTTCCCGGCCTTCCGCGTGAGCGGCGCGCGGCTGCCGCGACGGATCCTCCTGATCGACGAGTTCCAGGTCCTGCTGGCCGGCGACGACGCGATCGCGCGGGAAGCGTCGGCCGCGCTGGAGGACTTGGTGAAGCGCGGACGAGGTTTCGGCATCCACGTGCTCCTCTGCTCGCAGTCGCCGTCGGTCGCCGGTCCGTACCTGTCCCGGATCTACAACCAGATGGGACTGCGCGTGGCGCTCAGGTGTCGGCCGGCTGACGCCCTTGCCATCCTCGGGGAGGGCAACGACGCCGCGGCCAAGCTGGAGGAACAGGGCGAGGCGATCGTGAACGCGGAGCTCGGCCAACCAGCCGGGAACCGCCGGGTGAGGGTGGCATTCCTGGGCCGGGACGAGTTGACGGCCAGGCTCGCGGCGATCCTCGATCGGGATGCCGGCGCGCATCCGGGCCCGGTGACGTTTGAAGGCGCCACACCGGCTGAACTGGTCGCCAACCCCAGGCTGCGTGCTCTCCGATCGGGCGGCTGGGCACCTGAGCGCGGAACAGTCGAGGCGTTCCTCGGCGAGCCCGTGGAGGTCAAGGGTCCGACCAGCGCCCGGCTGGAGCGATATCCGCGCGCCAACCTGCTGGTCGCCGGCGCCGACGAGGAGGCCGCCTACGGCCTGCTCATCGCGACGGTCGTCTCGATCGCCGCCGAGGACGCCGACGCGTGCTTCGATGTCGTGGACCTCGCCCGTCCCAGCTCGCCGATGGCCAGCGCCCTGGCGCCCATTGCCGAGCGGCTCGGCAACCGTCTCGCGCTTGCCGGTCCAAGGGATGCGGGCGCTGTGCTGGAGGCGCTTGACCTCGAGCTGCGCAGCCGCGCGGCGCCGGGTGCCGAGCAGTCTCCGTCGCGCTACCTCGTGATCACCGGCCTCCACCGGTGGCGCGAGCTTCGCGGACCCAACCAGTTCGATTCGAGTCCCGAGGGCGGAACGCTGCTCCGCCTGCTCGACGAAGGCCCGGATGTCGGTCTTCACGTGATCGCGTGGACGGACGGCCAAGCCTCGCTCGACCGCTCCCTCAAGCGAGGTGCGGCCGCCAACTTCGATCTGCGCGCGGTCCTCCGAGTTCCGGAGACGGACTCACAGAACCTGCTGGAGTCCACCGCGGCGGCGCGGCTCGCCAACAACCGCGCCTTGTTCCGCAACGAGGAGTGGCCCGCGGGTCAGCTCGAGAAGTTCAAGCCCTACGCCGTGCCGTCACCCGAGGCGCTGGACGCGCTTCTCGGCTGACATGAGAGGAGCCGCCCGATGACCACCGCGCAGACGAACCTGCAGGCAATGATCGAGTTCCGGGCTCACCTGCAGAAGTTCAACCAGGGCCTCGAATCCGACTACCGGAGCATGGTCGGTGCATGGAAGGGCCTCGGAGATGTGTGGCGCGACGACAAGTACCGCGATTTTGGCGAGGCGCTCGAAGAAGTGGGCCGGGGGATCGACCGGTATCTCGCGACCACGGCCGATCACGAGCGCCACCTGCTCCGACTGATCGAGAGCATCGATGCCTATCTCCAGGTTCGCTGACCCGTGGGCACCGCGGACGTCGACATCCGTGCGCTCGAGCAGCTCCGGTTCGACCTGGCCGCGTTCGGGGACAACCAGCAACACGCGCTCACGGGCGTCGACGGGGAAGTGGCGCACGGCCAGGGGATCCTGGCGGACATCAACCAGCAGTGGCAGCGCGAGCTGCGCCGGCGACGCCTGGCCCTGGAGGGGTGTGAAGCAGCCGCGCTGCTGGCCGCGGCAGCGGGTGCGCCGTTCGACTGCAGCGCCGCGGTCGCCGATGTGCAAGAGGCACAGCACGAGCTCCGCCGGATCGCCGACTGGCAGTCCAGAGTGGACCAGGCGGCGGATGCGTGGCGTTCGGCGGCCCAGCAATACGCTTCCTATCTCGCCTCCGTGCTGCCGGCGCTGGATGCTGGCCTGGACGCCCGGGTCACCAGCCTCGAGGCGTATCACGCCTGGCAGATTGGCCTGGGCGGCATCGGGCGCAACGGGATGACGGGCACCGTCCGCGACCTCGAGGTGCGGGTAGCGGAGCTCCGCCAAGAGACCGAAGCGAAGGAGGCCGCCGATCGCGAGAGGTTGGCGAGCCTGCCCCAGCGAACGTCCGAAGCCGGAACGGGCTGGCCGTCGCAGAGCACCGGCCCCACGAGTGATCAGTACCCCCCGGGGGTTCATCGAGACCCCGAGGCAATCGAGACGGGCCCGTCGTACAAGGAACAGGGCGGCTGAGGATGGCGAACGCGACCGAGTCGCTCCATGCCCAGTTGCGCTGGCTGCACGAGAAGTTCGCTGCCGCCCGGACGGGCTGGCGTGACCAGTCCGGGTCGGACTTCGAAGCAGACCGCTACGTGCCTCTCGAGGATGCTTCCGACCAGGTGACCACTGCCGCTGACCAGGTCATGGGCGTGGTCGACACTGCGCTCCGGAGCGTGCGTCCGCCCTGATCGTCAGCGGCTGGAATCGTCGAGGCCCCACCTGCGGGCGGGGCCTCGATCCACCGTGTCGTTGTGCGCGATGGCAGGCGAGCGACTCGCTCAGTGCCCCTTGCCCGAGGGCTTGGGCGCGTGGCGGTCCGTCCAGTCCGTGGCCTTCCACCAGTCCGGGATCCCCGCGGTGGGGTTGGGGTTCACCCCCGCGTCCCGGTCCAGCATGGCCTTCCAGACCCGCTCCGGCGTGAACGGCGCGCGATGCAACCGCACCCCCAGCGCGTCGTGGAGCGCGTTCGCGATCGCCGGCGCCACAACGGACATGGACCCGTCGCCGTGCGCCTTCGACCCGTACGGGCCCATCCCGTCGCGGTTCTCCACCACGAACGTGTGCATCTGGTCGGGGATGTCGGCCATCTCCGGGACGCGGTAGCCCAGGACCGAGCCGTTGGAGAGCTGCTGGCCGTCGTAGATGAGCTCCTCGCGCATCGCGATGCCCAGCGACTGGATCAGCGAGCCCGTGTCCATGCCGTCGGCCAGGGTGGGGTTGAGCGCCAGGCCGATGTCCGCGACGTCGATCAGGCTCTTGACCCACCACTCGCCGGTCTCGGGATCGGCCTCAACGCGGGCCCCCACCACGGGGTTCTCCCACGACGGGGGGATGAGCGCCCACTCGGAGTTCTTGGGCCGGATGTGGCCGCGCCCACTCACCTCCATGTCCTGGATGGTGAAGTAGCGCTCGATCACCTCGGACCAGGGCATGAACAGCTGGCCGCGCTGGACCCCGTCGTTGGTGGCGGTGATGTCCGCCGCCGGCGCGCTCCAGATCTCGGCCGCCATGTCGCGCATCTGCTGCTTGATGTCCTGGCAGGCCAGGAGGATGGTGGAGCCCTCCATGATCGTGGTCCGGTCCGCGCCGGTGGAGCGGGCGTAGGGGGCGACGCCGGAGTCGGACATCGAGATCCGGACCTTGTCGAGGCCCACGCCGAACTCCTCGGCGGCGACCATCGCCAGGACCGTGCGCGAGCCCTGGCCCAGCTCCGCGGCCCCGGTCAGCACCGTGACGGAGCCGTCGCCGTGGAGGCGGACCTCGCTGCGCCCGATGGGCACCGCCCCGGAGTCCATCACGATCAGGCCCACGCCCTTGCCGGTGTTCTCGGGCTCCACCGTGGTGCCCCAGCCGATACCGCCCGCGACCATCCGCAGGTTGGCCTTGACGTCGGCGTGCAGGCGGCGCTTGCCGGGCCAGAACTCGTGGTCGCGCTCGACCAGGTTCTGGAGCCGGTACTCCACCGGGTCCACGCCCAGGATCTCGGCCGTCTCGTCCATCTGGACCTCGCCCGGGAGCGAGCCGTGGACGCCGCCGAACCCGCGATAGGACGAACCGGGGCTCGTGTTGGTGTAGGCCGAGCGGACCTGGATATCCACGGCGTCCCAGTTGTACGGCCCCACCATCCGAGTGGACGTCTTGGCCGAGACCAGCATGGCGTTCTGGGAGAACGCACCGGCGTTCATGAGGACCCGCGCCTGGCGGGCGATCAGCCGGCCGTGCTCGTCCACGCCGGTCTTGAGCCAGACCCGCGCGTCGAGCGCCCGGGTGGTCAGCACCGTCTCCTCGACCGTCAGTTCCACCTTCACCGGACGGCCCACCCTCCAGGAGCAGACCGCGGCGAGCGGCTCCACCTTGGAGTAGGACTTGGCCCCAAAGCCGCCGCCCACGTACGGGGTGGCGATCCGGACCTTGGAGAGCGGCAGGCCGAAGATGTCGGCGATGTCGCGCCGGGTGGTGTAGGTGTGCTGGCCGGTGGTGTGGATGGTCACCTCGCCGCCGCGGTAGTCGGCGATCGAGGCGTACGGCTCCATCGTGTACACGAACGACATCGGGTAGTAGTACTCGCCCTCGACGATGGTCTTCGCCCTGGCGAACGCCTCGTCGATGTTGCCCCACTGGACGATGTCGTTGGTGAGCCGGTTGGTGCCGGGCGCGCGGCCCTCCAGGTTGATGTGGCCCGGGGCGTGGCCGATCTCGTGGGGCTCCTCGTGGATGAGCGGCGCGCCCTCGCGCAGGGCCTGCTCCGGCGTCATCACCGGCTCCAGCTCGTCGTACGCGATCTCCACCAGATCCGCGGCGCGCTGTGCCGTGGCGGCATCCTCCGCCACGACCGCCACGACCGCCTCGCCCGCGTACACGACCTTCTCCATCGCCAGGATGGTGTTGTCGCGGTAGGCGTGGCCGAACAGCTGGCGGCGGAGCGTCAGGAGGTCCTGGCCCGTGATCACGTCGAGGACGCCGGGCACGGCCTTGGCCGCCTCGACGTCGATCGACAGGATCCGGGCGTGGCCCACCGGGCTCCGGAGCACCTTGGCGTGCGCCATCTGGGGCAGCGAGATGTCCGCCGTGTAGACGGCCGTGCCGGTGACCTTCGGGCGCCCGTCCGTCCGCGGGAGCGAGCGGCCGATGACCTTGAAGTCGGCCGGTGGCGTGCGCTCGCGGCCGTGCTGCCACTCGCCGATCATCGCCTCGAGCGGGCGGCGCTTGCGCGGCACGCCGATCTGCGGGATCTCGCCCTTGAGCGCGCCCTGGACCAGGCGGCGCAGGTGGACGCCGATCAGGTGGCGCTTGTAGGCGGCGCTGCCGTCGGCGTCGTCGAGCAGATCGGCGGCGTCGGCGAGGGCGGCGGCCGCCTCGGCGATTCGCGCGTCGATACTGGCGATATCGCCGAGGAGGAGCGCCTCCGCGGCCTCGCTGCGGGTGGGCTGCGGCGCGGCGGCACCCACGGCGGCGCGGCTCCCCACGATGACGCGGCGGGCATCATCGAGGTCCAGCCGGACGGCGACCCCCAGCATGGGCCGGTGCTCAAGCTGCTGCACCCGCTGGTACGCGACCAGCGAGTTGGCGCCCAGGCGGGGCACGTCGATGGAGCGCAGGATCTCGCCGGGCTCCAGCGCCGTGGTGTACGAGCCGATGGTGAAGTCCATGACCGGGATGGCGCGGTCGCCGTCGGGCCCCGAGACGTGCAGGACCGCGTCGTGGGCGAGGAGCAGCGTGGCCGGGTCCGAATGGGGCTCGGCGAAGCACAGGTTGCCGCCCAGCGTGCCCGTCGCGCGGACGCGCGGGTTGGCGATGGTCCCCTCGAGGCGGGCCAGGAACGGGAACGCCGTGCGGACGGCCGCCGACTTGGCGATGGATCGGTGGGTGGCCAGCGCGCCGATGGAGATGGCGGCCCCGGCAGGGGCGACGACATCCAGGCCCGGGATGGTCTTGATGTCCACCAGCGTGTCATAGCGGAGGCCGCCCTGCTTCATGGTGAGCAGGAGCTCGGAGCCGCCGGCGTAGACCGCGGCGGCGCCGTCGGCGTCCAGGAGCAGGCGGCTGGCCTCGGCCAGCGTGGCCGGCTGGGCGATGCGGAACGGGTGCGTGAAGTGCGGCATGGCTGGTTACCCCCGGCTCGCGGCGGCGGCCTTGCGGGCCTGGAGGACCGCGGCCACGATCGGGACATAGCCGGTGCACCGGCAGAGGTTGCCGCTCATGTGTTCGATGACGGCGTCGTCATCGTCGGCGTCCTCGCTGGTGATCAGCGCGTGCGTCGCGAGCAGCATGCCCGGCGTGCAGTAGCCGCACTGGTAGCCGCTCTGGTCGATGAACGCCTGCTGGACGGGGGAGAGCGAGCCGTCGGCGGTCTCCAGGCCTTCGACCGTGAGGACCTCCCGGCCCTGCGCCTCGTAGGCCAGGTACGTGCACGAGCTCCGGGGCAGCCCGTCGACCAGGACGGTGCAGGCGCCGCAGGCCTGGACGTCGCACGAGATCTTGGTGCCGGTCAGGCCCAGTCGGGTCCGGAGCGTGTGCGAGAGGGCCTCCCAGGGGTCGGCCTCCACCGCCACGGGCCGCCCGTTGACGGTCATCTGAATGGTGATCTTCTCGGGCAGCCCGCCCGCCTCGGCCGACTCGGCCGCCTGTTCAGCCACGCTGTCCCTCCAGGGCCTGCCCGATGTTCTTCACGAAGAGCTCGAAGATCTGGTCGGCGCGCCGCTTCATGGGCACCGCGCCCAGCGTCGCGAGGCGGCCCAGCACCTCCACGTTGGACGTGATGTTGAGGGTGGCGCCGTCCGCAGACGCCGAGTCGCCGGCCGCGATGACCCCCGCCACCAGGTCGCCGCGGACCCGCGCCGCCCCGCCCTTGTCGTCGCCCGCGACCCGCGCCGTGATCCGGTGCGTCGCCGCGTCCTCCGTCACCTCGATGACCAGCGCCACCTGGACCGAGAACGGGCCAAGCTTCTCCACCAGCACCGTGGCCCACTTGCCCGGGACCCCGTCGACCTGTCGGAAGTCGCGGACGTTGGGCAGGCAGGCCGCCACGGCCGGCGGGTCCTGGAGCAGCGCCCAGACCCGGTCGACCGGGACCTGCAGCGTGACGCTCTTGGAGATGTCGAGGATCACGGTGTTGCCTCCGGGCGGGTCCGGCCGTGCCGGCCCGCATGCTCGCGTTGGAAGCCGGGGCCGTCAGGCCGTCGGCAGGGTGATGGGCCGGCCGCTGCCGGCCTCCGCGGTCACGACGCCGTTCTCGGCGATCACGTTGCCGCGCAGGATGGTGTGGGTCGGGACGCCCTTGACGGTTCGCCCGTCCAGGGTGGTCCAGCCCACCTTGTAGTAGGTCTCCTCGGCCCGGATCGTCATCTCCTGGTCGAGGTCCAGGACCACCAGGTCCGCGTCCGCGCCGGGGGTGATGGCGCCCTTGGTGCCGTACACGTTGCACAGCCTGGCCGGGTTGGCGCAGCAGGTCTCGACGATCCGCTCCAGGCTGATCTTGCCCTCGTTGTAGGCCGTCAGCATCAGCGACAGGTAGTGCTGGACCAGCGGGCTGCCGCCGGGGGTGGCGTACATGTCCGTCCAGCCCACCTCCTTCTCCTCGCGGGTGTGCGGGGAGTGATCGGTGGCGATGACGTCCACGCCGCCCTGGACGGTGGCGTCCCAGAGCGCCTGGGCGTGGTCCTCCGGGACCCACAGGCCCAGGACGTAGGGGCCCCACTTCTCGATGGCGGACCAGCTGTTGGCGATGAACAGGGAGTGGGGGTTGGCCTCGGCGGTCACGGCCTGGCCGCGCGCCTGGGCCTCCTTGATCATCTGGATGCCGCCCTTGGTCATCACGTGGAGCAGGTGCAGGCGGACGCCCGTCTCGCGCTGCATGAGGATCATGGTCTGGATGCCGGAGTCGAAGACGATCCCTTCGGCCTGGCGGGCGGCCCGGGCGTAGGAGCGGTAGTCCTTGCCCCATTTGGCCTGGGCGCGCGCGACGAGCAGCTCGTACAGCTCCTGGTCCCACGGGTGGACCAGGAGGGTCTTGCCGGTCTTCGCGACCTCCTCGCAGATCCGGAACAGGGTCCCGTGGTGGTTGACCGCCGTGCCCGGCATGTGCGGATAGCTCCGCCCGATGTCGGTCATCATGAAGATCTTGAACGCTGTGGCGCCCGCCTCGGCCAGCCCGGCGATGTTCTCGGGGATGGTGGCGCTGGCGTTGTGGCCGAAGTCCACGACGCTCTTGGACGCCGCGTTGGCCGTGTGACTCCGGTAGACCTCGACGTTGTTGGGGACCGGCTGCACGTTGGGCATGTCGATGATCGTCGTCACGCCGCCGGCCGCCGCCGCCTGGCTCGCGGAGAACCAGTCGTCCTTCTGCGTGAAGCCTGGATCGCGGACGTGGACGTGGGTGTCGATCAGGCCCGGGATGACCGGCTTGTCGCCGGCGTCAATGTGGCGCTCCGCGGCGGGGGCGAGGCCGGGCTCGACCACCCCCGCGATCTTCCCGCCGTAGACGACGATGGTGCCGTCCTGCCACCCCTCCGGGGTGTGGATGCGGGTGGAACGGATCGTCAGCTGCGCCTTGGGGCTGTTGATCGCCATGGCCTAGCCTTCCAGGACTTCGAAGAGGGGTGCGACGAGGTAGCGCTGGTACCAGTCCACGAACTCGCGCGAGAGGCGATCGAAGTTCTGGGTATACGACTGGTAGTGGCTGGTCTCGTACTGTCGGACGAGCTTCTTGGGCTCGTAGGCCGCCTCGTAGAGCATCACCGCGTGCTCGTCGGGGGTCACCGCGTCGTCGTCGACGCCGATGATCAGCAGCCCGCGGCCGGCCAGGTGGTGGACCACGTCGATGGGGCGGTAGCGCATCAGGTGGTGGGCGCTGTACAGGTGGAACTCCGCCTCCATCTTGGCGTCAACGTCCTTCTTGCCGGAGAAGTTGGCTCGCTCCGGTGCTCCGACCATCAGGTCCACGCGCGGGTTGACCATCTCGCTGACGCCGGTCAGGACGTAGCGGCGGGCGTCCTCGGCGACGCGCTTCTTGTACTCCACCCACTCGTACTCGCGGCGCATGCGCTGGAACCAGAGGGCTCCATCCGCGACCACCGACTGGACGGCCACGGTGCGGATCCGCGGGTCGCGGCCGGCGGCCAGGATGGCGTTCCCGGCGCCGATGCCGCCCATCCCGAACGCGCCGATCCGGCGGCGGTCGATCTCCGGTCGGGTCTCGAGGTAGGTGACGGAGTTGATGATGTCCTCGACCATCCGCTCCGGGATGATCCAGCCTCGCTCGCCGTCGCTCTGGCCGTGGCCGCGGTAGTCGCTGGACAGCACGGCGACGCCCGAATCGCAGAGCGCCTTGTGCCAGGGCACGTACGCCTTGGCATCGGCGAGGCCCAGCCAGCCGGGGCCCTGCACGACCGCGGGGAAGGGACCGTCGCCCTCGGGCAGCCGAAGCCAGCCGACGACCTTGGTGCCTTCGCTCAGATACTCGACGCGTTCTTCGCGCACGTGGTCCTCCAGGTGGTTTCGGCCGGCGCTTGTCGGCCGGGATCAGCGCCGGCGGGCGCCACCCGCGGCAAGTGCCGGAATCTTAGTCGAGGCGGCGCCTCTTCAGGCGGCGGATGCGGCAGGGCGGATCGTCGGGGCGGATCCGCCCTGCCAGCCCGTGCGAGCGCCGCTCCGATCGTGTCCTCACCGGATTCCCACCCGGATGGCGTTGGGCAACGAGTCCAGCGTATCGGGGTGGGCCCACCCTCTCGGGTCAGCGCCAGAAGGGGCGAATCGTCGCCAGATGACCAGGTTGTGGTCACCCGGTGACGGAATCGTCCGGAAGTGGGCATGACGCCGCCGCCCGGGTCGGCCGTTGTCACCCAATGCCATCGGGACGGGAATATGGTGATCCGGCCGGCCGCGTCCCAATCGGGAGGCGGGAGCCGCGGGGCGGTCGGCGAGCCGGAGTCGACTACGCGCGCCGGTAGGTCAGCGCGCCGCCCAGGATCGTGGCCCGGACCAGGTCGGGGCCGATTCGGGCGGGGTCGATCGCCAGCGGGTCCTCGGCGAGGACCACGAAGTCGGCGAAGCGGCCCGGAGCCAGGGAGCCGGTCACGTCCTCCGCCCAGTCCACGTACGCGGCGGCCGTCGTGTACATCGTCAGCGCCTCGGCCGCCGAGACGGCTTCGGTCGCCGCCACCGGCCGCCCTCCGTCTGTCCGCCGCAGGATCGCGTCGCGCATGCCGGCCAGCGGGCTGGCGCCGATCACCGGCGCATCGGACGAGCCGGCCACGAGGATCCCCTCGTGCGCCATGCTGGCAAACGGGTAGAGGCCCGCGGTCCGCTCGTCGCCGAAGGCGTCGAAGTAGGCGTCGCCCAGGGCGGAGAAGAAGCCGGGCTGGCTGACGACGTGGATCCCCAGCCGGGCCGCCTCGGCGCGCAGCGACGGGATGAAACAGCCGCCGTGCTCGATCCGGTGGCGCATCGGATTGCGGTCGGGCGCCGCGGGCGTGACCGACGCCAGCGCCGCCAGCGACATCCGGATCCCGCGCTCGCCCTGGGCGTGGATGCCAACCTGGAAGCCCGCCTCCACGCACTCGCGCACGATCCGGGTCAGCTCGTCCTGCGTGTACCAGAGGAGGCCCATCTCGCCGGGCGGGTCCAGGTACGGCTCGTCCAGGGCCGCGGTGCGGCTGTTCATGCCGCCGTCGGCCCACAGCTTGATGGCGCCGATCCGGAGCAGGGGAGAGCCGAAGCCCGTCGTCATGCCGGCGGCCCGCAGCCAGCCGGATTCGGGGTAGGTGAACATCACCGTGACGCGGACCGGGAGCTCGCCCCGACGTTCGGCCTCGCGCAGCGCGCCAAACGCCGTCGTCTCGCCTGCCGCGTCCGCCACGCCGGTGATCCCCAGCGCCGCCAGATGCCGCCCCGCGCGGGCCATGAACGCCGCCCGCCCCGCGGCGTCCAGCGCGTCCAGGAATCGCTTCCGGTTGGCGGCCAGCAGGTCCAGCGCCGCGGACTCCTGCAGCCGGCCGTCCAGCCGGCCCGCGGCGTCGTGCCCCAGCCAGCCCTGCGGCGGATCCGGCGACGTCTCGTCCAGGCTCAGCGCCCGGAGCCCGGCGGAGTTGACGACGCCCAGGTGGAGCGAGGTGTGGTAGACCACCGCCGGGGTGTCCGGGCAGGCCGCGTCCAGGTCCCAGCGCGTCGGGTGGCGGCGGTCCGCCAGCTTGTACTCGGCGTAGCCGCTGCCCGTGATCCAGCCGTCGGGGCCCGGCGCCTGGGCCGCCAGCCGCGCCTGGATCGCGGCGACGTCCGGGGCGGCGGGCTGCGCGCAGTCCGCGCCGGTGAGCAGGTATGCCAGCAACGTGATGTGGCAGTGGGCGTCGATCAGGCCCGGGACCACGGTGGCGTCGCCCAGGTCCACGACGCGCGGCCGCGCCCCGGTGACCAGCGCCGCCGCCGTGAGCCGGTCCGCGTCGCCGGCTTCCACGACCCGGTCGCCGCGGACCCACAGGCCGGTGGCGCGGGGGTTGGCCGGGTCCATGGTGTGGATGGTGGCCGCGCGGTAGATGACCTCGACCGGGCGCCCGTCCGGGTCGGTGGCCGCGTCCGGGGCCGTGGGCAGGCCGGCGAACGGGTCAGTACTCACGGTCCGCGTCGTAGACGTTGACGAGCGGCCGACCGTCGAGGTAGCGGCGGAGGTTCTCGCAGAAGAGGTCCACCAGCAGCGAGTTCTCCACGTCCACCATGCTCGCCCGATGCGGCGAGAGCAGCACGTTGGGGGCATCCCAGATGGGCGCATCGGGCGGCGTGGGCTCCTGCTCCTGGACGTCCAGCACGGCGCCCGCGATCGTCCGGTCGCGCAGGGCGGCGACCAGGGCCGCCTCGTCGATGACGGCCCCCCGGGCCACGTTGATCACCCCGGCGCCGGGCTTCATGGCGGCCAGCCGGTCCGCGGTCAGCAGGTGGTGCGTCTCCGCGTTGTAGGGGCAGGCGAGGACCAGGAAGTCCACGTCCGGAAGTGCGGTGTCGAACCCGTCGAACGGGAACAGGCGCCGGACGTGGGGCACCGCCTCGCCTTCGGCCGAACGGCGCACGCCCCAGACCTCCACGCCCAGGGCGTCCAGCTGCCGCGCGATCTCGCGGCCCACGCCGCCCAGGCCGACGACCAGCGCGCGTCGGCCGGCGACCAGGCCCGCATCAAACTGCTCCCAGTGGTGGCGCCGCTGCTGATCCAGCATCCGCGGCAGCTGCTTGACCAGCCAGAGCGCGCCGAAGGTCACCCACTCCGCCAGGGGCACGGCGTGGATGCCCGCCGCCGTGCACAGGACGATCCCGCTGCGGTCCAGGCCGGTCCGCCGGACGAACTCGCCGATGCCGGACTTGCTCGCCTGGAGCCAGCGGGCCTTCGGCGCCGTCTCGCGCAGGCGGGCGGGCTCCAGCCAGTCGAACTCGAAGAGGATGTCCGCGCGCGCAAGCGTCTCGCGCCAGCGGGCGAGCCCGGCCGCGTCCAGTCGGGGCTTGGACCCCAGGTAGCCGCCGGCATAGGGCCCGGTGGGGAGGAGATCCGGCTCATGGACCACCCGGATTCGCCCCGGATCCACCGCCCGGATTCGCTCCGCCAGCTCGGGCTGCAGCGAGCAGCAGATGACGACGGTGAGGAGCTCGTCCGGCGCTGCTGAGATGGGCTGACGGGGCTGGGCGGGGGCGGGATCGGCAGGCATGCCCGGAACGATAGCGCCCGGCCGACGCCGCCGGGTCCCGTCCATACCGTGGCGTATGAAGCTGCACGCTGGGCGCCCCCACGGCTCCGGCCGGGGGCCCGGATCAGGCCGCCGGCACGATCGGGGCCGGCCGGAGCACCCGAATCGCCGCCAACCAGGCCCGAAGGGGCGGATCGCTCCCGAAATCCGGTCCGCGACGCGGTGAGGCATCGGCTCCACCCCGTCCGGGGCCGGGAGGAGCGGCCACTTCTTACCCTTGGGTATGACGCCGTGGGGCGACGCCATCGCGACGCCCCCGGGGGCCCCAGCGCGCCGCCGATCCGCGCCTGAGGCTCCACTCCGGGAACCTATACTGCGCACGACCGCGCTGAATCCGCCCGGCGCCCAGCGTCCAGCACACCCAGCCAGCCGCGCACGCGACCCCAGGGTCGCCGGAGGGACCCGCACCATGGCCACGTCCGCCGCCCCGGGGACGCAGACGACCCCCCTCTCCACCGCGGAGATCGTCGAGCTCTCGCGGGCACACACCTTCTTCCCGTGGGCCGCCCAGGGCGCCGTGGACCCCATCGCCATCGACCATGCCGAGGGCGTCTACCTGTACACGCCGGACGGCCAGCGCATCCTGGATTTCAACGCCGGCCTGATGTCGGTGAACATCGGCCACGGTGACCGCCGCGTGATCGACGCCGTGGCGGCGCAGATGGCCAGGCTCCAGTTCGTCCAGCCCGCGATGGTCACGGAATCCCGCGCGCGCCTGGGGAAGAAGCTGGCCGAGATCATGCCCGGCGACCTCGACAAGGTCTTCCTGACGCTGGGCGGCGCGGAGGCCGTCGAGAACGCCATCAAGCTGGCCCGCCACGCCACCGGCAAGTTCAAGATCCTGGCCCGCTACCGCACCTACCACGGCGCCAGCATGGGCGCGATGACCCTGACCGGCGACCCGCGTCGCTGGGCCAACGAGCCGGGCATCGTGGGCGTGGTCCGCTACCCGGACACCCACCGCTGGGGAGAGGCAGAGTCTCGCCCCGCGGCCGAGGCGCTCCAGGGCCTGGAAGACGTCATCCGCTACGAGGGCGCCCACACCATCGCGGCCATCTTCCTGGAGCCCGTGGTGGGCACCAACGGGATCCTGATCCCGCCGGACGGCTACATCCAGGGCGTCCGGGCGCTGTGCGACAAGTACGGCATCCTGATGGTCGCCGACGAGGTCATGTCCGGCTTCGGGCGGACCGGGAAGATGTTCGCCATCGACAACTGGGGTGTGGTGCCGGACCTGATGACCATGGCCAAGGGCCTGACCTCCTCGTACCTCCCGCTGGGCGCAGTGGCGATGACCCACCGGCTGGCCGAGAAGTTCGAGACCATGGTCTACTCGGGCGGCCTGACCTACGGCGCCCATCCCGTCTCGTGCGCGGCGGCGGTCGCCACGCTGGACATCTACGAGACCGACGGGCTGGTCGAGAACGCCGCGAACATGGGAAAGGTCATGCGCGGCCACCACCAGCGGATGAAGGACAAGCACCCCTCCGTGGGCGCCATCCGCAACATCGGCCTGTTCGGCTGCCTGGAGCTGGTGCGCGGCCGGAACCCGTACACGCCGCTCACGCCGTTCAACGGCAACAGCGACGAGATGAAAGCCATCGCGAAGTTCCTCCGCGACAACGGGCTGTACACCATGATCGCCAACAACATCATCCACACCAACCCGCCGCTGATCGTCAACGAGGCGCAGCTGGCCGAGGGCTTCGAGCTCATCGACCGCGCGCTCGACATCTCCGACGCGGCATACCAGGGATAGGTCGATGGCCACCGAAGGCGCCGTGACCGTTGGCTTCATCGGCCTGGGCATCATGGGCAAGCCCATGGCTGGGCACCTCCTGGCGGCCGGCTACTCGCTGGTCGTGCATTCCCGTAGCCATGGGCCCGTGGATGAGCTCATCGCGGCCGGGGCCACCGGCGCCTCCACGCCCGGCGAGGTGGCGTCGCTCGCGCGGATCGTGATCACGATGCTCCCCGACACCCCGGACCTGGAGGTGGTGGTCCGCGGCGCGTACGGGCTGCTCGGCGCGCTGGGCCCCGGCCACCTGGTCATCGACATGAGCACCGTGGATCCCATCGCCACCCGGGAGCTGGCCGACGTGGTGCAGGAGACGGGCGCCGGCTACGTCGATGCGCCGGTGAGCGGCGGCCAGAAGGGCGCGCAGGACGCGGCGCTCTCGATCATGGTCGGCGGCTCGGAGGAGGACGTGGCGCGCGCCATGCCCCTCTTCGCGGCGATGGGCAAGACCATCACCCACGTCGGCGACGTGGGTGCGGGCCAGATCACCAAGGCCGCCAACCAGCTGGTGGTGGGCGTGACGATCGAGGCCGTGGCGGAGGCGCTGACGCTCGCCGAGGCGGCGGGCGTGGACCCCGCCAAGGTCCGCCAGGCGCTGCTGGGCGGGTTCGCGGCCAGCAAGATCCTGGACATGCACGGCCAGCGGATGCTGGACGACAACTTCGAACCCGGCTTCCGCGCCAGGCTCCACCTGAAGGATGCGCGGATCGTCCACCGCACGGCGATGCAGCTGGGGCTGGAGCTTCCGGCGCTGGAGGTCATGACGGAGCGGCTCAACGCGCTGGTCGATTCGGACCGGGGCGACCTGGATCACTCCGCGCTGGTGCTGCTGGCCCGGGGCCAGTAGCGGGCTCGTCGGCCGTGACGGCGGCCAACCACGGGCCGTGACGGCGGCCAGCAACCGGCCGCGACCGCGGTCAACCGGGGATTGGGGAGGGGACCGATGCTGATCCTGTCGAATGACGACGTCCGCAAGGTCCTCACGATCGAGGACACCATCGCCGCCCTGCGCGAGTCGTACGCGGACGTCGCCTCGGGCATCGGAGTCTGCCGGCCCCGGATCGACTTCCGGATGCCCACCCAGGACCCGGCCCACTACTACCTGTGGAGCACGATGGACGGCGGCTCCACGCGGACCGGCTACCTGGCCTCGCGGATGGTCTCGGATCTGCGCCATTCCGAATCGTACGGCGGCGTCGAGACGTCGGAGGAGTACTGCATCCGGCCAGGCCTCTTCTTCGGGATCGTCTTCCTGTTCCGGATGGAGAATGCCGAGCCGCTCGCGATCATCCAGGACAGCTGGCTCCAGCGTCTCCGGGTGGCCGGGGACGCCGCGATCGGCGTGGAGGCCATGGCCAACCCGGACGCGTCCCGCCTCGGGGTGCTGGGCAGCGGCGGCCAGGCCCGCGCGTTCCTGCGGGCGATCCGGGCCGTCCGGCCCATCGAGCGGGTCAAGGTCTACAGCCCAACCCTCGCCAACCGCGAGCGTTACGCGGCGGAGATGTCTGCCGAGCTGGGGATCCGCGTGACCGCCCACGACACCCCGGCCGAGGTCTACCACGAGGCGGACATCCTGGCGTCGTGCACGGACGGCGGCTTCGCGGAGAACCCCAACCCCGCCTCGGCGCACCTGGGCCGCTACCTGGAGCCGGGTACCCACGTCGTCAGCCTCTCCGGGCCGCTGGACCAGGCCAGCATCGACCGGATCGACCGCTCGCTGGTGCTGGGCGTGGCGCCCGCGCCGGTGGGGATCCCCGAGGCGGGGGGCGAGTACATCCTGTCCTGGGCGCCGCCCGAGGATCAGCCGGCCTTCCGCGAGCACGAGTACTGGCACCGCCGCTACCACTCGTCGCTGGGCAAGGGGAACGGCTACCCGCACATGGACCGCACGGTCTACCTGCCCCAGATCCTGGCGGGGGAGCAGCCGGGCCGGACGTCCCGCGAGCAGATCACGTTCTCGGAGCGCGGCAACCTGCAGGGCGCCCAGTTCCATGCCGTCGCGGGCCGGATCTACGAAGGGGCCGTGCGCCTCGGGCTGGGCCGCGAGATCCCCACCGACTGGCTGGTCGAGGACGAGCGGAACTAGGTGACCGGCGCGTCCCGCTCCACCCGCCTCGGCCCCTTCCGGCACCGTGCCTACGTCGCCTACTGGTTTGGCGTCTCGATCAACAACATGGGGACGTGGCTCCAGGCGGTCGCCGGCTCCGTCTTCGTCTACCAGCTGACCGGCTCGTCGTTCGACGTCGGCGTCTTCAACTTCGCCGGCTTCATCCCCATCCTGCTCTTCTCGGTGCAGGGCGGGCGGCTCTCGGACCGGCTGGACCGGCGAAGGGTGGTCATGATCACCCACGCGCTCTCGATGCTGACGGCGGCCATCCTGGCCGTGCTGACGTTCCTGGGCCTGTCCGGCGAGCTGACGCTGATCGTGGCCACGTTCGCGATCAACGTGTTCTGGGCGATGGGCAAGCCGTCGCTCCAGGCGCTGGTTCCCAACATCGTCCCGCGCGAGGACCTGCGCGACGCGGTGGCGATGAGCAGCACGGGGTTCCAGGTGGGCCAGGTCTTCGGGCCGCTCCTGGCGGCGGCGGCCATCGCGTTCTCCGGGCCGGCCTTCGCGTTTGCCCTGAACGCCCTGACGTACCTGGCGCCGGTGGCCAGCATGGCGATGCTCTACCGGCTGGGGCTGGGCGGACGGTCGGCCGAAGGCCCGGCTGACTCGACGCCAGGTGCGCCGGCGTCCGCCGGCCGTGCAGGAGGCTCGCCGTCGAACGTTGCTTCGCCCCCCCGCGGCGGTTCGACCCCGCCCGGCCTCACCGGCGCCGGTCCGGGCCTCATCGGCAGTGCGGCGTTTCTCCGCGCGAACCGCTGGGTGCTGGGCCTGCTGGCGGGAATCGTCGTGATCACCATGGCGATGGAGATCCAGCGCTCGCTGGCGCCCGCGCTGGTCGAGGATCGCCTCGGCCAGCCCGAGAGCGTGGTCGGGCTGGTGGTCACCGCGCAGAGCGTCGGGGGGCTCATCGGGTTCCTGCTGTTCATCCAGATCCGCCGGCTGGGCTGGTCGGAGCGGGCGGCGATCGCCGGGCTCTTCCTGCAGGCCGTGGGGGTGGTGCTGCTGGGGCTGGCCGGCGACCTGCTGACCGTCTCGGCGGGGTTTGCGCTGGTGGGCTTTGGCTTCTCGATCTGCTTCCCGGTCGCCACGGCGGCGCTCCAGGAATGGACGCCGGACGGGCTGCGCGGCCGGATCATGGCCTACCACCAGATGGCGCTCCTTGGCCATCGGCCGTTCACGGCGATCCTGCTGGGCACCATCGCGACGGCGGGCAGCCTCACGGCCGGGCTGCTGGCGTGGCTGGTGGTGGCGCCCATCGGGATTGCGGGCGTCTGGCTGGCGTGGCGAAACCTGGCGCGCCAGCAGCGCGAGCGCCCGGGGCATGAGCCCGGCTGAGCACCTGCCCGACCCGGTCAACGGCCGGCCCGCGGGGCCGCCGCGGCGGGTCCCGGGCGCGGCCGGTGTGGGACAATCCACGAACGTCGAACTGCACCGTCGGGCGCCCGGTCGATGGTCGGCCAGGCATCGCCGGCCAGATGCCGCGCGGACCCCGTTCAACGCCATCAAGCGCCACCCAAGCCATGCCGACGAGGAGCCTCGTGAGCACAGCAACCCCCGTCGCGGCCACCGGCCGCGGGTCCCGGCCATGATCCCGCGCTTCGCCCTCGCGCGGCCCGCCAGCCTGGCCGCGGCGTTCGACGCCTGGGACGCCACGGATGGCGACGCCAGCTGGTACGCCGGCGGCACGGAGATCCTCCAGGTGATGAAGATGGGCCTCGCCCGCTTTGGCACCATGATCGACCTCAAGCGCGTCCCCGAGCTCCGTGGCATCTCGCTTGCGGGCGGGGATGGGGAGCTGGTGATCGGCGGCTCCGTCACCCACCGCGAGATCGAGGTGAACCAGGACGTTGCCCGCGAGCTCCCCGGCCTGGTCGCCCTTGAGGCGCACGTCGCCAACATCCGGGTCCGCAACCAGGGGACCCTCGGCGGCAACCTGTGCTTCGCCGAGCCGCACAGCGACCCGGCCACGTTCCTCCTGGCGTGCGACGCCCGCGTCCGGCTCCAGGGCCGCGGCGGCACCCGCGAGGTCGCCATCGATCAGTTCATCACCGGCCCGCTGGAGACCGCGCGCGAGGCCGACGAGCTCCTGACCGCCGTCATCGTCCCGTCCGCCCGCTCCGGCGAGGGTCGCGCCTACGAGAAGGCCAAGTTCCGCGAGCGCCCCGCCGTCTCCGTGGGGATCCGCCTCCGCGTCCAGGCCGGCGTCATCGCCGAGGCCCACGTCAGCGTGGGCTCCCTGACCGACATCCCCATGCTCGTCCCGGACGTGGCTGCCGCCTTCCTCGGCGCCCAGGCCGATGTCGCCGCGGGCACGTTCGGCGAGGCCCTCGCGAAGGCCAGGACCCGGCTGGGCCACCTCGATGCCATCGGCGACCTCGACGGCTCGCCCGACTTCAAGCGACACCTGGCCGGCGTGATGCTCGGTCGGGCCGCCAGCGCCGCGCTCTCGGAGGCAGCCGCCCGTGCCTGAGACCATCGACATCAAGCTGTCCGTCAACGGCCTGGCCCACGAGCTGGCCGTCCAGGCCAACGTCACCATCGCGGACCTGCTCCGCGATGAGCTGGGCCTCACCGGCGCCAAGATCAGCTGCGACATGCAGGTCTGCGGCGCGTGCACCGTGCTGGTCGACGGCCTCGCCGTATCGGGCTGCACCTACCTGGCGGTGGACGCGGACGGCCGAGAGGTCGCGACCGTCGAGGGCCTGGCCAGGGACGGCGTCCTGAGCCCGCTTCAGCAGGCGTTCATCGACCATGCCGCGTTCCAATGCGGCTACTGCACCCCGGGCATGCTGATGTCCGCGACCGCCCTCCTTGCCGAGAACCCCAGCCCCTCCCGCGCGGAGGTGATCGCCGGCATCGAGGGCAACATCTGCCGGTGTACCGGCTACCTGCCGATCATCGACGCGGTCCTGCAGGCCGCCGAAGCGGGAGCCCAGCGATGACGCGCGTAGAGACGCGGCGTGTGACCACCCGCCCCACTCCTCCCTCGCCCATCGGCGAGTCCGTCCCGCGCCGCGACGGCGTGGCCAAGGTCACGGGCGCCGCCCGGTACGCGACCGACATGACCGTCCCGGGCATGGCCTGGGCCAAGGTCCTCCGGAGCCCGTACCCGCACGCCCGGATCCGCTCAATCGACACCAGTGCCGCGAAGGCGCTGCCGGGCGTCATCGCGGTCGTCACGGCCGAGGACCTCAAGGCCCGCGGCGACATCAACCTGTACTACGGTCACGCCCTGACGGACCATCCCATCCTGGCCGACGGCGTCGTGCGCTACTCCGGCGAGGCCGTGGCCGGCGTCGTTGCCGAGGATGAGCTGACCGCGTACGAGGCCGCCCAGGCGATCCTCGTGGACTACGAGCCGCTCACGGTGGTGGTGGACGTGGAGGGAGCCCTGGGCTCCGGCGCCCCGATCATCCACGAGAAGGAGGCGAAGCAGGGCTTCCACCGGGGCTTCGACGAGGACATCCAGCGCGACCATCCCAACGTCTGCTCGACGGCCGTCCAGAAGTTCGGCGACATCGACGCGGCGTTTGTCGGCGCCCACCTGGTGCTGGAGGGCGAGTACCGCTATCCCAACTCGTATGCCTACGCCATGGAGCCCTACAACTCGATGGCCGAGTGGCGGCACGGCGGGCTGACGGTCTGGACGTCGTGCCAGCACCCGTTCATGGTGCGCGACGACGTCAGCCACGTCTTCAACCTGGCGCTGGCCAACATGCGCGTCATCGCGCCCTATGTTGGCGGCGGGTACGGGAGCAAGAGCTACACCAAGATCGAGCCGCTGACCGCGGCGCTCGCGCTGGTCGCGGGCCGGCCGGTCAAGCTGGTGCTGAGCATCGACGAGAGCATCCTGACCACCCGCGGCGACGGTGCCCGGGTCCGGATCAAGACCGCCTTCGAGGCCGATGGGCGGATCCGTGGCCGGCAGGCCGAGATCCTGCTCAACACCGGGGCCTACGCGGAGAACTCGCCCCTGGTCGCGCGAAAGTCGGCCAACCGGATCTCGGGCCCGTACCGGATCCCGGCGCTCGACATCACCTGCCGGGCCATCTACACCAACACCGCCCCCGCGTCGTCGTTCCGCGGGTTCGGGGCGCCGCAGGGCGTCCTGCCCGGCGAATCGCAGATCGACGAGGCGGCCGAGCGGCTGGGGATCGACCCGATCGAGATCCGGCGGCGCAACGTGGTCGCCCCCGGCGAGGCGCCGTGGCCCAAGGTCCGCGGCCTGGACGCCGACCTGCAGGCGGACCTCTCGCTGGTCGCCGAGGCGCTCGACTGGGCATCCACGCCCCAGCCGTCGCACGCCCGCGGCATCGCCATCTCCGCGTCCGACGCCGGCTCCGAGCCGGTCAGCACGGCGCTCATCCGCATCCATGTCGATGGCTCGGCCACGGCAACCATCGGGACCAGCGAGATCGGGCAGGGGTCGGCGACCGTGATGGCGCAGATCGTCGCCGCCGAGCTGGGGATCGCGCTCGACAAGGTCAGCCTGCTGCAGAGCGACACGGCGGCCGTGGCCTACGACCGGTCGACCGGCGCCAGCCGGTCCACGACCATCGTCGGGCTCGCGCTCCAGGACGCCGCACGCGACGCCCGCGAGCAGATGCGCGAATGGGCCGGCGAGGTCTGGAGCGCCGAATCGATCGAGGAGGCGCGCGGCGGCTTCGTGGTCGACGGCGTGCACCGCGGCTGGGGCGAGATCGTCGGCGCGTACTTCGCGGGCGACTTCGGCGAGGTCGTCGGCCGTGGCCGGGTCCGCAAGGTCGGCGCCACCAAGCAGATGCCGCCCTTCTGGGAGGTCGGCTGCGTGGGCGTGGAAGTCCACGTCGACGAGGAGACGGGCCAGATCCGGGTCGACAAGCTGGTCACGGTCGGCGACGTCGGCTGTGCCATCAACCCGCAGCTGGTGGAGTCGCAGGACCTGGGCGCGGCGATCATGGGCTTCGGCATGGCGCTGACCGAGGAACTGATCTACACCAACGAGGGCACGCTCCTCAACGGCAACATCGTTGAGTACCGGGTCCCGCGGGCCAGCGACATGCCCGAGTACATCGGGATCATCGCGGAGCGCGGCGACGGCGTGGGGATCTACGGGGCAAAGGGCGGCGGGGAAGGCTCGCTGAACCCGGTGGCCGCGGCGATCGCGAACGCGGTCCGGCGTGCCGCCGGCATCCGCCTCCGCGAGGCGCCGTTCACGCCCGAGCGGGTGTGGCAGGCGATCCAGGAGCGGGACGCGGCAAAGTAGGGGAGCGGCGGGACCGGGGGCCGGTCTCGCCAGCGCACGGCTGCCGCATCGGACCGGACGCTCGGCCAGCGGCGGCGGGGTGGACGGCCTCGCCTTCGCAGCGCCGTCGGTCGGCGGCGCCCTCGGTCGTCGCCGGTCGCCCGTTGCAGCATCGCGGCCGCGGCCGTGCCCGCAGCGGCGCGCCCGCCGGACGTCAGTCGCCGGTCGGCACCGCCTGTACCACGTCGTATCCGCCGTCCGAGACGTACGCCCGGACAACCCGGAACCCGCCGTCCTCCAGGAAGCCCAGCAAGTGGCCGCCACCCCAGGTTGACCCCATCCCCGGCCGCCCCGGTGTCTTGCTCTCCTGGAAGCAGTAGAACAGGCTGGCGCCGTAGGTGATCGTGGCGAACGTGTCCTCGGCGTCGACCACGGGGTCGCCGGTCAGCGCCGGCTCCGCCATGAGCAGGCAGCCCCCCGGGCGGAGCGCGCGCCGGAGCCCGGCCAGCGCGCCGTCCGGGTCGGTGAAGTGGTGGAAGGCATCGAAGATGGCCACGATGTCCGCGCTGGCGTCGGGCAGGAGCGCGGCGTCGCGGGCTTCAAACCGGAGGTTGCCCAGGCCGGCGGCCTGCGTGGCGGCGTTCGCCTCCGTGACCTGCAGGGGGTCAAGGTCGTAGCCGAGGAAGCGTGACGCGGGGAAGGCGGCGGCCAGGAGGCGCAGCGCTCCTCCGCCACCCGGGCCAATCTCCACGACATCGGCGCCCGCCTGGAGCGCGGCCTCCACCTCCGGGTGGGCCGGAATCCAGTCGGCCAGGAGGTACTTGTCGTACGTGGGCACGTTGACGCGCTCCGGGATGGGACCCAGTGCGGCCTGCAACTCGTCCGACGCTATGCCGCCGCCGTCGCGCACGGCGCGCTCGATCCTGGGCATCAGCCCGGCAAGCGGCACGGCGATCTCCAGCGCGGCACGCAGGTCGAAGGGCAGCGTCCGACGGAGGATGCCGAGGGTCGAATCGTCGGCCTCGAATTGGGCCGGGGAGTTCGAGTCGCCGCCGGTCCCCTCGGCGACCGTTGCGTAGCCCGAGACCACCATCAGCTCCGCCCAGAGCCGCGCGTTGTCCGCATCCACCCCTGCCCGCCGCGCCAGCTCCTCGGCGGTGCCAATCCCGGAGAGGAGCGCGTCGTTGAGCCCGGTGCGCTCACCCAGCCCCAGCCCCATGAGCGCGTACCAGCGGGCCAGATCGGCGATGACCTGCGGCAGGTCCGACATCGATCCCCCTCATCCCTCGGCGCGCCGGAGCGGCGCATCGCCCGCCCCGAATTCTCGTACGTCCGGGGCCCGAGTGCCATCCCGGCGCGAACGGGATTCGTGCCGGCCCTGGGCCCGTCCCGCGGCGATTCTCGGCCCGGTGTCCACCGGCTGCTCGGTGCGCGACCCGTGGCGTGCGCCGCTCGCCCCGGGCTTCGGCCATCGACGCCGCCGCGCCCAGCCGCCGTATCCCCGAATCGAAGCGGCCGGCGTCGCCGCCGGCCGCTTCCTGTGCGGGGACAAGGGAGCCATGGCGGCTCCGGGCGGTCAGGCCACCGGAGCCGGCGCGCCGGCCGCCATCCCCTCCTTGAGCAGGTTGGTATCCACCGGGATCGACCGGATCCGCACGCCCGTGGCCTGGTAGATCGCGTTCAGGATCGCGGGGGTCGACGGCACGCACCCTGTCTCGGAGATGCCCTTGGCCCCGTACGGCCCCTCGTCAAACGGGTCCTCGACCACCTCGACGCGCACGCTCGCCGCGGTGAGCGAGCTGGGGACCCCCAGCCGGCGATAGTCGACCCGCCGCCAGGGCGACCGGCCTTCGACCGACGGGAAGTTCTCGGAGAGCGCGTAACCCTGGCCCATCGAGACCGAGCCCACGATCTGGCCCCGGATCTGCTGCGGGTTGATGGGCACGCCGCAGTCGTGCGCCGCGATCATCCGGAGAAGATCCACGTGACCGGTGGCCTCGTCCACGCCCACGATGGCCACGTGGGTGGCGTAGTTGTACGTGGGGTAGTTGCGGTACTTCTCCTTGGGGATGGTCCGCAGGGCCTCCTTGTCGGACATCGGCCACGTCTGCGGGGCGACGTAGACCGCCTCCGCCTCCACGTCGATGCCCTCGTCCGCGGCACGCGCCCAGAGGTCCGGGAGCGTGCAGAGCGTCTCCTCGACCACGTACTGGGTCCACTGCGTGCGGACCTCGTTCTTGACGATCGCCATCTCGTCCGGCGACTTGCCCGACCACTTGCCGACCAGCTCGAAGAGCAGGTCGCGGAACTTCTTGCCGGCCAGCATCGTGGCGTTCCCGGAGACCAGCGTCTGGCGCTGCCCGGAGGCGGACCGGTGCGGGTGGGTGAGCCCGGTGTCCTGCGAGATCACGTCGAAGAGCTCGAAGGAGAGCCCGGTGGCCTGAGAGGCAAGCTGGACCATGGTGGTCCTGATCGCCTGGCCCATGTCCACGACGGAGACCCGCAACTCTACCCGCCCGTCCTCCTTGAGGAGGAACGTGGCGCCGGAGTCGTCGATCTTGCCCTTGCCCGCACCGACGTTCTTCATGGCGCCGGCCATGCCGTAGCCGATCCGGTAGCCCGGCCGCTCCATGGCCTTGTAGGTGGGCCACTCCTCCTCGAAGGCGCGGCGGCACGCATCGAGGGTCAGGACCGCGCCGACCGAGGAGCCGAGGTACTGCCCGGTGAGCGTGCTGTCGCCCAGGACGTACATGTTCTGCCGGCGGACTTCGAACGGGTCCATCTTCAGCTGGACGCACAGCTCGTCGAGCATCGACTCCATGGCAACCAGCGACTGGTTGATGCCGTAGCCGCGAAATGCGCCGCCCAGGAAGTTGTTGGTGTGGACGGCCTTGCCGTCCAGGCGGACGTTGGGCACCCGGTAGGGGCCGCACGCGAAGATCATCGCCTGGTCGATGACCCGCGGGCTGTTGCCCGTGTACGGGCCGCCGTCGCAGTACATCTGCGCGTCGACGGCGAGGAGCATGCCCTTCTCGTCCGTGGCGACCCGGTAGTCCAGCTCGAACGGGTGGCGCTTGACGGCGGTGGTCAGGCTCTCGGCCCGGGACAGGGTCACCTTGACCGGCCGACGAGTCACCATCGCGGCGACCGACACCACGCCCTCCAGCGTGATCTCCAGCTTGCCGCCGAAGCCGCCGCCCAGCGGGGTGGCGATGACCCGCACCTTCTCGCGCGGAAGGTCGAGGATCTTGGTCAGCTGCTCGCGTGTCTCGAACGGGGCCTGGGTGGGCATCCAGACGGTGACGCTGCCGTCGGGCTGGACCTCCGCCATGGAGGCCAGTGGCTCCAGATAGGCATGGTCCTGGCGCTGCGTGGAGAAGTGGCCCGACACGACATGGGCCGCCGTCGCGAAGGCCGCGTCCACGTCGCCGACGCTGTGGGTGACGTGCTTGCACACGTTGCCCGGCGCCGAGTCGACCAGCACGGGCGCGTCCGGCTTGAGCGAATCGAGCGGGTCGAACAGCCCCTGGAGCGGCTCGTAGTCAACCTTGACCAGCTCGGCCGCGGCCTCGGCCTGCTCGCGGGTCTCCGCCAGCACGCACACGATGGGGTCGCCCATGAAGCGGACGTAGTCGTAGCAGAAGACCG
This sequence comes from uncultured Chloroflexota bacterium, assembly GCA_903822495.1. GTDB lineage: Bacteria > Chloroflexota > Limnocylindria > Limnocylindrales > CSP1-4 > CAIJPD01. Next base: position 1,378 of record CAIJPD010000018.1, on the reverse strand, counting down.
GCTGGTCCGACACGGTCCGGCCATGACGATTGAGGCCCGGCACATCGGCGGCACCGATGACGCGGAAGACGCCCGGGGCCGCCTTGGCCGCCGAGACGTCGATGTTCAGGATCCTGGCGTACGGGTGGGCCGCCCAGTGGATGGCACCGAACAGCATGTTGGGCTTGTACAGGTCGTCGGCGTAGGGGAGCGAGCCGGTCACGGATCGGGCACCGTCAACCAGGGTGGCGGAGCTGCCGAGGGCGCCGCCGGTGGGCTTCCAGCGCACGGCCGCGCGCGGGTTCTGGAGCCACTCACCCGCCTGCTGGACCGCCTCGAAGATCTGGAGGTAGCCGGTGCAGCGGCAGACGTTGTCCTTGAGCCCCTCGCGGATCTGGTCTTCGGTGGGGTTGGGGTTGGCCGCCAGCAGCGCCTTGCTGGCCATGATCATGCCCGGGGTGCAGAAGCCGCACTGCGTGCCGCCCTTCTCCAGGAACGCGGCCTGGATGGGGTGGAGCTTGCCCTCCGGCGAGGCGAGGCCCTCGATCGTCTCGATGCTCACGCCGTCGGCGCGGCGCATCAGGTAGACGCACGAATCGACCGGCTTGCCATCGACCAGGACCACGCACGAGCCGCAGTCGCCGCTCGAGCAGCCATCCTTGGTGCCGACCAGCTGGAGGTCGTCGCGGAGGTGGCGGAGCAGCGACCGCTTCCCATCCACGTGGCTGGTGACGGTCTTGCCGTTGAGCGTGAATGTTCGCTCGACCAGTTCGTCCAAGGCTGTCGTCCTCATCCCTTCCGGTCCACGCCGGGCTCGCTTTCGTGGGCGCTATCGTACCAGCCGCACGCGGCCAAACCCCGGCAAAACCCTGCGCCGCGACGGGCGCCACCGGCCCGCGCCCGCCCGCCTCGGTCGCCGATCACCCACCGGCACGGGCGGCGCTGGGCCTTCATCCAAGCCACTGCTCGGCAGCGAGGTTGGGAATCGGGACCTCATCACGAACCTCACCAGTGATGAGGCTCGGCGTGCCAGGACGCAGATCGCGCCGGATCCTCATCGCGGACCTCGTCACCGATGGGATCTGGGAGCGCCAGTGTCAGGACCCGGCTACCCAACCTCGCTGCCAAACAGTTGACCCCTTGATGGCGAGGGGGTCGCCGAAGCCGCGACCCAGCCCATCGAACTCGCCTCGACCCCCGCCTCGCGCGGATGTTCCAAATCGTGGGGGTTTCATCCCTCTCAAACCTCAACGATTGGAACAACCGGCCGCGCGGGCGACGCACCCCACAGGCGGCGGACTGGCCCTCGACTGGAACGAGCCGGAAGGCCGGCCCAGCGCCAGCCGGGTCCTCCATCCCCCGGCCGTAACGGTCCTTGATTGCGCGGAGGGCGGCGTCG